>CAYSSP010000014.1:0-70943 GCA_964433815.1 uncultured Candidatus Cloacimonadota bacterium
TGGCGTCCCTGAGGCGATTCGAACGCCTGACCTTCACCTTCGGAGGGTGCCACTCTATCCAGCTGAGCTACAGGGACGCTAATATCAATGTGCATAAATCTTAAAGACGCTTTATCTGTCAATCATTAAAGCAGAATTCACTCTTGCCGCAGAGGTATCTGGAAGCTAAGGGAGCAAAGACGCGAACGTGTTGCCTGATGATCTCTGAGAGATTACGGATCTCATCCTGGGCATGCGCATCAGAGCGCAGACGGACGAAATGGTAGATCTCTCTAAGGTTAAACTGGGCTATAATCTTTACTGTATCGGTATTCATCCTCAGATAGCGAGCAGCTTCTTCATTGTGAAAGTAGATTTGATCATGCAGATAATGAACCTTCTCTATCTGTTTCTCCCAGATTGGAGCTCTCTTCACTTTGTCGATCACTTCAGGATAAACGTGGCCGGGGAGTGAACCGTTCTCCTTGATAAGAGTACCAATCCTGTGGCGCTTGAATTGAGCCCAGCAAGATTCGGACATCATTATCTCAAATGAGAATACAGCAAGTTCAAAAGCCCGAGGCATCTTGTGCCAGGCCTGGATTCCTTCAAACACGGCGTTCCAGAGCTCATTTTGATTGTCCCAGGACATCTCGTGGATGTGTTTTCTAATGTCTTCAATACCAAAATACATGGTTTCGGATAGCATTGCGGCCAGAATCAGTTCATCCGGTTCAGGTGTGAAAGAGATCACCTTGACAGGCATTTCTATACTGAGTGGTTCCTCCCAGTTATGAATAAAAAAGTTATTGTCACTCAGCTTGGGATTGATACCTGCGCTTTCAGTATAACGGATCAAGGATGGACTGATCTTACTAACTTCTGTATAGAGCAGTCTATAAAGCTCTTTGGCTTCTTGCAAGGAGCTGTGGTAGAGCTTCCGAAGCAGATTTTCCAAGCTGCGGGCATTGATGGTGATACCCATTTGAGTCTTGGTTGACATCGGGAGGATGTATCTGGCATCTTCCTTGGCTTTGCCTTCCAGATCTCTTTGGCTCAGCTTTGGATATCTCTTTTTGTAATGGACAAGGAGCTGATTAAAACTATCCTGATATTCAGCAAAAAGCTGTTTGCAATATGCTATGTAGCGCTTTTTGTGCCAGCTCAGCTTGGGATCATCAAGCTCTTTGGGAATTACGAAATCTTCTTCAAGAGTGACATAGCGTTGCGACTTCTCCGTAAATGAAGCCAATCGTACTGATTGAATCAGTTCAGCCAAGATACGGGATATTCCTATAATATCTATATTGAAGACGGCATGCTCTGCAATGGATGAATGTCCCATCTCAAAGATTATTCTATCATTGGATGCTCTGGCTTTGGCAAGCTCTTCCATTGCTTCGGTACGAAGCTCGGTAACGTTTTTGCTGCTTCTGCTGATTCTGGCGTAAGCTGCGGAAATGACTTCCGGAGTAGCCAGCTCGGTATTGAGCTTGTCAATCAGGCTTTTGTCTATGTTGAAACCGGCAATTTGTATTTGCATGCTATGCTTCCAATATCTCTTTTACTGCTGATGCTCCGATACGATTGGCTCCCGATGCTATCATTTGCAAAGCTTGTTCTTTGGTGCGGACACCACCGGATGCCTTGACTCCGAGCTTGGGGCCAACGGTTTCGCGCATCAATGCAATATTTTCCGCAGTTGCTCCAGCCGTGCCAAAACCGGTGGATGTCTTCACAAAATGCGCTCCGGCTTTCTTTGCAAGTAAGCAACTTATGATGATCTGCTCACGATTCAAGTAGCAGGTCTCAAGGATCACTTTCAGTAAGACTGATTGTGATATACACTGCTCTGCCACCAATGAGATACTCTCTTCGGCTTCATTATAGTGTCCATCCAATAGGGCAGGGAGATTCTGAACCATATCAAGCTCGGAGATGCCGGCTTTGATCACTGCACAGGCTTCTGCCAGGATTGCTTCGGTGGAGCCAGATCCCAGAGGGAAATTGATTACAGTACAAGTAACAGGAGTGCCGCTTAGCAGCTTATCAGTCAGTTCGATGAAATGCGAATTAATACAGACAGATGCGGTTTGGTACTTATTCGCCAGAGCGCAAAGCTCTCTAACATCATGATCTGTAGCTTGGGCTTTGAGTACCGTTGCATCGATAGTAGAGGCCAAGCCATCTCTTTCTATGTAGATTCTGTCCGGTTCATGTGCTCTGCAGACGGCACATTTCAAGCATATCTCGTGTCCTCCACCGCAAGCGCAGGGGTGTGAATCTCCGAATAGTTCTTTGGCGATTTGAGCTATTGTTTTCATCTTTTCTCCTATACTTTTGCGACCAGTTGACCACAGGCACCCGAAATGTCTTTACCTCGGCTTTTCCTGAGAGTAATAGCTTGCTTGATAATCATCGCTTTACTCATAAACTGCTCGATTTCTTCTTGGCTGGGTGCTCGCCAAGGACTGCCGGGGCTGGGATTGAAGGGTATGATATTAACTTTGCAACTGATGTCGTTTACATAAGCTGCCAATGCTTTGATATCAGCAGTATCCATGTTGACGCCCGGTATCAGGATGTACTCGAAAGTAATGCGGAAATTGGTTTTCCTACGGAAATAGAGCAGCGATTGCTTGAGATCGGGGAGAGGATAGCTGTTATTAATCGGCATCATTTCGGTGCGTTTGGTATTGAGGGCGGAATTGAGCGAGACAGCCAGTTTGGTCTTGATACCCAGATCTGCGAGCTTCTTGATTCCTGGTACTACTCCGCAGGTAGAGACGGTTATTCTCCGGGGGCTAAAGCTCAGGCCGGTTTCAGATTGAAGCTGGATAAGTGTCTGGATCAGATTATCCAGATTATCCATTGGCTCGCCCATACCCATAAAGACTATATTTGTTAGGCGATCAGGGGCAAGCTCCCGACAGGCCAGGATTATCTGTCCGATTATCTCAAACACTTCAAGATTTCTTTTTAGCTTCATC
Organism: uncultured Candidatus Cloacimonadota bacterium; assembly: GCA_964433815.1. Lineage (GTDB taxonomy): Bacteria > Cloacimonadota > Cloacimonadia > Cloacimonadales > Cloacimonadaceae > PHBP01. Next base: position 2,970 of record CAYSSP010000014.1, read on the forward strand.
TTTGCGGTAGCGCAAAATGAGCAGTTTCGGGAGCATCCTACCTGTGATGATACACAAAGAGTTCTCTTATTATCCTCCGGGATGATGACCATCTCGATCAAAGCACCATCAGCCAGCTTTAATCTGTATTTCACAGTTCCATCAGAGGAAACGAGTTTCAGATCAATCTCGGGGAGGCTGAGCGAGTAGTGCTTGAGCAGCCACTCTTTGAGCTCTTTGGGTAGATTGGTCATTTCCTCCGGGAGGTATGTGAACTTTCCGTAGAGCCAATCCAATACCTGTTTAGCTCTATAGGATTTGAATTCCTTGCTAATCTCCGAAGCAAGTATTTCTGGATGTATCTGATAGATATTCGTCAGCATTGTTCAATAGCAGGCTTACTGACAAGTTCCAAGCTGGCAAATTGCTCAAGACCAATCTCGGTAAGCTCTTGGTTATCGTTTGTAAGAGTAACCTTCTTGTTAATGACGTCATTTCGGAGCACGATCATACGTGTACCATTCATCTTGACACAGGTGCCGACCAGCGGAAAATCTCGAGCTTCTTCGACATAGAAGTCTTCTTCGAAATTCAGGCAACAAAGCAGACGGCCACAGGGACCGGATATCTTGGATAGATTGCCGGCAAGATTTTGGTCTTTTGCCATCTTGATAGTAACTTGATTAAAGTGTTTCAGGAAGCTGCCACAGCAGTATTGCAGGCCACACATGCCAAATCCACCCAAGCGCTTTGCTTCGTCCCTGCCGGTGGTCTGGTGCAGTTCGATGCGTGTTCTGAATACCAAGGCCAATTCGCGAACGAACTGACGAAAGTCGATTCTTCCATCAGCCGTAAAGAAGAATGTGAGTTTGTTGCCATCAAACTGGTATATCGTTTCAATCAGCTTCATTTCAAAGGGATAACGCTCCAGGATATCCAGAAATGTCTTGGATGCTTTCTCTTCCTCAAAGCCTAAGTTGCTCAGCTTGCCGAGATCTTCTTCGGTAGCAATTCGTTTGATATTGAGGAGCTTTCCCTTGGTCAGTTGATCATCCAACTCTGCGGCTGGGATGGACATATGGACTACTTGTGCTATATCCTCTCCGCGCTCTACTTCCACAATTACCAAGTCTTCCGGATTAACCGGTATATTGGCGGCATTTTGGAAGTATCCCATGCGTCCGGAGCGGAATTCTACTTCTATATAATCGTTCATTAAATCTCCTGGAATCTATGATAAATACTAGTGTATAGTGATTTTTCCGGATCAGTCAGCTTGAGGTTACGGCGTTGTTTTACAAGCTGAGCAGTGGCAAGGAAGGCGTCTATTATGTAGGCTTGAAGCTGCGAAGCTTCACCCCAGGAAAACTCCGGAATGTAGCCGGAGATCAGGTCACGTCCCCATAAGTTTGAACCTGTTCCGATTACACAACCTGTGTTGATGGTGGAGTTTATTCCCAGCTTGGCATGATCTCCGATAACGCATCCCATGAACATTGTATTGGTGTTATAGGGGCTCTGAGCTACGTATGAGTGCATCATTACGTTCTTGTAAGTATTCTTCAGATCGCTGTTATTGGTATCTGCTCCCAGATTAATCCACTCACCGAGGTATGAGTGGCCCAGAAAGCCATCATGTTGCTTGTTGGTATAAGCTTGGATTATGCAAGCCTCAAGCTCTCCGCCAATTTTGCAGACAGGGCCGATGGAGCAGTTTTCGTAGATTTTGGCTGAAATCTTGATTATGCTGTTTTTGCCTATGTAGGCGGGACCGATTACTACAGCATTATGCATCAACTTTGCGTCATTATCGATGATAACAGGACCATCAGAGGCGTCGATGATCACGCCGGGTTTCAATTCTACACCCTCACCCAACCATACATTGTAAGGATTTAGGATTGTGGCACCGGGCTCAGTCTCAAAGCTGTTGTCTTTGTCAGAGAAGAACTGATCGAAATCGAAAGTGATCATCCTGCCGTTATCGTGGATTAGATCTGCCGGATGCATATAGAGCGCGTCGGAAACGATCTCTATCGTTATATTGGGATACGTGTTAGTAATATCTTTTGTCAAAGGATTGTAATCTTCTGATGTCCTGATCGCCACGATCGTATCGCCTTGGACTAAAGCATGCTCCTGATCTAAATGCTTGATCTTGTGCATCAAACTCGGGCTATACTTCGTGAGGCAATTGACATAGAGCTTGTCACCGGGTTCGATGCAGTTTATCTGCCAATCAGGATGACGATCTGTGTACAAATCTACCAGTGATTCGTCAATCAGGAACGTTACTTCGTCGTCAGTTAACAGAGCTTCCAAGCGTTGCCTCAACTTCAGAGCGCCACATCGCAAGTCACCCGTAAATCTGGTATGGGTAAGCGGGAAGAAGTTTTCTCTCAGCCTATCATCAAATAGCAGCAGCTTCATTGGATTGACTCCTTCTATAGGGTTTCTTGCCATGCCAGCTAAACAGGTTGAATTGCCCCAAAACCATCGTGAACACCAGGAAGAAGGTCTGTATCACAAACCAGATTGGATAAAACCAAGCCATTTCATTCCCAACGCCAAAGCGCTTCCTTGTGTATGACAGGAAGACATTTTCCACAGTCCACCTGAAGATCATTATGGAGAGAGCAATCTTCCAACTAAAGATGAACATGAGGACTCCACCCCAATACATCAGCCCCATTGATAGCAGAATAAAGAAGAATTCTGGGTCAAACTTGAGCTGATACTTCATATTTGAAGCCCAGCGGCTGCGCTGATTCACCAGCTTCTTCCAGCTCTCTACGGGACGAGTATATACGTAAGACTTTGGATTGAAGTTAAAGATGATCTTGTGACCTTTTCTGCGCATGAGTTGCATTAGGTTTACGTCATCGCCTGAGATCAAATGCCGAATCTGGTCAAATCCGCCTACGTCGTCAAATGCAGCACGTCGATACGCGAGATTTTGCCCTATGCAAGCCCAACTTCTACCAATTGTGTATCCGCCGCCCAATACCATATAGGTAGCGGCGAAGTCAAAGTGCTCATACTTGTGCACCAAGCTTTCATTGGACCAGTCGTTGAGTTGAGTTCTTGAATAGCCTGCAACCATGGATACATCATCAGCGAAGGCTTCAACCATTTTCTCGATCCATGTGGTTGTTACAATGCAGTCAGCATCGGTTGTGAGGATGAGTTCGCCGTTACTGGCATGAATAGCCTTTTCAAGGGCTTGTTTCTTTGGAGAGATAGCCTTTTCTCTCCCCAATATGTGCATATAGCGAACACTGACCTCGTTGTCTTTGTACGCAGTGACTACTTCTTCGGTATCATCCTCAGAGTCATCATCTGCCACTATGACCTCGTAGAGATTCTTGGGATAGTTCTGATTTACCAAGATCAACAATAGCTTACGTAAGTTATCTGCTTCATTTCTGCTTACGATGATCACCGAAACTGTCTTCTTGGTATATGAGAGTGTTGGTTTGTAGTATTTATACCCGAAGTAGAACCGGATACAGAAGTATATGTAGGTAACAAATCCACCTGAAACCAGCGCGAATAGTATGTAGAAGAGAATTTCTTTCAGACTCATCAGTCCTGACCTCGTTTAGGTTTGTCTGATGAGAAATCATCTTGGAATGTGTATCCTGTTGGGTAGAAATTCAACCTAAGAGAGTCTGATACGGCCTGAGGGATATTGTCCTCAATAAAGACCTCTTCAATACCACCGGAATCTATAACAAAACCGGTTCTGGGATTGATCTGTCTTGTTATTATCTTTGCCGGTCGGCTAAACGTATACCTCTCGTCATTGGCTTTTGGCAAGCGCTTGTTGTTATCGTTTCTAATGGCTCTGGTCATGATTTGTCCCCAAATTGGAGTAGCTACAGGGGAACTGCCTCCGCTGGCGGCCATGGCTTGATTGCTATCAAAGCCCAACCAGATACCCAGTGTAAACCGTTTGTTAAATCCGATAAACCAAGCATCACGATGGTCCTCAGAAGTACCTGTCTTGCCTGCTGCTGCCCAGTGATATCCTTGCATAGCTTGTCCGCCGGTTCCGCCAGAAACCACAGATTGCAGCATAGAAGTCATGATATACGCCACTTCTTCACTGCAGACCCTGGATCTTTGGGGAGAGAAGCGCTCCAGGACTCTGCCTTTATCGTCCTCTATCTTTGTGATCATCAATGGCATCACTCTGAAGCCGCCATTGGGGAATGTGGTATATGCTGCTATATGTTTTATCGGGACTACCTCGTAAGAACCCAATGCGGCAGAGAAATCCGTAACATCTCCGCCTACTCCGAATCTGCGGAAGGCGTCGCTCATTGTATCCAAACCAATATCCATGGCGCATTTTACAGCCCAGACATTGTATGAGTGCTGCAATGCCACACGCATCCGGGTATAGCCATAGTAACCTCTGGAGAAGTTCTTAGGCGTCCAAGTACCCTCACCGGTGCCCACCGTAAGAGGGGCATCGTTGATAATCGTAGATGGAGTATAGCCTTTTTCCACTGCCAGAGTGTAGTAAATAGGTTTTATCGATGAACCCGGCTGTCTTCTTGCCTGTGTCATCCTGTTAAACTTGCTGTGAACAAAGTTTCTTCCCCCGATCAGAGCTTTCACATGCCCGGTCGAGTTTTCTATCAAGGCCAGACCACCCTGAATATAGCGAGTGTCTATGTCATAAGCATCTCTGGAGGTTTGAGAGTACTTTATTCTAAATCCTCTGCTGTTCTCTATCTGTGTAAGGTATTTATTGAGGGTGGAATCAGCATAGGCAGAAAGATCAGGATCCAATGTTGTATAAATCTTCAAGCCGCCTTCAAACAGCCTGTCAGTTCCGTACTTGCGTTCCAACTGAACTCTGATATGGTCGATGAAGTAATCATTGGCAAATCGTTGCATTCCGGAAGGATCGGTAATTATAGGTGAAGCTATGGCATCGTTGTATTCTTCTTCCGTGATCTTCTTGGACTTGTACATTCTCTTCAAGACAGAATTTCGTCTATTCAGTGCAGCTTCCGGATTCTTCAACGGGCTATAATAGTTCGGACGTTGTATCATCCCCACCAGCATAGCAGATTCGGCTACATTCAAGTCCCTGGCATGCTTTCCGAAGTAATAGAGCGAAGCTGTTTCCAATCCGTGTATCTGCCCGCCCCAAAAGATTTTGTTGAAGTAGATTTCAAGTATCTCATCCTTGGTGAAGCTCCTTTCGATCCTCAAGGCCAAGATGATTTCTTTGATCTTGCGTGAGACTTTCTTGTCCAAGGTAAGAAACATATTACGAGCCATTTGTTGTGTGATTGTACTGGCACCTTGGGAAAAATCCATTCTCACTACATCGATGATTACAGCTCTGATATTCCCAATAATATCAACCCCAAAGTGTGAATAGAAGTACTTATCTTCAGTAACCAGTAACGCATCTATCAAATGGGGTGGAAGCTCTTTTAGCGATACGAGCTTTCTCTTTTCAAAAGCAAAGAGATAGATCATCTTGCCATTGGCGTCATAAACTTCGCTTCCGGTTCTCAGTGTGAAGTTTCTGAGCTCACTGGTCGGAGGCAGGTCATCCTGGTAAAACCAAAACAAGCCCATGATCATTCCGATCAAGACACAAGCACCCAAGCCTGACCACTTCAGGATTTTATTCCAGCGTTCTTTTTTCCTTTTATTCATAAGCTAAGTAAGCCTCAAATCTTTAATTTTGTCTCTGAAAATGAGCGTAAGATACGCCACCACTATTCCACTGACCATTCCAAGCAAGAGCAGTATAGGTGTCAATACAAAAACTTGCACATTGGGAATTATCGTATATTTAACTAAAGCCAATTGAGTAAGATTGTGTACCACAGCGCCGGCAATGCTGATTCCATAAATCGAAAAGCCCAATTTGCTCGATTGAGCTATCATCATAATAAGCAGGGCTGCAATACCACCACTAATGGAGAGCATTGTTGCCGGACTGATCAATGTATAGGTAAAGAAACCCCCGATCAGTGATTTCGCTATGTTGACCCCGAAGGCACGCTTATACTGATGCTCGGTTACCAGATGCAGGATGATTATGTTAGAAAGACCCAACCTAAGGAAAGACATAGGTAAAAACCTCATAATGAGGCTTTCTATTATATATATCACGCAGGCTGTGGCTATCAAGAAACCCAGCCAGAGATGTTTGTTTACCAGCATTACAAATCCAGAAATTCCCTCATCAAGGCGTTGTCCGATCTGCCAATGTCCGACAAATCACCATAGTATATAAGCTGACCGTTATCGATAAAGAGTACTTTGTCCGATATCTTGTCCAGATCCTTGAGATTGTGTGTTACTGTGATAACGGTTACATTTCTATCTTGAGCTATTTTCCCTATGTAATACAACACCTCGGCAGATGTCATAGGATCCAGTCCTGAGACAGGTTCGTCAAAGATGATGTATTGTGGATTGTATGCCAAGGCGCGAGCTATCCCGATTCTCTTCTTCATGCCACCGCTCAATTCTGCAGGATAGAGACTTTTGGTCTCTACCAAGCCAACAATCTCCAGACACTGATCAACTCTACTACGGATTTCTTCTTCCGTGCCAAACTGACGCTCGTATAGTGGCAGTGAGATGTTCTGATACACTGAAAATGAATCCAGTAAAGCAGCATTTTGAAAGACCATGGCGAACTTTTCTTTTAGTGCCAAGCTACCTTTTCTATCTTGGTGAACAATATCGATTCCATCAACCAGGATTTTCCCTTCTGCCGGTGGATAAATCCCCAATAGAGTCTTGCTCAAGACAGTCTTGCCGGAACCGCTCCGCCCCAGAATTACCAAGTTTTCCTTGGATTCCAGTACAAAGCTGATCCGATCGAGTATCGGCCTATTGTCAAGCTTAACGCTTACTTCTTGAAACTCTATCATTACGTAAAGTACCTAAATAAGCCAGAGCAATCCCGGAGCAGTTTGCCAGCAGATCATAAACGGATACTGTCCTGCCTCTGATCAGTTCCTGATGTTGCTCGTCAAGACCGGCAAGCAGGATCAAGATAGCGTAGATCAAGTTTATCCTGATGCGGCCCAATCTCATCTCTTTGATCCAATTATTGACCAATAAGCCCAATACCAAATACACTGCAATATGAGCCAGTTTATCCGCACTTACAATTTTTATTCCGGGGAGATCATCGCTTGGTATGGACGACACAAGCCAAATCAAGGACAGCCATCCAACCGACATTGCCAGCTTTGGACTAATGGTATTCTTCCTCAATTTCGATATTCCTGAAGTTCCCAATTCATTGTTGTGATACCCCGTCTCACTTTTGCCTGGGCTATCAGCCCATTCTCAGCTATCCAAAGGCTCAAAACTGTATCTCTATTGAGGATATTATTGGTGACCATATCCACATAAGGTGCTTTGCTTACCCCTCTGCCTGTGAGCGAAATACGATACTCTTTACAGAGCAGCCTTCCTATCTTGGTTCTCACTCGCTCGCTCGATACCAGTTCCATTTCCGCATCCCAAATACTGCCATTTCCATCGACTGTGTATCGGGTGTTACGGCTGGGCTGGTTGGAGGCGATAAAAGCCAGTAACGAGAATAAGTCCCTGGTATTGTCAGGTAATCTGTACTGCTTGCTCTGTCGTGTGCTGTGTCTGTATAAAGTAGCTCTGTCTGACTGATGGTCGTATGCAGTATAAACTGAATCCCTGTCCGACTCCTGCATTACTTTCCTGCTATAAGAGCTTGGCAAATAACCGGAGTCATAGTAGCTCACGTATGTGTTGTCCATAGCTGGTGCCAATGAAGATCCCGAGGTGCTTGCCCTAACTCTGATCCTGCGAGGACTAATGTTCAGAGATATCCTGGAGATAGTCACTCCGAGAGACTTTACTAGATATGTAGCCTCCCAGGCATTGAGGCTGATCGAGACTAAAAGGAGGCAGGCAATCAGCAGCCTACGGATCAAATCTCATCCTCTTTGGCTATTGATACGCGCACCTGCTTGATGCTTTTCTCATCGCTTTCCAATACCGTGAAAGTAATCCTATCATCCAATACAAAGCTCTCCGATATGCTGGGAACGTGGTTGAAGTTTTCCAGCAAAAACTGGGCTATATTGTCATATTCCTCGGTATTGAGATCGGTGCCAAATTCATGATTGAATTGGCGAATACCATAAGAACCGCAAATATCATATTCATTGTCATTGATCTTGACTATCTCCGGGCTCTCATCCAGATCATACTCATCTTGGATCTCACCCACGATTTCTTCAAGGATGTCTTCCAAGGATATAATTCCGGAAGTTCCACCGTATTCATCTACTACAATTGCGACTTGCAGTTTCTTGCTCTTGAACTGATTCAATAGGGTCTGGACCTTCATGTTTTCCGTGACGAACCAAGCAGGGCGGATATAATCCTTGATGCTATTGCGATCAGGATAAAGCAGCAAGTCTTTGACATAAATAATTCCGATAATGTCGTCTATGCTTTCGCGATAAACAGGTATTCTTGAGTAGCCGGAGCTGATGATCAGATCTCGTAGTTCGTCCAGGCTTTGGTTCTCTTCAATAGCTGTTATCTTGACTCTTGGAACGTATATCTCGCTGATCTCAGCCTCTTTGAACCTGAACAAACCCACCAGCATTTTCTTCTCATGTTCCTCAAGACTGTGCTTTGAGCTCTCAGATTGGATCAACTTGTGGAATTCCTCTGTCGTAAAGCGTGCCCCCAAGTGTTTATCCGTTGTGTTCTTGCGCGAGACTATCTGGCTGATCCAGAGGAAGATGCTCACGAATGGCCACAAGATTACTTGAATAATCTGTAGAGGCAGGCTGAGAAGAACACTCAGTTTGTCTGCTGTCGCAAGGGCAACCAGCTTGGGAATAATCTCCCCAAATACCAAAATCAAGATAGTGACCAAGACTACCTGGATTGTTATCATCCAGCTCAGTGAGAAGATTTGCACTTTCGATGCTATCTCGATAGCCCATAATGTAGCCAAGGATGATAATGCGATATTGACAAAGGTATTGCCCAGTAGCAGTGTTATCAAGAGTCTGCGCGGTTTACTGAGCAACTTAAGCACTCTTTTACCACCTGCACCGGTAGTGTTTTCCAGTTTTTTTAGATAAACCCTGGAGAGGGAGAAGAGGGCAGTTTCTGAGCTTGAAAAAAATGCGGACAGAATTAGTAACGACAATATTAAAAGCGGTTTACCGTCTTCCACTTTAGCTTACACCTTGTAATAGCTGCTTGTAATAGTTTTCTTTTGTTTCCATCTTTTCTTTATCTTTAGTCTTCATATGGTCATACCCAAGAATATGCAGGAATGAATGTATTAGAACTTCCTCAATATCTTGTGTATAACCATTAGAACCCTTTTGTGATTGTATGTACTTTGTGTCAATGATTATATCGCAAATCCACTTCTCACCTTGTCCCCCAAGCGCGAGATCAAAGGCCTTGCTCGAGAAACTAAGCACATCAGTAACGCTGTCACAGCCTCTATACTGGCGGTTTAGTTCCCTCATCCTATCATCGCCGCAGAAGAGGATTGATATCTCATATTCACCTTGTACCCTTTCCTCTTCCCAGATTGTCTCGGCTATTTGCTCGATCCGCTCCAATTCGGGTGAAATCCCCTCTTCTATTACAATGTCAATTTGCGGTTTCATCGGCAGGGCTATCCGGGTAATCCAAGCGCTTTCGATAGATACTTTCCAGTATAGGGACCATTACCGTCTTAGCCATAAATATCTCTTTGAGCGTTATTGGTGCTTCATCAAACTGGTTTTCTCTGATCAGCCTTTGAACTGTCTGTTCTACAATTGCATCGATATCTTCAACGCTCTTGATATTCTTGGCTTTGGTAGTAGATTCAATAATATCAGCCATCATCACCAGTGCAGCTTCTTTGGTCTGTGGACGCGGACCTGGGTATTGGAAAACAGTACTATCAACCTGACGGTTTTCACGTTTTGCCTGCTCCAAAAAGTACCTGATATGGCTGGTTCCGTGATGCTGCATAATGATATCTATTACCGGCTGAGGCATCTTATAGCGTCTTGCCATCTCTATGCCTTCCAGGACGTGCCCCTTGATCAGTTTAGCGCTGTCTTCCGGCTCGATATCGTCGTGGATTTCATCAGAGTCTTCGTTGTTTTCTGTAAAGATATCCGTGTTTATCACTTTCCCGATGTCGTGATAATAGCTACCCACCCGTGCCAAAAGCGGATTTGCTCCAATGGCTTCCGCTGCACGCTCGGTTAAATTGCCTACGATCAGACTGTGATGATATGTTCCAACCGCTTCTGTAGCTAGTTTCTTCAGCAGGGGGTGATTAAAATCCAGCAGCTCCAACAAAGTCTGTCTGGTTGCCCTGTGCCACTTCTTTTCATAATAAGGAACGATCAAGAGTATCCCTGCTACTGAGATACTGGAGGAGATGAAGCTATAGCCGGTAGTCGAAAGTACAGTCATCAAGGGATCGTTTTTGTATATTCCCAAAGAGATGTTTACTACAGCCCCGGAGAGTAGTAGGTAAAGCCAGATACTGAGATAATTATGAAAAACATTAAAGCGGATCATCAGGATCAGGGTCAGTATAGTTGTCATCACCAGTACGACTGGAGTATAAGTCTCCCAGTTGATAAAGGGGCTTATCACAAATAGAGTGCTGAGGCTGTAGAAAATGCCAAAATCTACTCCCACCAGAATCGCTGCTGATAATGCTACCATTGCAAACGGGATGATCAGATTGCTGTAACCCAAAAGCATATTGTTCGAAAGACTCAAAATAACAATCAGAACAAAGCCCAGGTTCAGAGGAAGGCAATCCATAAATCTATTCGTAGATTTGCGCTCTATAAAGGCATAGTATGTATTTGCCACAAGAATGATGATGAAATTAAACAGCAGTAAACCCAGGGAAAGCATCAGTTGCTGGAGAGGAGACCGGCTGATCTCACGATTACGATAAGCAGCTTGTAGTGAATTCAGCTTTACCATATCCGCCTCTGTTATCCTGGCATTCTTGCGGATGATCACCTCGTTTTGTAATACCATCCCCTCGGTATCTTGAATCTGTCTGGTAGCATCTTCGGATATTCTGGTTAGCATCGCATCGTCCAGGATCAAATTCGCATTCACCAGGATGGGGGAGAGCTCGATCACGATATCTTTGTATTCTGTTCCGTTGAAAGCAGACTGAAGCTTTTGCCTGGCTTCTTCAAGGCTGTTAAAGCTGTTTTTGGGTACTTCTTTGAGTTCGTCACCACTAACGAACAAGACAGAATCTCCTCTGATCGATTCATAAATCCCTTTTCTGTATAGCTTGTCCAGCTCTTGTCCCAAGCGCGTATAGAGCGCATCGGCTCTGTTTCTGGTAAGCAGCGGTCCCAGATTCTGGGGATTTATCTTGAAGCCCTTTTCTGTAAGGGCAAAATTGAGTTGCTCAGCATTCATCGCCTGGGTATCGTGAACCACCAGAAAAAAGTCATCCAACAAAGCGTTGGCATCAAACAGTTTATCTTCTGATATGCGGTGAGGCTTCTTCAGGCTGGCAATTGTTTCGTTTTTCTCTTGCTGCAGTCTTTCCTCGGATTTTAAAATCGGAAAATCAAAGGGGGCTATCAGCTCTGCATCGGAGACTTGCCCTGCCTTGAGTTTAAACTCAGGATAGTTGAATCTACCTACGGCAAAAAGGTGGTACAATCCCACTATCACAAGTGCAGTTATCAGGCTGTAATATATATGTTTAGTTTCCATATACCCCTTTTATCGCGATTAGGTTTTGGTGTCAAGCCTCTTCCGCTCCCATTCAAATCCAATATCCTAAAGCATTACAGGACAAGTCATTCATGGTTGTTCATGCAGGATTCAAGCAGGATACATGCAGGATAGAAGCATCCTATCAAGCAGGGAGCAGTTACCATCCGGATCAGAGATCACCGATGCATCTTTAGAAAAGCTTGTAAAGATCCTTGATATCCCGGAGTCCTATTACTTTGGTTTTGTGCTTGGTCTTGGCATAGCCGGAGATGTAGATCTTCTCATACCCCAGCTTTATGGCTTCTTTGATTCGCTGTTCCATCTGGCTTACGGGGCGTATCTGGCCATTAAGACCAACTTCTCCTATGAAAACTGAATGCTCCGGTACCGGTACATCTTTGAGGCTGGAAATAATAGCGGCCAGGATGGATAGATCAAGGCTGGGGTCGTTTGTGCGTATTCCACCGGTCAGATTGATAAAGACGTCGCTGCTCCTGAGATAGAGAGCGAGGTTCTTCTCCAGTATAGCCAAAAGAAGAGCGAGCTTTTTCTGTTCCAAGCCCATTACAACTCTTTGGGGAGTGCCGTAGTTTGAGCCTGTCGCCAGTGACTGAACTTCGATTATGAAGCTGCGGCTACCTTCCATAATACATGCATAAGAATTACCAATTTGGTTGCCTTCAGTACTTAGGAAAATGAAATTCGGATCGAGGACTTCCATCAATCCTGAGGAGGTCATTTCGAATAGACCAATCTCATTGGTTGATCCAAACCGGTTTTTTACTGCACGCAGAATCTTGTATTGATTACGCAATTCGCCCTCGAAATAGAGTACAGTATCTACCATATGCTCCAATATTTTGGGGCCTGCAACGAATCCTTCCTTTGTGACATGTCCGACCAGGAAGATTGGGATGTTTTCGTTTTTTGCAAGACGTAGCAATCGATTGCAGCTCTCACGGAGTTGAGTAACGCTACCCGGGATCGAATCCAGAGAGGGGATCGATACAGATTGGATCGAATCTACTACCACAAGTCCCGGTTTATTGTCAGATACCAGATCAATTATTTGCTCCGTATCGTTAGTGCAAAGCAGCCAGATATTCTCGTTGTGAACCGATAGTCGGTTGCTCCGTTGGCGTATTTGTTCCATACTTTCTTCACCGGAGCAGTAGAGCACGGACTTGCCCAGTTTGCCCATCCATTCTGATAGCTGTAGCATTAAGGTAGATTTACCTATGCCGGGTTCACCCCCAATCAAAGTGAGCATACCAGGGACGATTCCGCCACCCAAAACGAGATCAAACTCTCTGCTGCCTGTGTTTATCCTTTCGACAGCAGCAGCTTTGAGATCCACTATTCTTTCCGGTTTGGCCTGAGTGCCAACGCTTTGCTTACCTTTCTTGCCAACGACTACAGTGCTTTCTTTGAGGCTGTCCCAAGCACCGCAGGATGGACATTTGCCAGACCACTTGGAACTTTCATATCCGCATTCTTTGCAAAAGAAGCTACTAGCCATTCTTTCTCCAGATTAGATTTTTGCACAGCTTTGCAGGTCACTTCAAACTGGCAAGTAATTTTTTTACTGCCAGTATATCACATAGACAAGGGTAAATGACCTCAATCATAAAAATTTGGAAGGTCATCAAAAATAGTTTTGGTGAATTGCGTGAATTGTGTTAATATATGTTTGAGGTTCAATAATGAGATTCAACATAGTAGTTTTTAGTACGCCAACTTGTTCTTGGTGTAAGAAAGTGAAAGACTATCTTCGCTCTAAAGGATTTAATTATAAAGATATAGATGTGTCTAGGGATGACGCCGGGCTTAGAGATATGATCCGCAAGACAGGACAGCAATCTGTCCCACAATTATGGATCAACAACCAACCGGTCGTGGGCTTCGATCGTAGTAAAATCGATCGATTATTAGGAATTATTAAATAGAAAAAAGGAGAATACCATGGCAAATTACCCCGAGAAATTTCATGAGCTGATCACCAGATTACAGGTTGTACTCAGCGACATCGACTACTCTCAAAAAGCTTGTCTGCAGGCAGGAAAGATGGAGTGTCACCTTCTGAATTACCTCTTTCAGATCAAGACACCCGCAAATATGAACGAACTCGCCAAAGTGCTTAATGTCTCTCATAGCAGAGTGACTCGCATAATGGACAATCTGGTGAGCAAAAAGCTGGTCACCCGCAAGCCTTCCGAAGAAGATCGCCGCTGCTGGTTTGCGATAATTACAGAAAAAGGTAAGAAGCTTGCGGAAAATAGTCAACAGACTATTGTGGACCATCAGAAGAAGATTATCAAGCGCATCCCTGAAAAGAATCTGGATGATATTTACAAAGCCTTCAAGACTTACGTCGATAAGTATGAGGAAATACTCAAAGAAACATACGTGGAGATCTAATGCCAATTAAAGTCGTTACCAAATGGGTAGAGGGTATGACCTTTGATACAGAGGTCAACGGACACCATTTCTTTATGGATGCTGATCCTGAGTGGGGTGGACTCAACAAGGGTCCCCGGCCAAAGCCATTGCTGCTTTCGGCTCTCAGCGGATGCTCCGGAATGGATGTCGTTTCTATCCTGGATAAAATGAAGATAAACGGATATCAGTTTCGAATGGAAGTAGAGGCTGATTCCACAGAAGAACATCCCGTAATATATAAAGACATCAAGCTGAAATTCTTCTTTGAAGGTGAGAATCTTCCTCAGGACAAGGTAATGAAGGCGGTTAGGCTTTCTACCGAGCAGTACTGTGGAGTGAATGCTATGCTGAAGAAGTCTTCAGATGTTACAGCTATTGTCTATATAAACGGTGAAGAGGTCAAACAATGAAACTATTCATCACAATACTACTACTGTCATTGGTGATGGTTGCCGGTTGCACTCCAGCACCAGAGCCTGCTATGGAGAATCCTCCCGAACCACAGGAGCCGACAATAGATGAAGCTCTTGGTGCTTATGGTCAGGGCGAATGGATCACAGACTATCAGGAAGCTCTGCGTTATGCGCAAGAACTTGGAAGGCCAATCCTGATGAACTTCACCGGTTCTGACTGGTGTAGCTGGTGTATTAAGCTTCGCAACGAAGTCTTTTCCCGCCAGGAATTCACAGATTATGCCAAGGACAACCTTGTACTCTTGACCATTGACTTCCCCAGGGTCAACAACCAAAGCCAGGCTGAGAGAGCTCAGAACAACGAGTTACAAGAACGCCTTGGGATAACTGGTTATCCTACGATCGTTCTGGTTAATTCTGAAGGTATTGAGATCAACCGGACCGGATACAGACCCGGTGGTGCGAGCAGCTATGTAGATCATCTCAAGCAGTTGCTGGTGCCCAAAGCAAAGTAAATAAACCAGATAATAAGAAAGAACCCCGCTTGCGCGGGGTTCTTTCTTTATACTTTTGAATTAGGCTTAAAGATACCTTTGGATCACCTGCATTACTTCAGGAAGATCCATACCAATTGATTTGAGGTGTTCAGGAGTAGGTACACCATCAGGAGTCCAGCCTTTACGTTTGTAAACAGAATCAACCAACTGCTGGTATTGTGATTCTCTATACTCGCGAAGCTTTGCCATTCTCTCGCTGATTGTGAGGTTCTGAGGATCAACACCTTGCTTTTCAACAAGGGCTTTGTCATAACGTTCCTGGCGGGAGAGATACTCTTCCTCTGTGACCGGTCCGACTGCACGGTATGGCGGGATATCGTCTATTCTGCGGCCTTTGCCCATTCTCATACAGAAGACCTTTTGGAAGTTGTAAACGCGTTCAGACTGGCGTATCAGCTCATTCTTGTCCATTGGTTTCCCGGTGATAGCTTTGTAGATATCAACGTAGTTTTGGACATGCTCAGGAACCTTGGCAGGTTCATCCGTTTGAGCATTGTCATCCGGCTCAATATCGTTCCAGGGAAGCTTGCAGAGTCCCTGCAGACCAAACCAGGTGCGGAACATCGGGAAGTAATGCAGAGCTTCAGCTTTATCTTCAAAGGTGGGAATCAGGTTGTTCACCATATCCATAAAGATCAGCCAGGCTTCATCGTGTTGAGGTCCCTTCAGCGCGAGAGTGTAACCACCTTGCTGAGCGAGTGACTCTTTGGACATATACTGGCTGTATTCCAAGCCTTTGGCTTCCATTCCGATATCTTGCAAGAACTGGGGATCAGCACCGTATTCTCTAGCGAAGATCTCTTTCATCTTACGGACGCCCATTCCGACTGTCACGCCAAAGCCTTCACCACGAGCCATCTGGTGTAGTAATTCCAAAGCTGCATCGGCATTGCCCCAGCTAAGATCCAAACCTCCGGTGCGTTCTTTATTAAGGATACCATTCTCGTAACACTCCATCGCAAAAGCCACTGATGTTCCGAAGGAGATTGTATCAACCCCGTAGGTATCGCAGTAGAAATTTATCTCGACTACATCCTTGGGGTCCCAGATGCAGAGATTGGAGCCACAACCGGCACCTGTCTCATATTCAGGACCGTCAACGCAGACCGGCTGTCCTTTGTAAGGACCTGTACGAGGCAAGAAATCATCCACAGCCTTGCAGCAGGAGAGCGAGCATCCAAACCAGCAACCATCAGGCATATTCTGGGTGAAGAGCTTTTTGAACTCCCAAGATGCCAAGCTGATTGCTTCCGGCATCTGACCGTATTTGAAGTTTCTGATCGGCAGGAGATCGTAATCGTTCATAATCTCCATCAGGTGAGCAGTCCCCATTTCTCTCATATGGCACTGGCTGCTATCGCCTTTCTCAATCTCATTGTGCAGTTTGAGACCTGTCTTCTGAAGTGTATCGATATCTTCGGGATCGTTAGTATCTCCGGACAATGCGGAGTATTTCACTACCAATGCTTTGAGCTTTTTATCTCTAAACACGCTTCCCGTGCCACCACGACCAGCTTGTTTAAGCCTGGCGACCTTGCGGCGTTTATCCCAGAAGGAAAAATTCAGACAGGTGATATTCACATGTGATGAAGCTCTTCCGGAGGAAACCACAGATACGTGTTGCAGATGCTCTTCAGTGCCAGCGAACTCTTTGTGAAGTTCTTCGGAGATAACATGGCTATTGACTTCCTGATCAGGAGCGGAGAGGATCTGGACGATTCCATTATCTCCATCGATATAGAGCAACACATCCTCGCGTGCCTTTCCCTGGATTTCCAAGGCATCCCAACCGGCAAACTTGGTATAAGGGCCAAAGTGGCCACCAACATTGCAGTCAACAGGGATACCTGTAAGAGGCGAGATCGTCGTTACAATGGACTTTCCACTACCTGGATAATTGGTATTACCGCAGAGAGGACCAAAGGAAATACAGATCTCATTCTCGGGATCATTCCATTTGGTGTCGTCTTTGACGCCATGCCACATCAGATAGAGATCAAATCCCTTTCCACCTACGAATTTGTCGATCATCATATCGGTCACAGGCTTGGATTTGATTTCCAGAGTATCAAGATTCACGTACAACGTTCTGCGGTTGTATCCTCTTACGATTGGTTTCAGCTCATAGCGAAACTCAGCGAGTACTTTTCTGCTTTCCATTATTCCTCCGTCTCTATTTTGAGAGCTTCAACCGGGCATTGCTTGGCGCATGCTCCACAGGCAATACACTTGAAGGGGCTCAGTGCTCCCTCAAAATGCATCATTGTATTTGTCGGACATGCTGCGACACACATCAGGCATCCTATGCAGAGCTTCTTATTAAGCATTACAACGCCTTGGTGATTGACACTAAGGGCTTGAGTGGGGCAGACCTGAACGCAGGTTTGGCACTGGTTGCAGACTTTCATTTCTGTGGGACTAAAGCTTTCATAGATCCTGATGCAGGACTTCTCAGCTTTGTCCACTTTGAAATAGAGATTTGAGCACACGCTTTCACAGAGGTGACAAGCTATGCACTTATCGGGGTAGGTTTTAAGAACTTTTTTCATAACCCGCTCCTATAGTATTTTTGTTTTTTACCATTTTGGATGGTGCTCATATTAAGTCAATGAAATTCACTTCAGTATGCAATTCCCTTATAAACATTGCCATCAAAACAGGGCGATTATACCGCGATCCTGCCGCACTCGCGGCATGATTGCGGCTACAGCGCGGCAGGAGCGCGGCATGATCCAAAAGGAGCGGATAGGGAAAGAAGAGCTATGAATTAGCTAATCTATCGGAGAATTGGTATCGATCTCCAGAGGAGTCTGGTACGGCATTGCTAAATGACAGGAGAAACAGGTCTTACAGGTTAGCTTTGAACTTCCTGATCAGACTTACGCTATCGAGCTCTGCCCATTTATAGACTTCATCGGAGTTTCCGGCAAAGGGATACTGATTGATCCCAAGCTTAATCAGTTTGGCACACAAGCCAAGCGATACCAGTTTGTCAGCTATTACGCTACCCAGGCCACTATGCACGTTGTGATCTTCGATGCTGAAGATTACTCCATGCGAAACTGCTTTCTCGATTGCCTCATCAGAGACTTCCAAAGGACTCGAGACGTAGAACAGATTGAGGTAGATACCTTCATCCCTAAGGCTGTCTATGGCCTTGAGAACGCGTCCCACCGGAGTACCGGTCACAAACACTGTCCCGTGGTTACCTATCCTGAGCTGGTCTTCTTTGCCATACTCAAAGTTGTAGCCCATATCATAGAAGATTGCTCCTTCTTCGTTGCGGATAACAGGGAGCTTTGATCTGCCCATGGTGATAAAGTAATTGCCGGGTTTATTGATCAGATAGCGGATAATCCTATCAGTCTGGTTTGAGTCTGCGGGGCAGATGAGCTTGAAATTGTAAAGATTTCTTGCCAGACCGATATAATCAATACATTGATGAGTCTTGCCGTCTTCGCCGACATCGATGCCGACGTGGGTAACGGCAACCTTGAGATTGGTATGGTTGATGTCGTTGAGTCTGTGCATATTATAGACTTCATCTATCCCAAACATTCCGAAATCGCTCCAGAAGGTTTGGATGCCGCTGGCAGAAAGAGCTCCGCCCAGGACGGCTGCATTATGTTCCATAATACCGGCTTGAATAAATCTATCGGGTGCAACTTTGGCGAAATCTCCTGTTTTAACGCTGGCTGCAAGGTCACAATCCACTACGACCAATGCCGTCTTTGCTTTCTCATTGATCTTTGCCAAATCTGCGATGGCATTGCCCCAAGCGCTGCGATTGTCGTTTTCTGCTTCATATACGATCGGTTGTCCCGCAGTCAGATCACCCTTCAGTTCAAACTGGGCTGTTTTGTGTTCTGATAGGTCATAGACAAATTCGCTTCTGGACTTTCGATAGTCTTTAAGCTTGTTGGTTGCTCCCAGTTCTTTGAGCGCTTCCTCGAGTTGGGTCTCGCTAAGGGTAGAGCCGTGATACTTTGCCATGTTTTCCATAAAGCTTACGCCCTTACCCATCACAGTATGAGCCAGAATCATCACAGGCTTGTCAATAGCCGCCGCTTCTTCGAGGCTATCGAGGATCTTGGCAAAGTCATGACCATCGGTTTCGATGACTGCCCAGCCGTCGGATTCCCAATTTGCTTTGATTTGTTGCGGCATGACATCTTCAATCGAACCGCTAATCTGAAGTCTGTTATAATCCACGATTGCACAGAGATTGTTTAAGTGATACTTGACGGCAAAACGTCTGGCTTCGCTGATCTGGCCCTTTTGTTGCTCTCCGTCTCCCATCAGCACAAAGACTTTGTAAGGAGTCTGGTTGATGACTGAAGCCATGGCAAAACCTGCTCCGGCGGAAAGTCCCTGTCCAAGGTTACCTGTCGTCCATTCCACTCCGGGCACTGTTCTCTCGATATGTCCCTCATAGATGCTGCCGAACTTCCTGAATAGTGCTATTGCATCATCCAATTCAAAGTACTTATGAATCCCCAAGGCACTATATACAGCGGGGGAGATGTGGCCATTGGATACCACCACGCGATCTCTTTCCGGCATATCGGGCTTGCGGGGATCGTGCTTGATCTGTGAATATACAGCCAGTAGCAGGTCGATAGAAGACATTGATCCACCGGGGTGACCGGACGCTGCCAGGGTAGTCATATGCAGAATGGCTGTTCTGGCTGTCAGAGCCTGATTTTGTAGTGTTGCTATGAGGTTTTGCTTGATCATTTCTGGTTTCCTTTACTGAAAAAACGAGTTAAAATAAGATTCCCCTCCACATTGCTGGGCAACGTGAAGGGGTATATTTGGTGGAGCATAACGGGATCGAACCGTTGACCTCATGACTGCCAGTCATGCGCTCTCCCAGCTGAGCTAATGCCCCAAAACTGAGCGTTTCAAAGTATTGCCAAATTCCTTTGGGGCTGCTTTTTTGTCAAGCAGATTCTGGGAAAAACTCTTAAGATTTCTTCTCTGAATCCTCCATGTCCTATTCAGACATATTCTTAGTAGTATTATGAGACATGTGTCAGTTTGACGATGATTACCCTCAATGTCTTCATGGCAATAACAAAAAGCCCCGGATTAACCGGGGCTGATATTGCATATTAGATATATCGTATTGATTAGAATTCGGCTTTGAGTGTGGTGCCCAGCAGGTAAAGAGTGTTGGGATCGTTGTCAATTCCTTCGCCGGGGCTACCGAAAGCTCCAAACATAGCCATCTTGATCTTATCTCTGAAGAGGTCATATTCGACACCGGCATTCAGCTCAAAGCCCACGCCGGGATCATTATTCGCCATGGTTGTGACATAGCCGGCATTGGCAAATGCCTTCATCTTGGGGCTAACTTGGTAGTGGACTTGTCCCACTGCTGAAAGCAAGCCATCATTTCCATCGGGATAGGGGAAAGCGGTTGTGACGCTATCGTTCCATTTGCCCCATCCAAAGAGATAGAGACCATTCTGGTAGTAAGGAGAGAGGACAGTAAGTCCATTTTCTCCAATGTAAAGCAGGTCAGCACCGATACCGGCATTGCCCATATTGGCATCAGCCTTGAAAGCTGCGCCAAACCCCATCTGATCATCACCGGGTACTACCTGGTAATCAACAAAGAGAGTCGCATCAAGTTCCACAGGGCCGGCAGGCAGTGTGATAAAAGGCATCACAGTGAAGTTTGCCATATCGTTTTGCTTAAGATCGTTGCCATAGAAGGAATGCAGACCGGCATTGAGCCTGTCCAAATAGAGACTGAACATGCCAACGTGGTAGTCATCATTGATGTCCCAGCGTCTCTCCATCGGCTTCATATAAGCAAGCTCTGCTCTCATTCCGCCCAGATCACCAATCTCGACCAGTGCGCCGGAGAAAGGATCATCAAGAATCATACTGCGGTGATCAGCCCAATACTGTTGACCAATCTTGAACTTCATATTCTTCGCAACCCAGTTGTGCTCAATATAGAGCTCTGCGGTTTCGATGTTGACGCCACGGGTAGCGATTCCGCCGCCAGCACCGCCCCAAACAATATCACCAATCTCAGCACCATAGACCAGATTCCAATTGGGATAAAGTCTTCCGGTCATGTTAAGAAGCAAACGGTTGTCGATGTGTCCGCCATTGTCTTCATCTGTATCGTTATACATTGCTGCGCGTGAACGGAATTCTCCGCCCAGTTCCACTTCAAAAGCGGCAAGGCCGACAACGATAAGGAGCGGTAACAAAAGGGCAATAATTTTCTTCATTCTTAGTTCTCCTTTGTATTGGTTTTTTATCGATAGTATAAATGCAAAAACCTTTAATGCAAGCGGGAATTGCATTTTAGCCCCGTTAGAAGGATATTATCCTGATTCTGTCAATGTTACGAGCTAATTGTAAAGCATTGATATTTATGGCAATACGGCTAGTGTGCGGCAGGGGATTCATAATGATAATTTTTACTACATAGTATTGAAGCTGGCAAGATAATGGTCACGATAAATAGTGAATAAACTACAGCCTGGCATAGTCTTGGGAGTTGATATGTTTGGCATCAATGTTTTTGACCAAGCTCATCTGGGCGGACAAGCCTTCTCTCCTTTAAAAATGCCTGGTCTAAGGCGGGCGTAAGGTGGGAGATTCCCGGGCATAGACCCGGGGAAGGCCCGGGAATCTCCCGTGGATTGCCTGCGATTCCTTTAGGGGAGACTGGGAAAAACATAGATAAAAGAAGCCTGAAAGCTCTGGTATCGGCAGATGCCTCAGCTCTCAGGCTAATAACGCTAACTTGTTATTGATTTATAGAGATGCGTACTGAGCAGCTTCTCTGAGCGAGATGATTCTGACTCCCATGGCTTGGATTTGGGCGATAAACTTTTGCAATGCTTCGAGCTTGCTGCGGTTGTGACAATGCGTGATCACAACGATTGGTTCACGGCGTCCTTTGTATCTCCCCAAGCTCTCGATCTTTTGGGCTATGGTCGCATCTGTATTATCGGGGACATCCAGGAAGATGTCTCTTCTATGAGATCTGAAGCCCTTTTGTTTTGCCAGATTGTAGCTCAGACGGTTGGCGGTGACGGCGCTATCGATGAAGAACAGACCCAAGCTGTTGAGGTGGTCGAGTACCGGATTCATCAGTTCTTCATCTGAAGTAGCGGAGGAGCCCATGTGGTTGTTTGCAGCTCTTGCCATAGGAATTTGGCGATGGAAATCACTAAGAAGCTCGCGTATCTCTTCCGCTTGCATTCCGGTCTTTATATAGCGTGCTCCCGGGCTGGTGGGGCTGTTCAAAGCTTGCATCGGAACGTGGATGATGACCTCGTGACCGTTTTGGCTGGCGATCTGTCCGCTTCTTGCGGTTTGAGGGAGATCAGGCAATACCGCAAAGACAATCTCTTTGGGGAGTGCTGCAAAGTCTTCCAAGAGGCTACCTGCAGCATAACCAAAATCATCGATTATGATAACGACATCCGGGATGGCATCCGAGCCGGTCCAGGTGTAATCATAATTGGCTATCGTGCTGCCGGGGCTGCTGATTGGACGAGCATTGGCCTCGCTGCTCAGAGTGTCAGATTCTTCGGTCTGGGCGTATTCATTATAGCTTTCTGCGGGGAATTCATCTTCAGTATAGGTTTCCTCGCCAGCTCCTTTCTTGCTGCAAGCAAATAGCAGCAGGGAGCTAAGGATCAATAATAGTACTATAGTTCTTGCCATCTTATGGTATCGCCTTCTTTGATATTAAGTCTGTCGCTGGTTCCGGCAAGCACTTCCAGAGTGTATTTATTGATCTTGTCCGGAGGAAGCGTATCTTCACTGAATGGAGTAGTGTTTTTGTAGATTTGGAATATGGTTTTGGTGTGGTCTATATAGATGATATCGAGGGATAGATAGGTGTCTTGCATCCAAAAGGAATGTGCCGTGTCACCACTCATAATAAAGAGCATACCCTGATTATCGCCAAGCTTATCCCTGTATTTGAGTCCCTGCATC
This sequence comes from uncultured Candidatus Cloacimonadota bacterium, assembly GCA_964433815.1. Lineage (GTDB taxonomy): Bacteria > Cloacimonadota > Cloacimonadia > Cloacimonadales > Cloacimonadaceae > PHBP01. Next base: position 26,110 of record CAYSSP010000014.1, read on the forward strand.
AGAGCGAGGTCAGTGCTCACAATCTCTATATCAAAGCTGGCTTTGATTGAGCCGTCAGGATCGACTACCTGAAGCTCGCCGTCTTTGCGAAACTCGTATTTGTGCTCATCCTGAGCCGGAGCTTGCTGCTTTGGACAAGCAATTGCCAGGATACTTATCATAACAAATAGGCTGAGTATCGTGATGAGTCTATTGTTCATTTGAGCAATACCATCCTGCGGCTGGAGTCAAAAGAGCCGGTTCTCAGTCTATATAGATAGAGTCCTGCAGAGACTGCTTCACCTTTCTCATCGGTTCCATTCCAGACTATATGATGATTTCCTGCAGGCTGGCTGTTATTGACCAAGCTCTTTACAAGCTGACCGCGGGCATTATAGATATCAAGCCTGACTGGTTTATTATCATCCTTGAGGCTGTAAGATATAATAGTGGACGGATTGAAGGGATTGGGGTAGTTCTGGTTTAGAGAGTTTATAGCAGTTGGGTTGTTGTCCTCATCGGCAGAGCTTCCAGAGTTGATCATGAGCTGGTAAGTAATCCCGTTTACCAGTCCGTTCGCTATTACTGGGAAGCTATCACTGGTGAGATTGAACGAGATCTGGAGTCCGTTACCCTCTGTTACCAATCCTATGTACTTATCTGCCAGATTTACTTGGTAATATAGTGCCCCAGTGATGCTTACGTGACTGATAGCTGTGTTCTGTCCTGAAAGGCTGATACTGAGTGAACGCAGATCGCCAGATGGATTGGCATTCATCTGTATTTGATTATTGATAAACGTATAACTGATCTGCGGGCTGGGCATCTGTTCAGGGATGCCTGTCTGCACGGGGAGTCTGTAAGCACCCTGAGTCATATATTTGTGTATCAGGTAGGCATCCAGTTCATTCACTGAGCCATTATCATCAACGTCTGCAGCTTCGGTCTGTGCAATTGTCCAAGTCTCCTGATCCATATCTGCAGCATGTAACATCAAGCGGTCAATATCTCCACGGGAAATGCGGCCGTCTTTGTTGACGTCACCTGCTAATAGCAGGTTGCTCTGAATCCCTGTTATGACTATATCATCGATGGTGATGCCATCAGCTGTAACGCCACTGTCCGTAGTAATCCTGAATCTCAGATGGAGAGGTCCGCTTGCATACTGTGAAAGGGAATAGTTATAGTTTTGCCAACTGCTTTGATTGCCGGTAAAACTTGCCAGCTCTGTCCAACTGGTGCCTGTGGCTGAAGCCTCCACTCTCACGAAATCATAACCTGATTCTAGAGCGTACTTGGCTCGGAACTGCAACTGAGGATTGGTGATCGAGCTCAGATCCAGAGGGCTGGTCAGTTTGACACTCTTGTTTATGTTATTCGCATAATTCCCGCTGGGAGAGTCTTTGAGCACGCTGTTTCCGCTCTCGGTTGTGATTGCCCAGGGCGAGGTTGCTGTCCAGTTGCCGATACCACTCTCAAAATCTTCTGTAAAGATCGGTTCAGTCAGGATGAAGACCTGACGATTGTCATTACTGAGAGCATTCATCACGGTATTCAATTGCGGGCTTCCGCTGGCACTAATCACAAGTGAGTAATTACCTTCATAGATACTGGGTATAATAAAGCTGCCATCTACAGCCGTTGTGATCTCCAAGGGTGGCTCTGTGCCTATCGTGACCTGAGCTTGAGGAACTGCAAAGCCATTCTGGTCTCGGACTATTCCCATAAAGCTGATCTGCTGGGCAGGCTCCAGGCTGAAGTTCAAGCTAGCCGCTCCACCAGCCGGGATAGTGATGCTCTGTGTCTGGGGGATAAAGCCATTTGCTTGTGCTGTTACACTATATGTGCCACCCAGCAAGAGCCTGTGATAGTCTCCAATTGAGGGATCAGTGTGTGTAATCCGGCTGTTTCCTGATACAACGATGGCTGCATCGAGCGGATTACCGGAGCTATCAGTAACCAGGCCGTGCAAGCCTTTCAGAGCATATTCCATATAGTTCAGGATAGACTCACGGTTTTGATTCCAATAGCTATCCAGGGTCGTGGCGTTTGGCCACTTGATGTTACTGATTTCTGCTGTAATATCTATACAATCTGTGAGACCATAATTCCAATCCTGCAGCGAACCGGTGATCACATACCAGGCAGCACCATTGGTAATGCCTTGGTTAAACTCACCATTATACATTGCTGTATTTGTCGTGGAGTAAGCCAGAGACATATCTATCAAAAGCGAATTATCAGGTGCCAAAGTATAGGTATAATCCCAGGGATAATTTATCACCAGCGCACCGCCATGGAAGTTTATCGAGTGGCCAAAGTTCTTGCTATTGGCAAAATTCATAAAGGCTATGTTTTCCACACCCCAGACGTTTCCATCGGGATGCTGCTCACCGGTCGGCATCGGGAGGTTTCTATTGAGGTCAATCCCCGCGGCGTTGAATCTTTGTTGAAGCTGGTAACCATCAGGGTTGTACATTGGATTGATCCAGATTTCCGCATTGTTTACGATATTGGTGATTCTGGTATCCGTGCCATAACCTGTCGTAAGAAGCTGAATCAAGCGGATCATCATATCATAACCCACCACTTCGTCGCCGTGAATGCTTGATACATAGCGAAACTCCGGCTCATTCTCGTTCAGGCTTACGTTATCCGTAATCTTGAGATACATCAAGGGATTTCCATTTGCAGAATTTCCGACTGTAACAAGCTGGCAGATGGCAGGATATTGAGCCGCTGTGTTTTGCATAAAGCTCTGATACTCAGCGAGGCTATAATAGGCATTCATCGGATCTGTGCTATCTTTGGTTTCTTCCCAAAGACGTGCAGCATACTCCTTATCCGGCTCCGGGACTCGTTCTGTAGAAAATCCCAGGGATCTGATGCTTTCTTCTTCAATCGAGTTTCGCACATAAACAATGATCACACCGGTCGTACGGTTTACGTAATCTATCGAAGCTCTGGCATTGTTCAATACCTTGATATCGTTGTCTATGTCCCAGCTTTGGATTCTGACGGGATAGGCAAAAACTGCCAGTACGGCCAGAACCGAAAGCAGGGCAAGTATCACTTTCTTCATACCAAATATAGTCCTTTAATTGTATAAATCTGATGAATATTCAGAGCAATTTCCATACCACAAAAGCAGAATGTGAAAAAGGCCAGGCTAACAACGACACATGACTGGCATTGCTTAATGCTGCTTCATTCCTGACCTGACATGGTTCACAAGCAGCCATTGTGTTGCGCCTGGCTGATGCAAAGCTCCTGAGCGGGCTCATTTTGTCAATGGCTTTCTCCAAGCAGAGAGTGGATCAGCTCTTTAGCGAACTCTTGTCCCCCTGGCATCGGGTCTGCCCGGAGAGCTATCATAGATCTCTGTGGCATAATAGACCGCGGCTATGTAATCTCTGGGAAAAGCTCCGTGAAAGAAACTATGCATCAGATTGATATAGTGGATTGTCTGTTTTTCATATTCAGATAGTGCCGTATCTTTGGGATCGAGCAATCTCACAATCGCTTTCATCTTGAAAGTCGGTATATCCATCCATACGATCACAGCCTGAGGATTGACCATCTGATTGATAAAGGTCTGGGTCTGATAGCCAGGCTCTGCATAGAGCTCCAGTGAGATCAGGCGATCTGCTTCAAAGTATTTCTCGGCATTGGCATACAGTGAATCAAGAATATCCAGCTTTACATTGAGAGGCTCTTCCAGGTTAGTCTCAAGCCGATTGATTATCTCAGCCAGATAAGCCGGTTTGGGTAGAAAGCCCATACCTTTGATGGCATTATTGAGCTTGAAACGGCTGTCTCCACGTGCCTGTCCATAGGTGGCTATGATGCCGTTATGAGGCCCTGCAAGCTGGGGTTGACGAGTAGCCCGGGGGCCTTGCTCCAGCATTTCCCTGAATATCTGGATATACTCCATCCGCTTGCTTCTGTTCCATTCCCAAAAACTATCCGGAAAAGATACCAGCGGATAGCTGGCCCATGTACCATCAATCTGCGCTCTGATAGCTGACACACCTTCGCGGGGAGTCTGTGCCGTGGTCTGCACGGCTACTCCATCCGTCCATAAACCTTCAATCTCCGGCAGTTCTTCAGCATAAGCCAGAGCCGAAACGACAAGTAAAACTACGATCAAAATCACTATGTTTTCCATAAATGCATATTCTCTGACAATTCTGTTGAACGTCAAGTGCTTTTTCGTTTGCATGTTAGTATCGGCTAAGTATCATCAATATAGTCGATTACCTGGCTCCCTCAATTGCTCCCTTTCGATGAAACAATTATAAAGCATTGCAGGACAGCTTTATGATGCCTGTTCAAGCAGGATTCAAGCAGGATACAAGCAGGGTAGAAGCATCCTATCAATAGGAGCGCAGTTCACAAAGTCTCTGCTTAGGCTCGCTCATAGATTACTGCCTGCTCGCTCCCTCATATCTCCCTCTTTGTGGGAGAATCGTGGGAGATACCTGGGTGCATTCATACGTGGTGCTTCAGGGGAGACTAAGAGCGCTTGGTATATCTATATGTAATACAATAGGATATAGAATGGGTCATTTAGAAAGGTGAGGCATTAAAGCCAGCTTTGGAACAAAAATGGCTCATACTATCGTAAGTGATTGATTTAGAAGATCTACGCCTATGAAAAAAATAACGATAATAACAATAATTGTAATACTATGCTCTGCTTTGAGTGCCGGCAACTTTAGCTGGTTTTCTCAAAATGATTCGAGATGGAATAGCGAACGACTGGGATCGAGCCGTAGTTCGATCGGAAACAGTGGTTGCGTTCTGAGTTGCCTGGCAATGTTACTCAATACAGAGGCCAGCAATACCCGTATGACTCCGGACCGTCTTAATGACTGGTTACGCCGCAACGGTGGCTTTGCCGGAAACAATATGAGATGGCAGATACCCGGGGAAATTGATGGATCAGGCTTTGGCTTGGAGCTGGTCTCGCAAAGCGCGCGCAGAAACGACTGGGATTATCTCAGTGGCGAGCTGGCAAAAGGGAACAAGGTAATTGTAAAAGTTGCCGGACGCCGTAGCCATTGGGTGCTGGTCGTGGAACAACGCGGCCCTGCCAATGTCGCATCATCCTATATCGTAAACGATCCCGGCATGACTACCTATCAGGAAAGAACTCTGGCTTATTTTGGCGGATTCAAAGCTGCCAGATCATACTCCGGTAATTGGCTGGACGAAGATGCCTTCAATATGGACAGCGAGATCGTCGTACAGGATGTCAGCAATGATGAGCTTTTCCTCTATGAATTGGGCGATCTTCAGCGCCCTACGGATGTTTATGTAACTCTTTCAAATCGCTTGTCAGTTCCGGTAACCGGTTTCTTCATGCTGGCTCTATTCGATTCAGACGGTACATACTTGGAGACAGTGGATCACGAGTATGCAACCGTGGAAGCCAGCGGTTCCCTTGATCTGATTTATCAAATGCCGGATATCAGCCGGCTCAAAGAAGATAACTTACGTATAGTTTATAGTAAATATTTCTCCGATATGCCCTCTATCTATGATACATTCCAGCCGGTTAACCAGAGGGTTTTGAATAATACCCAGAGCGAAAGCGACACCACAGAATCCAGTCTAAACTAAGCATCAGTCCTATGAAACGTAAAAGTTAAAAGCTTGTAGAGTAGGGTAATAGCACTTTCTTAGGACTTTTGGGCATAAAAACCTTGACGATTTCAGACAATTGAAAAAAATCAACACAAATGAAATCTAAGGTTTATAGGGGCTGAGATGAATAATTACTTCATGGAGACCCATCATCATGAATGGATCCTCTCCAACAGGAAAGGATCATACGCGCTGGGAACAGGAAACCTGATCAATCAGCGTAAATATCACGGGCTACTGATAGCCAGTGATGGCAGCTTCAATCGCAGGCATCTGATTGCCGGAATGGAAGAGAAAGTTGAATGGCGAGGTGAGATTATTCACCTTGATAGCAACAACTATAGCAACTGTATATACCCGGAAGGCTTTCTCTATCTGGTCAAGCCTTGGCTGAGACCGTATCCCGCCTTTTTGTACAGTGCCTTGCCGCATCAAAACGAGATACTGATCCTCAAAGAGATTATGATGGATGAGGAAAGCAATACGGTCCTCGTGCGTTATAGTAATTTGGGTCATCACAGGCTACATTTCCATCTTCATCCCAAATATACGATGACACATCATCATCAGCTCAATAGTCCGGGAAGCTTGGATAATGAGGATTTTTATACTGAAATAAATGGTGGCGATGAACGCCCTGAAGGCTTTTGCCGTCGCAACAGCAACCAGTATGAGGTCTATACTTATACTGAGAAAGGCGTGCTCGAGAGCAACCGCTATGTCTATTACAACGTTTACTATCCATGGGAAGTGATGAGTGGATACGAGGGCATTGGTGATCAGATCAGCCTGTTTGAGCTAAGTTTTGAGCTCGGAGTAGGGGAGAGCAATTGCATAGTCTTCAGTGACGTGAAGATCACCGATCTTGATGTCGTGATAGCCAGGATTATGCAGCGTTACTCGGATCTGCCCAAACCTATGGATCTGCCTCTGCTGCCTGATCAAGACGATACGTTGCTGACTAATCTGGACTATGCTGATAACAAGCTGTTCCGTCCGGAGGCTTACAAGAAGCTCTTAGAACTCGCGCTGATGGATTTTGTAGGTAACGATGATGTCGTTGCGGGATACCCTTTCTACGGTGCTTGGGGCAGAGATACGATGTTTGTAATCAATGCGCTGCTGCATATGGAAGGTAAACAAGACCTCGCAGAACGCATCCTGAGAAAATACAATCTCTTTACCAAGAATGGCCTTATCCCAAATGTCTTTGAAGAGAGCGGCAGAGAAGTCAATTACGATACGGTGGATGCCAGCCTTTGGTATGTGATAATGCTGTGGAAACTTGGCAAGAGAAAGCCGGAGTTGTGGCCTGAATTGGCAAGCATGGTGGAGAACATCCTGTTGGCGATCCTTGACAATGTGAATTTCCCGTTTAGAGTAAGAGAAGACAAGCTATTGGAGCTATTGCCCGAATTTGCACATGCCACTTGGATGGACGTCCGAATCGACGGACGCCCGGTAACTCCCAGAAACGGAGCTCCGGTCGAAATCAACGCTCTTTGGTACAATTCGATCTGTGTTTTTGAAGACATACTGAGCAGGCTTAAAACTAAGAGTACTACTGCATCCCAGCAGAGGATTCTGGAGATCAAAGACACTCTAAAACAATCTCTCGGGAAGTACTGGAATGGCTCATATCTGGCAGACAGACTGCTTGGAGATGAAAGAATAGACGAGATCAGACCAAATGCCGTGATAGCTCTGTCTTTGCCCTTTGAGATAGTTGATAAAGACAAGATGAGCTCAGTATTCAACAAAGCCAAAGAAGAGCTTTATACTGCTTATGGAATCAGGACACTCAGTCCTAAGGATCCCAAGTTTAGAAAGAAGTACTATGGACCCCAAAGAGAACGAGACCTGGCATGTCATAACGGTAGTGTCTGGTCTTGGTTATTGAGTCCATTCTGCGGCCTCTATGTCAAGATCAATCGGGAAAGGATGAGCGATCACGAACTTGCAGACAAGCTGGATGAGATTATCGGGACGTTCAGAACGAGTATAATGAAGGGGCATATCGCCTCGATAGCGGAGATCTGGGACGGGGACAATCCACACTTCCCCAAAGGTGCTCCGGCACTGGCTATGAGCGTGGCAGCTCTCTACAATGTAGAAAGCTTTATCTCCATGCTGAGGGAGCCGAAATGAAGATTTTAATGTTTTCTTGGGAGTTTCCGCCTCTGATATCCGGAGGTCTGGCAATGGCATGTTATGGCATAGTCAAGGCTCTTCTGGCACAAGGGATCAAGATTGATCTTGTCTTGCCTACCCGGGAGATGGTCTATTTCCCTTTGAGGCAAGAAAGTGATGCAGATACGATGCCGGTGGTCTTCCTCGATCCAATCAAACACTCTGAATACATTACACAGAAGTTTGGAACGATGCAGGAAAGGCTGGAGTATGTGGGAATCAGTACTCGGCCGGAATCATATTTTCAGCTATCCGAGGTAAAGAACTTCCTCGTAAGCTATCGGACCAAGGAGTACAGCGAAAGCCACAATCTGGCTGAGCACGAGCTTTTTGAGGAGATGACAACTCATCTGATCGGTGATGAAGACCTGATGAAAAAGGTGCAGGAGTACACGGTAAGAGCGGAGCGCTTTGCCAGGGAACTCCAGTATGATCTGATTCACGCGCATGACTGGCTCACTTATCCCGCCGGTATGCTTAGCCGTAAGATATCACAAAAGCCTTTGGTAGTGCATATTCATGCCACAGAATTTGATCGGGCGGGTGGTCCGGGAGACGAGCGTATCCACAAGATTGAGCATGCAGGAATGATGTATGCAAATCTTGTAATCGCGGTATCCCAGTACACAGCTCAAATGATCATGTCCAGATACAGAATCGATACAGGCAAGATCAGGATAGTGCATAATGCCTTTTCCATGCCGGAAGATGCCGTCTATGCCAAGAAGAGGATATTCAAGGGACCTACAGTGCTCTTTTTGGGCAGAATAACTATACAGAAGGGTCCGGATTACTTCTTGGATGTGGCTGCTCGAGTATTGGAGCAACATCCTGATGCCAGGTTTATCATGGCAGGTACTGGCGACATGGCGCGCAGACTGCTGAGGAGATCAGCGGAGCTGAGACTGAGAAACAAGTTCCTCTTTTCCGGCTTCCTCAATCGTAAGCAGGTGGAGCGTATTCTCCGCGCCAGCGATATCTATGTGTTGCCTTCCGTTTCCGAACCCTTTGGCATAGCTCCTCTGGAGGCTATGGCCTATGGTATTACGGCGATTATCTCAAAGCAATCGGGCGTAGCTGAAGTGGTAAATCACGCCTTCAAAGTTGATTATTGGGATGTAGATCTGATGGCAGATACGATCAATCACTTGATCGAACATCCGGAGCTTTGCCGCAAAATGGGTCTTGATGGTAAGAATGAAGTGAACAGGATTCAGTGGAATGAAGCCGCAGAAAAGATCAGACCTTTGTATTCTCAGGTATTGGCACAGTATCTGAAGGAACAGGAGTAAGTATGCTGAATATAGTCTTTTACTTCCAAGTGCATCAGCCTTATAGGCTCAGACATGTGAACTTGCTGGATATTGGCGAGAATCCGGAGCTTTTTGATGCAAAGCTGAATTCCATGGTCATGAAGAAAGTGGCAGAGAAATGTTATCTTCCTACGAATAAACTGCTGCTCGATCTGATCAAGAAACATGAAGGACGCTTTAAAATAGCATACTCCATTACCGGGACAGCGATTGAGCAATTTAAGCTATATAGTCCTGAGGTATTGGATAGTTTCAAAGAACTGGCAGATACCGGGTCGGTAGAGTTTTTGGGAGAGACATACTATCACTCCTTGGCTTTTTTATATGACACAAACGAGTTTTTGGATCAGGTGATGATGCATCGTAAGTTGATGCAGGACGAGTTTGGTTGCTTTACGGAGACATTTCGTAATACAGAATTGATCTATCAGGACCGCTTATCAGACTTGATCTACGAGATAGAAGGCTTTAAGACGATCATTACAGAGGGAGTGGATAGGATTCTGCAATGGCGTTCACCGCTCTATTCCTATAAAAACTACTCCAAGGACTTGAATCTTCTCTTGAAGTACTATAAGCTGTCCGATGATATAGCGTTCAGGTTCTCAAACCGAGACTGGCCGGAGTATCCCCTTACAGTGGACAAGTTTACAAATTGGATTGATCACCTCACTCTGGAGGAGAAGAAGGGACGAAATCAGTTCCTAAATCTCTTTATGGATTATGAGACTTTTGGAGAGCATCAGTGGGCGGAATCAGGTATATTTGAGTTTATGAAGCACTTCCCTGATGAAGTCTTGAAAAGGGATCATCTGGGCTTTGTAACGCCAAAGGAAACGACACATCTCTCCAATTACCAGCAGGAATCACTATCTTTTACCGATCCCGTAAGCTGGGCGGATGAAGAGAGAGACCTTTCTGCATGGCTGGAAAACGATATGCAAAAGAATGCCATCGAGACTTTCTATGATCTATTGTACCATGTAAAACAAAAGGGCGACGAGAAGCTTCTGGACATTGCGCGGAAGCTTAGTACCAGCGACCACTTCTACTATATGTGCACAAAGTATTTCCAAGATGGTGACGTACACAAGTACTTCTCTCCATATGACTCGCCTGATCAGGCATACATCTACTATATAAACTCATTGGCGGACCTTGAGGAACGCCTCAGATAGGATACAAGATGAAAGGAAAAGTAATCATACTCGAAGACGATGTAGTACTCTCGACTAATGTAGGCAATATCATTCAGCGACACGGCTATGAGGTGCTCCAGACATCCAATAGCGATGCTTTCTTCAACGAGCTGCGCAATTTCAAGCCGGATGTAATCCTATTGGATGTCTTCTTGATTGGAAGTCCCCTGAATGGAATACAGGTATTGAGATACTTGAGGGATAATCTCGATTTGAACTACAAAGTAATAGTGATCTCGGGTGAAGCCAATTCTCAGCAAGTCTCAGAAATCAGAGAGCTTGGAGCATACCATTTTATAGAGAAGGGTGCAAGCTTCAACACAAATCAGTTACTTCTACATATAGACAATGCAGTAACTCTTAAGAGACAAGAAGAAGAGCATATAGGTCTGCAGATTGAGTTCATTAACCTGAAAAAGCAATTCACCCGCAGTTTCCCCTTCATAGGTGAAAGCGAAGTGATCAAGCAAGTAAGAGCTCAGATATCCAAGCTTGCAGAGGTCGATGAGGATCTTTTCCTGGTTGGAGAGACAGGCACAGGTAAAGAAGTGGCTGCCAACTACTACTATATCAATAGCCGCCGTTTTGGGAAGATGTTTCATACTGTCAATTGCAGTGCCCTGACAGAGACGATCATCGAGAGTGAGCTCTTCGGTCACGTCAAAGGTTCCTTCACAGATGCCAGCAAAAACAAGACCGGCTTCTTTGAAGAGTGCAGCAACGGATTATTGTTCTTGGATGAAGTTACCAATCTCTCTCTGAAAGCCCAAGCCAAGATCTTGAGAGCCATAGAGAACAAGGAAATCCAAGTCGTTGGTGGCAATATGAAGAAGGTCAATACCCGCCTGGTATTTGCGACCAATGCAGAACCTTCCAGCTTGAGCGATCCCAATATCCTACGTAAGGACCTCTTCTTCCGCATAGAAGGCAATATAGTAGAGCTTCCTCCTCTTCGTGAACGTGAGAAGGATATTCTGCTCATTATGAGCTACTTCCTTACCAGCTACTCATCCCAATACGATTTCAACGACAAGCTCGATCTTGAAGCTCTCTACGATGATCTGATGGATTATACCTGGCCGGGCAATATACGTGAGCTTATGAACTTCTGCAAATTCATCATGATTAACGAGAAAGAGATCACCAACAACGTAATTCTGAAACACCTAAGACAGAAAGTTAACCACACGGCATACACGACTGAGAATGCCGTGGATAAATACCTTTCGATCAGTAATATCAGAGACAGCACTGCCGCTTTTGAGCGCGACTATATACTCCACTACCTCAAGGAATACGACTGGCGCGTAAGTGCCACTGCCAAAGCAATAGGCATCGAGAGAACTACCCTCTACAAGAAGATGAAGCTTTTGGGTATAAATCCAGTCTATTCGGAGGAATAATTGCGCAGTGAATACCTGGGTACAAAGCTGCTGGCGATCCTAATCGCTGTTTTGCTATGGCTTCAAGCCGCTTTGATCACCGAACACCGTACGATAATCAAGCTACCGGTTCAGTTGCTGAATAGCCCTCGCGACATCAGCATCGATAAACAGCCGGATAGCATTCCCTTTGTCGTTCAGGGTAAAGGTATTGAGATACTCCGTTTTGCCCTATCCAAGACCAAGCTTGCCATTGATGCAAGCCAACTTAAACCGGGAGAAGATATACTCTCTTTGGAAAACTACAGCCTCGATATTCCTGATAACATCAAGCTTACGCTGGTTGGGCCAGCTGTTGGGGAAGACATAAAGGTGCATGCAGAAACCCAAAAAGAGAAACGCGTGCCGGTAAGACTAAGCTTTGCAGATGAGGCTACCAGTGCCGAATTCAGCAGTAAGACCCTGCAGATATCTCCAGAGTCCATTCTGCTCTCTGGCCCTGCTACCGAGCTGGATCGAATTCGCTATGTCGTGAGCACTGAGATCAACCGTAAGCACTCAAATCTCACCAGCTTCCGCATACCTCTGGTTTCCCCGGGAGACAAGGTTAGAATGGATGTCAACGAGCTTAGAGTAGTCGTTTCCTCGAATCAGAATGTTACACGTGTGATAAACAATATATCCCTTAGCCCTGGCGACAGACAGCGATACTTTCCTCCTCGCATCACTGTGAAAATCAACGGTGACCGCCAGCTTGTGGACAGTCTCCGCAGTTCCAGCTTGGTTCCGATCGTGTCTGAAACTCCCGACGCTATGGGCAATCACGAGATCACTATCAGGACTCCTGACGGGATAAACCTGCTTGACATCACTCCAGAAAAAGTAAGAGCCATAAATTGAACAATCAACTCATCCTCGCATTCGAATCATCCTGCGACGACACCTCTGTTGCCATAATCGATACTGATTACAAGGTGCGCGTCAATCTGATTTCATCTCAACCCCAGCATCTCGAATTTGGCGGTGTCCTGCCCGAACTGGCATCAAGGCTGCATATGAAGAACATCGCCTATCTCACTGATGCCGTCATCAAAGAAGCCAAGCTGGAGATCTCGGACATATCTGCTATCGCTGTATCGATCAATCCCGGCTTGATAGGTTCACTCATTGTTGGTCTATCCTTTGCCAAAGGCCTTGCTTGGAGCAGAGATATCCCGCTGATAACCGTCAACCATATGCTGGCGCATATTTTTGCCAATTTCATAGATCACCCTCAGATAAAGCCACCATTCCTGGCTCTGGTCGTTTCCGGTGGACATACCGAGATGGTACATTTCAAGACAATGACCGAGTTTGAACTGGTTGGCAAGACGCTTGATGATGCGGCCGGGGAAACTTTTGACAAGTGTGCCAAGCTTCTTGGGCTGGGTTTTCCGGGAGGTCCTCTGATTGACAAGCTTGCCAAGACAGGCGATCCAAGCTATGTGGATTTTCCCAGAGCTTTGAAGCAAAAAACCAACTTCAACTTCAGTTATAGCGGGCTAAAAACATCTGTTTTGACTCACCTAAGCCATATGGAAGAAACAGAGATTGATAAGCACAAAGCTGATCTGGCAGCATCAATCCAAGCAGCCATAGTTGATCCTTTGATCGACAAGAGCGTTCGTTATGCCAGAAACAACGGCATCAATACCATAATCATTGCCGGAGGTGTTGCAGCCAATTCCGAACTAAGGACCAGACTCGCGGCAAAGGCTGCCAAATATGGTATTGACACCTATTATCCTTCCCTCAAGCTTTGTATGGACAATGCAGCAATGGTTGGCGCTGCAGCCATACCCAAGCTGCAAAACAAATCCTACGCGGAGTTAAATGTAAATGCGTTCTCGCTCAAAGGCACCAAGACTATATAGTCGTCTATTGCTATCTGAACTTATCATTCTGATCTGTATGATCGTGATACTGGTCATGATAAATCGTGAATCCAGAGCTGAAGCCATTGAGGTGCCAAGTGCTGACAGCCTCATGACCACTATCGTTCCCGAGCTGCAAGACAGCACTGATTACTCAGTCGATTTTCTAATCGGTAAAACTGATCATCCTGACTTCATAATGGTGCGTGATCCAAGGTATGTATTTACCGATATGCCGGTCCACAGACTTGTGTTTGATGCTTTCAAACGTATGCAAGCTGCTGCTGCCAGGGATAGCGTAAACCTCAAGATTGTCTCCGCTGCGAGATCCTGGACCAAGCAACGCTCCATCTGGGAAGCGCGGATGCAGGGGCACGGATATCGTGGCAACCTTAGCCGAGAGCAAAAGATCGTAATAATCCGCAGAAGCCTCAGATACAATTCCATGCCCGGAATTTCCCGCCATCATTGGGGTACTGAGCTTGATCTTTGCAGCGTTGATCCTGCATATTTCGAGACAGCCCGGGGACGCAAGATCTTCCGCTGGCTTTCAGGACACGCCGGCGACTTCGGCTTTATCCAAGCATATACCGATACCGCCGTCGATAGCACCCGCACCGGCTTCTTCAGCGAACCCTGGCACTGGAGCTATGCTCCTCTGTCAAAGCCCATCCTGGCACAATACCTCCAGAAGGTGAACTACACTCACCTAAAAGGATTTAGCGGTGATGACCTGGCCGAAGCTGTAAACGTAATTCAGGAGTATGTGGGCGGAGTTAATCCTGCCTTAAAATAGAATTACTACGAATTCCCCGGGCAAGTGACCAGAAAGTTCTTGCCAAAAATGGGACTATGCAATAACTAGTATATATATAAGCCTGATAAAGGCGCAAAGTTGACCTGCGATGGGGGATACGCTCTGCCATCAAGGGTAAAGACAGCTCTCACAGAGGTCTCTTTATCCTCCAATCCCCCTTTTGCTGATAAAGGAGTATCGTATATGGAGATGATGAGACACGTTGTAACTATAGTAGTAGGGGATGTGGACAAGGCATTTGTCCCTGTATCTGATTTACTCCACGAATACGCAAAACATATCCATCTCCGTGTAGGCTACCCAATGCGGGATAAAAACGTCTCTGTGATCTTCCTGATTATTGAGCTCGATCCTGACGAAATGGGTGCTTTCTCCGGCAAACTCGGCCAAATCAAATCGGTCAAAGTGAAGACTATAAAATTAAAGATAGATTAGGAGTAAACCAATGAAGATTTCCACTGAAGGCGTCAAATCGTTCATTCCGACTGCTCAGATAGAAGAGCAGATTATTAAGGCAAAGAACGCTCCGGCTTCCCAGATCAGGGATATTATCGACAAATCACTCTCCAAACAAAGGCTAGATCCAATGGAGACTGCAGCGCTGCTAAGCGTAACCGATCCCGAGCTTCGCAATATGATCCTCGAAGGCGCTCACGAGCTCAAAGAACGCATATATGGCAATCGTATCGTGCTCTTCGCTCCGCTCTATGTCGGTAATGAGTGTATCAACGATTGCGTCTATTGCGGATTTCGCATCTCCAACAATGAATGTCACCGTTCCACGCTAAGCCATGATCAACTAGTAGCAGAAACCCAAGCTCTGGTTGAGACGGGACACAAGCGCTTGATCATGGTCTATGGTGAACACCCGATGTATTCGGCAGATTACATCGCCGAAACTGTCCGTACTGTCTATGACACAAAATACAAGAAGGGTGAAATTCGCCGCGTCAATATCAACGCAGCCCCGCTGGATATCGAAGGATTCCGCACAGTTAAATCTGTCGGCATCGGCACTTACCAGATATTCCAGGAAACCTACCATGAAGAGACCTACAACAAGCTGCATCCCAGAGGCCCCAAAAGCAATTTCCTGTGGCGTTTGGATGGCTTGGACAGGGCAATGCTAGCCGGTATTGATGATCTTGGCATAGGTGCGCTAATGGGGCTATATGACTGGAAGTTCGAAGTAATGGGCTTGCTCTATCACACAATTCACTTGGAAGATCGCTTTGGAGTGGGACCGCATACAATATCCTTCCCTAGGATCGAGCCTGCTAATGGCACGGAGTTTGCTGAGCGTCCACCGCATCAAGTTTCAGACGAAGATTTTAAGCACCTGGTTGCTACGATACGCCTCTCGGTACCTTATACCGGAATGATCCTTACAGCGCGTGAACCTATCGAGATCCGCAACGAAGTCTTACGCTATGGTGTTTCCCAGATCGATGCCGGCAGCAGCATAGGAGTTGGTGATTATTCCAATAAGGATGAGGAATCCAAGAAGAAGAGCCAGTTTGTCCTGGGAGATACACGCAGCCTGGACGACGTAATCTACGAACTCGCGCAGCATGGCTATATTCCTTCATTCTGCACCAGTTGCTATCGTGCCGGGCGTACGGGCGAACACTTTATGGAATTTGCCATCCCGGGATTCGTAAAGCGCTTTTGCACACCCAACGCTCTCCTCACCTTTGCAGAATACCTCAATGACTTCTCCTCAGACCGGACAAAAGCTGCCGGGCTTGATCTCATCAAGAACGAGCTTAAAAAGATTGAGGATGAAGGCATGCGCAATTCCGTGGTTGAGAAACTGGCAGAGCTTAATGCCGGAAAGCGCGATCTCTTCTACTAAAATAAACCTTACTGCATAACTAATAAGCCGGGTTTCATAATCGAGCCCGGCTTTTAGTATCCGCGCCACTCCGTAAAACATGGTGCATATAATACTCTATGAATCAACGGCTTATGGCCTCTGCATGGATGAAACTGTCGTAACTCATTGCAGGGCAGTTCTATGATGCTCCGTCATGCAGGATACAAGCAAGCTGTATCCATGCTGCATGCATCCTGTCAAAGGGAGAGCAATGCAGGATACTACACCCTCAGAATAAATCGTGATAAGAATGAACTTGACCATGAGCTTTCTCGATAATAGTTTCCGAACAACATCTACTGCATTATATTATAAGAAAGATTGAATATCAAGAGGAGCAAAAAAATGAGATTGGTGGTAATCTTGGTTCTGGTCGTGCTGAGTGCTTGCAGTACCAACAAGAGCAATCTACAGACCGTGGAATCAGTCGATTTGAACAGATACTTGGGCAAGTGGTATCAGTATGCCTACATCCCAAACAGTTTTCAACCCAAGGATGCGGCTTTGTCCACTGCAGAGTACAGCTTGAAATCCAATGGGAAAATCTCTGTAGTCAATACCAGTTACAAGGATTGGCAAGGCTCAGAGATCAGGAAGGTGGCAAAAGCGCGAGCTTGGGTGGTAGATCCCAGCAATGCGAAGCTCAAGGTAAGTTTCTTCTGGCCATTCAGCGGAGATTACTGGATTATAGATTTAGACAATGAAAACTATAGCTATGCTGTGGTTGGAGAGCCGAATCTGAAGTACCTTTGGATATTGAGCCGTACTCCACAGATGGATGCAGGATTGTACCAGCAAATACTCAATAGGATCAGAGCAAAAGGCTACGATGTAGAAAGACTTGTGGAGACACACCCATAAAAATGAATGGAGCGGGCAACGGGGCTCGAACCCGCGACCCCCAGCTTGGGAAGCTAGTGCTCTACCAACTGAGCTATGCCCGCTCGCTGAGATCAAAAACTATCGAAGGGCAGGGATTGTCAAGTAGATTGATTTGCTGATCAGGCAAGGTGAACTGTACGTCCGTGGATGATTGTCTCTCGGACTTTAAACTGATCTCCAAAGAAGCATAGCCGGGAAAGGCAATCCGGGCCGATCTGCATACCTTCAAAGACATCAAAGATAGCCAAGTCGGCCTCTTTACCGGGATCCAGAGAGCCAATACGATCTTGCATATCCAGGGCTAAGGCAGCACCCATACTCATGTGATAGAGCAAGGCCGGGGGCTGGAGGGCCAGGCTGGATTGACGGTAATTCATCATCTTGGCATGGTAAAGCATACTTAGCTTTGTCCCTGCTCCAACGTCAGATCCCAAAGCTATCTTCAGACCGGCATCAGATAAACGCTTGTAGTCCATCTCTCCGCTCTTGAGGTAGAAATTGGAATCCGGACAATGCGCTATCCTGCAATCATGGTCTGCCAGTCGGGCGATTTCTACTTCATCAAGATGGATACAGTGCGCCAGAATCGTGCGCTTGCTGAGCAAGCCCAGTTTATTATATACTTCCGTATAAGAGGACATCTCAAAAAGCTCTTTCACCCAGGATATTTCGTCCTTGTTCTCCGAAAGATGAGTCTGAATACGTATTCCATTCTTATCTGCATAAGTAGCTATCTCGCGCATCAAATCCTCAGAACAGGTGGGGGCAAAGCGCGGGGTGAAGATATAATCAAGCAGCGGTGTCTTGTGGTGATACTTCTCGCATAATGCAAAACTACGGTTGAGAGCATAGTCTGTAGTTTGAAGCAATCCCTCCGGGCTATTACGATCCATAAGTGTCATACCAATAATAGCGCGGGCACCAAGACTCTCTGCTGCGTCAAAGGCTGTATCGCAAGCTTCGGCAAATGGGGCAGTGTAGATTACTGCTGTTGTTGTTCCGGCTTGAAACAATGCGTTATAGAAGTCATATGCCAGACCTTGTGCATAGGAACGATCTGATGAAAGCTGCTCAGCAGGGAATACACATTCTTGAAGCCAAGGCAGTAGGGCAGGACGATACAAGCCACGCATGCGATATTGGCTGAGATGCACATGGAGGTCGATCAACCCGGGGAGCACGATCTTATCGAGCATATCTTCGTAGTTAGTGTGTTTGATAGGATCAAATGGCTCCAAGCTGATGATATTGCCATTGTCTAAGATGAGGACATGATCGGCCAAATAGTCACAATGCTCCAAAGAGCGTGGGTTAAAGAAATTGCTACGTATAGTCCGCATAGTAATCCTATTCTGTAAGTAAGTCGTCTCGTGATCCGAGACCAAAGTGAAGTTCCTGGCAGCTTTGAGAGCTGGTTCCTTTGGCACTGGAAAGCTCTCGCATCAGCTTTAAGCTGAAAGATCTTCCCTCAGTATCCTGAGTTAATATCTCAAACCGGGTGCCAAAAGCAGGGCTGTTCGGGAAATTGGCATGTTCTGTATAGCTGGGGACGAAGATGACCTCACCGTTGTAATGAACAGGCTTGATCCACTGGCTTTTGTTCTCGGTAGGAGTTTGATTGATCAGAATGCGAGTGCCGCTACCGCTTCCGACGACAATATCAGCCAAGCCGTCACGGTTCAGATCTCCCATTGCATTGCCCCAGCCATTGTAAACACGGGTTCCGGATAGCCAGGTAATATCCCTGAATGTGCCATTGCCCAAGTTCTCGTACAAATAGCTGCGTTCATTTTCATAGACGCAGGTGACAAAGAGATCCAAATCACCATCATTATCGACATCCACCCAGAGCGGATCACTATGCAATTCATCATAAGTGATGCCTGCTTTGCGTGTAACGTCGGTGAACTGCCAATAAGAAAGAGTATCCGCCTCCACGACACGCTGGGCAGGACCATCGTTCCTAAACAGAAAGCTAATATCTGATATGTCGATATAGCGAGGATGTGCGAGATTTGCTATGAACAGATCCAGATCGCCGTCATTGTCATAATCGCCCCAATCTGCGCCAATACTGTGTCCATAATAGCCTTGTTTCCATTTACCTTGAATAGCGTTATGTCCTGCGACATCGGTCCAAGTACTGTCTTGCCTGTCCCAAAGGAAGTTACGTGTGAGACGGTAGTTGGTAACGAGTATCTCCTGCACTCCGTCATTATCATAATCCGCGGGAGCTACTCCTCTACCGGCAAGACCGGGATCCATGGTATAATATGGAGTATGAAAGCCTGATTCGCTACTTGTGTCCTGAAAATAGCCATCAGTGTTCTGATAGTAAAAATCTTCATATCCGGAGCGAACCATCCATTTCTCATAATTGGCAAAATAGAGGGATGGATAACCGGTCATTTGTGGATCAATCCAAGCTCCGCCTTCAGTAGGATAGGAATCAGCTACATCGCCGGCACGTTCGTTGACAGAAACGAAGTATTGATTGTCCTGATTCTTCAACAGTTGTTCGCCCAAAAGCTCATCATGAGAGAGAGTCACATAGTCCAAGCGGCCATCTCTGTTAAAATCAGCCCAGAGTCCGCCTGAGGCGGGATAGGCTGAGACATTTGTGGTGTCGCTAAGATCGGTAAAACCTGTTCCCAGTTCGTTTCTATAGAGCCGTGAGCCATTGAAAAGCAGATCATGCCAGCCATCGTTGTCGTAATCACCTATCGCAATACGGGTAAAGCGCTGGTCAGCCAAACCAAGATCACTGGTTTTATCGGCAAAGATAGGTCCATTGTATTCAAGTATATGGCGCATCCAAGTGAGAGGATCAGTCTTCACCATGCTTATCTTGTGCAGTTGGAGTATGTACTTGTAAGAATCTTCATCGTAGCGATTGCGGGGTGATCCGTAAACCAGGCTTTTAGCAAAGAACGATGCAACGTGTTCAGGAGTGAAAGCCTCTGAGCCCAAAGCCCAGGCACGACCTTGCCAATAATACAGCTCTGCCAGTTCACCTCTGTCATTATCCTGGAAAGCGACCTGATCAAGAGTGTTGATCATCTCTATCCAGTTTTCAGAGTCAGAACTGCAGATGCCGATCAGGTTGTCTTCATCACCATATAAGTTGTATTGGGATAGAATATCATAGTAGAAGGATTTTGCTTTGAGTAAGGTAAGTTTATTCTGCCAATAGTCCAGACTGAATCTATCATACAGGATCTGGATATCATCTGAAGCAGAGGTCAGTTCATATATGTAGTTCAATATCAGTGACTGGATGATGTTGGGATCGGGTAATTCTTCAGCCATTGCTCTGCGAACAGATGGCATAATCAAGTATAGAACGGAGATATAAGTATGTTCGGTGCTACTACTACCAAAGCGATTGATCAAGCTGAGCATCTCTTGCCGGTTTTCCGCATTATTTAGGTGATACAGGTGGTAGTAGTATGCAGCTTGGTGCCAGCGGGACTGAGGGAATAGGGCGTAAAACTCCTCAATCTTAGCTATGGCCAAGCTGTCCTCGCGGATGACTCCAATATCATCAAGTGCTGCTTTGGCAAGATCTTCTATGTAGTCATTGTATTGATTGAGATCTGCGATCCCGGTCATGATATGCTCGGTAGGATCATTGGAAGTGGCACTTTCAATAGTCATGAGATCTGCGGGAGAGGAGAATTGGCTTCGAAATCCGGCTATGGTTTGTTCATATCTGGCATAGGCTTCGTATTCGGCGCGATACTCTTCATAGTGTCTTCTGAGGCCGTCGATTCCACCGACATCGGGAATAGGTATGCTAATGTACTTCTTGCGGAGTTGTATCCAAGCAAGTGCATCATCCAGGGAGTTCAATCTAATGGCTCGCTCGAGATAAACCTTGAGTAGAAAACGGTTTGCACCCAAGCGTTCATCCCGGGAGAGTTGCTGGGACGGCAGTAACTCGCCATCTCGGTTGTCAATACGCCCTGTACGCTCTGCATATTCAAGTACTGTATCCCAGTCGTTATGGCTAAGACTATCAGTATCAATCAGCTCTTCTATCTTACTGTGGTATTCTGTGAGTATATCCAGATAATCGTGATCCAAGCAAAAGCGGATATCATCAATGGTAATTGAAGCCAATTGAAAACTCAATAGCAGTAAAAGGCCGGTAATCAGCGACTTCATAAGCTCTCGATGATAGATTCGATATCAGATTGGCTAAAGTCGTAGGTGGCATTACAGTAGTGACAGACTGGCGAGATCCCTTCATGCATTGTCTCCAGTTCGGCTCGTCCCAGCAGACGTAATGCTGCAGAGAAACGCTCTTTGGAGCAATTACATCTATAAGTGAGTTCCTTGGTATCAAGCATACGCCAATCCAAGTCTTTCAACACGAAACGCTCAAGAATTTTGGGAATATCAAGTCCCATGTCCATCAGGTCACTTACATTGGGTGTGGCGTTAAGATTGGATATGATAACATCTGCCAGCTTCAAATCTGCCCCTGGCATTTGTTGGATCATAAATCCTCCGGCTGATCTTACACGCGCTTGCGGATCAATGAGGATTCCCAGATTTACAGCCGTGGGGATCTGTTCAGATTGCTGATAATAATACGCTATATCCTCGGCAATGTCTCCACTGACCAGTTCGATATAGCCGGAATAAGGGCGTCGGGATTGATAGCTTTTGATTATACTTAGAGTGCCGGGGAGAAGGAACTTACCCGGAAGAAAGTTGTCCTGTTGATTATCAAGAAACAGCTTGGGTTCAAAAGCGTATCCCTTCAAGTCACCCGAGCCATTGATAATAGCAAGTGCACCACGTAGGGGCTGATCACTATCTATGCGAAGGCTCAGCTCGGAAAAGGGGTCTTTCAGCTCAGTGCTCATCATGGCTATAGCTATAATCAAGCGTCCCATCAGGATAGTCGAGATGGGAGAGAGATCGTGTAAATCTCTGGCTGTCTGGCAAGTATTCGTTGTATCTGCGGCAATCACTCTGAATTGGTCATTCATAGCTGTTGCGCGGTAGATTTTATCAGTCTTATTCATGTTTCAACCAATCTGTTCTTAGTTTAGTCCCGGGGTAGTAGTGGCTCAGGATATCTCTATATGTAGCACCGTCTCTACTCATTCTAAGAGCACCGACTTGGCACATACCAACACCGTGTCCGCTGCCTTTACCTTTGATACGGAGATTCGAGCCGAGTTCATAGACTGCGTTTCCGCTGGAGTTTATATGGTATCTTCCGTCGATGAAGAATAGAGAGCTTGGTAGGGAACCAAAAGCTCGGCGAATTTGGTACTCACCTGTGATTGTCTTACTGGAACTCCCGGTAAACTTGATTGATAGAATCCTACCGGAGTGACCTCTGGCAAGGATTTCTGCTCTGTTGATGCCGGACAATCCAATGTTTGAAGCCAGAGTGGAAAGCCTAAGACTACGTGTCCAAGACTGGCTAGCTCTCTCCCAAGAGCTCATTCCGCTGGAGTTTGTGGAAGTATTGATCCAGCTTCTGGCATCTTCTTCCCGGCTGAGGTCAAGGTCTTCCGCATCATCTATGCAAGTCACTCCCATAAGGTAAGGAGTGGGTGTGCCTCGCCAGATCAATTGTGATGAATCTGTCTTGCCTCCACAGGCACTATGATAAGTAGCATCAATAGCTCTGCCATTGTAACTGAGGATCTCTCCACCGGTGGATAAAACTGCTTCAAGAATATTGGCATTCTGAAGGTATTCGCCTTTATACACTTGGCAGTGAGTGCCGTTGCAAAGGTCATATCCATCGTTCTTATGGCGGTTGTAGAGCAGCATACTGACTGCGTGCGATCTGGCGGCAACCGCTTGGGCTTTAAGAGCCTCCAAGGGAGCTCCATTGCCGATCTCGTTTTGTACTACTCCAGCAAGGTAGTTCTCAAGATTGATCAAGTGATTAACCTGGATCTGTGTGCCAACAACCTTGATAATGAACTCACCGCTATACCTCAAACCTGAGCTGTCAAAGGACAAGGGAGATCTGGTTCTCAGCCTTACAGGAGCCTCAAAATATAGCTTTCTGCCGCTTGCATCAGTAATCTCCAAGGTGGATCCTGACATCGGGACACCATATACCATTGTAGAAGCGATCCCATTCACGCGGGCATAGTCGTTAGCAGCTACTTCGGTAGTGAAGTCCATATCCAATAGATAGATATGCTCCTCTTTGATTACAAGAGAGCTGTCTTCCCACGCAAAGTAGTTGCGGATGGAATAATCATCCGTGTCTGAGTAGTCTTGATCTGCGGGAATGATTCTATCGATAATCCCATAGTGAGATACCGGTCTTCCGCTGATACGGATATCGAAATTGGATGCAACATCTCTCGAATAAATCCCCGATATATCGGTCAAGCTGGCAGTCCCACTTTGTCTGATGTTGATCTGGCTGCCATTATGAAGGGATATCTCCAACCACAAGCTATCGTTCCTAATCTCTGCAGCATACAGCACTCCTACTACCAGCATTAAGCTAAGCAGCAAGCAGAACATCAAGCAGTTCTGTCTCATCTAAGAGATAGTCGCTCCGGGCATACTGTCTTTGTGTGGATGTAAAATACTCAGGCTACCATTGGTATCTGCAGCCAGTATCATCCCCTGAGACAGGATGCCTCGTATCTTTCTCGGCTCAAGATTAACCAGCATAATGACCTTCTTGCCGATTAGATTCTCAGCTTTATAGTGCAGGGCCAAACCAGCTACCAGTTCACGCTGTTCGCTACCTATATCCACCTTGAGATGGAGTAACTTATCTGTCTTTGGAACTGGCTCCGCGTGCAAGACTTTGGCAATCCTGATGTCCATCTTGTCAAAATCTTCATAGCTAATGGTATCTTTAATCTGTTTGTATTCTTGAGAGGCTGTTTTGGCAAGCGATTTGCCCTTGAGAGCTTCAATCTGTGCCTCGATAAGCTCATCGTCCAGTTTTGTGAACAAGGCTTCGACTTTATCTATAGTTACTTTATCACAAGGGCTGGTAAGGGCGTCAGCAAAGCGATACTCAAGTGGCAGCTTCATCATCCGGCGGAGCTGAAGCATACTCTTGGGCATAATAGGTGTCAGGGCTATGGAGACTTTATGAAGTATAAAAAGGCTTACCCAAAGGGTTTCTTTGACTGATTGGCTGTCTTCCTTGATCTGCTTCCAAGGTTGTCTTTCATCGAAGTATTTATTACCAAGACGAGCTATATCCATGATGAGCTTGCAATTCTTCTTTACTTGATACTCCTGATATGCTTTGTCAATTTCCATCAGAAGTTCATCAGCTTCTTTCAGAACCTCCAAAGACTGCTCGCTTAGTTCAACTGCCTCAACTACTCCATCAAAGTACTTCATACTAAAGCTAAGCATACGATTGGCAAGATTGCCCAAAACGTTATTCAGCTCTCCATTGACCTTTTGCTGGAAGTCTTTGAAGCTAAAGTCACTATCCTTGGATTCTGGAGCATTCACTGCCAGATAATAGCGCAAGTACTCCCCGGGAAAGACTTTGACGAATTCATCCACCCAGACAGCCCAATCTCTGCTGGTGGAGATCTTATCTCCTTCGAGATTCATAAACTCATTAGCTGGAATATCGTGGGGAAGACAGTACTTCTTATCCTGTCCCATCAGCATAGCCGGCCAAATCAGAGCGTGAAAGATGATATTGTCTTTACCAATAAAGTGAATCAACTTGGTATCACCTGAAAGCCAATAGTCCTTCCAAAGATCAGGCTTTCCGATCTTCTTTGACCATTCGATCGTGGAGGATATATAACCAATTGGAGCATCAAACCAAACATAGAGCACCTTACCTTCAGCTTCCTCAAGGGGAACAGGTACGCCCCAACTAAGGTCTCGGGTAATAGATCTCTCGATCAGACCCTGATCCAACAGATTGAGCATGAAATTTCTTACATTCTCTTTCCAGTAATCCTTGTGACTGATCCAATCCTTCATTTGCTCAGTGAACTTTGCAAGCTGCAGGAACCAGTGCTTGGTCTCTCGGATTTCCGGTTGATTTCCACATATCTTGCATGTGGGCTGTTTCAAGGTAGTGGTATCGTAGATCTGTCCACAGGCATCGCATTGATCACCTCTGGCCCCGCTCGCACCGCATTTTGGGCAAGTTCCTTCCACATATCTATCCGGTAGATAGCGTTTATCATGGTGACAATAGAACTGCAGAGTGCTTTTAGGAGTGATAAAACCCTTGTCGTACAGATTTGTAAAGATTTCCTGCGAAAGCTTGTGATGTTCTTCTCTGGCTGTTCCTGAGAAGTTGTCGAATTCTATCCCAACACCATCAAAAGCCTCTTTGATGCTATCATGGTATCTTTTTACGACTTCAGACGGGCTGATCCCTTCCTTGTCTGCGCTGATCGAGATCGGTGTGCCATGTTCATCGGTACCGCAAATGTAGATTACGTCCTCATTTTTGAGTCTCAGATATCTAACGAATATATCAGCAGGCAGATAAGCACCGGCAACATGTCCTACATGCAGCTTCCCGTTGGCATAGGGGAGGGCACTGGTGACCAGATATCTCATTTATCCCCCTCGATATATGTCTTATGCAATAACTTCAGGCATTCACCGAGATCGTCACTGATGACCAGCAGGTCAATCGTCTTGTCGCTATGACTTATGCTTTCGATGTGATAGTCTTTGAGCAATTCTAATAGTTCAGCCAAGAACACCGGATCAAGGTTGATTCCAAGCCCAACCAGACTAATGGAAGCCCATGGTGAACATTTATCAGAGAGATCGAGTCCTTCATTTACGATGAGATGATCTATTTCGTTTTCGTATTTGGATTCGATCACCAATTCCAGCAAATCTTCCTCATAGCGATATCTAAAGATCTCGTTGTTCCATTTCTTCAAGGTTTGTATAAGCTTGGATTCCAGATTGAATTGATATCTGATCAATCCATCTTTATGTGCTATTGCCGTAATCTTTTTGTCTTCCATAAAGGTCTTATTATTCTCCATATTTGAAGCTGTTAGCATCATTGTACCCGGTGCAAAGCTGAATGATGATTTGATCTCCACCGGGATATTGTACTTGTAAGCAAATTCCACCGCCCTTGGGTGCAACACCTTCGAGCCACTATATGCCAAAGCCAGCATCAGTTCATAATCTATCTCGGGAATCAATCTGGCATTTGGCACCAAACGCGGATCGGCAGTATAGACTCCATCTACATCGGTAAAGATCTCGCATTTATCAGCTTTGAGATAACTGGCCAATGCAACTGCCGAAGTATCGGAACCACCTCTGCCCAGTGTAGTGATCTCTTTTGCGGGGCTTACACCCTGAAATCCTGCGACGATCACTATCTTACCTTTCCCCAGTTCCTCTCGGATTCTAAAGGCATTCACATCTGTGATTCTGGCATTTCCGTGCATCGCGTCAGTCATAATCCCACTTTGCGATCCGGTAAAACTGATAGATGAGTATCCTTCATTATGCAAAGCCAGGGACAAAAGAGACATCGATATTCTTTCGCCCGCCGTCAGCAACATATCAAGCTCTCTGCGAGAGGGATGATCAGATATCTCAAAGGCCAATCTCATCAATTCATCAGTAGTCTTTGCCATTGCCGATACTACCAAAACCAGAGATTCACCTTCCGCATGAGTCGAGGCAATTTTATGAGCAATTGATCTGATAAGCTCAATACTGCCTACTGAGGTTCCGCCAAATTTCTTGACTACTATGGCCATCTATTGTTCGTCCATATAGTCTTGGAACATCTGGGCAGCACCGTCTAGGGCCGTCCGGTTGTCTTTCTTCCTGGCTATTGCTTCCTCCAAGAATTCCTTCAGTTTGGGTCTGGCTTTGAACCAGGCTGCAATCTGAGGCTCATAAACCGCGCTTTCCAATTGCTCGAATATTGCTCTAAACTGAGGATATTGGGTTAAAAACTCTTGGATGGTACTGCTGTTCATCGCGCTGCGCCTTACCGGCATATAGAAAGTTCTGGTAGCCCATTCTGCCGTCTGCTCGGTATCGGTAAACCACTTGATAAACTCCCAGGCAGCTTGTTCGCGTCTGCTGTCACCACTTTTGAAGATAACGATGTTTGTTCCGCTGACTGCGCTGTTGTTTGTTCTATAGGTTGGCAGCGGAGCATAACCCATATTAAAATTGATCGGTTCCTGCCTCATATGCGTTATCGATACGCTGGAACCCTCATACATGGCTACTTTCCCTGCCAGAAAGTCATTTTGACCTTCATAGCCGCTCACGGTATAAACAGTCCCATCTGTATGGATTAGGTCAGTGATAAAACCCAGAGCTTCCAGTCCGTAGGAGCTATTCAAAGCCGGCTTTCCGTTTTGATCCAGTAGACTACCACCGGCTTGATGTAGCAGGTTTATAAACTGCCATTCATTAACGGCAAAGTTCGTGCCATAATGATTTGGCTTTGAACCTTGAGGTACTTTATCCGTAAGCTTCCTGCAGTACTCACGGAATTCCTGCCAAGTAGCCGGGAAGTAATTGGGATCAAGTCCCGCTCTGTAAAAAGCGTCCTTATTGTAGAAATATGCCCTTACACTCTTGTTGAAAGGAAAGCTGTAGAGCGTATCGTTGAAGGTATTGGATTTGAGGAAAACCGGATAGATATCCGCAAGGTCTTCATCTCCAAACTGAGGATCTTTGTCTATCATATCCTGCAATGAAACCAATACTCCTGCATCGATATACTTGGCAGTCCAGGATTCATAAACCTGGGCGATATCAGGCTGCTTATTCGCCTGTATCGACGCCATTAATTTCTGTGATAAAGCAGCGTAACTGCTTACGGGTATTGCCACGATATCTATATCAGGGTGGCTCTTTTCAAAGTCCTTGATCATATCAGACAAGACGTCTCCGATCGGACCGCTGGTGCCATGCCAAAAGCTCACTTTGATCTTTTCAGATTGGGAGGTCTTGCTGCAAGCTCCCACCAGAACCATTATCAAGAGCAAAAAGTAGCTGATCTTTCTCATTCTATCCTCTCAGATTGTCTATTAGTAATTAGCCTTCATTAGTATCTATCATCTCAAAGCCCAATTCCTGCTGCATTACTCTGATGTTTTTCAGGAGATTAGGCACGATAGGGACGCCATTTGCCCGTACATCCAGCTCTTTGTAATACTCCTTTTCTCCCGCAACCCAGATTCTATCTTGTCCCGGCAGCTTGACTGATGATTGCAGATCCCGGCAAATTCTTCCCGAGATGGCTTTGAAGCGATCCAATTCGATAAAGAAATCAATATTGATTGCAAGGAAGAAATGCCCCAGTTTATAGGGAGCCGGTTTTCCCGCTGCGTCTTGGCCCAGCAGATCATTCGTAAAGCTTCCATCCTGTAAAGCTGCGCATAATATCTCCACCATAGTTGCTAAACCGTAGCCCTTGTGGCTTCCGCTCAGCTCTTCCATGCCACCAATCGGGAGTAGTGCAGCGGTCTGACTCACCAAGTCCTTTAACAATTGTTTGGTATCGGTGCAGTAGTTGCCGTCCTTATCGATTGCCCAACCTTCCGGAGTATCCTTTTCCTCGCGATCCAATTGCTCGATTTTTCCACGTTGGGAGATTGAGGTCGCAGCATCGTACAAGAAGGGGTACTCGAGATCAGTTGGTGCTCCAAAGCAGATCGGATTGGTGCCCAACAGCGGTGAAGAACCATGAGTGGGGCAGATGGAAGGCCGTGCATTGGTAAAAGTAAGACCCAGCATTCCCTGTTTGGCAGCCATCTCTGCATAGTATCCGCAGATACCATAGTGAGTTGAATTGCGCACTGCTACCGCGCCAAGGCCAAATTGAGATGCCTTTTGTATCGCGTTCTGCATAGCTTTGGTCCCTACGACATGTCCCATTCCGTGATTACCATCCCAGACTGCTACTGCAGCTCTGTCTCTGATTACATCGATCTTGGTCTGGGGTTGCTGAATACCCAGCTTGATCCTGTCGTAATACATCTTCAGTCTTCCAATCCCATGAGATTCAATCCCTTTGAGATCAGATGCGATCAACACTTCAGAGCAAATCCTGGCATCTTCAATCGGCACACCAATCCTGGTAAAGACAGCGACCATGAATTCTTGCAGCAGTTCTATTGGTAATCTTAACATATCACAACCTTATATGTTTGGGAAGGATCTCAGCCCGCAGGGGAGGGAATCCGTTGAAGTTTACAGAGCTATAGCTCTGAGTATAAGCCCCGGTAGTAAAAATATAGACCTTGTCACCGGGTTTTGCTGTATCTGGCATATGGTACTTGTAGTTCTCGTATAGGATGTCCATCGAATCGCAGGTGGGACCGGCAAGAATGATCTCATCAGCCATGCCTTCGCGGTCAAAGTATATCGGGAACTTGATCGATTCGTCGATAGTCTCGATCATCCCGCCAAACTTACCGACATCGAGGAAAACCCACAGATAGAGGTTATTCTTTGATTTGCGTGTTATATTAATGATCTCGGAAACGATTATACCGCAATCTGCCACCAGAGATCTGCCGGGTTCGAGGATCAACTGGGGCATATTGTCGCCAAAATCTTCTTCGATGAATCTCAGTATTTCCGCGGCATACTCCGCTACTCCATAGGTGGGGTCGACGTAACTGGCGGGGAAACCACCGCCCAGATTGATCATCTTGAGCTCAATTCCTTCTTCCCAAGCCGCATCAAATAGGTATTTGCATCTGGCTATGGCATCATCCCATTGACCTATGTCGCGTTGTTGCGAACCCACATGGAAGGATATGCCATAAGGCTGCAAGCCAAGCTGCGCCGCCTGTAAAATAAGGTAATAAATCACGTCGGAGTGAGAACCGAATTTGCGTGACAATGGCCAGTCTGCTCCGGTTCCTTCCGTTAGAATTCTAAAGAGGATTCGGCTACCCGGTGCGAGGCGAGAGATATTCTCAAGATCATACTCCGAATCCGTAACAAACATACGGACTCCATGATCGTAAAAGTACTTTATATCACTGGGTTTCTTGATGGTATTTCCGTAACTGAGCCGATCCGGACTGATACCCAATCTTAGCATTTGGTCCAACTCATAGCGAGATGCTATGTCAAAATTGGATCCTTCGGATTCCAGCATATTTACTACAGCATCTTGAGGATTAGCCTTGACTGCGTAATATATCTGCGCCATAGGAAAACTCTGATTGAGTTCTCTGTATTTCTGTCTGATCTTTTCCACATCGATCAAGAGGACAGGAGTGGGTAGATCGCGTGCATAATCTTTCAGGGCTTCAAACTGCTCTGGCTCTATAAAACGTTGCAGCGAGAAGTGGTAGGGTTCTTTGTACATTACGGATTCCTCTGAATACAATTCTTTCGTTCAATCTGACACAATGCCCGTTTGTGTCAATAGATTTCCTGCTTTCTGCTTGATAGGATGCTTGCTGCATGGATGCATCCTGCTTGTATCCTGCATGAAGAGGCAGGAAAGAACTATCCTGCAATGTCTTATGAGTGTAGCATTGAATAGGGGAGGGAAGCGGGCTTAAATGGTTATATCTCAGCTTTTTGTAGAAAGGCTAGGCCCAATAGGGTGAAAACGATATTGGGTAGCCACGCAGCCCATACCGGAGGTATGATACCGTTGTAACCAAGACTTTGGATGATCCTGACTACGATCAGATAGGCGAAACAGACGACCAGCCCGAGCATAAAGACCCAGCCTCTGCCTTTGCTGCGAACATTGGTCGTGGCTATTGGGATAAAGAAGAAGATAACAATCAAATTGGTAAGGGGGAAAGACAGCTTCATATGCAGGTCCGTTCGCTCCCGGAAAGTGCTGTCACCCAGCTTTTCCAAGCGTTTGATATAGTCTTGCAGCTCAAAGAAGGTCAGACTCAAGGTCTTCTTTGTGATCCTGACAAAGTCTTTGGGTTCTACATCCAATAGTTTCAGGTCGGTGCGAGGATAGTACTGGCTAGAGACCTGCTTGCCATTTACAAACTTCCTGATCTCGCAATCTTCGATAATCCATTTGCCATCCACCCAGGTTGCACTGGCTGCGGTAACGTGTTCCAAGATTTGATTTGTCTCGTAGTCAACCTTGGTGAGGTCGATGATCCTCAAGGTATTCTTGTATCCATCAAAAAAGCCAAAATAGTAAAAGTCGTTTGCTTTACCCTGATAGTGGATGCGGGCTTTCAGCATTTGATCTTCCGGTTCCTCGCCCTTGATTTGGACATTGTAAACATAGGAACGCCGGGATTCGGCATAGGGAAGCAGATATTCACCAATCACTGCAATACCGAGGCTGATCATAAAGCCAATGATAAATAGTGGCATCATCGAGCGCTTGATACTAAGACCCGCAGCACGGATCGCTACGCTCTCGTTGTGCTTTGACAGACTATTCATCATAAACAAACCCGTTAGCAGGACGGTTACCGGTGATGTAAGCACTATCAGATATGGCAGCCGCAGCAGATAATATAGTGCTGCCAGCTCTGTACTGGCACCACTGCGGATTAAGCGGGGCAGATTGTCGATAACGTCGATCACAATAAACAGTACTGCGAACGAGAAGAAGATGATCAAATAGGTCTTGAGAAACTCACGGGTTATGTATCTATCTATAATACGCATTTTAATACCTGATTTCGTCCGGAATATCGGTCTTTTTCTTGCGGAAATTGGAGAGTCTCCAGGCAAGCTGATGCAGATCGATCAGTTTCTTTTCTTTGACCGAAGCATAGATTAGCAGCATTGCAGCGATCAGGAAAACGAAATTTGAGATCCACATCGATAGGAAAGGAGACATATAGCCTTTGTCTGCCAGTTGTTCCCCTCCATTGAGGGCAACGTAGTAGATCAGGAAGATGACAGAACTCACCGAAAAAGCCATGCCTATGCCGCTGGAGCGAGTCATCAGTCCCAATGGCATCCCGATCAGGATAAAGATGATAATGGCAAAAGATAAAGCGTATTTCTTGTGATACTCCACCTGCATCGAACGAAGTGCTTCGGAGACATCGCTTTCACGGTCTTTACTCATCTGAAGCATCACCTTTGTGCGCCTGATGTCGTTATCCCTGAAGAAACCTGGTGCTTGTGCCTCCAGAGAGCTCAGGCTGGTTTCCAATTTACTGCTTTCAGTTGCGATCCCTGCAAGTTCGGCCTTCTTCTCGTTGATGGCTTTACGAAGCTGAGATTCAGTCATTTCACGATCGCTCCTAAAACCGGACTCGAAGAAATCCATCTCATTGCCGATATTACGGATATTAACTGTGAATGATTTGAAGCGCCGGATCTGGTATTTCCCTTGCTCCCTGTCGTTACGCTCGTGCATCTCACCATCGTTCAAAGTGATCTGAAGACTGTTGCCTTTATCCATCTGAATGATTCTGCCTTCATTAGCAAAGACCATTCGGGGGAAGCGAGACTGGCTGCGGTCGTAGATGATCACATCTCCCAAGACCGATTCATTGTTAGTTTTGGCAAAGATCGTATAGTCCATCACGGTGGTAAACTCGCCTGCCTTGATAATGGTCATAGGTTTGTAATAGGCTATCTTGATCATCAGGTTTTTGAGCTTGTGGTTTTGGTTTGGCAGATAATTGTGATTGAAATAGATCATAAGTCCTGTAAGCATCACCGCTACAACCAATAGAGGTGCGATCTGGCGATAGACATTGATACCGCTGGATTTCATTGCGATAATCTCCCTATCCACGGACATCCTGCCAAATGCAAGAATAGTTGCCACAAGGACAGCCATCGGAATGGACAGAGCCAGCATATAGGGAAGTGAAAGACCAAAAAGTTCCAATACAGTCCAAGAATCCAGCTTCTTCTCCAGGATCAGATTGAGTAGATCCATCACGCGATCGATCAGGAGCACAAAGGTGACAACCAACAAGGACACGAAGAAGGGGGAGATGTGTTCCCGGAGGACATAACGTTTCAGGATCAAGAGGGTTCCTCCATCATAGCGAGTAGAGCTGATTCATCAAGAATGGTAATGGTGGGGATCTTCTGTGCCTTGGCAAGCTTGGAGCCGGGTTTGTCTCCGACTATTAGGTAATCGAGTTTATTGGAGACTCCGCTCACAATCTTTCCTCCGTGTTTTCGGATCAGGTCTTCAGCTTGCGGCCTTGACATTGAGCTAAGCGAACCGGTAATCAGGAAGCTTTTACCGGTAAGTTTATCGGAGAGCTTGGTCGCACGATACTCGAAGTTCAGGCCAAGCTCTTGGAGTGTCGAGATCAGATCCCGGTTGGCTTGATTTGCGAAAAAAGCCAGGATGGCATCTGCGATTATTTGTCCTATCTCGGGTGTGTTAAGTAGTTGATCTTGAGTGGCACTCATCAGGTTTTCGATACTGCCAAAACTTTCCGCAAGATTTCTTGCTGTCTTTTCGCCCACATATCGGATACCCAAAGCGAAGAGACTACGATCAAAGTTCTGCTGTTTGGATGCTTCAACAGCGGCCTTGAGATTGGCCGCGGAGCGATCACCAAAGCGATCCATAGCTGCCAAGCGGGTGTAATCCAGTGCGTAAATATCCGGTAGATGCCTGATCTGGCCATCCTCTATCAAGCGAGCAATCAAGCTTTCTCCCAATCCCGTGATATCCATGGCATCTCGAGAGGCAAAGTGTTCCAATCGTCTTTGTAGCTGAGCAGGACAATCAAGATTGGGACAATAGTGGATGGAAGCATCCTCAGCTTTAATCAAGGCGCTATCGCAGACCGGGCAGCTTTTGGTAAAGCGTATGGGAGCAGCATTCGCCTGCCTATGCTCGGGTAATACTTTCAGTATTTTGGGGATGATCTCTCCGCTTTTAATCAGTACAACTATGTCACCTTCATGCAGATCAAGGCGAGTCAGTTCATCCTCATTATGCAAGGTTGCTCTGGAAACGGTCGAGCCGGAGATATAAACAGGCTCCAGAATTGCGACAGGCGTAACTGCACCGGTGCGTCCCACCTGAAACTCCACGCTCTTTAGTAGTGTTTCCTTTTCCTCCGGTTTAAACTTGTATGCTATGGCCCATTTGGGGCTTTTGTTCGTAAAGCCCAGCTTATTCTGCAGGCTCTGATCGTTTACTTTGACGACGATACCATCTGTATCATAATCAAGTACGTGCCGCTTTTCTTCCCAGAGCTTGCAGTAATCTGTCAGTTTATTCATGGATTCGCAGAGTTGGTGATTATCATCAATTGGGAATCCTTTTGATTTGAGCCAAACCAGGACATCATTTTGCGAACTGGTCGGATTGCTCTTAACAGGGGCGATGCTGTAGAAAAAGGCTCTGAGATGGCGTTTGATCACCTCTTCACGATCTTTCAATTTGATCGAGCCTGCTGCGGCGTTACGAGGATTGGCAAAGGTCTTGGCATCTATGCTGCGGCGTTCTTCGTTTATGGCAAGAAAGTCGCTGATTGCCATATATATCTCGCCGCGTATTTCGATTGGATCAAGATAGTCTATGATTAGCGGGATTCCTTTTACAGCAGTGATGTTTGCTGAGACATCTTCACCTTCAAATCCATCACCCCGGGTAGTAGCATATTGCAGTTTACCATTATCGTAAAACAGGTTTATACTGAATCCATCTATCTTTAGCTCTGCACAGAGGCTTGGGAAGTTAGCAGTTTCTTCGGCAATCTTTTGGATAAAAGCAGTTAACTCATCCAGACTGTATGCGTTGTCCAGGCTGTACATCCGCTGCTTGTGGGGGATTACCTTGCTGCTGGGAGTGAGGTCACTTCCAACAGCCTGAATCGGGCTGGATGAGATGTCTTTGTCTTGAGCTTCCAGTTCAGCAAGCCTACGTACCAATTGGTCGTATTCATAGTCACTGATGATCGGATTGGCAAGCTCATAATAGAGCAGGTTATGCCGTTCTATCTCAGAGCGGAGCTTATTGATCTCTTGTTTTATATCTTTATTCATCCCAAGACGTACATATCTGGACGCCTGTCTGAGAAAGCGTCGTTGTGGGGAGTTACAGTCTTGTCTTTGGCAAGCATGGGATGGATCACCAAGGTAGCTATATCCTCAGCATCTGTGGCCAAACGAATCAGGATTTCTCCCTTGATGCCCAAAATCTGGCTGGCTCCGGTAAAGGTCTCTTTCTGGTCGCCATTGATCTCAGTTCCAATACGATTTGATGTAATGCTATAGCAGCGGTTTTCCAGACTGCGGGTCTTCATAGCTTCCTGACACCAGGGCAGCACCAAGTTTGAGGGATGGCATACAATCATAGCGCCTTGTAAAGCAAGAGAGCGCATTGCTTCGGGGAATTGCCAGTCAAAACAGATCATCATTCCGATAGGGACACTGCCTTTGGCTTTGGCAACGGCAAAACCGGTATCGCCCGGTTCGAAGAAGAGCTTTTCCCTGTAGAAGAGGTGTGTCTTGCGGTAGATTTGATAGCTGCCATCCGGGTTTACAAGAGCGCTGGAATTATATAGCTTATTGCCTGCTAACTCGCTGAAGCCATATACTAGGGAGCAGTCGTGAATCTTGGAGAGCTCCTGCATAGCTTTGAATACCTTTCCATCCGGTATGGATTCGGAAATACTGTGTACTTCCTCCTTTGTTCGGAAGACATAGCCGCTGGTAGCAAGCTCCGGAAAGACAATCAGATCAGTTTCGACTGTCGCGATCATTTCAGACATACG
The DNA here is from genome assembly GCA_964433815.1 of uncultured Candidatus Cloacimonadota bacterium. Lineage (GTDB taxonomy): Bacteria > Cloacimonadota > Cloacimonadia > Cloacimonadales > Cloacimonadaceae > PHBP01. Next base: position 61,966 of record CAYSSP010000014.1, read on the forward strand.
TTTCAGGTTATAAGCTGTATCCAGCAGTTTTGGCTCAAATTGGCAAACAGATACTCTATACATCTCACATCTCCTTGTTTTCGTAAAGAGGAGCTACTGCGCGGTCCAAAACGCCTTTGAGCTTCGATATAGTCATGCCATAATTGGTGATGGGGACACCGCGCCTCTGAGCTTCTATGATACGTCTATTCATCTCCATAGCATTAATCATACAACCACCGCAATGTATTGCTACTTTATACTTCTCAAGATCATCCGGGAAGTCATGGCCTGCGAAGACATCAAAGACCAGATCTTTGCCGGTATATTCTTTGATCCATTTGGGAAGCTTATTGCGGCCGATATCATCCTTTTGCACGTGATGAGAGCATGCTTCTGCAATCAAGACCTTATCTCCATCCTCCAGTTTATCCAGCATCCTGGTACCTTCCAGAAGGGTGTCGAGCTCGCCTTTATATCTGGCAAACAGGATAGAAAATGTAGTGAGACGGACCTGTGGAGGAGTCTCTCGATAGACCTGCTCAATAGCCTGGGAATCTGTAATCACAAGATCGGGCAGTTCTTTGAAAGAGTAGATGGCATCAAGTAATTCTGTTTCTTTCACGACCATTGCCTGTGCATCATGATCCAACACATCGCGGATAACCTGTACCTGCGGTAGAATCAATCTTCCCTTGGGAGCTGCAGAATCGATTGGGCAAACCAAGATTACTCTGCTCTTGGGCTTGATTATGTCTCCTACGAGGATGCGGTTTTCTTTCAAGTACTTCGGCGCAAGGCGAATCAGTTCTTCCTTGGCTTCGAGGATCCCGGTCTTTTCAAGTGCTGAGACTGCTACATAAGGTATTTGGTGTTCTCTACACCAGCTTATATTGTCTTGGTTGGCTGTTCTCAAATCTGTCTTGTTTAGAATTAAAAGAGTGGGGATTTCCATCTCTCTGATACGCGAAAGCATAGCCAATTCTTGAGCACAGAAGGTTTCGTTATCATTGACAAAGAGCACGATATCCGCTCTATAAAGAATCTTTCTGGTTGCTTTTACACGCTGTTCTCCCAAGCTGCCTTCGTCATCTACACCGGCTGTGTCATAAAAAGTTACTGGACCTAGCGGCAAAAGCTCGTAATGCTTGTCCACCGGATCTGTAGTGGTGCCTGGAATTTCTGATACAATAGCTATTTCCTGTCCAACAATGGCATTGATCAGGCTGGATTTGCCTGCATTGCGCTTGCCGATCAGGGCAATAACAAGGCGTTCACCTCTTGGTGCTGTACTCATCTATCTTGCTCCATATTATTCAGATTTTTGCCATTTGGAGTGCTATACCCGTTTTGGTCAAGAGCTTTTTAGCCGTGCCCAAATACTTAGCTCAGATAGTGGTGCAAAGCTAAGCCGATGGATGGGGCAGGGGCCGTATTGCTCAATGGCTTGGAGATGTTCTGCTGTCCCATAACCCTTGTTTCTGTCAAAACCGTACTCAGGATACAATCGGGAGGCAGCAATCATCAGCCTATCTCTATGCACTTTTGCCAAGATCGAAGCAGCGGCAATGCAAGCGTGAAGTGAATCTCCTTTCACAATAGCCTTTGCTTCGACACCTTTGGGCACCAGATTGCCATCTATTAGTACACAAGAACCTTTCTTGAATAGTGCGCTTGAGGATTGACGCATTCCTTCCATTGTTGCTTCGAGGATATTGTGTTTATCGATAAAGTCCTTGCCGATCTCGATTATCTTGTATGATGCAGCATCTTCCATTACTTGTTCATAAAGCTGTTCCCTGCTTTTGGCACTGAGCTTCTTGGAATCATCCAGTTTATCCAGAGGATGCTTGTAAGTCAATGAAACTGCTGCAATCACTACAGGCCCTGCCAAAGCGCCTCTGCCTGCTTCATCGACACCGATCAATGAGCCTTCAAGCAGATCCAAATCTCTCTTAACCAATATATTCATTCAGGCTTTTTAACCACATAAAACAGACGTGGATACTTATGATCAAGCTGCGATTGATCTCTTTTGAGCAGGTTACCTTGAGTTTCTGTGCTGTACAAAGCCTCCAAGGACAAGGGAGAATTATGAATCAACTCCACAATCTCAGAATGTCTATAGACCATTTGTACATGACTCTCCCGCTCCATCGAGTAGGAAAAAGCCTGCTTCACAAAATGATACAGATGTGATCTCTGCTTGTGCGAAAAGTCTTCGTATTCAGCATGATGCATCAGGTAGCCTTTATCCAGCCTTGTAAAGCTATAAGTATCGTTGAAATTCTCCACGCTGTTGTTGAGAGTCGAGATATCAAAGATAAAGAGCCCCCCCGGCTTCAGAGCATCAGCAACACTGCCCAGAGTAGCTTTGATATCTTGCTTTCTGAGTAGATAGTTGATACTGTCAAACAGGCATATCACCAGATCGTAATCAATACATGGTAGTGTATCGGTCATGGACTGCCTGAACAACCTGGGTTTGACCGGTTTTTGTTGCGCTATCTCCAGCATTTGTCTGGAGAGGTCACAAGCATCGACATCGTAACCCTCTTGACACAATAGTCCCGCAACGTTGGCTGTTCCGCAAGCCAGTTCCATGACTTTTCCGCACTTTAGTCCCGAATGCCGCTTTTGCCACTTGATGATGTTTTCCACCCAGGTATGGTAATCGACATGCGACATATAGGAATCGTACTGTCTGGCAAAGAATGAATACGCCGCATTGCCCGATTGTCCCCTATGCACAAAGTCTGCCATGCTGATCTGCTCTATTCCTTCAGAGATCATATGCTCCAGCCGGCTAAGCTCTTTGAAGCACTTGTCCGTGATTCGGGAGCTTTCCACCAGTTGCAGGTTGAGTTGCAGTAGGATATAACTATTACTCGTAACAATCTCGAGCGTATCAAAAGGATCTATCGCCAAGAGCAATTCTTTCAGTTCGTTTGACTCACTATAGAGTAAATATTCCGGCCCGGCTGCTTGGATAATCTCGCTGAGTGGCTTTTCCTCAGAGTTATGCTCAAGCTCGATCATACCGGATACCTTGGGGTAGGCCAGAAATTCATCAGGAGTTTTTCCCGCTGCCAAGCATAGCCCCGGGCTCAATACATAACTTGCTCCATTCTCCAAACCAAGCTTATTAACCTTGAGCAGAGCAGCTCTGTCTGCAAAGACAATAGCTACTACAGATGCATCGATTGGTTCGATCTCCTCCAGCGGCGAAATCAAATAGCCATTAAACTGCCCGGGAACCAGATCCAAATCGATACTATCTACCAGCTTATTGGGGCAATAGTGCTCGTATGAAACACCCGCCATAGGCTTGTGAAAACGGAAGAATTCCACTATCCTGCTCGTGATACCAGGATCAGTGGAGATAATCCTGATCTTCATTTCTTATCGCTGGCGCCCGGCTTGACCAAAGAGATACCTTGCTTGCAGAGCTCGCATTCAGAAGCTTCCCAACTGGGTATATCAAGTTCCAGGAGTGCTTCAAAGGGTCTGCCAAAATCGACCTTGGCTCCACTGCGATCCACTAAAGCAGCCACTACGACGACTTCAATTCCCCTGGCTTCCAGAGCGTTGATTACTTCAAAAACGCTTCCACCTGTTGTGACTATATCCTCCACCACGGCAACTTTCTTGATACTTGAAAGGTCAAAGCCGCTGCGGATAGTCATTTGCTCGTCCTTTCTTTGGGTAAAGACGAAGTCTTTGTCCAGTATCCGCGCCACTTCAAAAGCCAAAGCTATTCCGCCATAGGCGGGCCCTATGATCGCATCGAGCTCATAATCCTTGATTCTCTCCGCAATCTTTTTGCAGAGCAGAGATGCCGCGTTGGGCGATTGCAGAATGCGGATCTTTTCTATATAAGCTGAGCTGTGCCTGCCCGAAGTTAGCAGGAAATGTCCATCCAAAAGGGCATGGTTTGCGGATAGAAGCTGGGACGCAAAGGCTGCATCATCCAGTTCTTCCAGTATCCTTGCCGCTTTCTCCTCATCGAGGCTGGAAACCTGCAATTGGATAAAGTACATATCGCCGGCTGTTGTGGGGTAGATGCCCATCATACGTTCATTCAGGAGATACACTCTGATCTCCATATCTTCCAAAAGGCTCTTTGCCAGTTCTGCTTCAAAGCTATTATCATAGCGTGCTATCGTTACCAGATGTTCGTCCATAATACTTTCCTCCCAAGGAAATAATACGTCTTATATTCTTATCCGCCAAGCCATAATTACATTGATCTGTGGATGCTTCACAGCTTTGCCACGATCTCTTTCTTGAGGCGTTCAAATTCTGTAGGATTCGCCTTCAATTCCTGGCTAAGTTTATATGTCTTGATGAACCTTCCCGGGGCTTTATCCATCAGCTCAATCCTGTCGGAGAGCTTGATTGCCTCGCTGATGTCGTGGGTTACCAGAATGATGGTCAGCTCCAGCTTGTTCTTGATCTCTTGAAGCCACTCCTGCATCTGCAATCTGGTAAGTGCATCCAGCGATGCAAATGGTTCATCCAATAGCAGCAAATGCGAGCCGGTCATATATGTCCTGAGCAGAGCAACTCTCTGTTTGAGGCCACCGGATAGCTGATATGGCAGTAAATTAGCATGGCTTTCCAAGCCAAAGACCGGCAATAATCTCATGACTTCAGCTTTTGCCTGCTTCAGATCCCTCTTCTTGATTCTCGCCGGCAGTAATACATTCTGTTCGGTACTGAGCCAGGGAAAGAGCAAATCGTCTTGAGGCATATAACCCAGATGGCCGCTTTGTCCGGTGATGTCTTCTCCATGCAAGAGGATACTGCCGCTATCCGGCCGGGTAATCCCGGCAAACAGCTCCAAGAGTGTGCTTTTACCGCAACCGCTGGAGCCAAGGATCGAGACAAATTCTCCTTCTTCGATGGCAAAATCCAGTTCGCTGAGGATATTCACCTTATCTCCTCCAAAGAGGAAGCTTTTATTGATCTTACGTGCGCTCAGGTAAGCTGTCATTCCGGTAAGAACTGGTTTGTGTATGCCTTCTCTGCCTCAACAGATATGTTGATGATTCGATTATCATAAGCCCAATCTATAAATCGTTGCCAAACTACTCGCTGTTGCATACCCCAGCGAGGAGCGTCCGAGCGATATTCGGCAGCCAAGTAGCCCTGTGAACCCTTTACAAGAGCACTATCAAGTTCCGGCACGTATTTGAGCAACACATCTGCTGCTTCGGAGGGTTTGGCTATGCAATAATCATAGCCACGGCTGAGAGCCTTCATAAAACTGCTGATCATCTCGCCATCCTGAGCTATCATTTTCTCGCTGGTGATAATCACCGGAGTGTAATAATCAAAGACCGGATCAAGCTCTCTCAAAGGGATATAATTGATCTCAACACCTTTGTTGCGCGCCTCGATCCCTGTCCAGGCATCATAAATCCATTCAAAATCCGCATCCTTGCCAATAGTGGTAAAGAAGTCATAGACTCCCGATACAACCTGCACTTTGTTAAAATCAGCGCCATTCTTTTCCATAACGGTCTTGAGAATGGCCAGTTCGGAGGGAGAATCCCAACTGCCATAACGCTTGTTTTCAAAATCTTTGGGACTCATTATGCCTGAGCTTTTCAGGGCAGCAAAACCTGAGGTATTGTGCTGGATTACCGCGGCGATCGAGACGAGGGGGATGCTCTGTGCCCTTGCCAATACTACATTTTCCTGATAGCTTACGCCAAATTCACTATTACCCGATGCCACAATCTGATCAGTTGTATTCTGTCCGGGCTGCAGTATCTCCACATCCAGACCTTCCTCCGCAAAATAGCCAAGTTCCTTGGCAACGTAGATGCCCGTATGATTGGTATTGGGCGTCCAATCCAAAGTTATTCTCACCTTTCTGAGCTCTTTAGCCTCTTCTTTCTTGGGCGAACAGCCAAAGAGCAGGATCAGGCTGATCAGGACTATGAAGTAAAACGCGTATCTTCTCATATCTATCTCCAATTATTTCGATCTGGGATGGTAAACTCTATGTGTCTCTATCAAGTATCTGGTATCGACATGTGTGTAAATCTGGGTCGTATCGATGCTGGCATGCCCCAGGAGCGCTTGTACTATGCGCAGATTAACACCTGCTTCCAGCAAATGGGTCGCAAAGGAATGCCTGAAGGTATGGGGAGTGATCTCTTGCTTGATCTTTGCTTCCAGACAGGCCTTGCGCAAGATCTTCCAAAATCCCATCCGGCTCATCTTTTTGCCTCGGTAATTGGGGAAAAGAACATCTGTATTGATAAAGCCGATGATTACCGGTCTAGCTTGAGCCATATAGAGATTAAGTAGCTCTCCCATCGATTCCGGATATGGCACATAACGCTGTTTGTTGCCCTTTCCCCTTACCAGAATTAGTCTCTCTGCTTCTACGATATCGTGTAAACTAAGGCCCAATAGCTCTGATATCCTTAGTCCGCAGGCATACATCAATTCCATCATTGCCTTATTGCGCAGATTCAAGGCAGTAGCAGTCGGCAATCCGTCCAATAGCCCCAGCATCTGCTCCACACTAAGGAAATCAGGCAAATGTTGTTCGATTTTCACGGATGGTACTTTCTCAAAATCCACACCTACCTGATAATCATTTTCAGATAGATACAGAAAGAACTGCTTAAGTGCTACTCGTCTCCTAGCAAGGCTGCTATTGACCAGCCCGGTTCTTTGTAAGCTAACGAAGTAATCGATCACATCACCGTGATCGTAAGCGCTGATATCCTTGGAGTGATAGAGCAAAAAGTCTCTAACATCCCGGCTATAGGCTTCGATGCTATTTTCGGCCAACCCCTTTTCAACTCTTAGGTAAAAGCCAAAAGCGCTGATCAGATCATTAAAAGTCTGGTCATTCACTGCTATGGTAATTGGGAGTCTCTTTGGTGATACGGATATCGTGTGGATGCGATTCTTTCAATCCGGCAGGAGTGATTTCGATAAACTCGGCATTGGTTCTGAGGGCCACCAGATTGGCTGCACCGCAATAACCCATGCCGCTTCTGATTCCGCCCACCAATTGGAACAAATAGTCCTTCAGAGGGCCTTTGTAGGGCACCATACCTTCGATTCCCTCAGCCACAAGCTTGTTTTCCTCGCTGCTTTCCTGGAAATAGCGATCTTTGCTGCCAAGCTTCATAGCACCAATCGAGCCCATTCCGCGATAGGTCTTGAATCTGCGGCCATTGTAGATAATGTATTCTCCCGGACTCTCATCGGTGCCGGCAAAGAGCGAGCCGATCATCACTGCGTTTGCTCCTGCAGCCAGTGCTTTTACGATGTCTCCCGAATATTTGATACCGCCATCGGCAATCAAAGGAATACCTCGTGTATTGGCAATCTCGGCGCAATCCAAAATAGCTGATAGCTGGGGAACGCCAATTCCCGCCACCACTCTGGTCGTGCAGATTGAGCCGGGTCCTATCCCGATTTTGATTGCATCAGCACCGGAGTCGATCAGATACTTTGCAGCGCTTGCTGTGGCGATGTTGCCGGCTAAAACGTCTATACTTAGGTGCTTTTTGATCTTACTAATCGCTTCTTTGATATTGATCTGATGACCGTGTGCGGTATCGATGGTGATGATATCAGCGCCCTTAACCGCCAATTCCTGGGCACGCTCCAAAAAGTCTCCGGTTACACCAACGGCAGCGCCTACTAAAAGCCTGTTTTTGCTGTCCTGCACTGCATTTGGAAAGTCAATCCCCTTCATAATATCTTTTACGGTGATCATCCCTGCCAGGCTCTGATCCGGATTGATCAATAGAAGTTTCTCAATTCTGTTCTTTTGAAGCAGTGCTTTAGCTTCTTCCGTCGATACGCCGATCGGAGCGGTAATCAGTCTGTCCTTGGGAGTCATCAGTTCTTTTACCAGGCGTTTTTGATTGGTTTCAAATCGGATATCTCTATTGGTGAGTATTCCCACCAGCTTCCTGCCCTCAACTACCGGGAATCCGCCCACTTTATGCTGCTGCTTGAGCTCAAGAACCTTTTTGAGGCTGTCTTTGGGGGATACCGTATAGGGATTGGTGATCACTCCGCTTTCGGCACGCTTTACCAAGTGAACCTCATTAGCTTGCGCTTCGATGGATAGATTCTTGTGAATTATTCCCAGCCCGCCTTCACGTGCCATCGCTATCGCCAAATCACTCTCTGTGACTGTATCCATTGCGGCGCTTATGATGGGGACTTTTAGAGTGATCTTGGGGCTGATGCGGGTTTCGAGACTAACGGTGGAAGGCAAAACGCGGGAGTATTGAGGTACGAGCAGTACATCATCAAAAGTGTAGGACTTACGCACGGTTTTCTTCATCTGAGACTCCTTTTCAAGCCAATTATTTGCAAGAGCTTATGCTGTCAAGTTTGGCATTAGCTATTTTTTGCTCTCTGCTTGCCAGGATGCTTGTATCCTGCTTGTATCCTGCTTGTATCCTGCTTGTATCCTGCATGATGATGTAGCAAGCAATAGTCAATCAGGTAGTTAGCAATTTACTATCAAAGGGGTGAGCTAAGTGCAAGAATGTAATACTCCTTATCTTCCTTTAAACAGCCTCCTGTACAAGTGCTGGATAGGAGCTGAGAATCCCCTGTCCCACAGCGGAATCACAGGGGATGCAGAGGTGTGAGCTTTGAGGAAGGCTAAATATGGATGCAACATAATGCAAATGATCCTTGAAACAAAATGTTGACAGTGTCAACAGGGACACATAGCGCGGCTCATTATTAATCGCCCGTTCTAAGGAGTATAAATGAGACAGATGCTCTTTGCAGTCCAAATCTTCGGATTGCTGGCAGGGGCTTATGGAATTAATGCCAGCCAGGTGAATTAGAAAGGTGACCTCCCGGCAAAACGGACTCCAAGCTGACCAAGCTCAAGACACGTAACTATACCATCCCGGGAAAGCGCACCAGTACGGTCGAACTAAACATCTCCGGACTATCCACCAAGCAGAAGAACTTCCTGGAAAGCACCCTGTTCA
>CAYSSP010000015.1:0-70138 GCA_964433815.1 uncultured Candidatus Cloacimonadota bacterium
AAGAGAGAGAAGTATTGTATGTGTTTTCACACAGTCTCCTTCGCAGGAATGACGGAGGGGGTCGGGTTTTGTGGTAAATTCCCGGGACTGACGGAGTGGGGCGGGCTGGGTGATGGGTAAGTGAGCATGGTAAACATAGTGGTAATGCCGGATTGATATATCGGCACACCGGGTTGAGCGAATTGCCTGAGAATGGTAAACCTAATGATAATGCCGGATTGGAATTTCGGCAAGCCGGGTTAATCGAATATACCTGAGAGGTGATTATTACTTCTTCGCTGTTCCAGACCGATCCAGTAGATACCTGCAGGGCATAGCCTGCCATTGCTATCCCTAAAAATACTATTTCAGCGTAAAAAATCAAATGAACCTATGTAGTTCATTTGATTATCATAGCTTGTGGCGCATAAGAGCATAAACATAGCAGTAAAATCTTTTCTTGACAGTCATAATTGAGTAGATTATTGGGATAATGGAGCTGAATATACAGATGAAAAAAATACTACTACTGCTACTACTATTGATTCCGCTGATCCTTGCCGCGCAGCTAAATGAGACTGTGCCTGCCTCCGAAGACAGCCTCTCAGTGCGTTTTCTGCCGCCTATGCCGGGCGAGGAAGAGGAATCCGGCACCAGTATGACCGGTGTATTGGGCTCTATTACTCTGGATGGCGTTACCTATTCCCAGATCAGGCTGATGCCGGAATTTCGGCTGTGGAAGCTGAGAGTCGGGCTGGATCTGGATTTCCTGGTGGATGCCGATGGCAATGTGCGGGGGGATGACTGGGACGAATGGACGGATCTGTTTTACAAAATCTACTATCTGGGTTATGGCGACAGGAGCGATCCGATCTATTTCAAAGCGCTCAATATAGATGATTACAGCCTGGCAAACGGCCTGATCTTTGATCACTACAGCAATACTTTACAATATCCCGCAGTGCGCAATACAGGCGGATTTGTAGGCATAAATACCAATATGATGGGTTTTGGCTTGGAAGGCTTTACCCACAACATTGTCAAAAATCAGATCCTGGCGGCGCGTGTAAGCCTCAAGCCAATGAGCCGGATGCCGATACCGCTCTTCAAGAATTTGAGCTTTGGGCTAAATGTGGGCTTGGATCGGGATCAGCACGGGAAATACGAGGATAAGGACGGAGATAAGATTCCTGATGTTTACGACCGCTTTCCCTCAAATCCCAATGCCTGGGCGGATACCGACGGCGATGGAGTGCCGGACCAATCCGATATCGATATCGATGGAGACAACAGCCTCGACGATCCGCTCGTAAATCCCTATGTGGATCTGGTATATCCGGGGATCGGGGATTATGGATTTGATCTGGATGCTTCGATAGCAGCGGATAATCTGACGGCCTACGACGTTCCCAAGCGTTTGATGATCTATAGCCTGGATTACCGTTTGCCGCTGGTTGATTCCGAGTATTTCAAGCTCTATAATTATGGAGAAATCGCCAAGATCGATGGTTATGGCAGCGGCTTTATCTTCCCCGGACTGGGAGCAAAGTTCTCCATATTTGAATCCCGAGTGGAGATGCGGCGTTTTTCCGCGCGTTTCCTGCCCTCTTGGTTTGACCATCTCTACGACGATCAACGTGCTCAGTACTATATGGTTACAGATCCCGTAAGCGGGCAGGATACCTATTATCTCGAGGCAAAGGAGAGCAGGCTGGAGGATGCCAATGCTGCCTTTGGCTGGTATGGATCACTCTCTGCCAAGCTGATGAACATAGCGAAACTGGTGGTGGAATTTCAGGATATGTACGGTGATGGGCTTAGCACCGGAAAGTCACTCTCGGGTTGGCTTTCTGTCTATCCCAGCTTCCTGAAGAATCTGGAGGAAGCATCGCTGGTCTATTCGCAAAAGAATGTCAGCTATCTGTCTTTTACCCGCCTGAGAAATCCGGGAGCGATAATTGGGGGCAAATTGTCTTACAGGATAGCAGCAAATGCCAGCCTGATCGGCAGATACAGCGAGCATTACACAGATATCAACAACGATGGACTGATCACCCTCAATGAAGAGGTGGTCTCAAGGCTGAGTTTTGGAGTAGAATTTAAGTTCTAAGGCAGATCTACAACAAAGAGGGTGGCGCGACCGGATAGCTTAAGCTGTGCCTCATCGGCAGAAACGAAGAGAGATTCCCCCCGGATCAGCAGATTTCCCGCAATTGTAGCCCTACCATCCATACAGTAGATGATCAGGGGACTGTTTTCAGGATCAAGGATGAGCTCGTGATCGGCTGGCAGATTGATCTTCCTGAGCCTGAAGTCAGGACATGGGCTGGCATAGGTTCCAAATTCACCGGGCTGGGGATTGCTACAGATAATAAGGGGATAATAAGGCTCAAAGCTGCAAATCTTGCAGAACTCAGCAACGTCTATGTATTTGGGGCTTAGCCCGGCACGCAGGACGTTGTCCGAGCTTGCCATCACTTCCAGGCCTGCACCTTTGAGGTAGCAATGAATGATGCCGGCATCGAGATAGATTGCTTCTCCGGGATTCAGCTTGATCAGATTGACCAGGGCAGGGAAAATCGCTCCGATATCAAAGGGGTAGAGCTCGTGGAGCTCTCTGATCAGCTCGGCTGTATCGGCTTCTGGCAATTGATCCAGCCTGGCAAGACAGGCTTGCAGGAAAGCTTGCAGCTCATAATTTCTCAAGCTGAGCAGTTCACAGATCAATTGACGGAATCTAGCTGTATCAGGTTGAGCGGAAAAGGTGCGGAAAGAGAGCAATTGGTCAAATCCCAGGATCTTGCCGAGACTGATTATTTGTGAATACCTGCGAAATCCGCAGAGAGCTTTGAACTCGGTAAGTGCATAGATCAGCTCCGGCTTGTGATTGTCGTCGCGATATTTGCGCATCGGATCGCTGAGGCTGATGCCTCGAGCTTGTTCCAGAGCAAATCCTTCGCGAGCCTGGCGTCTGGAGGGATGCACCTGGATGGAGAGAGCTTGCTCTACTGCCAATACTTTGAAGAGATAAGGCAGGCGTGGGCTATCGGATTTTCCCAAGAGACTACTGGGATTGGTATCGAGAAAGTCTCCCAGGGGCATCTGAGTGCCGTTAAAAGTAATCTTTGAGGGTGCTTGGGGATGTGCACCCATCCAGAGCTCTGCGGCTGGTTTGCCGGCAAGGGATGGATCCCGGGTAAGTTCCTGTAGAAAGCTGCGGGAGCCCCAGCTATAATGTTGGATAGGATTGATCAGCTTGGAAATCATAGGGGAGATTCCTGCATTATCCTTTCCTGCAAAAGCCGCAACATAGGACTCAGGGCTTCCATCTTTCTCTTTGCCTTGGCAAGAACCTTACGGGCAAGGTTGTAGTGTTGTTCCTCGACCAGCATCTTCACGTAGTCTTCGTATAGAGTGGTTTGGTAAGGGCTGTATGTCAAAGCGCGATCAAACAGCTCGATTGCTTCCTGTATGAATCCGCATTTGGCAGCAGAATTGGCGTAGCTGTGAAGGTGTTCGGGGAAATAGATCTCGTATCTCTCATCAGCTTGCCTGAAGGAATAGTATGCCGTTAGCCAAATCTCGCGGCGATAATAGATCAGGCCTTTCATCAGCGCAAGATTGTGGTTTGGTGGGAGCTTCTTTTCGGCTTCGGCAAGATAGGCAGAGGCTTTGTGCAGCTTGTCCATCCTCAGGAGTTGTTCGATCAGGAGGTTGTAGATATAGACCTGAGGTCCATACTTCTTGGTGGCAGCTTCCAGCATATCGATGCTTTCCTGATTTCTACCGAGATAGGCTTTGGTGAGTGCCCGGTTGTATTCCAGCTCTACCGAATCATTGGGTACTTGATCGTAATAGACCAGTGCCAGGCGGTATTCACCCTGGGCAAAGTATGAATTACCAAGCATATAAAGCAGTTGTGGATTAGCCGGAGAATACTCCAGGGCTTTCAGAAAGTGGCGCGCTGCATCCTTGAAGCGATGCCGTTCAAAGAAGATTGCAGCTCGGGTGCTGTGGATCCGAGGCTCACCGGGATGGTCACGCTCTGCTTCTTCCAATAGGTGGATGGCGTAAATCCAGTTTTTCCGGGCCAGTATCTCGACTCTCAGGAGCAGGTTGTTCAGTTCGTTTGCTGTCATTGGTTCAGTTCGTCTAGCAGTTCCTGCACGGCTCTTTGGATCTGCTTGTCATTTCCTTCTATCAGGTCGTTTGGTGTGAGTTCCACTACGATATCCGGCTGGGCACCGGTGCCTTCCATATTAGTCTTGTCGAGCTTGTACCAGCCGGAGGAAGGCATACGCATCGAAGAGCCATCGATCAGATCGTATTCCCAGGTGCCGATTACAGCGCCGCTGGAGGGGAAGCCAATTACTTTACCGAGCTTGAGCTCCTGGAAGATGATGGGGAAGATCTCGCCATCGGAGAAGGAATGCTCATCCACCAATACTGCAACCGGTTTGTTCCAGATGCGGGTGGGCTCGAGGCGTGATTCTCGGCTGTAGCGCCGGGAACTGGAATAGGCATAAGGTTTCTTGATCAGCAGACTGATAATCATATCGTGGATTCTGCCGCCGACATTGCCACGGACATCTATGATCAGGGCTTCTTTATCGGAGTTATCGCGGAAGAGGTCGCGGGTGAAATTGGTAAAATCGACATTACCCATTGCAGGGATATGGACATAGCCTATTCTGCTGTTGCTAAGCTCTTTGACGAGTTGCTTGCTTTGTTCTGTCTTGTAATTGTAATGCAGGCTACGCATCTGGCTCCAGGAGAGTCCATTGATAACAGCTTCGATATCGCCTGTTTCGCGTCGAATACCGAGGCGCAGGGTCTTGCCGGTCTGTTCCAGGAGCAAAGAATCAATGGGAGTATTGGCAGTAATCAGCTTGCCATTGATCTCTCTTAAGATGGCACCGGGAGCTATATTGTAGAGATAGTGCAAGCGGGTGCCGGGATAGACTGTCTTGATGCGGATGCCTTCGGAAAGGCGATTAGAATAATCGAGCTCCATTCCGAGATAGGCAACGGCTTTGCCGGGATAACGGTTCTCAGGGCGGGGGTAAAAGCCCGTATGGGAGGCGTTTACATCGCCGATCATCTCGTCGATAATGGTCTCCAGATCACTAACGCTTTGTACCTGTTCCAGATAAGGCTCATAGATGGAGAAGAGCTTGTCCCAATCCTGCCCGTGCATGTTGGCATCGTAGAAATTGAGTCCAAATGCTCCCCAGACTTGCTCAAAGACACGTCGATTAAGGGTCTTGATATCATAATCATATGTCAGAGAGGCGGAAAGTTCCCGACGTTGGCTGGTTTTGGGGTTGTAAGCTTTGAGAACGCTGTCCTGGAGGTAGTAGATAAAATCGCCCACCTCTTTGAAGCGTCCGGTATTCCTGCCAAAGCTGAACTCCTGCTCCTGATTTTTACCATAGATATTGATCTTGATCAAGCTGGAGCTGCCGCCGGCTTCCTGAGCTTCTGAGATATAGAGGAATGTGCTGTCACTGAGGCACTTGACCACGCTGAGATAGCTTGAGGGATCCGCGACAACGGGGAAGAGGCGTTTATCGATATTGTCCCAGACGATTTGGACCGCTGGAGCGATCTCGGCAGGCTCTTCGGTGCTTTCCACCGGTTCATCAATATCAATCGCGAGGCTATCGGCAGTGCTGTCGGCTGCGGCTATGGGTTCTTCAGAGAGCTCAGTAGTGAAGATTTCTTTCCAGTTATCTTTGTCATATTCGTATTCATCGCGTGGGATCAGATCGAGACGATGTATGTTTCCGGCACGGCTCATCAGGATGGAGCGATTGTCCGGAGTCCATTTGATGGAGCTAATCCACTGATCATCGGTGAAGACCTTGGTAAGAGTGCTGTCCATAGCGCTATAGATATAGAATTCACGCATCCAGGTATCATCGCGGACCACAGCGAAGGCTGCATGGGTCTTTTGGGCGTTGAAGGCGACGTTGGAACTGATCACCCAGGGAGTAGGGATGCGGGTGAAAGTGCTCAGACTATCGTCTGTGTATGCTACATTCCCGCCTTTCATCTGATCGCGGTAATGCACCATGATGAGTCCGCTCTGATCTCGGTAAAGGCTTTCCACAAAGAGGCTGTCCTGTCCAAACCAATCCACCGGTTGCAGTGCCATAGTGGAATCGATACGGGTCTTGAAGAGCTTGTCCTGTCCCTGCTTGAGGCGCTGCATCAGGAGAGTGCGGTTGTCATTGAGAAAGAGCATGCTTGAGACGCCACCCAGGTCGGTGGTCACTTGGCGGGATTCACCGCCCTTGCGGGGCATCGCGAAGACATCGTACATATATTGGTAGGTAACCAAGAGCTCGTCATCGGAGACTGCATATTCGCCAAACTCGTTGTTCATCACCGTCCTGCGGGCACTGTCGCTCCAGGAATCCTCGGGGATGTTGATCTCAACACGGCTTACTTTTGCGCCTAAGAAGCGGGTGGGATCATAAGCCCAGATTTCGTTGAAGAGCTCATAGACCAAGCGGTCGTTTTGTCTGGCAATCTTGATATCGCGGGCAGACCACTGCTCGAAATTGGTAAGCTTGGTAGAGCGCTCGAAATTAAGATTTTCCGCTCTGTGGATCTGGAAGCGGGCTCCATCCGAAGCGCAATAGAAGAGCGTATTCGAGGCATGGGAATAAGTGGGATAGCGCTCTGTCCCCGGAGTATTGGTGAGGCGGGTGTATTGCTTGGTGGCAATATCCAGTTGCCAGAGATCACCATTGAGACTGCCCTGATAGGCTTCACGGAAGGGATCGCCATAGCGATTGAAGATGATCTTTGAGTTATCAGGAGAGAGGCTGGCATAACGATCACCAATCTCGGCGATCAGGATGGGACGCTCTCCGCTGACCGGCAGCTTCACAAAAGAACTGCCAAAACGGAAGTTGTAACGTGTGCAGAGCAGGCTGTTGCCATCTGCAAACCAATCCACCAAAGCAAGGCTCTCGCGATAGAGTACAGTTGATGCCCCGCCACTTGGCGAAATTGTATAGATATAGGATTGACCTTCGCGGTTTGAATTGTAAGCAATCCGGGAGCCATCGGGAGACCACATTGGCGACCATTCGCTGGCGTCAGTATTGGTAAGGCGACGGGCATCACCGCCGCGGAAGGGAACGATCCAAAGATCGTCACGGTAAACAAAGCAGATCTGGCTGCCATCGGGCGAGACGGCAGGATCTTTGAAGAAACCGGGGCTTACAGCGAAGATCCCGGTGATGCTGAGGATCAGGCATAGGCTCAGGATGAGCTTACGTAACATTATCTATCTCCATATCTTATTATCATAAAGTCGCAAAATGTAGGCACAGTAGTACAGGCCGGCTTTTCTAATCCTGTTCCTCCAAGTTTAGCGAGTTCTGCGCGTTCTTGATCGTATATGTATGCTTGAGGATTCGGAGTTCAGCGTGAGGATGAACCTTGCCTGATGCCTTGATGTGAAAGCGGTTGCCGGGCTCGCGTTTGAGGAAGGCATTGAGTTGGTTGTCGAGCTCATTTTCGCAGGATTTGATCTGGATGCCCAGGCTCTCAATCTCATTGTAATAGAATTCCGGCTGCTCTTTGAGGCGGATCAGTTCCTTGGTCATCCGGGTCAATTGATTCTTGTAATAGGGGCTGATGGTGATCTCAATATCGTTTGAGCCGCCCTCGGGATTACCGAGATTATCCAGCTCTATCGAGCCGCAGGCTTGCATATGGCACTGGTAAACATTTGAACCGGGCTCGCCCTTGATGCCTGCGTCTGCCACGATTAGCGACTCCGAAGCAAGAGAGGAAAAGCTCAGAAAACCCTTGCAGAGCACCAGCGAGTTGAGTATGCTGCCGCAGGATATGTCTGCCAGGGAATTGATCCCGCTTTTGGCGCAGGAGATGATGTCTCCATCTATTCTGATACTGCCGGCTGCTTTGATCTCGCTGGAATGGACGATCCCGGAGATCTCGATATTGCTCTCGGATTCCAGATAGCTATCCTTGAGATTACCATTGACCAAGATCTTGCCTTTGCAGTAGATACGGGCATTATCCAGATCTCCCTCATAAGAGATATTGACAGGTAGATGCAGCGGAAACTGGTATTCGGCAATATCCGTGCCCAGGATCAGATTGTCCAGCAGGCAGAGCTTGCCGCTATTATCCAGATAGGGGTATCCGGTTGCTATGGAGACATAGGCGTTGAGCTGCTCATCAAAGCTTACTCCCTCTCCGGCAAGAGCTTTGGCAGTATCGAGATCGATACCTTCATTGGGGATAATCTCACCGAAGATGTTATATATAGAGCCATGTCTGTCGAAGAGGTTTGAGGAATAATCGGCAATCACAGATTCCGGCTCAACGTAGCTCATGCGAGCCAATAGTGATGGATCTGTCGTCGGGCTTAGCTCGCGAGCCAGGCTATGGTCAAAGTAATAGTTCAGCTTCGTATCGACAGAGCCCGCTTTACACAGGGCAAGCGGGAAGGGGCGGTTGAATTCCTTCTCGAGGTTGTTTTCGCGGATGTACTGCTGAGCTTCCTCAAATCCGGCTTTGATACCGGCAATATCGATCAGTTCCAGGATTTCATTTTCGTCGATGAGAGAGCCGGTTTCGTTGATCGTGAGCCAGGCAGACATCCCGCCATCGCGGATCTCAAGACTTACCAGCCCGCTTTTGCTTTGATAATTACTTTTCATTCTGAATCCCAATAAGATTTATCTGTCGGTTATGCGTTCCGTCCCTGCGGAAGGAGAAGTAGTCTTCCCGTTCATAGGTGCAGATCTCGTGTTTTTGGATATTGTCCGGGCTGAGGCCTGCCTGGAGCAATTGCCGGAAGATCGAGCCCTGAATGTCCAGATGGCGATAACGCGGGCTCTGTGCTTCAATACCCATCTGTGCAAAGCTCGAGATAAAGTTCTCGTAGATCTGCGGGCTTACTTCGTAATGCTCTGCGCAGATACCTGCTCCGATTACTGCAACCAGGTCTTGGGGTTTACAGGAGTAGTTCTCGACAAGTTGTTTCACAGCCTGTCCGGCGATATTCTTGCGAGTGCCTTCGCGTCCGCTATGCAGTGCTGCCACAGCTTTGCCGGAGGGATCGTAGATCAGCACAGGAGTACAATCCGCAGTGCGAATCAGTAGATACTGATTGGGGTTATCCGTGATAAAGCCATCTGCGACAGCTATCTGCGGGTGAACGCCCAAACCTGCACCGCAATCCAGTTCTGTACATTGATGCACCAGCTTGGAATGAGTCTGCTCTGCTATCACCAGCCTGTTCACGGGGATACTGATATCTCCTATCAGCAGATCTTTTTGCTCTCTCATCAAAGATCGGTAATCCAGATTGGCATTGCCGAGGTAGCTAAATACTCTCATTGATAAGTCCCGGTTTTGGAGCAATATGAACTTGTTTGGGGCGGTAAATCTCCTGGTTTTTGGATCTTACCAGCATGCGCAGAACAGAGCGGGTAAACTTGCCCAGGATTGAGAAGCCGCTAAGCGACCAGATCAGGCAGACCAAGGCGCAAATCGCCAAAGCCGGCTGAACTCCCCAAGTGCTGGAGAGACTGCCCACCAAGAGGCTGCCAAAAGGTGTTACGGCAGTAAAAGCCATCGTATAGATGCTCAGGACTCTACCCCGCATTTTGTCATCCACCACGGATTGGATCAGGGTATTAGTCGAAGCCATCTGCATCATCATACCAAAGCCGATAATTACCATCAGAGGCATATTGATATAAATGTTTTTGCTAAAGGAAAAGACTATCAGGGTAGCACTTACGCCTGCTCCGATAAAGAGCATACGGTTGGCAATGCCGCGAATAGTGGTTCTGGATGCCAGGAAGAACGAGCCCAGTAAAGCACCAATCCCGGCAGTCGAGAGCATCAGACCCATCGTGCTGGATTGGCCTTTTAAAACGTCACGCACAAAGACCGGCAGGATGGTCGCGTATGACATACCAAACATCGTATAAACAGCCAGATTCATGACGAGTACCCGGATGGGGAACTGATGCCAGGCATAGCTCCAGCCTTCCAGAATCTTCTTCAGAGTGGACTCTTTGTCCGGAACCGCCGGCTCATACTGGATGCGCATCATAAAGAGCATCAGGATCACTGCGATATAGGTAACTGCATTGATCGAGAAGCACAGTCCCTCGCCAAAGGCCTGGATCAGGAAGCCGCCCAAAGCAGGCCCTATCAGGCGTGCTCCATTGAACATAGCAGAATTCATAGCTATGGCATTGGGCACCATACTGCGAACCTTCACCAAATCTATCACAAAAGATTGCCGTATGGGAGCATCTATTCCTTCGATCATTCCCTGAGCCACAGATAGTAGCATCAAGACCCAGATTCTGGAGGAATCTATTACCCCGGTCACCACAAACAGTGCCAAAAGAGAACTCTGTATAAAGAAAGCTATCTGTGTACCGATGATGATCTTGTGTCGGTTCCAGCGATCTGCCCAAGTCCCTGCGAAAGGACTGATAAAGATCGAGGGAATCATCGAAAGAAAGCTGATCAGTCCCAGCAGGAAGGGGGATTCGGTAAGTCTGTAAACAAACCAACCCATCGTCGTCCTTTGGATCCAGGTCCCGATCAGGGATATGCCCTGTCCCGCAAAGAAGAGGCGGTAATTCCTTACCGTCAATGCACGGAACATGTTCTTGAAATTGGCACTCATACAGATTGTGGGTTTTCTTCTTCCGCCTGTTCAGCCAATTCCGGCTGAGTGGTTTCGGTCGGTTCGTTATGGTCAAAACGCATTTCCAAAGCTCGGTTGTACTTCTTTTGAACCAATTCTCTGTCGCTTTCGGGTATTGCCCTAAGGATCAGGCCAAAGATATCATCTGTCCCCAGCGTTTCTTTTTCCAGTAGTTCCCGGGCCAAAAGATCCATCAGATCGTAATGTTGTTTCAGGATAGTCAATGCCTTCTGGTGTGCCTCGGTGATGATATTGCGAATCTCGGAATCGACCAACAAAGCCGTCTCATTGCTATAGATATCCTTGGAGACCAGCTCTTTGCCCAGGAACACCTCTCCCTGTTCTTTGCCGATGGTCATAGGGCCAACCTTCTCGCTCATACCCCAGGTGCAGACCATCTTCTTGGCGATATCCGTGATCCTTTCGAGATCGTTGCCTGCTCCGGTTGTAAGCTCAGAAAAGACGATCTCTTCCGCAGCTCTGCCTCCCATCATGGTAGTCAAAAGCTGCTTCAGATAGGTCTTGGAATAGCCTGTCTTATCGCTCATCAGATAGTGAGTGGCACCGCCGGTAAAGCCTCTGGGAATGATCGATACCTTGTGGACAGGCTCGGTCTTGTCCTGGAAGATCGAGGTCAGCACATGCCCGATTTCGTGATAGGCGGTAATCCGCTTGTCTTCCTCGGGAATCACGCGGCTCTTCTTTTCTTTACCAAGGGTTAGCTTGTCCTTGGCTTCTTCAAAATCGCTCATCTCGATGGATTTCTTGTTGTGTGAGGCGGCAATCAGAGCAGCTTCATTGACGATATTGGCAAGATCGGCTCCACTGAAACCGGGAGTTCCTCTGGCAATAATCTCAAGAGCGACGTCATCAGCCAATGGGACTTTTGCGGCATGAACCTTGAGGATCTCGGTGCGCCCCTTGATATCGGGAAGATCAACCGTAACCTGACGGTCAAATCTGCCCGGACGCAGGAGAGCCGGATCCAAAATGTCCGGACGGTTGGTAGCAGCGATGATGATCACAGCTTCGTTGGGCTCAAAGCCGTCCATCTCCACCAAAAGCTGATTCAGAGTCTGTTCACGCTCATCGTGTCCGCCGCCGAGTCCAGTGCCGCGGTGTCTGCCCACAGCATCGATTTCATCTATAAAAGTAATACAGGGCGAGTGCTTTTTGGCTTGGTCAAAGAGGTCTCGGACGCGTGCCGCACCCACTCCTACGAACATCTCCACAAAGTCAGAGCCTGAGATGGAAAAGAAAGGCACTCCGGCCTCTCCGGACACCGCCTTTGCCAAAAGGGTCTTTCCTGTACCGGGGCGTCCAACCAGCAATACACCACGCGGAATTCTGCCGCCCAGCCTCTGGAACTTCTTGGGATCCTTGAGGAATTCCACAATCTCTTGCAGCTCTTCTTTGGCTTCGTCCACACCCGCTACATCCTTGAAGGTTACCCTGGTCTTGGTGCCCTCATAAAGCCTGGCCTTGCTTTTTCCAAAGCTAAATGCCTTGGAATTTTGAGCGTTCATATTTCTCAGGAAGAAAAACCAGAACACGATCAGAAGCAGGAAAGGCAGGATATAAGAGAGGACTCCCGCCCAACGCGAAGGCTTGTTGGTCGAGACTTGGACGTTGTTTACTACGAGCGAATCTATGATCCGGGGATCGTCAAAAGGCATCACGGTTACGTATTTCTTGCCGTCCCGATCGCTGTAGTAGATATCCCGCTCGGTAAATTCAGCCGCCACCACCTGTCCGCTGGAGACTTGCTGTTGAAAGAGGTTGTAGGGAGCTTTGTTGATCTGTTCGCCCGTTCTGGTCATCATGTGGTAAATCACGATGATGATCATCAGGATGATAAAGACCAAGGTTACGGGGAAAGACGATTGCTTGGGAGGCACGGGACCACGCTGGCCGGGATTTGCTCCGGGGGCTTGGCTGCCGGGCTGGTCCATCTTGCCTCGTCTTCTCTTGATGTAGAGGATCCTAAAGAGGCTGATCAGGGTGATTCCCACGATGGAGATCACGACTGCTCTGATAAAATAGCTATACTGCTGCATCGTTTCAGGATTTAGCAAATCCTTGGCAGCCATAGTACTATCTGTTTGTGCGGCAAGCAATCCCGTCATCAGAACTGCTATCAGCACCAGGCTAATTTTTATCTTCATTGATACATTTCTTCCTTTAAAATTCCTATATAGGGCAGGTTTCGGTATCTCTCGGCAAAGTCCAGGCCATACCCGACCACAAACTCATTGCTGATATTAAAGCCTACAAAGTCGTAACTTACTTCAATCTTATGCGCTTCCGGCTTGTCCAGCAGCACGCAGATCTTTACGGATGCCGGATTATGTTTCTCAAGATACTCGCGGATATACTGCAGTGTGAGACCGCTATCGACGATATCCTCCACAATGATGATATCCCTGTTTGTAATGTCTATATCTATATCTTTCTTGATTTTAACTGCTCCGGAGCTTACCGTGCCTGCACCGTAGCTTGATACAGCCAAAAAGTCGATTTCGATCGGGATGCTGATACTGCGGATCAGATCGCTCAAAAAGACAAATCCACCTTTCAGAATACCGATAAATACAGGGTTTTTGCCCTTGTATTCTTCCGAAATACGGCAACCGATCTCTTTGATCCTGGCCTGTATCTTATGCTCGTCAAACAAGACGGCTGATATATCGCAATTCATTGAGTTCATTTCATTCTCCCTGTTTTTTTGAACGGCTGGCAGCCCGCTTGGGCTTTTCATTTACGGCTTCGACAGCTATCTGCAGATAACGCACAGAACCCTCATCCGGCATGGATCTCTGATCCTGCCTGAGCCCTGCAATCCAGATAATCTTTTCGCTGTCGCAGATTACAGCTATCTTATCCCTCTCAAATTTGGGTATCTTTTCGTCAATAAAAAAGTCCTTTAGCTTCTTCAAATGGCTCATTCCGCTTGGCATAAACCGATCTCCGGGTTGGCGGGTCCTGATCATCAAATCCCCGGCGATCTTGTCCTGATCAACATAGATGGTAGCCTTGTCGTGATCCCTGCCACCTGGTAAGACCTTGAGGTTCTTGAAAGTAAAGCGGTAATCCAGATAAACCGCCCGGGCTCTGTCTTCCTCGAGGAGCCTCGGTTCGCTTGCCTCATAATGGGCTCGTTCTTCGTTTGATAATATTAACTGCTCGTATTGTTTTTGCACGATTACACCGTTTTGGCATCTGATGTATTTGGTGCCTTCGGACTCATACAATGCCTGAATCTCGGCCAGGTTGTGCCAAAAGAAATCCTGCTCACTGCCGCTAACCGCCGTATAGGCAAGCTTTAGTACGTAATACTGCTCCAGGCGGTTCAGCTTTTTCAGGCTTTCCAGATTCAATCTCAGCTCGTTTGGGTTTTGCTCGAGCAGTATCCGCTTGAGGTTCTTCTGGGCAATCGTCCTCAAATAGATCTCGGCTTCCCGGCTGACTTCTGCCTGCTGGCAGATCTTTTCAATGATTTCCGGGTGTATCTCGCTCTGTAAACGAGGGATGAGGTCGTTTCGCAAGTAATTGCGCCGGTATTTGTTATCTTGGTTTGAAAGATCTTCCGCCCATACGAGATTAGCCTCTTTGAGCAGTTCCACCAGCTCGGTCTTGGCAAAGGTCAGGAGCGGATGAATGATCTCATTGTTGACCGGTTTGATGCCAGCCATGCCGTTGATGCCTGCTCCCCGCAGGAGGTTCATCAATACGGTCTCAGCCTGGTCGTTCTTATGATGCCCAAGAGCTACCTTGTTAAAACGATACAGCTTTAGAATCTGCTCAAACTCATGGAAACGCATCTCTCTGGCACGGCTTTCAAATCCCGCTCCCGGTTGGGGAGCTATCTTACGGACTACCAGGGGAACATTCAGTTCCCGGCAATGATTCTTGACCAGCTCCAGCTCTGCTTCATTGGCCCCCGGACGGCTCTGATGGTTGATGTGGATGGCGAGCAGACTGAGCTTGTAGTCATATCTTATCAGGGTAAGAAGATAGAGCAGGGCGATAGAATCCGCTCCACCCGAACAGGCGATCAGAATCTTGTCCCCGGGCACGATTATATCGAGCCTATCTATATACCGGTTAAGCTTTTGCTTGGCTTGATCCGTTATACTCATTCCTTCTCCTTGCACTCATTCGACCTTGATTTTCAATACTTTTGGATAAGCATTAGTCTGTCAATGTATTTTCGAGTTTATACACAGACTGCCCTCAGGTGAGGTCGGAAGAGTGCCTCAACCACAAGCGTGCTCGCAGCTTAAACAGATTTCTGTAGGCCTGCCCCGCCCCTTAGTTCAATCGCAACAATTTACCCGAAAGTGAGACTCCATCTCCTTGGAGCTTATAGAGATAGATACCCGGAGCGGTTGACCGTCCCGATGCATCGCGGCCGTCCCAACTGATCTCATTGAGACCTTGCGGTAGCCTCTCTGCTACAAGGCGTTTCACCAATTGCCCTCTCAGATTGAAAATCTCAATTTGCGCAGATCCCGGTTCTTTGAGCTCAAAGCAGATGGTGGTGCTGGACCTGAAAGGATTGGGGCTGGCACCTAAGAGCCTGGTAGCGCACGGCTCCGGACTATCCGGGTCGTTGGCTGATGATCCTGATAGCAGCACACTTACATAAGTATCACTGTTTTCCTCGATTACGATCTCTTCTATGTGGGCGGAATATCCCTCTTTGCTTACTTTCAGTTCCCAAGTTCCCGGTAACACACTGGTCAGTTCCGCCTGCCCCTGGGCATCTGTTTCTGTACGATAGCTGGAAAAGCGTAAGCGCGCTGTCGCCGCGTCCACCGGCATTCCACCGGAATCATTGACTTGCAGATGCAGTCTCCCGGGGATGCCGTCCCGCTCCTGATGCGCAAAGATCAAGCGCGGGATATTGCCATTGAACTGAGTATCATCCGGTAGCGGCGGATTGGCCGGGCTGATGGTAGATTGGCTTCGGAGGTATAGGCTGCGCAGGAAATCTCCCGTTCTGGTTTCGAAGTGATTTGAGGTCGTAAAGGCTAACCACAAAGGGTGATAGATCATCATCACGATGTTTCCGCCGGTATAGGTGAAAGGCGTCTGAAAATCTATAGGCAATGGGAAACTATAATCCATCATACTTACATAGCCACTAAAGACTCTGTCCAGTTCTCCCGAGGGTATCCAGCCTTCTGCCAGATCCTCCCTATCCGTGGAACCCAGCCAGAGGTAGATATAGAATTCCTGAATAGTCTGAGTCTGTTGATACGCATAGAGCCAGATCCGCTCTATCAGTCCCTGAAGACCCCCGTTATCCTCCAGCTCCGATGCCGGGATGATAGTCTCCCATAGGGAATAATAGTAGCCGGTATCAAATGGTATGGGGTAATGCCCGGAGCTCTCTCCCAAGTAATAAAGCTGATCGCTATCGATATGAACCGTAAAGGGATCGCTGATGTTGTTATCGGTGAAAGCATCATCCGGGAAAGCCACTACTGCTGATAAATCCAGCTCTTCCACCCCGGCAGGCGGTGTCCAATACATTGGGATAGTCTCCTCCTGTCCAGGAGCCAGGGGTACTCCCGGTACTTCACAGACCATCTGATCCCCGGCAAACAACCTTACGGTGTAAGCACTTTGGGCTTGAGTACCAATATTCTTCACACTCAGGCTGTGACATTCGTTGAGCTCCATACTGGAGACCAGCATCTCTCCCGAAAGGCTCTTTGCTTCCAAATCTGCTGCCGGTATCTGCTCGATGCGGATATCATCCAGAATCAGTTCAGCATAGCTGCCGCCTCCAAACTTGAAGGCGATATAGTGTCCCTCTCCGGTATAAGCCTCCAGAGAAAAAAGCTCCTGACTCCAGGAATAACCTCGTTCTATCGATCCGATCCCGACAAAGCTCGCCGGATCGAAGGGATCTTCCATTACTCCAATAATAAGGCTGCAATCGTACCAACCTTTGAGCCAGAAGACCAGACGCAGTTGATTGATCGGGATGCTCTCCGCCACCGGTGGCGCCACCAGGATCAGAACGGCATTGTTATCATAAGCGTTATCCATCAGGACTGCCAGAGGCGGACTGTGCACATCATGGCCCTCCGTAACCAAGCAAGTATTGGCATTTGTGGTCTGCACGATCTTGCTCCAGTCAAGGGGGAGATCACCTATCATAACACTATCAAAATCCTCTTCATAGGGCAGGGAATACAGGTAGGGATCCAATCCCCTGCCGGAAATGTTTACCCGGCAGGTATCGGTATCGGCGGTGATGCAGATTTGGGCATATTGCTGCGCTTCGCTTTGAGGAAAGAAGCTGATCTCTACATTCATCCCTTCCAGCGGAGCCAGACTTACCGGTAGCGGAGGCAATAGACCCAAACTGAAATCATTCACTGGCGTTTCAAAACCAATCCCGGTCAAGCTGAGCGGGGACGAGCCGGTATTGATGATTCTTAGTGTCTTGGTCTGGCCAAAATCCATCCTTACTTCGCTAAAATCGACTGCTTGAGGTGAAGTGCTGATTTGATTACCATCTCCATCTGGAGCGAAGAGGAATCCTGTTTGGGGGAGCCTGGCGAGTATATGGCCATAGCCTTCGGGATTGCTTGGATCAACCATATGTTGATAAGATTCTCCTACGCCCCTGATCTGTGGTACTTCAAAACCCTTGAAAGTGTAACTGTCTCCGTAATCCAAGCCCCAAGCCCGGTAGCTCCTCAAGACCAAATTGCAGCCCGGGTTCAGGTAAAAAGGCTGTTGCAGTGTGATCGTGACCATAGACGCTCCCGAGGGAAAATCCACAGTTCCATTAAAGACTTCCGTAAGCTCATCATAGGGATACCAATCGGATAGTGTCCAAGCAGTAGTGATATCCATCCAGAATCTTACAGGCTGATCATCCAGAGCTTGGGGAAAATTGATATATAGTGTTATCTGCGTGATCAAGCCACTATAGTTTAGCTCAGCCTGGCGATAAAGCAGATCACAGATCGAAGTGCGAGCGCTGAAATCAAAGGGCAAGTGGCCTAGAATTGTATTGCCGCCGATCGTTCCCAACTTCACTTCATTGGGCTGTACACTCAGCGTAATCGTCTGCGATACATTGTTATCCTGGTTTAGATCACCGTTCATCGTGATCCGGGCGTGAACTTCGTAAACACCTGTATTCTGTGGTGTCCAGATGAGAATAATGTCTTGGGGAGTGCCTGGGTATAAATTATCGGAATAACCTCCGCAGAGCTGGGTCTCTCCACAAAGAAGTTCCACACCTATTCCACCCAAGGTAGAGTTGTAATTGTTTATAACCGTTATGTAATAATAGGAGTTACGCCCCACTGATGGCGTGAGATTACCACGAATATACTCCAAGCTCACATCGTAGATACTTCTATCCTCGGCTTCTACAGCCATTATGCTGCCTATCGCAAGGCATATCAACAGAAGCAGACAGATTCGCCTCATCTCCACCTCCCCGTGGGTGTTCTTGCTTAATGCCGTGAATTGTAGCAATAATTGTTCCTTATCTACAAGTATTCTCCGCTATGTATCTGGCTTGGACTGCAGCAAACTCTGTCAATGAGTATATCGCTGCTATTTCCTGAGGATAGAAACGTTACTATTACCAAAGTACAGATCATTTGCTTGTAGATGCTCCCCTCTTGGACCTCGTGGCAAATCCGTCACATTGCTCTGGAGATTCCCGGGGATCACCCGGGGATCACCCGGGGATCACCTGAGGATTGCCTGATGATTCTATAGGGAAGCAAGCTGTAGAGTTATTTGCTTTTTTTTACTTGACGTTCTTCTGCCGGGCTATCTAGCTGTACCCAAGGGTTTTTGATTGTTGGAATATAAGCAAGGGTTTCGTATCCTTGCTACTGATGAGGAGTACCTTATGAAGAGCAAGTTCGGTCTGGCATTTGTCTGGATCATTGCGATGTCCATGTCGCTAACTGCAATCCCCACAGTGGTCTGTAATATCCGTGGCGCTATTGTTGCCCGGCTCGATCTCCCTGCGGATCATCCCAAAACTTTTATCGTACCCAGCTCTCATCCGCTCCCTGATCAGCGTCTGGCAACGCTTCCCCATGGCAAATACTATCTGGCGGATCAGGCTGCCAACAACCTGGAAAGCATTAGTAGTCTGAATCCTTTTCATTACTACGATGCCACGGCACTTCTTATGCCGCAGGAAGAACAAGATACAGGGGACATTGTGGTGGCGGATTTTAATGCTGATGGCTTGGAAGATTATTTTGTGTTTAATGGTCGCTATCTGGTTGATTCCCTGGCCCAATCCAGAATCTTTATCCGCCAGGCCGCAGGAGGATTTGCAGACGAAACGGCTGAACGTATGCCTGTGTTTCAGAAGGGAGGCTTGGAAGCTCATCTGATCGATTTTCAGCATGATGGCAGTAATGATCTGCTGCTGATACCATATACAAACGGTGAACCAAACTGTTATCTACTCCTTAATAACGGCGAAGGAATCTTCGGTTTGGCTGCCGCTCCGCTAATACCATCTATAGCAGCTCTAAACGCACAAGTCGTAGATTTTAACCACGATGGCTATGATGATGTGATATTTATGGCCATTGAGCAGGATGTAAATCGGTTTATCCCACAAATCTGGATCAATAACGCCGGTGCCACTTTTGTTAATGAGAGCGCTTCCCGACTGCCTCTTGCAGAGCTTACCGAATATGGGATGTGGAGCGTCGATGCACTGGATCTTACCGGTGATGGCGCTAAGGATCTGATCCTGATCAACGATGAGATTAGTCCCGGGATGAATGCGGAAGATCTGGTGCTCGTCAATGATGGATATGGACACTTCAATATTCTGGAACAATACACTTTAGCTCCCTTGTATGAGGAAGTATTGGAGTATCGAAGCCTGGACTACGATCTGGATGGGGATAACGATCTGGTCGCAACGACAATTGCCGGGGGCTTTTCCAGATCTGTGTATCTGCTGAAGAATAACAACGGAACTTTTGTTGACTATAGCGAAGACATGTATCTTGTCAGGGATCACACCAATCAGATCCTGATCCGTGATTATAATGAAGATGGCTATCCTGATATGTTTCTGGGCTGTGTTATTCTCGGTGAACCCAGTTATGATCAATTTTTTGTAAATATAGAAGGCGAGTTTTGGTGGATCAATAACACAATACCCATAGTGTTAGATTTTACTGTGGATATGTCCTTTATTGATTACAATGGTGATCCGTATCCGGATGTTTTGATCGGTAATTCCGGTAGGCAAATCAATACTACGGGGCTAAACCGATTGTACATTTACTCTTATGGTTTGGAAGGGGATGATCCTCAAGCTCCGGTGACAAAGATTACGAACTACCCCAATCCCTTCAATCCCAGTACCGCAATCTCTTACACATTGCCGCAAGCGGAGGAAAGTAGCCTGATAATCTATAACCTCAAGGGGCAGGTTGTAAGGCATCTGGCCTCAGGGCTGGAGTCTGCCGGAAATCATCTTGTTACTTGGGATGGCAGGGATGATCAGGGTAGGTATGTGGGCAGCGGTATCTACAACTGCCGTTTGGTTTCGGGCAATCAGGCGAAAACCCACAAGATGCTTTTGATCAAGTAAGGAAGATGATTGACAATGAAATGGAATCTGCTGTCTGATAAGCGAGCAAGTCTTGCTCTGCTACTGGTGCTGATCTTACTTTTAGGTGCTTGTGCCACTATGGATGTTGCCTCATTGGAGACCGCGGAGACGGTCAAGCGGGGTAAAGTAAGGATCCTTATGGGAACCGGTAACGGTTTCAACTTGAACTGGCCTACAGGTTTGTTGCATCAGGAAGATGGTGCTTTATTTGGTTCTACTCAGAGTCCCTGGGTCACGACAGGATCAATGGCCTTTGGGCTGGGAAACGCTACCGAGTTTGCCGGCCGGATACATCTCCTGTCCCATAGCTGGGGGATCAAGGGGACTGTTAAAAAGCAGCTCTTTCAGACCTTAGACGGCTATTCGATGGCAATACTGGCAGGCGGCACTGCCACCAACTATCCCGGTCCCGGGGGTGTTGCCCTGGGGGGAAAATATGAAGAGACGCATTACGTGAGCGATGAGTACGACTCCTATGGAACAGAGTTGCAGCTAATTGGTAGCAAGCGCTGGAATCCCGAGCTGATTACCAGCCTGATCGCCAAGGGTAATTCTACGATGCGCAAAGCAGAGATCAATGAACGGATCTATCACGGAGGCATCAGGATCAATCTCAAAGCAGGAGACGAGAAACTAAGCATTATCCCCGAATTTGGGATGGATTTCTATCTGAATACAGAAGACAAGCCGGTCTGGACACCCAGAATCAACATTGGTTTGTCCATGCAGTATTAGGTCTGGTTCCGGCAGGGTCGAAGGATGCTGTTTTCATTGACAAGCAAGGCAGCATTCTGAATCTGGGCTTATGTATTATTACTACGTCCATCTGCCCCTGAGCATCGCGGAGCGCTTTGTCTATCGCTCGGCAGAGAAGCTGTCTCCCGGTCTGAGGGTGGTGGTGAGCTTTAACCGCAAGCTGCAATTGGGCATCACAGGTGACGCCAGCAAGCTGGATCCCAAGCCCGGCATCCGTTATCTGGAGATCGAGGAGGTGCTGGATGACATAGCTCTGATCAATCCCGGTATCTGGAAACTGGCTGCCTGGATGGCAGATTATTACAAGTGTTCCTTGGGCAAGGTGCTTTTTGCCTGCCTGCCCAGCTTGTTGCAGCCCGATTTGCAGATGCAGTGCCGCTGGATTTCCGAGCAAGCTGCTCCGCCACGCTTTGAGCCGCTCTATCAACTGCTGGCGGATGGCACCGCGCAGAGTCTTTCATTGCTCCACAAGGCAAAGCCAAAGCTCCACGTCTATAAACTGGCGGAAGAGGCGGAGGCGGAAGGTTTGATCGAGCTGCTCCGCTCGCTATCCCATAAAGACAAGCAGAAGACAGTCAATTACATACGTCTGCTTTCCCCGGATGAGGAAGTAAGCGGATTACCTGCCAAGCAACTGCAAGCTTATGCAATCATCAAAGCTGCCGGGCATCCTGTACCAATGGCTGAATTGGCAGCAGAAGTCAGCTATTCCAGCCTGAAAGCTCTCGTCAAGAAGGGCATCATAGAGATCTTTACCAAAAAGATAGAGCACAGCGGTATGCCTTTTGAGAAGAGCGACAGCCCCAAACAGATCGTACTCAATGATGAGCAAATGACTGCCGTGACAGATATCCGTGCCCGGGCAGGCAGCTTTGATACAAATCTACTGTATGGTATCACCGGCAGCGGTAAGACGGAGGTTTATCTCGAGATCATCCGCGATTATCTTTCTCAAGACAAGGGCGTGATCTTCCTGATTCCGGAGATAGCGCTTACACCTCAGATGGTGGATCGGTTTTCTGCCAGCTTTGGTGATACTCTGGCGATTATGCACAGCCAGTTGACGGAGCGTGAACGCCTCAAGCAGTGGAAACGCATCAAAAGTGGTGACTGCCGGATGGTGATCGGAGCACGCAGCGCAATCCTTGCTCCCATCAGGAAGCTGGGATTGATTATAGTTGATGAAGAGCACGAGCAGAGCTATAAACAGGATAGCAATCCCCGCTACAACGGCAGGGATATGGCAATCGTAAGAGCCCAAATCGAAGGGGCTCAGGTGATCCTCGGCAGCGCCACACCTTCGCTGGAATCCTGGCACAATGCCCAAAACCAGCGCTATCGTCTGCACACTCTCTCCAAAAGACCTTTGTCCTATGAGCTACCGCGAGTCGAGATCCTCAATCTCTGCGATGAAGAAGGCGACAGTATGATCTCTCCTCTTCTGCTGAATGCCATTGATCAACGCCTTCAGAAACAGCAGCAGGTAATACTCTTTCAAAACAGACGCGGTTACTCCTCCTTTTTGCAGTGCCAAAAATGCGGAGAATTGATCAAATGCACAAATTGCGAAATCTCGATGTATTATCACCGGGACCGCGAGGAAATGCACTGCCACTACTGCGGAAACGTCTATCCCAGTCCCCGCAAGTGCCCGTCCTGCGGTTCATACAGCTTTTCTTACGGTGCCGCTGGCACTCAAAAGCTGGAGCAGATTCTCAGCCTGCTCTTTCCCAATGCGAGATTGCTCAGGATGGATTCGGACAGCTCCAGGCAAAGAGACCGCTACAAGACGATGTATGAACGTATGAAGCGCAAGGAAGTGGACATTCTGCTCGGTACACAGATGATCTCCAAAGGGCTGGATTTTCCGGGAGTGACTTTGGTCGGCATTGTCAATGCGGATATCAGCCTGAATGTACCGGATTTCCGGGCAGCCGAACGCACTTTTCAATTGTTGACACAGGTAGCGGGACGCTCCGGACGCGGCGAACAGAATGGGGAAGTGATTATCCAGACCTACAATCCGGACCATTATGCCATCGTTCATGCCTCGCGCCAGGACTATCCCGGCTTTGCCCTGGAAGAGCTCAGTTACCGTAAAAGGCTTTACTACCCGCCATATTATCGGCTTGCCCGTATCCTCTATCAGGCCAAAGATCTCTCCGTGCTAATGGAAGAGATGAACCGTCTGGCCTCGGTTTTGTCTGATATCGTGCTGAAGTTTCCGGCCGGGCAACTGCTGATCCTGGGTCCTGCCGCTGCACCCTTCAGCCGTCTCAACAATCTCTATCGCTACCATCTGATCATCAAAGCGAGTAGCCCAGCGATTCTCAAAGAAGCTCTCGTAAAGATAGAAGCCCGCTTTGCACACGGGAAGACCATCAGTTCCGCAGTTGATATCGACCCGATGTCGCTGATGTAGGCTGCAGACCTGTAACAAAATCTGCAGGCGGATCCTCGGTGCTGCATACTCTCATGGCTCATCACCTCTGCTTGGATAATGCCACAAATCTGAGGTGTTCCTGCCGCGCTCCTGCCGCGTTCGCGGCATGATCGCGGCAGCAGCGCGGCAAGAGCGCGGCTGCAGCCAAAGAGAGGGAATAGAGAAGGTAATAAAAAAGCCCCGGTTGAACCGGGGCTTTGTAGTATCTATTAATTGGTTACTTTCTGAATTGCATCACAAAGCGGTACTTAGCCAGCTCAGACACGCTGAATCTCCAAGTCATAACGTTCTGTTGGACTTTTTGGAGAAATTCAGTGGTGAGATCGCCGCTTTGCGGTACCACGTCTGCTGCTTTCACACTGCCATCAGCACCTATATAGAGGGTGATGGAGACTGACCCGGCTTGCGGACGCAGGTTATTTTCTGCGATGTAGATGGTTGTGATGCGGCCTTTGAGGCTGGCAACACGATTGGCGATATTGCTATAGGTACCTTGGCTGGCTTCGGGAGCACTGCCAATATTGCCTTCGGAGACGGTTGCAACACCTTGCGTGCCAAATTGAGCTTTCATACTGATAGCTTGGGCAGATTGGGTTACAGGACGTCCGATCGGGGCAACACGGCTGGCATCACCGGTCAGAACCGCGACACCGCCGGTAGGTCTGGTGCTGCTGCCGGATACATTGGGACCAACAGTAGCTACACCACCGAGATCGGCACCTTGGATCTGAACTGCGCCAGCGCTAAAGCTGGAGCCGGGAGCACCGGTTCCACTGCCGCCGCCGGGGCCTGTTCCGCCACCGCCGCCACCGCCCCCGCCGCCGCCACGACCGGCAGCTACGAAGGTCTCAGAACCGGTTACGGCTACAAACTGCAGAGGTCTCTGAGTGCCGGAAGCGCTAAAGCCTTCCAGACCAAAGGTGCTGGCAGTTGAGCCGGTTGTCGTTCCTGTGCCGCCGCGGACGCCTGTGGGGCTACCTTGGGTGGCTGTAGGAGGAGCTTCCGGTAGAGGGGTTTCGTCGGAGGAGAAGCTGGATGTGGTTTGTTCCACTTCCGGCATAATCCGGGTAGCCTGTTGCTGAATCTGCGAGAGGCGTTGAGCGATATCCTGGACCTGGACTTCTTCCGGCTTGAGCAGGAAGTCGTAGATCAGCAGGAAGATAACCGTCAGGAGCGTGATCACGATCATCAGACCGCGATTGAAGCGTTCCTGGCTGGTAAGCTCTGCTCTGCGGGAGTATTGGGCAACAATCTGGCGCTCTTCTTCGGTGAGTACGCGTACCCAAGGTTCGCTGAATTCGAATCCAACTTCCCAATCAGGACCGAGGACAACGGTACCGGTCATATCCGGGCTCAGTTTGAGCTGATTGCCGGAGAGAATGTTACCGCTGGTCAAGGCTGCCTGATCCATCTCTTTGCCACCTTTTGTGCAACGCACAGTACTGCCGGGAACAAGATTCAAGACGAAGTCGTTTCCGCTGGCTGTGAGGAAGAGATGTTTATCCGGGAATTTGGGATCTAATATCTGCCAAAACAGGTATTTGTTTGAGCCGATAAAGAGCTTGTTTGTGAAGTCTCTGCCATATTTGGCAATGTCCAGCAGCTTACCTTTGTAATTAAGCTTGAGGTTTAGTAATGTTTTTGCCATTCCATACCTCCTTACCGGCCACTCGCGACTGCATTATTGAACCACTCGGGATCATTAAGAGTCGAGAAATAAATATACTGATAGCTGGATTGAGTGCCGATTTTGACCATCTCGCTAACATACTGGCAGGGAATCTGCTCATCAGCCTGAATCAGGAGGCAGGGTTTGTTGTCCGTTTCCCTTTCCCAAATCTTGTTTGCTTCAAGCTGCAGATAGTCAAAGATGTGCTGGCGTTTAGCCTCGTCAGTCAGGATGTCTTCCAGGGATCCAAAGGGGATGGATTCCGTACCGACCAGGATCTGATCGGGGTACATCTTGACGACCATGGTGCCGGCGTTCTCAATGAGCTTTTCGTTTGTAATGGTAGTCGGGAAGTACATGTTATCGGGGATGGAGACCTTCTGGGCTTCCATAGAGACGTTTTTGATCAGGAAGACCAGAATGATGGTCAAGACATCCAATAGCGATGTAATGGACAACCCGGCTGCATCGTCAAATTTACGACGTGTACGACGAATTTCTTTGCTTCCGCCAGAGTATCTGCTTTGCAATATGCTCATAATTAACCTCCAGCGTAGTATTGGACTTTGGGTACTTCGTAGTGCACGTTGATATACTGGTTAGTTTTACAGAGGTCGATGGTTTTGATCAGGACTCCGTACAACACTTCAGGATAAACCAGGACATTAATATCAATAAGTTCAGGATTTCTGGCGCGGACACCCTTGAGGGCGCGATCCAGACTAGCATAATTGAAATCACCGTTTATAGCAGGTATCACCTGTGTATCAGCACCGGGTTCTCTGATCTCAAAGCCCTTGGTCAGAGCTCTTCCGGGATCAGTCGTACCCATAATGATCACCTGTACTTTTTTGATATTCTGTCCACCACCGCCAGTGTTTCCGTTTCCACCACCGCCTCCGGCGGAGGAGAAGTTCAAGGCAACCAGAGCCACTTGACTAATCACCAGCAATAACAATAGGAATGGTATTATCGCCAGGAACAAGTTCATGATCGGCACCAAGTCAGGTTGTCTCGGTGCAGTCGCGGCTTTCTGATTCCTTCCGGCAGAAGGACGATATGCCATAGTACTATTCCTTTATTGAGGTATTGATTTGGTTGATCAGTTTAACGCTGAATTCATCGATATCGTTAATAATGTTTTGAGCGCGGACCAGCAGTCCACCTTTGATCAGAGTAAGCGGGATAGCACCGATCAGACCCATGGCTGTGGTACCGATAGCGGTTTTAATACCTCTGGTCAGTTCTTTGTTCTTATCAGCTTCGGCAGCAACATCGAGGGCTTTGAAGGCCTGGATAAGTCCCCAGATTGTTCCCAGAAGTCCAAGATAGGTACAAATCTGAGCAAGGAGGTCAAACCAGAACAAACCGGCGTCGAGCTTGTGAACGGTCTGCAGCACGGCTTCTTCGAAAGCGTTCTGCACGGATCTGGACAGTTCTTCGCCTTTCTTTCCACTCTTGCGGGCATCTTTGAAAACCATCAGACCGCTCCAGAAGATGAAGCCGAGGGTGGTGTTCTTGAAGCTCTCGGAGATCTTTGTTGCTTCTTCGATCTGATCATTTTTGATATAGCCTTTAAGCTTCAGATAGAACTTACCGGCATCAATCTTCTCACGGACATAGAGCTGGATATAACGCACTACGGCGTACACAATACCGATTATGAAGGTTAAGAGAATGAAATAACCCCAAAGACCGCTGTCTTTGAAGATTTCACCGGGAGTGATCGTGATAGCTTTAGCTTCGGCCGGTGCCTCGGTGGCAACTGGCTCTTCTTGCACGACCGTGGTCTGAGCTTCTGGTGCAGCTTGAGTTTGTTCCTCAGCAACCTGGGCAAATACTATTCCGAGGCTGAAAATGAGGACTAATAAGACGAGAATGATATTCCTTGCGTTCATTTTGACTCCTTTCGCCAATTTTTTATTAGATACGTACTTTTTTCAATGATGTTGTTTGTATTCATTTTGTAGCTGAACATACCAACCGGTGGGGCAGTGTTCGTCTTGGTCGTTACAACTGTGATGGAGGGAATCAGATCTTTGACGTTGGTCACGAAGGTCTGGCCTTCCCTTGTTCTAAGGTTGTCAAAGGCTCTTCTGGGATCCGCTTGCTGAGCCATCATATAAGAGATGCCCAAGAGAAGCAGGATCAGTAATAGTAGGCTCTTTCTCATATCATTACTCCTGAATAGTCTTTTTGATCGTGATCTCAGCCATAAAGCCTCTGAAATCAGAACTATTGGTAATCTCAAATCTCAGGGTATTTCTGCCGGAGACTACATTCTGTGCATCGATATTGATACGATTGGGATAATAGACGGGACCGGCTGTTTCATAATAGAATTCTTCGGCCGTGGCAATTGCGACTCCATTCAGATAAACGTTGGCACTCATGGGAGCGACCATGTCAATGTATCCTTCGCGGAACATTGTAGCTATATCAAAGCTGTATTCAAAGGATACTGATTCTGCTCTGGTATCGGCAGTTTCAGCAGTCCAGATCGCAGCGGCTTGACTTTGTTCCATGTCGAGTATCCTGGCCTTCTCTATGCCAAAGGCAGTGGCAGGGATTGCGGGAGTGCGTAGCTCCTGATCCGTGCCGGGGGCAGTCCTGATGACTGTCCATTGGGGAGAGCTGAGTATCTTCACAGTCTCGACAGGCACGGCTTCTGCCAAGCGCTGGCGGGAAGTAAAGACCTGCATATTCACCATCAATGGCAGAGGTTCGGTGGATTCATTGGGGAAGCGCAGCTCTACGCTGTTATCGCCATCAGTGAACTTAGCACCTTCCACCATCAGGGCATAGCGGGTGGTCATGGCATTGCCAGCGGTGAGAGTATCAGCAGGAATGAAGGTTGTTTCGACAACCTGTCCGTTGATCTTGACTTCTGCTTCGAAGGGATAGATCATCTGCACTATGCTGAAATCAGGCTGGATGCGAGTATTGATGGTCTTGGTGAGCACTACCGAGTTACCTGCGGGGATGGTGATCTTGCCAAGACGAACATTATTGGGAGTGGTGACGGCAGACGTCTGATTACTCATATTGCCGCCCTGACCCAAAGCGATGTTCCAGCCGGGACCAAGGATGTTCTCATCAACCTGATAATCGGGCTCGACAGACCACTCAGCCAGTTTGCTCTGGGCTCTGGCAGTGTAGCGATCCCTGTAACCTGCCGCATAATAAGTATTGTAGGTCTGTAGATACATGCTGTAGGCAGAATTGAGATATTCATTTGTATATTGAGCAGCATAAGCTCTCAGGTTTGTAACGAGTTCGTCGTATTCTTCCTGGCTCATCTGGTTGCGGTTCTTGTAAGGGGCAAACTCATTGGCAGTGGCAAAGTAAGCATCGACTGTAGCTTCGATGGCGTACTTGGCATGCTCGTTGATTCTGGCGATCAGATCGAGTGCTCTCAAGCGTCTGGTATTGTCCAGATCGTAATCATTGGCAGAATTGAGTAGGTTCACAACCCTCTGGATTTCTGCATTCACAGCATTCTGAAGGTTGGGAACGCGGTTGGGACGACCTCCAAACAGGTGATTACGCCAGGTTGTATTTGCATTGAAGGTAATGAGTGCGCCCGGAGTCTTGCTGATGAATCCGGTACGCTCCAGATTGGTTAGCTGGGTGTCGTAACGGTTCAAGAAAGCAATTCTGGCTTGGATTCTGTCGTATTCTGTCCTGGCGCGGGCAAAGGCGTCGTAAGCAGACTGGGAATTGAAGGTAAGGCCTTCACGCTTGTAGGAGTTTTCCAGAGCTACGAAAGCATCACGCTTTGCAAAAGCAAGATCCCAATCCTTGTTGATAACTGCAGCATCAAAGTCATAGGCAATCTTGCCAAGACGGATGTTTGCGATGTTCTGGTATCTGGAGGACTGAGTGCGATCCTTACGATAGATATCGCGGGCGTATCTTTCATAGGTGAGGGTGTCACCTTGAGCCCAGTGGTAATCCGCAAGACTCTGCATAAAGACAATCGTATTGCTGTTGTTGGGGTAGGTTTGGATGAATTGCTCGAAATTGGCATTTCTCTGAGGTATCATCTCTTCCTGTATGTAGATGTTGATAGCCCACAGGTAGATCTCTTCGGGAGTATCATCACCGGTATCGATGGTGCGTGCTTTTGCCTTCTCATACAGCGCCAGATACTGCTCTGCGGCAGCAGCACGTGTCTGAGGATTGGCTTTCATGGCTTCTATTTCCAGCAGTTGCAGAGTGTAGGCTTCATTGCTTGCTGGGAAGCGGGTGATAAAACCGTCTTTGATCTGCTTGGTCTGAGCAGCGTCGTTCATCAGGCTGTCTGCCAAGCTCCAAGCCTTATAATGCAGGGCATAGACTTCGGCTTTATCGGTGCGGTCGCCTGCCAGTCTCATCAGGATATCAATAGCGCTCTGCGGACGTCCAGCCTTGATGAAGGCTTCCTGAGCCTGGTTTTGATAACCGAGATATCTCTGAGGATTGCTAGTCTTGTATTCCTCGGACATACGCAGGTATTCCTGAGCAGCAGTGAGGAAATCACCACCGGCTTCAGCGGCTTCGAAGCTGCTTTGAATCTGAATGGCAATCTGGTTTTGGATGGCGGCTCTATCCTGATTATCAACCGCAAGCACCAAGGCTTTGCGATACCACTCTTCGGATTGGCGATACTGTCTGTCTGCCGTGGCCAGATCTGCCATCTTGATGTAGAGATCACGCTTTGTAGCGTTGTCCAGATTGGCTTCCTGCTCCAGGAGACGGCTGTAGAAGACCCTGGCTTCAGCAGTTCTGCCACGCTGGGCATTAATGTCGCCAACAGCTATCAGGGTCTGATTTGCCAAAGCGACATTCTGAGCATTGGTATTGGCAGGATTAAGCGCTGCAGCCACAAATCTCAGAGCCGCATTTTGGTAGAAGGTATATAATGAATCTGCGGTTTGAGGCAAGCCGGCTACAGGGCGATAGTTTGCATCATCAAACTTGCCGATCTGATCATCAAAGATGTTTTGAGCAAAGGTGAAAGCCAGACCTTCATATCTGAAGTCAGTTGTCGTATCCGGACGATCATTGAAGCTCGTTAAATATGTATAAGCAGCAGCCCAGTCGGTGGGAGAATCAGAGCTTTCCGCCAGGAGAGCGCTGAAATTGGTAAGATTGTTGTCCCACTCATGCTGACGATCCGATAACCGACCCGCATGAAGCTCTTGGAAGGCTGCCCACTTGGTCACATGCTCTTGATAGGCCTGGAACTGAGCTTGCTTCTCAGCATGGCTGAGGTTGTCATTGTCCATCGCCAAGACGAAGTTATTGATCAGCCTTCTTTCCACGGCCACATAAGCTGAGTCTATGACTGCCAATTGAGCTGCAATCGCGGCATTGCTGCGATTAGCCTGATACCAAGCCGAATCCTTGCCGTAATCCTCGATGATGATCCTGTATTGGTTGAATCTATAGGTCAAAGGATCCATTACGATTCTCTGACGAGCGGGATCAAGGCTGGTGTAATAGTCATTATATAGAAGAACGGTTTGGTTCACATCTGCGGGATTGGTCAAGGCATTGGGGAGTCTTCTGACCTTTGCCATCAAAAAGTCTCTGGCATGCAGAGGCGAATTGAGCTCGGTGCTCTTTTGAGCGGCAGCTTTGTCGTAAATCCTGGCGATGATGGTCTCATCATCGTAGTTCTGCAGGAAAGCTTCAAGCTGTACACCCTGAGCAGTCGTCTCAAAATCGGTGCCATCAAGCGCGATCAAGGCGAATGCTATATTATCAACGGCCGCGTCTTGATAATCCTGAACAAGGGAAGGATCTGTAACCGCACCAGTCTTGACACCCATCAAGAGGCTTGTATAGTCATTTATTGCAGCGCGGTAACCGGCATCACCACCAAAATTCATGTGGATCACGCCGCGTTGATAGAGGGCTTCATAGTGCTTGCTGTTATTGGCATCTGCAACTAGGGGATCAAGATAACTCAGGGCAAGTCTGTAGTTGGCTTCCGGGTTTGTAGAATCCGTTGCCAGCAGGAAGTAGATTGTGCCCAGATGCAGCATTGATTCTGCTTTCAAGGATGAATTGCTGTAATCATCGACGACTGAGCGGAAAGCGGCGATTGCGCCACTAAAGTCAGAGGTTCTAAAACGCAGACTCTCGTCATAATTCATCGCATTGGGATTGTTTGCGAAGAAGGTATCTCTTCTGGCATCCATATTGTTGCTGGTTGTGACCAGCTCGATGAATCCGATGTTATACTTGACCTTGTCTGCCATGATGAACTGAGGATCGAGCGTCAGCACCTGGCGGTAATTCATCAGTGCAGTCTGAGGATTTGCCGGATCAAGCTGGTATTGCAATTCTGCGATGTTGTAATAGAGATCGGCATTGGATACCAGATTGGTTCCGGTTGGCTGCATGAAACCTTGGAAATCCGGATACTGCTGGATAAATGCCTGGGCACGGTTTATATAATCCTGCTTGGAACGATTGATCTCTGCTGCCAAGGCGGCATTTTCATCGTAACTCATGGTGGCAACATTGGCCAGACGTCTGCTTTCGCGATATTGGATCAATCTAAAGTCTCTCTGGAGTGAGAGGAAAGTGTATTGGGAATCCAAGACGTCCATATTGTCAGTGATGGGTCCGGAGACCATTTCAAACATTGAGGGCAAGCCCGCAACAGTCATTCTACGGCGCTCAAGGTCCTGCAAAGCATATTCAAACTCAGTGATACCGGTTTCCAAGCTGATCTTCTGTCTCAAGGCGGTAAGATAGCTGCTGATAACAACGTCGTAATGAGACTTCCAGGGGTTGTCCCGGGTAAACTGAGTGTACCTTTGGTCATATTCGTCGAGCAGGCGGATAGATTCATTCAATAGAACGGTTCTTCTGGCCTGCATCTCTGCTTTTCTGGTAGCTTCCATATTGGGCTGATTGGCAACTTGCAGATCAATGATCTCCACTCCGTGAGCATATAGAGTAGCCGAGCCAACCAGGTCCAAGAGGATCTTGGCTTCTATATCGAGATAGTCTTGATATTCACTGCCATATTGCCGTTCTGTACGGCTGAAAGCCTCATCAATAACTTCGGTCAAACGAGTAAAATACTCGTGGCTTACGTTGAGCGAATCGACCACTGCACGCCCGGCAGCCAGTCGCTCATCGACGAACACATTGGTGCCCATGGTATTGATGCTGGTCTTGAGGGAATCCAAGAGGGCTTGTTCGCGATCTCTCAGCTCCAGGATTTCATCGCTTTTAATGATGCCGGGCAATCCCAGCAAGTCTGTATAAAGTATGTTGAGGTCGCTCTTGATACCGTTGATGCTGGTCTTGAGCTGTTCAGAGCGTTGAGAGGTGGGATTGGCAAAGAAGCTGTCCCTGGGGATAGCCTGGATTCTCTCTGAAATAGCTCTCTTGCGAGGGACGATTTCATCGGAGATCCTGTTTCTGGTCTGCCTGAAGCTCTCAAGCTTGGCGGCGATGGCGGTCGAATCACCGCGGGATGCCACCATGTCAGACCAGAGGAAATTGTAAACCAACTGAGATTTATCCTGGCCTGCGTTATCCATCAAGGTCTGCAGGAGCTGATTGGCAAGATTCCTGGATTCAGGTGTATTCTGCTGCATCTGCATCAAGTACAGCATGTAATACATTGAGGGCTGATCTTCAATAATCTCGCTATTGGCGATCAGGCTTTGGTAGTAAGTATATAAATTCGCTTCACTCTGTTCGTAAGCTCTGAGGTGACCCTTGAGATACGCGACTTCCTTGGGAGAGAATGGCCGATATTGAGGAGACAGGCTTAGTTGATCATCCAGCATTGTGGAGACCCTTTCAACTGCGGCCGTAGCCAAGGCTGGATCCTGCCGATGGAGGGAGGGCAGCATTTCAGTCACATCAACTATGGACTGAATGTACCTTTCGCGTTCGATTTGGATTTGTACTCGGAGCTGATCAGGCGTCAGTTGGGTGCGTGTTTGTGCATTTAAACCCAACAAGATCAACAGCGTATAAACGATGAGGATTATCGTTTTAAAATTCTTTTTCATATCCCAGCTCACTTTTGGTATTTGCTTAGACTGTTACCGGAAATACAGAGGGTTCAGGATGCAGTTTCCTGCACCCCGAACCTTCCTTTTTATTCATAGGAAGTATGAATCACTAACCTACACACTATTACTTTTAGTTACTTATTCGCTAGGCTGCCTGAGAGAATTGATCCAGTCACGCAGCTCTTGGAGGGCGCTTTCAGCTCTGGCACGTTCTGCCTGAAGTCTCTGAAGCTCTGTCACAAGGTCTTGCATTTCCGGGGTAGGCGTTCTGGTTCCGGTTGTGCCGGTAGTACCGCCTGTCGTAACAGCCACATCCTGGCCGGTTGTGTCTGTTCCAGTGGTGATTTGAGTGCCACCGCCGGTTGTAGTATCGGGACCGATACCTGTTGTGCCCTCAGTTCCGGTGGTCTGATCGCCGGCATAGATATCGCCAAGGTCTTGACCTTCTGCAATGCGTGCCAGCTCAATGATATCCGGACGTCTCTTGGCGGAAGCATACTTATCGAAGAGATAGGAAATGCTCAGGGCAAAACGTCTGTCTTTTTCGTATCCGTTACCCTCGGATTCTTTGAAAAGGTTTTCGATGGCTTGATAGCCCACTTTAAAGGAGAAGTTATCAATGGAATACTTCACGCCGCCATTGAAGTCCTGACCGTCATATTCTCCCAATAGAGAGAGGTTGCGAACGGGCGATACTTCAAAAGAGGCAAAGCTTCCGGAGAACAACCTGGCGCGATGTTGCTGGCCAACGAATCTGTTCATTCCGACACCAATATTAAACATTGTGTGCACTCCACCCAAGACA
Source organism: uncultured Candidatus Cloacimonadota bacterium (assembly GCA_964433815.1). GTDB lineage: Bacteria > Cloacimonadota > Cloacimonadia > Cloacimonadales > Cloacimonadaceae > PHBP01. Next base: position 34,040 of record CAYSSP010000015.1, read on the forward strand.
GCTTGCTTGGACAACACAACGTATGGTGAATAGGCCTCATAATAAGCTCTGTCGGGATGAGGAAAACCGTCATCGGAGGTTTCGTAATAGCTGCCGTTGTGCAGATCGTGGTAGTCGGTCGGAATTGAGGAGAAGATATTCTCCAAGCCAACTGACAACTGCGGAATCTTGAGTGTCTCTTGGAGGAGTTTTACCTTGATGTTGCCAAAGATAACGTTATCTCCGGCAAACATACCCAGCTCTACCCTGTCAAGAATACCGGCACTTACCATTCCGTAGGGAATATAAGCCAGATCTGTGTCACGGGTTTGTCGCAGGTAGTTCACAAATTGAAATTCTGCTGCCTTATGTGGCAGGATGTAAGCATCCGGAGTACGCAGCATTCCCATGGTTTGGAATGGCGCAGCTTCAACAAAGCTAATTGCCGCTGCCAAAACAAGTAGGCTCAATAATACTTTTTTCATACTTCCCTCCACCTTTCGGTGTTGTTATTATCGTGTTTCTAAAATCTCATTGACTTTTAAATCGTCAAGTTTTTTCTTGCGCTATGGATAAGCCAATACCTAATACATTATTCAAGACCGGGGAAAAGATTGCGCAAGCCTATCTGGTATCACATGGATACCTGATACTATCCAATAACTTTCGCCGGCGAACAGGTGAGATTGACATCATTGCCAAGACAGAGAATACTCTGGTCTTTGTAGAAGTCAAAACCCGTTCTTATCACTCTATAAACTCTGCTTTAGCAAACGTCGGCTACACCAAACAGAGAAAAATTAGCATCACTGCCGTAGAATATATTAACCAGTTTCCCGATCTCGGCAATCTGCAAACACGCTTTGATGTGATCGTCGTCTTCTACAACTCTATGGAAGACAACTATTCTGTCAAGCACTTCATTGACGCTTTTCTCCCCGTTTACGATGACTAAAGTCAACATAATGAATATCTCAAGCCCGCTTGTCTTCCTCATATTCTCCAATCTCCACCCTATTTATCTCTAAGTAGCCCCATAACAAGCAAAAACGAGCCCAAGTTTTTGTCTCCCCGATTCTTCACCGCCCATCAAAGCTGTTGATAAAGAACAACAGCCCTATCCCAAAAAATATTCTGCAGTCCCTATCTGCCCCGAGATCTCTTCTTCAATAAAGCCTCTCAACTGCCATGATTATGCCGCGATCCTGCCGCAGCCGCGGCATGATCGCGGCAGCAGCGCGGCAGGATCCAAAGAGAGGGGAACGGGAAACCCAAGCAGAATTGATTCAGAGGAAAGCGAGATGAACCGCCCGATTATACTGTTGCTCATCACATACCTACTATCACCCCAATAACCATCTAAAGATCAGGGCAAAAAAAACGGCGCAAGCTAAATGTTGCGCCGGTGTAAGTTTATCTGCTCGGGGGAGATCAGTTTCTCAGTTTCGATGTGTCAAAATCTTCCCCAACATAGTCCATCCAGGAAGGATTTGTGACTTCCATATCGTCTCCACTCACGTAGATCAACCTATAGTTGCCGTTCATCAAGTGATCCACAAAGAGGTAAACAGCATTCGCTTTGGTGCGGTATTTCCAGATCTGATAGTCTTTTCGGACAAAGCGGGTCTCGTCTGAACTCTCGTCTGATTCCTGCTCGTCGGGTGCGCCATAGCGGATGTAGATGCGTCCCATATCGGTGGTCCACCCGGGATTGAAATGGGTGAATCTGCTGTTTGCATAGTCAATTCTTTGTCGGATCGTTGTCATGATCGCCGGCACAGAGCTTTGGAAGGCAGCACCCATCTGATCCCAAAAGCTTGAGATAAAACGCTTCTTTGCATCAAGGCTCATATTTGACCAGTCATTGGGAACACGATTGCCGATAAAATACCTCATCAAGCGTGCCTCATCATCAGGATTGGGCATGATCGCCTGATAAACTTCGACATCTTCCATTACGACAAATTCAAATCTTCGTTCTTCCGTGCGTTCGCCTACTTGGATGTTCAGATAGCCGTTGTACCTTCCGGGAGTAAGATCACCGATTGGGATGCGCATCGTCATGGCCTCGATATCTCTGCTCAGAGTAATATCATTTGCCAAATCCATAATCAGCGAATCCTCCCGCTCAACGCTGATGGTAAGGAAGGCAGAGCTCTCACGTTCCTCGGCAAGTGAGTAAATCTCGTAGAAAAGATGCAGGAAATCTGTCTCGCTCTTATTGAAGATGATTGAGGGCTCGCTGCGGTATAAGATGTTGTTGCGTTTGAACTTGCTGAGATATTGCGTGCTGTCTGCCTCCACCGAGGAAGAGAGCTCCAGATCGCTGATCGGGCTGGTATTGTCGAGGCTCTGGACCGGTACTTCCCAGGTAAAACTTTTCTGAGAATTGCGGTCTATAGCGTTGAAACTCAGAGTATAAGAGCCCGGCTCCAATATATAGGACAGCCGGTTCAGGTAAAACTTGCGGTTTGAAGTGGCGTCAAATCTGTTTCTGATCCCGATATTGTCGGTCACTTCCTGAGAATAGACCACAGAATCGGCATTCGCAATGCTTACGTTTACCCCCAGTTCCGCAAAGAAGCCTCCGTGCTGGGCGATAAAGGTAAGTGAACGATACGGTATCTGGTAATCCACTAGAAGGATAGTCTCATCTTCAGCTGACAGAAATCTGTGCTTTTCGATGAACATATTGAGATCGCCGGTTGCTAGGAGTAGCTGCCCGGTCATGCATGCCAACAGACAGAGTAATATGAACTTAGTATTCATCTTCGGTATTCCTTAGAGTGTATTGTCCAAACCCGCCCACATCATCGAAGATGAAACGCAGGTTCCGGTTGTAATAATGCCAAACGATGTAAGGGTAGGTGTCCAGGGGTAAAACCTCGGAGACAATTTCGTCCGGCTCACCATACTTTATATATATTCTACCGCGATCGGATGCCCAACCCTGCATTCTTGCATGGATAGTATAGCGCTCGTCGGCGGTCAGGACCCTCTGGTAAAAGAGCTCTCTGGCTTCATTGCGGAGAGTTCCCGGGCTGGGATCGTGAATGGTCCAGAATTGTTCCAGTCCCTCTTCAAGATCGTCATTTCGCAGTCTTCTCAAGACCAGCCATTCATTTTGAGTAGCAATATAGCGAATCTGGTCACGCTGTTTGCGCAGCGTGTATCTTTGACGATAGGCAAACCAGGGGCTGTACAGGAAAGCATCCATTCTAAACTGGATATTTGCTTCATAGAAGGTGAGCTTCAGAGTATTGGTACTGCCTTGATTGATAAGAGGCAGGAGCTCTATGCTGAGCGGACTGGAGGGATTCGTAATAACAGCACTCGTGCTATCGGCAAAGACTCCGATGCTATCGACTTCCACGGCAAAGCGTTGCTCCAGCCGAAGGGAGTTGATCTGATCGTCAATCCGGCTCAGATTTGGCGGGATAAAGCTAATGCTGTCTCTGGTGGCAACAATATACGGCATTCCGTGTTCAATAGCTTGGGTTCCGATCTTGAACTGCCTTTGCAACTCGATGCTGCTGCCCATCCTGCGATTGCGTATCCGGATGGAAGCTGAGTAATTGCCGGGCTCGAGGTCGCTTTCAAACCTCACAGGGATGGCTGTATCTGCCAGCCAGTCACGCTTGAGAATTCTGATGCTGCTATTATGCGTGAAGGCTACTCTCCGGCGGGAGTTCTTGATCTGAACCGTCACCTGATAATCTGAGACATCGCTGTTTGCCCTAAAGCCCAGGATGTTATAAGGCACCAGCAGCCAAAACTGCGTATCCTCAATGCCCTGTTCCACTATCAGTTCCTGGGCAAAAAGTCCCCCGGTACATAAGACCAGTATGATCAGACTAATTAGCTTTGCCATTGTTACCAACCCTTACCGAGAATTCTATCCCGGATTGTTCCAGCCAGGAAAGCAGTTCATTGGAAGGGAATACGCTTTTGCATGATTCGAGTATCCAGCGGTTCTCATCCTTGCTGATGACGGTTGTCTGGAGCTTGAAACCGCCTTTGTGCTTGCTGAGGTGACGCTCCAGGCTCTTGATGAATTCTCCGCTGATATTGGCAAGATTGAGCTTCAGCTTCAGATCTCCAAACAAGACCCCGTTCAGTTCTTCAAAACTCACTATGTTGCTGGGCATTACTCTCAGCATCCCATCATCATTGCCACCATAGTTGCTGCGGTTTCCAAAGACAAAGCATAGCTGCCCGATCTGCATAGTCTGCGAGAACCGGTTGTAATCCTTGTTAAAGAGCGGTACTTCGAACTTGCCGCTGAGATCTTCAAATTCCACAAAGGCGATGGGATTGCCCTTATTGTCCCGTTTCTTGGTGATGCCCGTCACGATTCCCGCCAGGATGAGTTCTTCACCATTGCGGTTTTTGCCATTCTGAGAATTGCAGTTTGAGAGATGCTTGATCAGCGCTTTGTATTGATAGAGCGGATGTCCGCTCATATAGAACCCCAGCACTTCCTTTTCCCTTTCAAGCTGTAAAAGATAGGACCAAGGCTCTTCGATCGGCAAAGCTGGGTAAAACTCCTCTTCATCCGTTGTGATCAGATCAAAGAGCGAGGTTTGTCCCTTCTTGCGGTCACGCTGCTCTCCGCTGCTAAAGCTCAGAGCATGCTCGATCACAGCCCATTTCTGAGCCCTGTTTCCCTCCAGTTCATCCATCGCTCCGGAGGCAACCAGGCATTCGAGGGTTGTCTTGTTCACTGCGCTGCTATCCAGTCGGGAGCAAAACTCATAGATATTCTTGTAGCTTCCGTTCGCAGCTCTGTCTTCAATAATCGCATTCATTGCCGCTTCACCGAAGTTCTTGATAGCCCTTAGTCCAAAGAGCACTTCCTTGCCGTGCACGGAGAATTCACCCATACTACGGTTGATATTGGGCGGGATTATTTTGATCCCCATAGTCTTACATACTTCTATCAATCCCGGAATATCCGAGGGATCGTCCTCAAGAGAGAGCAGAGCCGCCATAAACTCCACCGGATAGTATGCTTTGAGCCAGGCTGTTTGATAAGCCACCAGCGCATAACAGGTGGCATGACTCTTGTTGAAAGCATATTCGGCAAAGTCCAGCCATTCGCGCCAGATCTTCTGATAGACTGATTCGTTTACTCCGCGCTCCCTAGCGCCTTCGTAAAACTTCAGCTCAAACTTCTTCATCAGATCCATCTGCTTTTTACCCATTGCTTTACGCAAGGTATCCGCATCAGCGCCGCTAAGACCTCCCATCTCCCGGGAGATCAGCATCACCTGTTCCTGATAGACCGTTACACCATAGGTTTCCTTGAGTGCGTTCTCCACCAGGGGATGCTCGTAACGCACCTTTTCCCTGCCGTGTTTACGGGCAATGTAGGTATCGATAAAACGCATTGGACCCGGCCTGAAAAGCGCGACCATGGCGATCAGATCCTCAAACATATTGGGCTTGAGTTCCATCAGATATTTGGTCATACCGTCCGATTCAAACTGGAAGACACCCTTGGTTTCGCCCTGTGAGAGCAGCTTGAAGACCTTCTTGTCATCCAGTGCAATATTGTCTATATCGATATCAGTGCCCTGACTTTCTTTGACCAGATCGACCGTCTTTTTGATCAAGGTCAGTGTCTTGAGCCCCAGGATATCCATCTTGAGCATCTTTAGATCATCCAGCCACTTGCCTTCATATTGCACCAGAACCGCGTTATCACCGCCTTTTTGGACACTGCAGGCCAAGGGCACATAATCCGTAAGATCTCCCGGTGCAATCACCAATCCGGCCGCATGAATGCCTGTCTGACGGATCAAGCCTTCCAAGACCAGGCTGTGCTTGTAGATGCTCTGGTAGAGTTCGTTGGAGTTGATGGCATCGGCAAACTCACCGGAACTCTTATAGGCATCCTCAAGGCTTTTTGCCCCAAAGTTGATCAGTTTGGTGAGGTTGTTAGCTTCGGATGCCGGTACGGAAAGCACCCGCGCCACATCCTTAATAACCGATTTGGCTCCCAGGGTTCCAAAGGTAATGATCTGGGTAACGCTCTGCCGGCCGTACCTTTGCACCACATAGTCGATCACTTTTGATCTGCCTTGGGCGCAAAAGTCGATATCGATATCAGGCATACCGATACGCTCCGGATTGAGGAAACGCTCAAAGAAGAGCCGGTATTTGATCGGATCAATTCGAGTAATATCAAGCAGATATGCTACGATACTGCCCGCTGCGGATCCACGTCCGGGACCCACCGGCACATCCTGTTTGCGGGCATTGTCGATCAAATCTTTGACCACCAGGAAGTAACCGTCAAAGCCCATCCGGTAGATCACACCCAGTTCATAATCGATCCGATTCCTGATCTCGTCGCCAAAATCCGGATAACGCCTGGCTGCTTCTTCATAACAGAGAGCTTTCAGGTAATCTGCCATACTCTGATACTGAGGCGGAGTCTCGATTTCAGGGAGCAGGAACTGATCGTATCTAAGCTCCAGATCGATCATCTCCGCGATCCTCAAGGTATTCTCATAAGCCTCCGGCACTTCCGGGAAGAGCGTGCGCATTTCGTCGGGAGACTTAAAGTAAAGCTGAGTAGTGTTATAACGCATCCTGCCTGGATCGTTGAACTGCTTACCGGTCTGAATGCAGAGCAGGATGTCGTGAGCTTCGGAATCTTCCTGATGCAGATAATGGCAATCATTGGTAAGCACAAGCGGCACATTCATTTCCCTGGCAATCTCGATCAACTTGGGCATCACTTTTTGTTCTGCTTCGAGTCCGTGATCCTGAATCTCCAGGAAGAATCTCTCGCCAAAGACCTTTCGATACCATTCTATAGTCTCGCGTGCTTGTTTGGTGCGTTCATTGTGCAGCAGGGAGGGGATTTCACCCTTGATACAGGCGGAAAGGCAGATGATGCCATCGCTGTATTGCTCCAGTAAACTCTTGGAAATCCTGGGTTTATAATAGAATCCGTCGATGAAGGACTTTGATGAAAGCTTCATCAGGTTTTTGTAGCCCGTATAGTTCTGCGCCAGCAGGATCAGGTGGTGACGGGTCTCATTTTTGGATTCTTCACTGGTGATATCGCCATTTATAATGTATGCCTCGATGCCGACGATCGGTTTTATACCGGCTTTTTTGGCTTGTCTGTAAAAATCTATGGCGCCATACAGATTGCCATGATCCGTGATGGCCACGGCGGGCATACCGTATTCGAGGGCAAGCTTGATCATACGGTCAACCCGGCAGGCTCCGTCCAGCAAACTGTATTGGCTATGGTTATGCAGGTGCACAAAAGACATCATATACTCCACTTATCTCATCCGTCTGATTTTTGTAAATCGCCTGATTCTGTCAAGGGAGATTCCGGGCATTTTTTGCGGAAATGGTGGTGGGCGTGGATTAATATATTGCATCAAATCCCGCTGTCAGTTGAAATGCCGTCACTTCAGTATTTATTAGCCTATGTAGCAGGTAAAGTGAGCAAGATTCATCCTTCCCCTTTAGCTGCTGCCGCGATCCTGCCGCAATCCTGCCGCGATGCTTGGGTGTTCACCCAGGGATCACCCGGGCATCACCTGAGGATCACCAGTGGATTCAAGCAGGGAGAAAGGGGGTGGCAAAGAAAAAGCCGGACTGCATTTGCAATCCGGCCGGATATATACAGGCTAATGCCTTTAGTGATGTTTGTGAGTGGCTTCTTTGACGACTTGGCCGGTGCTGACCGAGCGTTCGAAGTAGTGAGTATGCAAGAGCTTGTGAGCAAGCTCGCTATTGGGGGCACCGAGGAAGCGTTCGTAAATACGCTTGACTTCGGGGTTGTGATGGCTCTTGCGATAGGTGAGCTTGCGGTCTTCTTCATAGAGACCTTCGCCGCGACGGGCACGCATTGCCATGCTATTGCCATAGGGCTGTCCGCCACCGCCGACGCATCCGCCGGGGCAGGCCATGATCTCGATGAAGTGCCAGGGTGATTCACCCTTGGTGGCGAGACCTTCACGCACTGCATCCATGACTTTGCGGGCATTGCCAAGGCCGTGGGCAACGGCTACTCTCAGATCGCCAAAGCCGGGGACGTTGACGGTTGCTTCCTTCACGCCCTGAAGACCGCGGACACCGACGATATCGATATCTTCGAGTTCTTCACCTGTTACCAGGGTGTAGGCGGAACGGATGGCAGCTTCCATCACACCACCGGTGGCGCCAAAGATGGTTCCTGCACCGGTGTAGAAGCTCATACCTTCATCGGCATCTTCTTCTTTGATGGATTTGAAGTCAATTCCTGCTTCTTTGATCATGCGGATGAATTCGCGCGTGGTAAGCACATAGTCCGTATCCTGATAACCGCTGTCGCGGAGTTCGGGACGACGGGCTTCGAATTTCTTGGCTGTGCAAGGCATTACGGCAACGGAGACGATCTTGGCGGGATCGATACCCTGTTCCTGGGCATAATAGGTCTTTGCCAAGACGCCGAACATACTCATCGGGGATTTGGCGGTGGAGACGCAATCTGCCAGATCGGGATAATAGGTTTCCATGAATTTGATCCAACCGGGGGAGCAGGAAGTGATGAGGGGACGCTTTTCGCCGGCTTTGAGCTTGGTGACGCATTCCGTGCCTTCTTCCATGATGGTGAGGTCAGCGGTGAAATTGGTATCCATGATGGCGTCAAAACCGATCTTTCTGAGAGCGGCATACATCTTCTTGGCGGTCACGGTTCCCAATTCCATTCCGAATTCTTCAGCCAGGGAGACGCGGATGGCGGGGGCTTCTTGCACCACAACGTGCTTTTCGGGATCCAGGAGAGCTTCCCAGACCAGATCGATCTCGCTCTTTTCACGCAGGGCACCGGTGGGGCAATAGACGGTGCATTGACCGCAATTGACGCAGGGACTGGTGGCCATTCCGTTTGAGAAGGCTGTATCGATATGGGCTTCGATGCCACGATCGGTAAAGGTCAGGGCATTAACGGTCTGAATTTCGTTACAGACTGTTACGCAGCGACCGCAGGCGATGCACTTGTTGACGTCGCGGATGATGGAAGGGCTGGAAAGATCCACGGGCTTCTTGTGCAGGATATTGGGAAGTGCGTCCGGATCGACACCGAGGTTGTTTGCCAGTGTCTGCAGTTCGCATTTGTTGTTTGCGGCGCAGGTGGGGCAGACCACTTCGTGATTGGAAAGGATCATCTCCACAAGGGTCTTGCGATAGGCACGCAGTTTCTTGGAATTGGATGAAATCTTCATTCCTTCGGAAACGGGAGTGCAGCAAGCGCGCTTGGGAGTGGGGCTGCCGGCCAGCTCGACTACGCAGACGCCGCAATTGGCGGTGGGCGGAAGATCGGGGTGGTAGCAGAGACGCGGAATATTGATTCCGTACTTATCGGCGGCTTCGATGATGGTCATTGTATCGGGAACTTCCAGATGGTGTCCATCAATCCAAACATTGACTGTTTTAGCCATAGTTCAAATCCTCTTTATTCTTTTATTTCTTAGTAATTTCGATGAATTCATCTTTGAAATTCTCGATAGCGCTGCGGATTGCCATGATGGGCGATTGACCGAGGGCGCAGAACGATGTATTCAGCATAGTCTCAGCGATGTTTTGCATCAGTTCAACGTCATCCATTGTGCCATTTCCACTCTTGATCTTGGTGATCAATTTGTAGAGCTGCTGGGTGCCGTTGCGGCAAGGGGCACACTTTCCGCAGGATTCGTGGCGGAAGAAACGCAGGATGCTCCAGAGGATATCTACTATGCTCTGGTGTTCGTTCATCACGAGGATGGCACCGCTGCCGAGCACTGCCGCGTATTGATTGAGGCTGGCAAAGTCCATCTTGACATCGAGCAAACGGTCGGGCAGGATCACGCCTGCTGCACCGCCCACGAGGGCTGCCTTGAACTTGAAGCCTTTCTTCATACCACCGGCATACTCATTGATGATGGTGCGCAGGGTCGTACCCATGTCAATCTCGCAGAGTCCGGGATGAGCGACGTCGCCAAGGATCGTATAAACCTTGGTTCCGGTGCATTCCGGGGTGCCGAACTTCTTGAAGGCATCTGCGCCGTTTTTGATGATGTAAGGCACGTTTGCCAGTGTCTCGACGTTGTTTACAACGGTCGGATACTGCCAGAGGCCTTTGACACCCGGGAAGGGCGGCTTCCAGCGGGGATTACCGCGGTTGCCTTCAAGGGATTCGATCAGGGCTGTTTCTTCACCGCAGACATAGGCTCCGGCACCGATCTTGAGATCGATATCCAGATCAAAACCGCTGTCAAAGATGTTCTCGCCCAGGATGCCGTAATCTTTGGCTTGCTTGATGGCATGGCGCAGACGTTCGATACAGAGCTTGTATTCGCCGCGGATGTAGATCCAGGCTTTGGTGGCCCCGATCGCGCGGGCGCAGATCATAATACCTTCGAGCAGTTGATGCGGGTCACCTTCCATGATCAAACGATCTTTGAAGGTGCCGGGCTCGCCTTCGTCAGCATTGACGACAACGTATTTCTGCTCGGCATCCAGAGGTGCAGTAAAGCTCCACTTTACACCGGCAGGGAAGCCGGCGCCACCGCGGCCACGCAGGCCGGAGGCTTTGACTTCCGTAACGATGTCCATCGGTTGCATCTGAGTGAGGGCTTTTTCCCAAGCTTCATATCCGCCGGCTCCGATGTATTCATCAATGCTTTCAGGATCTATGATACCGGAATTGCGCAATACGATACGGGATTCGTAGTTGAACTTGGGGCTAAACTTGGCACCGGTCTCGAGCATCAGACGGCTTACCGGGCGGCCTTTGAGGAAATGCTCGCTGACCAGCTCCGGGATGTCTTCGATCTTGAGATCGGAGTAGTTGATGTTTTCAGGATAGACGGTGATGCAGATGCCTTTGCCAAAGAAGCCGAGGGGACCTGTCTCCAGGATATTGATCTCTTCGGCGAGATCAGCCTTGGCAAGCTCCTGGCGCAAGGCCTTGAGGAAGTCTTCCACTCCGGCATTGAGAGCCATCTCACTGATTCCGACGAGGACGTGATTACGATAGAACTTCATTACTTCCTCCTCCGGACTTTCTCGAGGATCTCTTCGACTTTCTCTTCGGTGAGATCGCCATAGACATCATCGTTGATCATCATGACAGGGGCGTTTCCGCAAACACCCAGGCAAGCGCAAAGCTCGAGGGTGAAGAGACCGTCCTTGGTTGTTCCGCCTTCTTCTACGCCAAGCTCGGTCTTGAGCTTGCGCATTATATTGTCTGATCCCTTGATGTAGCAAGGTGGTGATTCGCAGAGGCGAATGATGTTTTTTCCACGCGGTTTGGTGCTGTACATCGTGTAAAATGTCAAAACACCATAGATGTGGTTGCTGGGTATCTTGAGGTATTCAGATACGGCTTCGACCGCATCTTCAGAAATATAGTGCTGCGGGTGGGTATCCTGAATCTCATGCAGGATGTAGATCAGGTTATCCTTTGTAGGCGCATACTTACTGCATATTTCTTTGTACATCAGTACTCCTTAATCTTCGGCTTGGAGACGTTTTTTATCAGCTTCCTTCTGAGCGATTACTTCCGGATGCATACCCGGGATCCGGCTTACAGCCTTCACGGGGCAGACGTCCTGGCAATTGCCGCATTTGACGCAATCCAACTGGTGGATGGTATATTTCTCTTCGCGGGATCCTGTGATGCAATGGGTCGGGCACTTGCGGGCACAGAGCGAGCAGCCGATACACTTTTCTTTGTCGATATCAAAGTGCATCAGAGGCTGGCAGACTTTGGTGGCGCAGGCTTTGTCGCGAATGTGAGCCTCGTATTCATTACGGAAGTAACGAATCGTGCTAAGCACAGGATTGGGGGCGGTTTGTCCCAGTCCGCAAAGCGAGAGACGACCGATGGCTTCACCGAGGCGTTGCAGCTCTTCGATATCGCCTTCTCTGCCTTCTCCGTCTGTGATGCGTGAGAGTATCTCATACATCTGCTTCAGGCCAATACGGCAGGGAGAGCACTTTCCGCAGGATTCATCCACGCAGAAATCCATAAAGAACTTGGCAACATTGACCATGCACTTCTGGTCATTCATCACGATCACACCACCGGAACCCATCATGGCTCCCTTTTCTTTGAGTGTCTCGTAATCAACGGGGACATCGAGGTGTTCAGCAGTAAGGCAGCCGCCGGAAGGTCCGCCCAATTGGACAGCCTTGAACTTGCGATCGCCTATCATGCCGCCACCCACGTCAAAGATCAGTTCACGCAGGGTAATACCCATCGGAACTTCCACCAGACCGGTGTTCCTGATGTCGCCTGTCAGAGCGAAGACTTTGGTGCCTTTGGAGGTCTCGGAACCCATCGAGGCAAACCACTCTGCACCTTTGCGCAGGATGGTGGGGATATTACCCAGAGTCTCGACGTTGTTCACAACAGTAGGCTTGCCCCAGAGACCGCTAACAGCGGGATAGGGAGGCTTGGGTGTGGGATTGCCGCGATTGCCTTCGATGGAGTGGATCAGAGCCATCTCTTCACCGCAGACAAATGCGCCTGCACCGGTGCGGACTTCCGCGTCAAAGCAGAAATCTGTGCCAAAGATATTGTCGCCCATCAGGCCGACAGCTTTGGCTTGTTCGATAGCCATCTTGATGCGTTTGATAGCAAGAGGATATTCGGCACGAATGTAGAGGAATCCTCTGCTGGCACCCATGGCATAAGCACCGATCATCATACCTTCGAGGATCCTGTGAGGATCACCTTCGAGCAAGGAACGGTCCATAAAGGCACCGGGGTCGCCCTCGTCGCCATTGCAGATATAGTACTTTTGGTCTGCCTTGGCATCGTGGACCATCTTCCACTTGATATGAGTGGGGAATCCACCGCCGCCACGACCGCGCAGGCCGGAGGCTTTCATCACTTCGATAACATCGATTGGTTTCATCTCGGTGAGAGCTTTGCCAAGCGCTTCATAACCGCCCGTGGCAATATACTCATCCAAGCTTTCGGGATCGATGTAACCGCAGTTCTCGAGAGCTACTTTGATCTGTTTTTGATAGAAAGGAACGTCTTTGTGTGCTGCGATAGTCTGTTCTTCTTCCTGCAGCATCAAACGCTTGACAGGGCGTCCTTTCTCGAAGTGTTCGGAGACAATCTCATCGACATCTTCCGGGGTAACTTTCTTGTAGAAGATACCTTCGGGATAGATCACCATTACAGGACCGTAGTCACAGGGTCCCATACAACCGGTTTCGATGATATTGATCTCGTTTGTGAGTCCTTTTTCGGCAAGGACTTCAAAAAACCTTTCTTTGATCTTGAGGGCGCCGGCGGAAACACAACCGGAACCACAGCAGATCAGCAGGTCGATACGTTTGAGTGACATTCCCATCCCCCTCAGTTGCCGGTCGCGACTACGTATTCGGAGACGATTCTGCCATTAACGATGTGCTCGACTACTACTTTCTTAACTTTTTCCGGGCTCATGTTACCGTAGGTAATTTTCTCTTTACCGTCTTCGATAACATCAACCACAGGTTCCATAGAAGATAGCCCTTTTTCGCCTGTCTGAGTCACCAGGACATCAGTCAGGTTGCGATTGGAGATTTCCTCCAGGAAAGTCTTCATAACTTCACGTGCTCCCATGGCGATACCGGATGTTCCCATCCCAACCACGATCTTCATACGAACGTTTCCGCCACGAAGTTTCATTTCTTCCTGGGCTTTTTCTCGAATTTTCTTAAGGTCTGCCAGTGTTTTCATCAGACATCCTCCATCCTTGTATTTAGTATTCCTTCATATAATGATTGATCGATGTATTCGATTACATCGGGGTAAGTGAGCGGGATATCTCCCAGCTCTTCCTTGATAGCAGCCGTATCAAAGAGGAAGCTCTGTTTGCAGCAACCGCTTTGATAGATCAGATTGAGATAAAAATCCACTTCGGGATGGCCGACAACGGCTCCCAAAAGCGTGTCTTTGAGGTTACCGAGCGGCATTCTGTCGATATGATCAAGCTGAAAATCAACTGTCATAACAGTTCCAAAACCCGGTTCGCTTGCGATCTTGAAGGCTCCTCCGCTTGCTTCAGCGTTTTGCTTGAAGAGAGGAATCCCCAGCCCGACCTTCTTTTCGCGCTCTTCCTTGGTGGTGTAAAAGGGATTCTGGGCCATCTCCAAGGTTTGCGAATCCATCCCGCAGCCGTCATCTTCGATGATAAGCCTGAGATAGTTGTCCGGACCGTTTTGGATCACCCTTACTTTAATCTGTTTTGCACCGGCGCGAACCGAATTCTCGATAACGTCCAGAAGGTGCAATGAGATATCTTGCATAATCCTAACCGTTTACTTAAACCTTTCCAGGATGGCTACGAGTTTGTCCTTGGTATCGACACGCCCAAAGGCCTCTTCTCCGATCACAAAGACCGGTGCCAATGAGCATGCGCCAACGCAGCGGACTGCCGTCATGGTGAATCTGTTATCAGGAGTGGTTCCGCCCATCTCGATGCCAAGGTGTTCGCTCAGCATCTGGATCAGCTTGGGTGCGCCTTTTACAAAGCAGGCTGTTCCGGTGCAAACGTTTACGATGTACTTTCCGCGTGGCTTCATCGAGAAGAAGTTGTAGAAAGTTACTATCCCATAGATCTTGCTGGCCGGGATGTTCATCTCTTTGGCGATGTATTCCTGGACCTCGATTGGCAGATAGCCAAAGATCTCTTGGGCGATACGCAGAATCTCGATCACCGGATTCTGCAGATCCTTTTTCTCTTGGATCACAGCGTGCAGCTGCTCAAAGAGCTTGTTGTCAAACTGGTTCGAGGGAGTCATTTCTCCTCCTTGTCTATTTTTTTATACTTCAATCTTTCTGTTATCAAGGCCAAGTACCGCAAGGCGCAATTCGTTTACGCTTGCCTCATTCGCATATACAAGGGAGCTTCCGCTACCCAGATCATCGAGATAATGGGCATCACTGGAACGCACCAAGCTCTTACCCGCAAACCACGGATTGCGGCCTATAAACTTATCAATATCCAGCCGGGCAGTAATACCAAAGGCTTCAAAGACCGGATCCTCGGGCATAAAGCCCAATTGACTCAGGACGCTATTGACATTGGCATCGACGTGAGCCGGCATTACAAAGGCACCAAAAGCCCGTGCTTGCTCGCAGGCTGTGCTCAGGTCCCACAGGGACGAATTTATCAGCGCGCGCTTCTCCATTCTAAGAATCGCATCATTTTCGTCAATAACAACTTGATCCCCAAAAAAATCCGCATCATTCTCCAGAGGCAGGAGCGAATTGTAGAGCTCCATATCAAAAGCTTGCGCTGCCGCGGAATCGTCAAAATACGCCAGCAGATGGATTTCTTCAGAGGTCTGAATCTCGACTCCCCAGCTAAAAGCCAAGCCTGCTGCCAATGCAACTTTTTCGTAGGCCGGGCAATTTGCCATGCTGTTGTGATCCGTGATCGCTATCCAATCCAGCTTCAGTTCCATCGCTCTATTCACCAATTCCCGTGGTGACATTTCCAAGCCACCGCAGGGTGAAAGCACAGAGTGAATATGCAGATCGGCCCTGAAGCATCGCATTTGTTACTGATCAGAGTCCCAGCAGTTTATAGAGGATGCCTGCCAGTTCAAAGGTGGTCAGCGGACTGGTCACAAGGCAGATTTCCTCTTCGATGGCTTTCTCGATCACAGCCGCTTCCGGAACGTTGCCTTTGGCAAAGACAATCACCGGGATGCTTGTCATCGAGGCAACCGCGATTACATTCAAGTGCTTCATAATGGTGATCCAGGCAAGACCTTCTTTGCCGCTGCCCATCACATCCGAGAGCATATCGGAGACATAGGCTCCAACAAGCTCCACGCCTTCGCAACTGATCGCCGGAGTGAGGCTCTGTCCCTGGATTGCTTCGAGATATTCTTTCAATTTGATCGGCATAAATCTATCCTAATTCTTTAGTCTTCTTCGTCTTCGATATTGTGACGCTTCAGCAGTACCACACAGTCGTCAATGGTTGCCTTGCCCTGCACGATATCCTCAGCAAGAGCATAGCAGGTCGGGCTGCCGCAGGCGCTGCAATTGAGTCCCGGTAGCATTATCAGAAACTCGTTTATCTTCTTCATCTTCTGGATGGCGTTTTTGATATCCTTATCGAGCTCCATGATCGAGCGCGGAGCCAGCGGAGAGACATCAAATTCACCGGCTTCGTGCAGCTCTTTGAGCGGACTTTCGTCAAAATCACGGCTGGGTGCTTCCTTGATCATTTTCTTGATCCGGCTCATTGCCACAAAGGGATTTTCCACGTTGAGGCAGCCGCCGACGCAGCCATTGGTGCAACTGCGCAGCACGATATAATCGTATTGATCCAGATAGTGATCCTCCACCCGGGAAAGGATATCCATCACGTTTTCGATACCATTGACCGATAAAGCCCGGATATCGTCTGTATCGACCAGCTCTGCCTGTACGCCGGAAAGCGCCCAGGTAAGCCCCTTGCTAAAGGTCTCCACCTCGGTGGGATTGTTCACCGCGTTTTTGATATGCTCGCGCACTTTACCATAGATCATCCCGATGGAGAAAGCCCCATCCTGCAAGTGTTTATAAGCACCTTCGGGTTGATGCACGGCTGTGACGTGCGCCACGCATGGCACGATCAGGAAGATTCCCAGCTCTTCATCCTTGAGCTCGCGTTCTTTGGCGATTTTTTCCCTCAGGAATCTGGTCAGAATGCTCATGGGAGCTTCTTCGTGAAAGAGATTGGGCAAGAGCGATGGATACTTGACCTGGATCAAGCGCACCACAGCGGGGCAATTGGAGGAGAGGATCGGCCGTTTATCACGATTGGAGCGGATATACTCACGAATCATGCTGATCATAAAATCCGTCACCATAGCCTCTTCCGCGACCTCATCAAAGCCGAGGGCATAAAGAGCTTGTTTTGCCGCACTGTAACTGATATCCTCGGTAAACTGGCCGGCATAGGAGCTGGAGACGATTGCCACTTTGTACTTGAAGCGATTGATGATCTCGAGCGGATCAGATCGCGGGATGATAGCGTGAAACTGGCAGATCGTGACGCAATTGCCGCAGTCTATACAGCGATTGGGATCGATCTGAGCTTTACGGTCACGCACCCGGATTGCCTCGGTGGGGCATACCCTTACACAGGCTGTGCATCCGGTGCAGTTGTCCGGAAGTATCTGTATAGCATGGAAATATTTACTTTCTTGTTCCGCCATAATTCTATCTTATGAGAAGAAAACGATTAATTCCAATACGGTGTTTTTCCCGCGCTCCGAATCTATATGCAGCATATCGGAGTTCTTTTTGATATTGGGCAAGCCCAGACCCGCGCCAAATCCCATTTCGCGCACCAAGTCATCCGCTGTGGAAAAGCCGGGAATCATTGCCTGTTCAATATCCGCTATCCCGGGGCCGTGATCCTCAAAACGGATGTGGATCAGATCGTCGTAGATATTGGAGATCATCTTTCCGCCGACCGAGTGCGCCGCGACGTTGATTTCAGCTTCGTAGGAGGCGACTGCTATTCTGCGCAAGATTTCGGGATCGATGCCCAGGCGCTTCAGGAGGTTCTTTACCTCAGCACTGCCTTTACCGGCGTTGTTAAAGTCCTTTTCGGGGATATTGAAATCCAGCGAGACTTCCGGCTCCGGTTTTTGGGCAAAGAATTCATCCACCAGTGATTGCCTGGCGGGATCGAAATTCCAGTATTCAGCCATTTGTAGGTCGCTTCAGATCTTGCAACTGCGCAAGCCGGCGTTGTATAGGAGACCGCTGGAGCGGTACATCGTCATCTTGGTACGGAGCAGAGGCAGCCCTCTCTCCAAAGCCATTTCAATAAGTTCTTGGGATGGCTGTTTGCCTCTTACAAATACAATTCCCGATATATCAATCATATCGGATAAACGGATCACCTGAGTGTTTGCCAACCCGGTCAAAAGCAGGGTCGGCTCCTTTGTGCACATCAGGATGTCGCTGATCAAATCTGATGCAAATGCGCAGGGCACCTGCCGGTCCAAATCTGCCTCAGCAGTTAATAATTCAGCTTCCAAAAGACTTGCGATTTCGCGTAAGGTCATTGAACTCACCTGTTTTTTTTCATTAAAACACAGGATTCTGGATAGCGATAGAACGTCAAGGAATTTATAGAATTTAGTCATCTTATTGTCAGGCTGAGTTTTCCTGATCTCTGTAATCCCCCTTCGCCCCGCGAGTACCGCAGATTGCACTTTTTTATCTTCGCCTCTCCCAACTACAACGATTCTAAGTAATTGCCGGCTTTGCCATTAGGTCCCTCTTTCAACGAATCTTCGCTAAAGCACTGCAGAACAGCTCTTTGCTGCTTGTTTATGCAGGATTCAAGCAGGATACAAGCAGGCAACAAGCATCCTGTCAATAGGAGCGCTATACCCTGGGAGCTCCCCTAAGGCTCGAAGCAGCATTTCTCTGTGGTTTCTCTCACGATTCTCCCGCTTTGTGAGAGAATTGAGGGAGATAGGTGGGAGAGTAGTTCGAGCGAGCTTTGGGGTAGCTTGAGGAATGATCTGTTAAGCTTTGGTGCGATCTTTAGAGCGGAGCTTCGGAAAGCTCCGTTACGGTCTAAAAAAATCACAGTGCAGGAATCCTGTGTAAAGCCACGGAAGATTCCAGAAAATCTCACGAATCCGAAGAATATGGAGCATCCTGAAACGCAGATTCCAAGCGGTTTTATAGATAAATCTTCAGAATACTAAAAAAACTTCTTGACAGAAAGTACTTTGTTTTGCAAAGTGCTCTGTGTGTGCATCAGATAGAAATGCTGATGCGAATGAAATGAAGAATATATAAGATAAATGAGGAGATAAAGATGAGCCAAATGCTACATACTCAGCTTATGAACATCGCGGCGCTGGACGTGGCAATCCACAATCCTGCTCGCCTGATGATCGTAAAAGCTCTCAACGATCTGGACAGAATGGATTGCGTTCAGCTTTCCGAGCTTACTGAGCTTAGCTGGGGCAATCTGTCCTCGCACCTTGGTAAATTGGAACAGAGTGGATACATTCGCCTTACTAAATCCTGGATTGGAAAAAAGCCCAATACTACTGTCGAACTCACCGATGAAGGTCGTCAAGCTTACCTCGCCTGGGGCAAGGCTGTCCTATCCGCTCTGCCATCACAGATAAATCTTCGCATGCTTTTTGGTGTCGCCGATGCAGAAGCACATCCCAAGGAAAGCCAGAGCAAGCTCCCAGCGGAGCAAAGCGCAGCGCGCGTGCTATGGTTTTTGCCCACCAATCACAGATGGGATATTACCATACCTCCCATCGACATCCTTAACCAACAAGTATAATGGAGGAACCATGAAACAAACCAAATCGACCGTCCTGAGCCAATGGCTGAGCCAACGCAGCAGCCTTGCCAGTGGAAACCCCGCCACCCCCAATACCATCAAGCAAGCGATTAAGTAAAACGATGATGTGCTACAAGGATCACCAGCCCCGGAAAGTCTTTTAAGGACTAACTGGGGCTGGGGTATTTCCGAAACAATAGAACAAAAAAAACGGGAGATGATATGGACTATCTCGATCTCGCAATGAACAAAGCATTATCCCTCGGTGCGGATTACGCCGATATCAGGATTCAGAAGACCACCACGCAGATGATCTATCTGCAGAATCTGAGCCTGAAAAACACATCCAGTAACGTCTTGCACGGTTATGGAATCCGCGTGTTTAAGGACGGAGTGTGGGGCTTTGCCCACTCCAATCAATTCAACGAAAAATCATTGGCTGCAACCGTTACTCGCGCCTTTGAGATCGCCAAGCTCAGTGCCCGTGCCCGCAAGGGTGCAGGATTGCAACTGGCACCGGAGCGCAGCTACATTGCGACCTACAGGACTCCCGTCGAGATAGATCCTTTCGATATCCCGATGAACGAAAAGATCGAGCTGATGATGGAAGTGAACAAGACCCTCAAAAACTACGAAGGTATTCGCCAGGCAGTCTTCTATATCCTGATGAACAAGGATGAGAAGCTATTTGCCTCAACCTTGGGCAGCAAGCTCGATATCACCACCCAGTTTATCAATCCTTTGATCACCGCAACCGCCGTAATGGACGGCGATAGCCAGAGCCGCACTTTTGATGAGGGCGGCAGAGCCGTCGGCTGGGAATGGATCGAAGAGCTGGATCTCCTGGGCAAGGCTCCCCAGATAGCCGAGGAAGCTTTGATGAAGGTCAAAGCCGGAACTCTGGGAGAAGAAAAGAGGCGCACTCTGATTCTCGATCCCAATCATCTGGGGCTTACAATGCACGAAAGCGTTGGTCATCCCACCGAGCTCGACCGTGTCTTGGGCTGGGAAGCCGATTATGCCGGTATCTCCTTTGCCACGCCGGAGAAGCTGAAAAACTACCGTTATGGTAGTGAGATCGTCAATTTCGTGGGCGACAACACACTTCCTCAGGGCTTGGCAACCGCCGGATTCGATGATGACGGTGTTCCGGGACAGAAGTGGCATATCATCAAAGATGGTATCCTCAATGAATATGGCAGCACCCGCGACACGGCAATGGAGATCGGCCTCAATTACTCCCGCGGCTGCAACAGAGCCACCTATTACTATGATCAGCCGATCAACCGCATCCCAAATCTCTATCTACTGCCCGGCACCAAGCCACTCACTCCGGCTGAATTGATTGCCGATACCGAAGAAGGAGTCTATATCCAGGGACGTGGCAGCTTCTCGATTGATCAACACAGAGTCAATTTCCAGTTTGGCGGAGATTTCTTCTGGGAGATCAAAAATGGCAAGCTGAGCCGACCTTTGAAGAAGGTGCTCTACAAATCGAACAATCCTGAATTTTGGAATAGCTGCGATGCGATCTGTGATGAACGGTTTTGGCAGCCCTTTGGAGTAGTCAATTGCGGCAAGGGTCAGCCTTCGCAGACTGCAAGGATGACGCATGGATCGGCACCCGCCAGATTCCGCAACATCAGAGTGGGAGGTTCCCAATGAGCAAGAACATCGAAAAAGCACTTCGTTACATAGAAAAGAACTGCAAAGCTGATGATTACAGCATCTCGATTTGGACCAAAGACAGCCACGAAACCCGCTTTGCCCAGAATACCATCACCCAGCACATCGCCGGGGATAATCTGCAGCTTAGCCTGGAAGTGGCTTATGGCAACAAGACCGGTAAAGCCAGGACGAATCAACTCGATGAGAACTCGCTAAAGGATCTGATCGCCACTGCTCAGAATACCGCTATCTCCAATCAGCCGGATCCGGAGTATATGCCGACTCTTGGCAAGCAAAGCTACTCCAAGCCGGTCAATTTGGTCGATGCGACTGTCAAGCTGGAGCCTGCCGAGATGGTGGAAATTGTGCGCAAATCGATCGCTCACGCTGAAAAGCAGGGAGCGAGAGTATCCGGTATGACCGAAAAGCATATCCAGCGCAGCATCATTGCCACCAAAAACGGTCTCTATGCGGATTCATCTTTTAGCGAATTCGGACACTCAATGACTATGAAGAAGGGTGAAGCGGAGACCAAAGTATCCTTTAGCCACAAGGACTTTGGCAAGTTTAAGCTCAAGAGCGAACTGGATCAGCTCTCCTCTCAGATGGATAGCCTGGTTACTCAAAAGCCCTTTGAGCCACAGCGCATCCCGGTGATCATTCGTCCGGAAGCTCTGATAGAACTGATCAGCTTCATGAGCTGGTTTATGAATCGCAGGCAAGCTGATGAGGGCTTTACTCCCTTTACCGATCAGCTTGGCAAGAGCTTCTTTGGCAAGAAATTCTCGATGATGTCAACCCTCAAGGACAAGGATCTGATCTCGCCTCCCTTCGTTTCGGATGGTCTGCCCTCCGAGGAAATCACCTGGGTGAATAAGGGGAAGCTGCTCACCATGCCGACCAACAGATACTGGGCCAAGGAAAAGAACGCCAAGCCTTCCCAGCTCTACAATATCTATGTCCCCGGGGAAGGAATCACCGAGGCGGAGATGATGAAGATGGTGCCAAAGGGATTGATAATCAATCGTTTTTGGTATATCAGAGTCGTCGATATGAAGCGAGGTGAATTGACCGGTATGACGCGTGACGGTGTCCTCTACTTTGAAAAGGGCAAGATCAAGCACGCAGTCAACAACCTGAGATGGAACGAAATCCCCCACGAGGTGACGCGCCGTATCCTGGCAATGGGTGAAAGCGTTGGAGTACAAGGCTATGCCAAGATTCCTCCGATGCTGATCGATGCCTTCAACTTTGTGGATAAAACGTCCTTTTAAACCATCCTAGCAGGATCAAGCCTCAGTCCGGCTTGCTCCAAAACGATGCGGATAGATAATCCGCGCCTCCTGAACAAGGCACCGCTTTTACGAGCGGTGCTTTTTTTTATAATCAAAAAGCCGGGATAAATCCCGGCTTTACTAAATTAGAGCTTATTAGATTACTGGTCTGTGCGGGCCGGCATCATCACCAGCTTGATTAGCGATTGATCGGTATTCAGGTATTTGCGGGCGGAAGCGATGATGCTTTGCCGGCTGATGTTTTGATAGCGGCGGGGATTATCCAGGAACTGGTCGATGGGGCGTCCGTTGCGGACACTGGTGACCATATTGCTGAGCCAATAGCGGTTTTGCCGGATGGATTGGGTATGGCTCTGGAGCAATGTAACGCGAGCGGTATCCACATACTTATCGTCAAAAAGGCCGGCTTTGAGGCTATCCATAGTGGCGATGATGGCATCCGAGAGCTCGTCCACACGATCCGCAGAGCAGGACATTATAGTCTGTAAAGTGTAGTAGGGATAGGGATACTTCTCCGTGGAAAGCACAGCCTGGACAAAATAGACACCACTGCGTTCCTCGCGGATGTTTTCGCGGAGTTTTTCGTTTAGCACCATCAGCATAGCTTCACGCTGGACGTTATCATCGGGATTGGTCGTATTGAGGCCGTTGGTGATCAAGCCAACATAACTCTTATCGGCTCCGCCTTTCTCAAAGATCACATCCTTTTGGCCCATCACCGGGCGTATTCCCAGATCCGGGATATTATCCTTGCGTCCGCCGGCGGGTAAATTGGCGAGGTAGATAGTGCTGAGATTTCTTAACGCAGCTTCGTCAAAGTTGCCAATTATGAAGAAGTTGAAATCGCTGAAATCGCCAAAGCGATCTTCGTGGATGCGGCTAAGAGCACCGAGGTTTACATTGGGAAGGTCGCTGGCATAGAGATTGCGGTTGTAAGGGCTGATAGTCTTGGAAACTACCCAGAGTGTATCAAAGAAAGCTGTCTCGGGATCGAGGGAGCGATTCTCAAAGATTGGTATATTGCGGTTGATCACAGAGCTCAGGTTGTCCTGATTCCAGCGTGGAGCAAGACTGTATTGGTAGATCAATTGGAAGAAAGTCTCCAGATCGTTGGGTGAGCAGCTTCCGTTGAAGCCTTCGCTATAGCGTCCCAGCTCTGTATCAAGCGAGACTATATGCCCGGAAAGGGCGCGTTCGAGCTGCACCGGATCGAGATTGCCTATACCGGCTTCACTGAGGTATGAATTGAGCATTCTGGCTGATACCAGGTCACTTTCGGTAATCTGTGAATATCCGCCTGGGCTGGTGGCGATTACGCGGATTTCATCAGCGCGGAAATCGGTCTTTTTGAGGTAGATAGTGATGCCGTTGGAGAGTTTCCAGCGCTTGATCCCGGAGCCGGGATAGCTTATCTCTTCTGTGATCGTGCCGGGTGAGGGGATTTCGGCGAGGATGGGCTCATCGCTGCTGTTGTCCTCATAAGGGGTTAGTTCGATGCTTTCCATCCGATTTGCCAGAGCCAGCAGTGCCTCTGGGCTGGGGTAGGTGGCATTGGCTTTTTGCACAGCTTGGATCGAGATTACTTGGTTGCGGCTGCCGATCATCTGGTTGATCAATTGGTTGCATTCTTCCAAGCTTACCTCTGGGATCAGTGTGCTGGCAAGGGCGTATTCCTGCTCCGGACTGAGGATAGCATCTCCATTGAAAGCAGGAGCCATAAAGTTCCAGGTAATGCGGCCGGATTCACGGGTGGCTTGTTCTGCCAGGGCATTCTCATAACGGCGAACCAGGCTCTGCTTTGCCCGCTGAAGTTCCGGCAGTGTAAATCCGTATTGACGAATACGCTCGACCTCGGTCAGGAGAGTGGAGAGAGCAGCCTCAGCTTGGTTATCGCCAATCATAGCTATCAGACTCACTTGGGTCAATGGCTGGATGATCGCGTATTCATAGGCATAGGCAGCCAGAAAAGGCGGGCTTGCCTGGCGATTGATCTCTCCCAAGCGGCTATTAATCATATCATAAAAGAGGTTGCGGCGGATGTCCGCGTAATAATCTCCCAAGGTTTGCGTGCCGTAGGGATCGCGTTTCCAGTTCACCTGCACAGTGCTCTGGTTTAGCTCCGGATCGGTGGCTATCACGCTGCGCGGTTCTTCATGGCCGGGTACACTATAGATCAGTCTCTCGCGGGGATTTTCCCGGGCGGGGATGACTCCAAAGTAATCTGTGATCAGTTCGACTGCAGCTTCGGGGCTGATATCTCCTACTACTACGACGGTCTGAAGATCAGGTCTGTACCAGTCGTTGTAAAAGCGGATAATCTGTTCGCGGGTAAAGGTGCTGAGCACTTCATAGGTTCCGATCGGGCTGCGCTCTGTGTATCTGCTGCCTTGGAAATTGATCTCATTGGTGCGTTCACGTACTCTGCTGTCTGCATTTTGCCCCATACGCCACTCTTCGATGATCACGCCACGTTCTTTCTCCAGTTCCACGGGATCGAAATTGGCTGCATGTGCCATCTCGGAAAGCAGCAGGAATCCGCGCTGTAAGACCTCTTGATCCTGAGTGGGGAGGCTGAACATATAGACTGTATAGTCGTAACTGGTCATACCGTTGAGACCGTTCATATATCCCATCCCGACCGAATTGAGGAAGTCGATCATGGCGGATTTTGGGAAGCTGCGGGTTCCGTTGAAAAGCATATGCTCGGTAAAATGCGCCAGCCCACGCTGATCGTCATCTTCACAGATAGAGCCGGCGTTTACCATCAGGCGTAGCTCCACCTTTCCTGGGGGGACGGAGTTTTGCTGCACGAAGTATTTTACGCCGTTGGGCAGCCTGCCGCTTACGACGGCGGGATCCTGGGGCAGGGGATACTGCGATAAAGAGGGGTCAATTGTGGCAAAAACGAGGCTTGCCATTATCAGCATTGCAAGGATTAACAAACCCTTTAAGTTCATTTAGTATGCTCCTTTGGAGATTTTTCAATATCTATGTGGGTGATCAGGTACTGCTGATCCTTGTAGAGGATAGTGCTTTCTCCCCCGTAGGTGTAGTACTCTGAATCGGAAAAATACAGGACAGCGTAGTAATAGTAATTTGTACTGGGGGTGGGAGTCCAGGGCTGGACGGAAGAATCGACCGGGATGGAGTAATTTACCGTAATGTAGCGCATCTGGTTTGGACCAAGATTCTCCATGGTGGCTATCCTGGTCGGGATTACGAAGTCGTGCCTGAATATGTCGATATTACGGATGGTGCGGGGGCAGCTATTGACGATCTTGATGCTGGCGCGGTTTGGATCCATGAAGATTCTGGTGGTTTTCCCGGGTTCAAAGACGACCTCGGTGCTATCGGTCCAGTTATTGGTGAATCTGTCATAAATCCGGTAGGTCTCGCCAGTTGCCCAGACAGTCTTTGCTTCCCTGATTGTTCCGGTCAGGAAACTTTGGGTCTCGGTTTCCACATCAAAGCTATGTTCTCCGCCAGCCGGAATTGCTACTTCGGAAGTGCCTTCCATCCTCACAAAAACGGGGTAGCTGGTGCGGTTGAAAACCTTTAGCTCTGCTCCTGATTCGCAAGCAGAGAGAGTCAGCAGTGCCAAGACTGCCAGTAGGAGTATCTTTACCTGAGCTTTCATCATTATACCTCTTAGACTTTGAGCTGGGTGGTGATGAATTTGACCAAGAAATCCGGATCATAGGACATCTTGGCTTGCCTGAGACCGGGAAGACCGAGGTCTTGCTCCCGGTTTATCCATTTGTAACGGTTGTGCAGATGTTTGGCAGTTTCCCAATTGATCAGTTGAGCGCTGCCCTTCTTATCGGGATCAAACTTCTCGTAATGCACAGCCACCATATCCTCGCTGAGCGGGCTAAAGATTGAGTATGCATAAATCTGTTTCTCGTGGCAGACTATTATCCCTTCACAGGGAAGTTCGTCCCACATATCCATCGTGTTGATGATGGCCTTGTATTCACTATCCAAAAAGGAACCTTCGATATCCCGCTCTCGCTTCCATTTCTGGGTGAAACTGATGATTACGTCTTTCTTGGATTTATCGATCGGGACAATATGGTAATCAGGATAGAGACGGATGAATTGAGAGATCAGGTTTTTCTTCTTGGCGAGTTTCTTGCCTCTCAACTCGATCAAACGCTCCACAGAGTGTACGTAATCCGCCCAGTCGCGATCATCCTGCAGGGTAAATGCCTCGTGGATATCAGGATTGAGCAGGATATAATCTTCGGGCACCAGGATCAGCTCGCACTGAGGGTATTGCTTGCGACAATGCTTGACTACCTCGACCAGATAATCCACCTTGATATCTTCGCCCATGGGGAAGAGCAGGTATTGATACTTGGGATTGAGCAAGAGCAGTTGCTCTTTGTAAACGCCTACTTGATTGTCGTATATCTTGCCCCAGGTAAGCAGGTTTGCCGCCGTATAATCGCAGGATTCCCGGGGGAAATTGGCTATATAGTCCTTTAATAAAGGGATGTGTTTTTCTGTTAATGATTCCAGAGTGAACATCAATTATCCTTGAGTTTTGATTGATCCAGGAGAAAGGGCGTATAGCCGGGCATTACGTCAAAGCCGAGGCTCTGGTAAAAGCGTTCATAGCCGGGCTCACTAATCAGTCCTATCCACTGAATCTGGTTGGTTCTTAAAAACTGTATCAGGCACCGGATGATGCCTTTGCCGATGCCTCTGCCTCGATAGCTGCTCTCGACCGTGACATCTTGAATGTAAGCATCGCTATAGCCATCGCAGATAGCCCTGCCCATCCCGATGATCTCGCCATTTTGTACCGCTATCACAAAGCAAAAGCTACTACTGATTATTCCTTCCACCGTCTTCAGGTATTGGGGATTGTCGTCCATCTCCCACCAGCCTGCCAGCCTGTAAAGCTCCAGTATCCGTTCCGGATTGGCTGTCTTAACCACTTGATACTCGATCTGCTCCATAGTTACCTCAGTTTGATATGTATCCGCCGTTTCCGGCTTTGCTGATCAGACCCTTCAGTTCCAGATTGAGCAGGATCACCGAGAGCCTGCCAAAATTGTGCCCGGTACCCAGCATCAGCTCATCAAATGAGAGCTCCGAGCTTGACTCTCTCAAGCGTAGCCAGACTGTCTCCTCTTCCGTACTCAGTTGCGGGAAGATCTCAGTCTGCATATCGTCCGTTTCCTGCATACCCAGCAATTCCATCAGGTCTTCCGGGCAGGTAATCGTCCTGGCACCGCTCTTGATCATATAGTTTGGCCCTTGGGCATTGATATTGTTGATATTACCAGGCATTGCGCAGACGTCCCTGCCCTGTTCGAGGGCAAACTTCCCAGTCAATAAAGCACCGCTGGTGATGGAGCCTTCCACGATAAAGACTGCCGGAGCCAAGGCCGAGATGATCCTGTTACGTGCAGGGAAGTTCCACTTTTCCATCTTGGATCCCGGCTCATATTCCGAAAGCAGCAGTCCATTTGCCACGATCTCGTTGGCGAGGTTGAGATTCATAGGCGGATAGATCGATTCCAGACCTCCGGCCAATACCGCAATAGTCTTTGCACCGCTACTCAGAGCCACCCGATGTGCCACCGTGTCGATGCCCATTGCCAAGCCGCTGATCACCGTAGCGCCTCTTTCACAGAGGGGAGCAATCAGTTTGCGAGCCATTTCCTGTCCGTAGCTGCTGGGCTTTCTGGTGCCTACCACTGCCAGAATAGGTAGCTTCTCGCAGGTCTTGAGGTCACCACGGTAATAAAGGATAATCGGCGGAGTATAGATGCTTGATAGTGCGGCAGGATAATCCTCGTCTGTGAGGCAGGAAATCTGTATTCCATAACGCTCGCAATGCTTCACTATCCCGGCAAAGCCCTTGATCTCCTCACCGCGACGCAGAGCCTCTTTGGTGCTGTTTTGCAACCATGGCAGATCATACACCGGATGCTCCGTTTTACCCACATATTCTGTAGGATCCGGATACTCGGCAAGAAGCTTTTGAGCGGTTTTCTGTCCCAAGCCCGGTGCCTGTTTCAAGCAGAGCCAGGCTTTCAGCTTGTCTGTGTTCATCCTTCTTTGAGTATCCTGTAGAGCTTGTACTTCAGTTCATCGATATTCTGCTGTCCGATTGCAGAGAGTACCACCACCTCTTCACCCAGTTCTCGTTTGAACAGCTCTTTTAGCTCTGGCAAGAGAGTCTCCTGCTCCTCTTCAGTAAGGGTGTCCATTTTGCTAAGAGCGATCAGGTATGGCTTTTTATCCATGAAAGTATCATAGAGATGCAGCTCTGCCCGCAGAGTTCTATAGGCATTGATGGGATCCTCCGTATGAAGATCGATCAGGAAGAGCAGCACGCTGGTGCGCTGGATATGCTTCAAAAACTGTAATCCCAAGCCCTTGCCCATATGCGCTCCTTCGATGATGCCGGGGATATCCGCCATTACAAAGGATTGGTATTCGCCGACCTTGACCACTCCCAACATCGGTTCCAAAGTAGTAAATTCATAATCTGCGATCTTGGGACGCGCCGAAGAGAGCACACTTAGCAGAGTTGATTTGCCGGCATTGGGGAAACCCACCAAGCCAACATCTGCCATCAGCTTGAGTACCAGTTCGAGCCGAATCTCCCGCGTTTGTTTACCGGGAGTAGCCTTTCTGGGTGCTTGATTGACGGAATTGGTAAAGTTGATATTGCCTTTCCCTCCTCCGCCTCCTTTGGCGATTACGATTTCTTCACCGTGTTTAGTGACATCCGCCAGCTTGACCCGCTTGCCATCTTCCTTGATTTCAAAGATCTCAGTACCCAAAGGCAGCCTTAGCACAGCCGGATCACCCGATGCACCTGTCTTCCTGGCGCCTCCGCCTTGCTTGCCGTTATCGGCTTTGATCAGCCTTTGATACCTGTAATCCAGGAGCGTATTTACATTCTCATCACCCAAGGCGATGATATCTCCGCCTCTGCCGCCGTCTCCGCCATCCGGTCCACCTTTGGGGATGAACTTTTCTCTGCGGAAACTGATTACACCATCACCACCGTTACCGGCTTTGATTCGAATTGATGCTTGATCTATAAACAAATATTACCTCGTTATGATTATCTTCTTGCTCATACTGCGTGAGCCATTGCTTACTCTCAGGAAGTATATACCCCTCGAAAGATCAGGGAACTGCCCGGCCAAATTCCAATAGTATTCCTCATTCTGACCATCTGCCAGAAATTCGCAAACACCACCCAGTTTCTGCCCTCGTATATTATACAAACTAATCCTTACCGGTGCTTTCTCCAAGCCGGAAAGTCTCAATAACGCGTTTGTACTTGATGCCGCCAGTGGATTGGCTATCTTCAAAGCGAGCCTGCCGGCTGCCGGAATAAGTTCCTCAGCATTGGCTACCCAGCCATCTGCCACTACGTAATCTATCAGGTTGTCAGAACACCTGAATGTCATGGAATTGGGATTGCCCAGTTCATTAAAACTGATCGTGCCATCCGGATTGTAGATCGGGATCATATCCATAAAGACAAATCCACCGCTGCCATCTGAGACCGCGACAATGGCTTCCAAAGGAAAATCGCCATCGCCATCGCTGTAGAGCAGGCTGATGCGATCGATATCAGGCTCGTAAGATACAATCTCCAGCTCCGGCAGTGTATTTTGAGCTACATTATAAGCCAGCTTGCGAAATTCCACCGCCCCCGTCACTCCGTTGTCGCCAAGATTAAAGCTGGGCTCCATTGTGCTCAGATCCAGCGAAACCTGCATCGTCATATCAACGCAGATCAGGCTCTTGCTCAGGTTTGGCCAGACTCCGAAATCCGGATCACTGGTCAGATCAGCCCAATTGCACGCCATATAGAGCGTCCCGCTCTGCACTTGGGATTGGATATTGCCGAGTCTCTCAAAGCTCGGGATATTGCCTTCGCCCATGCCAAGCTTGTAGAGCCCGGATGAGATCAAGCCCATTATATTTGTGGTATAGACCATCGCGTAAGCCACAGAATCTGCTATGGCTTCCGGGTTAAAGATCACAGATAGATAGACATTGTAAGTCGTCAGATTGACAAAGGTCGGGAAGGCTCCTGCTTGATTCCTGACAGCTCGGTAGAGCTTGTTTTCGCTTGAGCCCACCAAAGCATCCGTAAGATCCAGGGCCGGGGAGTAAATCATCAGGGAGTCACCGGTGACATCGGTTCCGGTGAGTGCCAGATCCCCGCTTGCGGGCGGGAATTGATCCGTGGCAAGGTAAGCCGGATGCAGATAAGCCATAATCTCCGGACCATAGGCTATCTGAGTGCGCAAGCGATAGGAGAGATCATCCCCGTACTGATAGGGTATCAAAGCCTCATAGATGCCATCGTTCAAAGCTTCAAAACTTCCCTGTTGCCAAGTAGCCCCGCTGCGGTAGTAGATCTCGTAATCTGAGAATTCCGTCGTAAGCGCATCAAAGCGTATATGCAGATTGCCCTGGGCATCCGCAGCACTATGTCTCAGATTGCCAAAGGGGCTGATTTCCTGAGCTCCCAATACTGCCATCCCGAAGATGGCTATGATTAATAACAGACGTTTCACACACACCTCACTTTTGTATCGCGCCGCTATCGACCAGTTTCTTGAAATAGGTCCAGCTTGTTTCGTTTGGACTCAGAAACTCCGTCGGTGCTTCGGCAAACTGCGGTCCATTTGCCATTACATAGTCCTTGATCTTTGCCGGAAGTGCCTCAAATCCACCCTCAAGCTTTCTGCCGCGGCAGACAAAGACCAGATTGCCGGGACGATCACCCATCCTCATAAAAGGCATCCAGGGGCTGATCCTTGTCCAACTGATCGTAGTCGGTACAGTTGTTAGCTCTTGATTTGCCAAATCGCTTTTATCGACAAAGAACTGGAAGAACTCCGCTGCCTGATAGGTATCGCTTTGGGCAAAATCTCCATAATCCCTGCGGGTTAGCGGAGAATCGTAAAAGGGGAAGATGTCCATATAATAGGCCAATTGATCGCCCAAATCCTCAACAGGCAGGATGCGGCTGATATAGGGCAGGTATTCCTGATCAAAGGTCAAATCCTGATTCACGGGATCATTCCATATCTGCACCACATCCACTGTGGCATCGGTGAAAGGATTGCGCCAGGTGCTGAGGATTTCTCCAGATTGAGGATCCAAAAAGAAGGCAGCTTCGCGGGTAAGCAGTTGGAATCCGTTTTCTCCCGGGATAGTCTTCGCAATGTTAAAACCTTCAAAGGCAAAGAGCTCACGCTTGCGCTGTCCCGGCACAAAACTGTAAACTGTACCCGTCCAGTGATAAAGCACCTCGTTGCCGGAGGCGTCACCCCTTACGCGCATAAAGTTTTGCAGATGTTCCATCGGACTCGTCTGCGCTTCCAGCAAGCCCGGAAGCAGGATCAAGAGTGCTACAATCGTGATTATCAGTCTAAGCTCCATATCGGTATCCTTCTTTAGCTTAAAATCTTCCCATATTACAAGCATATTTATTTCAATACAGATTATATGTCAAGCAGGAATTGCGCATACAATGCCAATACACTCATCCTCCACCAGTCCGCCCCCGCAATCAATCCCCCGGATAAAAAAAAGAGCCGCTCCATAGAGAGGCTCTTTACAAGCTGTTTCAGAGAGCTATATCTTAGTTCTCTTCTTCCTCTTCTTCGTCGTCCATTTCGGAGGAGAAGATCTTGTCAAATTCGTCGGCGACGGCGTTGAAATCGTCGTCGTCTTCGACATAGCTAAGCTCTATGGAATCACCTTCTTCGGTCATTTGGAAAATATCATATTCCATTGAACCGACTTCGGAGAGGGCAAGGTATTTCTTGCCTTTGAGCTCGACCATACTGAGGATGTTAAAATCGTGGGGACCGTCTTCCAGATCCAGGGTGATGACGTTGGATTCGCAATCGTCGCCGCAATCGCAGCCTTCATGTTCTTCGCAGTTGCAGTTTTTGATCTCTTTATCTGTCATTTTTAATACTCCTTATGATGTCTTTTGGACTACGATTTCCGAAGCTTGCTTTTTGGCAAGATAAATTTTTGTTTATCAATACGTTTAGCCACAAATCAGGCTTCCCGGGCTGAGACCGGACAGAACATCGCCCCGGTATAGCCCAGAGATATCTCTTGACTAAATACAAGCCTTTTTGTTATCTTGATATACCGATATTTTTTGGGGGAAGCTTTGAAGCTTGATCTGATTATTTACAATAGCTCGCAAGTGATATTATACACTGATGAAATGAGCCCGATGCCGGCAGTAAAAGCTCTGCACAATGGCGCGATCGGAATATTGGATGGCAAGATTGCCGCCCTCGGCAGTACGGAACAGATCTTGGCGGAGCACAGTGCAAATGAGCTCATTGATGCCGCCGGGATGATGATCCTGCCGGGTTTTGTGGATTCTCACACCCATCCCGTTTTCGTGCATACCCGGGAGCAGGAATTCACCATGCGTCTTCAGGGCAAAAGCTATGTCGAGATCTCCCAGGCGGGCGGAGGCATTCGCTCCACACTACAGACCACCCGCGAGGCAGATGAGGATCTCCTCTATGAGCTTGCCCTGCGTCGGATCCAGCGGATGATCAGCCTCGGTGCTACCAGTCTCGAAGCAAAAAGCGGATACGGCCTCTCCACCGAAAGCGAGCTGCGCCAATTGAGCGTAATCGGACGCCTCAAGCGCGATCTGCCCATAGATATTATTCCCACTTTCATGGGTGCTCACGAGTATCCTGCAGAATTCAAAGACAATCACGAAGCCTACCTCAAAATCCTCTGCGAGGAGATGATTCCTGCCGTGGCAAAGCAGGGGATTGCAGAGTTTTGCGATATCTTTACAGAGGCGCATGTCTATAGCATTGAGGAAAGCCGCAGAGTTCTGACTACTGCCCGGCAACATGGAATGAAACTCAAGATGCATGCAGATGAGATAGAAGCTATCGGAGGCGCAGGGCTTGCCGCCGAACTGGCTTGTATCTCAGCAGATCATCTGGGTGCGGCCAGTGATCAGGGCATCCAAGCACTCGCCAAAGCCGGTGTTGTAGCATGTTTGCTGCCGGCGACTCTCTTTTCACTGCGTGCCAAAAGCTATGCCAGGGCTCGTGATATGATCTCGCATGGTCTTACTGTAGCCATTGCCACGGATTACAATCCCGGAAGCTGCAATTGCGATAGCATGCCGCTCACCATGACACTTGCCTGTTTGCAGATGGAGATGACTCCGGCGGAAGCGCTGGTTGCAGCTACGATCAATGCCGCCAAGGCTGTCGGACGTGCGGATCAGATCGGCTCCATTGCCTTGGAAAAACAGGCGGATCTGGTGGTCTGGGACATTCCTTCGATCGATTTTATACCATATCATTTTGGTAGTTCTCATATCAACCGGGTTATCAAAAAAGGACAGACTATCTTCCAGCAGGACTGAGGCGGAAAATCTTATGGAAAAGGGAACCAATGCATTTGTGATTCTGGAGACTCTCCAGAGAGGCAAGCGCTATCTGATCTATTTAGCAAAGAATTACTTCACCGGAGACAAGGTCGTAATCAAGACCATCGAAGCCAAGTATTACGATCGGGAAGAGCAGCTCGAAATCCTCATGAACGAGGCGGAGACCGGCTTGAAACTAAGCCATCCCTCCATCATCAAGAGCTTGAGTTCCTTCGAGGAAGATCGCAATCTCTACTATGTGATGGAGTATTTTGAATCGATTAGCTTGGAGCAAAAGCTGGCTTCGCTCTCGGTGGGATCTGTGCTTGCCTCGCGTCCTCCGGTCGATACCGCGCTTGCGATGCTGGATCAGATCCTTTCGGGCTTGGAATACGCCCATTCGCTGGGGATTTATCATCACAAGCTCAATCCCTCCAATATCTTGCTGTCTGTGGAAAACAATATCCGGCTCATCGGATTTGGCAAGTCCGTACTCACCTGGCTACGGGTGGATCTGGAGCCCCTGGGCAGGCATCCCGTAATTTATATCGCTCCCGAGCAGTACCGCGGCGAAAAAGCCGGGGTTGCCGCCGACATCTATTCCTTTGGCGTAGTGGCTTACGAGCTCCTCACCGGCAACGTTCCCTGGAGCCTGAACCCCAAAGATAACCACCTCAAACAAAAGGAGTCCAGCTTCCAGCGTCCTGTGCTCGATCCCGAAATGCTGGGCAGCCCAATCCCGCATTGGCTGCTCACCATCCTCAATAAATGCCTGATGCTGGAGCCAACTCTGCGTTTTGGCACAATAACCGAATTGCGCCAGGCGATCAAAGACGAACTCGATCTGAAATATCTATCCGTTTTGACCAAAGTCCAGGCCAGTCCGGTGGTCGATCCCATCCCGGAACCAATTCCTGAACCTGAACCTGAGCCGATTCCTGAACCTGTTGTTGAGCCTGAGCCAGAAGCGATTCCTGAACCGGTTTACATTCCAGAGCCGGTTGTAGAACTTGTACCTGAACCGGAACCAACTCCTGAACCTGAACCTATTCCTGAGCCAGAGCCAGAACTCGAACCAGTTTACGCTCCTGAGCCGGTTATTGAACCAGAGCCCGAGCCGGTCATCGAGGCGGAACCCGTTTACGAGCCTGTTAACACTTCCGAATTCATCCCCAAGCCAGAGTATATTGAGGAATCCGTTCCGGAACCCGCTCCCGTGCCTCGGCAAAATGAGCCGGTCATCGAACCCAAGCCATACCGCGAGCAGTGGTCCAAGCCGCCTTCCAAGCCAAAGCTTCCCGAGCCGGAAAATCCCGAGGAACTTCGCAAAACCGGGCAACTCTTCAAGCTGCTGCTGGTTGCCTCGCTACTGGTAGTGCTCTATTTTGTTGGCAAGAATGTGGTCTTTAGGCCCAAGCCTCGCTTTGAGACTCTCCGCAAAGAGCAGGAAGAAGCCAAGGTATTGGACAATCTAAACGTGAATAAAGCCCTCGATATGGTTATGGTTCAAGCGGATACGGTGATTCTTGGATCTCTCGCACCGGGCGGCGAAGCCGATGAGTATCCCGCGCTACGGGTCTATGTTCCCTCCTTTTACATCAGCCGATTCGAGGTCAGTCAGGAAGAGTGGATGATGGTTTCAGCGCAAAATCCATCTACTGAGAAGGGTGATAAACTCCCCGTGCACAACGTCAATTTCTACGACATTGTGGATTGGTGCAACGAAAAAAGCCTGATGGATGGCTATCGTCCTTGTTATGAATACTTTGATAACGATCTTAGCTGTGATTTTACCGCGGATGGCTATCGCTTGCCGACCGAGGCGGAATGGGAATATGCGGCGCGCGGCGGCTCTGCCAAAGATACTTATCTCTATAGCGGTTCAGACGATATCGATCAGGTTTCTTGGCACTCCGGCAACAGCTCTGCACGCGTAAGAGCGACCGGCTCCAAGCTGGAGAATAGCCTTGGTATCTTTGATATGAGCGGAAACGTCGCCGAATGGGTCTGGAATTGGTATGGCCCCTATAGCTATCAGATCAAGAACTTGTTCGAGGGACCATCCAGCGGAACCGACCGGGTAGTACGCGGAGGAAGCTGGTTCGAGCCCCAGTATCAGCATCGCATTTCCAACCGCAACTACCAAAAGCCCTTTGTGCAAAAGCCCTATATCGGCTTCCGCGTGGTTCGAACGGTGGTGGAATAATAGTGGAGAGCGGAAGAATCTGAGCGCTTTGAGCAGTTAATAGTTAATCAGTTAATGAGTTAAATAGTGATTTGCTGCGCATAGTTCGGAAAGGTTTTCTTCGAAGCTCCCAGCCTAACCCCATCATATATAAACGTAGTACTAACCCCCTCCGTCATTCCTGCGAAGGAGACTGTGTGAAAACTCCTAAGCAGTCATATG
>CAYSSP010000016.1:0-68981 GCA_964433815.1 uncultured Candidatus Cloacimonadota bacterium
ACTTCTCGGTCCCGAACCGAGCGCGCTAACCGGACTGCGCTACATCCCGACCGTATTTGGGCAAAGCTTTTCAGCCGCCGTCTTCTGTCAAGACTATTCTTTACCGATGGCTTTGAGCAGCTTTTCCGCATCCTCTGCGGTGATCTTACCGCTTTCCAGCATCTCTAGTATCTTCAAACGACTCTGTTCAGCGATATTCTCTTTTTCCGAAGCTTTCAAATCAAAGACACCGGGAGCAACCTTGCGGATAGTTTTAAAGACCTTTTCCGTGATTTTATCTCCAAGTTCGGGATCAACCACATGCGCAAAGCCGGAGCCCATGATCTTTTCCTTGAAGCCCTTGATCG
This sequence comes from uncultured Candidatus Cloacimonadota bacterium, assembly GCA_964433815.1. GTDB lineage: Bacteria > Cloacimonadota > Cloacimonadia > Cloacimonadales > Cloacimonadaceae > PHBP01. Next base: position 348 of record CAYSSP010000016.1, read on the forward strand.
ATTCGGCATTGACTTTCTCCTGGAAAGTCTTGCTAAATTCCTGATAGGCATTCTGCAGATCGATTCCAATCGCTTCCACCTTGATGCTGACCTTTTCCTTGGCATCGGCGACATTGGGTGATTCCGCCAGTTCTTTGAGCTTGGCAATCGCTTGCTGAATGGCTTCCTTGATCTTCTCTTCTGGTATGGCATCCAATCCTTTGTTCAGATAGCTGATCAGATTGTCCACCAGCTTACGGATATCTTCCCGGTCTTCCAGTCCTTTGACCCCTGCCAAAGCTACCTTTAGCTGATCCAGCTTGCTCCGCAGATAGTCAAGATTGAGATGTCTGTCATAAGCCAGCTTGATCACGCCATTCTCTGTCTTGATATTGATGATAGCAGGATTTTCTCCGGTCTTGATGACATATTTCTCATCCTGTTTCTCTGAAGGAACACCAAGCTTGTTTTTGATTACGCCCATCTCAGTCTCTGCTGTAATCTCAAAGCCCCACATCTCCGGCAGAATCAGACTGATCACGCCATTCTCGTTTTCCAGATTCATCTTGGCATCATCTACAGGCAGACTTTCATAGTAGATCACGCCATTCTCGTTTTTGATCTCAACTTCCCTGAAGGCGGATGAACGCATCTTGATAGCGCCATTCTCGCTTTCAATTTTTAGTTTATCGCCACAAAGCCCATCAGTAGATAGGGGACCATTCTCCATCCTGACTATCAGATCACCCTTGAGGTTGTGGATCTTGATTGGTCCGTTCTCGCTCTCCAGGCTCATGTTACCTGTGCAATTGGAAAAGACAGCAGGTCCGTTCTCCATCACGAGTTCGATATCAGCTTCCACATTTATAACTGCGAAAGGATAATTCTCCCCTTCCAGCTTGAGTTTTTCCAGCTTGGGAATCAGAACCTCTATCTTTAGGATGGACATCCGCTCCCGGTCAAAACTGCCATCCAGCTCTTCGAGCTCGAGCAGCATATCGCCTGCCTCGTTCTCAAGATGGAAGAAGTCCTCGAAATTCTGCTCATCTTCTCCACCTGTAGTGCCAAAGCTGGCTATAATTTGCAATTGCTCAGTCTCAGATTGGCTTACGGAAACCGGCCCCATATTGTTGATAATCTTTAGCTTGTAAGCTGCGTCAAAGGTATAGGCTTTCTCAAAGTAAGTAGTCTTCATTTTGTTCTCCTTGTTTGTATCATAGTTAATGCTTCATCAACCGAGATGAATCCCTCATCCAAATCGTTTATGATGTCGCTGAAATCAGCCTCTTCAGGCTCTGTTCCCTTGATCTGGCGAATTATCTCCGCCAACCTGTTTTTTACTGTGGGATACGATATGTTCAAACGCTTTTCCATCTCCTTGATGTTGCCTTGAACCATTAAAAAAAGGCGCACGAAATCGAGCTGCTGAGCATTGAGAGCAGCAAACCAAGAGCTCTCAAAGCTACCCCTCAGACTCAGATCACAGTGCGGACAATGCAGTTCCTTCACTTCGAGGTGATTGTGACAAATCGGACAATTCGCTATCTTCATTTAAACCTTCAATCTCATTATTGATTATCTGAATACCAATATACTGTTCCAATGATTTATGTCAAGTTCTGTTTTAAGATTTTTAAGTTTTCACGTCTACAAAACTCAACATCATTAAGCGGTCGCCTATAGAACTGGATACTCGAGCGGGGTGATAACGTCTATCCATCCATCTTTTTCACTCTTCTCCCCTATAGGACTCCGGGGAGATTCCCGGGTGATGCCCGGGCAATCCCCGGGTGGCGACCCGGGGATCACCTGCCCTATGCCACGGTTTGCCCCGGCATTTTTAAAGGGAAGACTGGATGAAAGAATAAGTGCCGGTCGATCATGACCGGCACTAACAAGCAAATTGAAGACTATAGCTACTGAGCTTAGTTCAGAAAATACCAGTTCAGACTGGCATGCAAGGATCGCGGGATCGGATAAGTCGCGTAGAGATCTGTATCGAATATATTCTTGAACGCAACCGTGAAATCGAAGAGCCGGCTGATTTGAACGCCTGCCCAGATATCTGTGATGGCAGAGCCTGCGATCAATACAGGGGATTCGATCGGCAGATAGTAATCGCTGTGACCCCAAATGGAAAGACCAGCTCTAATGGCATTATGCTTGGGTAGATTCTTTTGCAGGATCAGGCTGGTTTGATAGCGCCACTCTGGCATCTCGGTCAGTAGCATAAAGTACTGAGCAGGATCGTCCAATACCTGGTAGTTCACTGTCTGCTTGAACGCGAGATCAATCGTGCCAAAGCTTCTCTCGTAGCCCAGGCTGAGATCGCCATAGGGCAAGCTTTGCTCCGCAATATAAACTGCAGTATAATCTCCGGTTATCGCCACTCCCGCTTTCTGGTAACTGCGCAGGCCGCCCAAGAGACTTACACTTATGCCTTTGAATTGGTCCGTCCTTAGATAAGCGGCATAATCTCCGGTAACAATCTGCTCCTGAGCATCTCTGGGAGCACCTCCAAAGAATGGATCTGTTACCTGGAAAGCTCTGGGCATGAGTGAATTATATGCAGCATTTAGACCGGGATTTATCCCTTTCAGATGAAGCTCCAATGTTGATCGAGCTGCTATATCCTCCCAATCGTAGAGCTTACCTGAAAGCTGAAGCTGGATCAAATCTCCACCAAAGTCATAATCAGCCCGCAGAAGATCATCAAACATCCTGCTTCCGCTGGTATTGATAGGCTCAAAATCCAGACGGTAATTAGCTCGTTCATAAGCCAAAGAAATCGCATGATTGCCAAGCATGATAGCTTTGGAAGCTCTATATTGCCAGTAACGATTCATATAGTCAATACCCGGTTGCTCAATGGTTTCCGAAGAAAACTGCATTCCCATGTCCAGCAGCTTGTTACTCAAACCAAAGTAAAAATGTCCCAGCTTGTGATCCAGCGAGATATTACTGGCTCCCCAGTAAACAGGGAGCAGATCTTGAGAGCTGTTGTCCTGAGCCCATGAGAGAAATTCCATCTCCAGTTTGACAGCTCCCAGATCGATCGCCAGGAAGTCGCGGATAGAAGTTTGGTCGTGATCAAGCCCAGTCCAAAACCCAGTCTGCACCAGAAAGTCAAAGCTATTGTAAAGAGATGTGCTTACGAACATACCGGCTTTCTTGACGCTGCCTCTGGCGAAGTTGTACTCATAATCACCCAAAGCTGCCTGGATATTGCTCATCATTACCTGATGCGGATATCTGGATTCATTGTAGTCGATCTCGCTGAGGCGGAGCTTTTGCTTTGAGAAGTTGTCAAAAACCTGCATATATAGTGCTTCAGACCACATTCCGGGCAAGAGAGTAAATCCATTTCTCCTTATGCCGATGCGTTTGGTGTTCAGCCCGAGAGAATGGTAGTTCGCGCGGTATGTATCAAGGGCATTGAGAATCATATCGGGGTCTCTCAGAAAGCCGTTCAGATATGGGTTTCTGTATTCTCTGTCCTCATATATCCAGGCTTCCACCTGCTCACGATCCACCTGAGGACGGGTAGGTTCTGCAACTGTCTCGAGACTATCCGCTATGACCGGAATTGAATCCTGAATCGCAGGTTCGTCAGTGATTTGGGCATAAATTATGTTGCACAAGAGCAGGATAATCAGAGCCAGGAAGCTTTTCTGTACCATTCAATGGTCTCCTTGATATGTTTGTTGAGATCGGGATTTGGATTGTATCCGAGTAGTTGTTTTGACTTGTCGATACTGCAGAGCCAGGCATCTGCCATAAATTCCTTCATCTTCTCGCGGTTTACGACAAGAGGTTTGCCCAGTATTTTTCCTGCTATATCGCCTATGAGAAATGCAAGAATAGCGACAGGTTTGGGAATGACCATGGTAAATGCTTTTACTCCCAGAGCGTCGGTCATAGCCCGGCTGATCTCCGTCTGCGCGTAAGTTTTGCCATCTGCAGCGAAGAAGATCTGCGAGTGAGCCTTGGGATTGTCCAAACAAAGATGAATCAGCTCTGCCAATTCACTGATATGGATCATATTTGAATACTTTTCTTTGAATCCGAGCTTCACGATATAGCCTTTCTTACAGATCTTTGCCAGCTCGAGAAAATCACGGTCTCCCGGCCCATAAATCGGACAGGGACGGATGATTGTATATGGTTTTTGAGAAGCAGTTTGGAGATGCTGTTCCGCGAGCAGTTTGCTCTTGCCATACCAAGTAAGTGGAGCTGATGGTTCACTTTCGGTTACCGGTTTATCGGGGCTGGTAGGACGAGAGGCTGCCAAGCTGGAGATCAGGATGAACTGGCGGATACTGGGGCTGGAATTGGAGGCAGTGATGAGCTTTTGGGTGAGACCGAGATTGGCATCCAGCATCTGCTGATAGGTCAATGCCTTGGTCTGTCCTGCATTGTGGATTAATATGTCAACTCCGTCGAGAGCTTCAAGCAGATCCACCTCATTGTCATAATCAACTCGTCTGACGGGAAGATCATTCAGAAGGCTTGTATCGGCACTGGTGCGTACAAAAGCCAGAGGTTCGTGCCCCTTGCTTTTGAAATAAGCCAGCAATCCGCTTCCTACAAAGCCATTGGCTCCGGTTACAGCTATTCTCATCTTTTCTCCATATCAAAAATACCTTTGCAGCCATGCAGGGCGAATTTGTCAAGATAGGGGGAATCGGTCAAGGGAAATGTAATGGGGGAAGAAGTAGGACTAAGAATGAATGGTGGGTGATGAGGGACTTGAACCCCCGACCACTTGCGTGTAAAGCAAGCGCTCTCCCAGCTGAGCTAATCACCCACTGCTATATACTTTTATTTACTGGTCGGGGTGAGAGGATTCGAACCTCCGACCCCGTGGTCCCAAACCACGTGCGCTAACCGGACTGCGCTACACCCCGCAGTTAAGCCATAAAAAAGTAGCGCTCTTTTTCGTCAAGACATTTCGCTGCATGATCATTTTTTGGGCAAAGTCACCCGTGATCATAGCACCCGACCTGTAGCTTTTCTGTTGATATTGCTTATCAGCAAAGCCTTTACTGAAAATAAGTATTGACGTAATAGCAGCCTCGGATTAACTGGATCAATTAGGATAAAAAGAGTATTATCAAGGAGATAGAAATGGCAAAGAATCATCGTGGAAAAGGCTTGAACAGCCTACCGTCTCACGGCAGAGGCGAATGCCCCGTATGCAAACGTACCGGTGTCAAGCTGCTTTATGAAGTAAAAGCAGCCGATAAGACCGTGAAAGTCTGCAAGGTTTGCAAAGGCGTCGCAGCCGACAAACTGAGCGCATAAATCAATCTTGGATAAATAGGAAGATAGCAGAGATGAATTTGTTTGTCTTCCTATTATTCTTTTCAGATTACGCCACTATAATTGGTGACTAGCTTGAAAGCTCTGAAAGAACTGGGACAAAACTTCCTTACAGATAGCTCTATCGCATCTGAGATAGCCGCTTTGGCGGAGCTTAATCAAGGAGATAGGGTCTGGGAGATCGGCCCAGGGAAGGGTATTCTGACCAACGAGATCCTGGCTTATGACCTCGATCTGACGGCATTTGAACTGGATCGACGCTTGGAGCAGCCTCTCAAAGACAAGTTTGGAGATAGGCTCAATTTGGTTCGCAGAGACATACTGCGAGTCAATTGGCAGGAACTGCTCGAGCAATCGGAACAAAACGTCAAGCTGGTTGCCAACATCCCCTACCAGATCACCTCTCCCCTGCTTTCCAAACTGGAGGAGCATCGCGGACGATTTGACAAGATTGTATTGATGGTGCAAAAGGAAGTGGCTGAACGTTTGACGGCCAAAGTGGGCACCAAAGAATATGGCTTGATGACTATCCGGATGCAATTGGTATTTGATATCACGATTGGGCTGCAGGTTAATCGAATCTTCTTTGATCCATCACCCAATGTAGATTCCGCAGTAATAGTCATGAGTCCAAGGCAGGATACGCCGCACTTGAGAGATCCCGAGCTCTTTTACCGGCTTATACACCATGCATTTCAACATCGCAGAAAGACTCTGCGCAACAACCTGTTGCACATGATGACAAAGCTTCAGCTGGCAGCACTGGAAAAACAGAGCCGCTTTGATCTTTCCCGTAGGGGAGAAACCTTCAGTGAAACGGAATTTATTGATCTGTGCGATCATATTGCTGCTATCACATACAGCTCTGAAAGCGCAAAATAGCTCGCTTGATTTCTACCTCTACAATAACAATAGCGTCCGAATAATCGATAACTTCTTCCTCTACAAGCTATCTCCAGCGAGGAAAACCAGTCTTCAAGTCAAGGGCATCAGTTCAAACGAGACCAGATTAAACTTCAATCAAAACACCCGCAGAGCCAATCTGGAAATGGCTATCGGTTTGGAGCAGGGCATCCTGAATCACAGTGTGCTGAGCGGTTTTGACTATCACTTTGACAAGAACGATCTCGAGACTGAGCTTGCTGCTTTCCGTAGCAGGACTGCATATATGGGATATGGACTAAATGTCTCACCCTTGGACAGCCTCAATTTCAATACGCAGATCAGCGGGTTCCTCAAGCGAGAACAGGATAGATACGTCAATACTGCGGAGTTGAATGGTGATGGCTACCAGCTTCAAAGCAGGGCATCCTATGGTTTCATCAGTAATTCAGGATACTACGGATTGAGCGGTAATCTGGACATCAAACAGCTGGATTGGGAAGATTATCAGAACTATGGGATTAATGCTTACCTGGATCAGAGCTTGGGAACTGCCTACCTGAATTCACTCTTTAGCCTTAATAGCCGCAATGACAAACTTTATACCCTTCAAGAGAATCCCGGCCAACTGAGTACTTATACAGTTACGGATAGGCAGAAACGCTGGAATCTGATCTCTGACAACCGGCTGGAGATAGAGGCTGGCGAGTATCTAAACTTCAAAATCTCCAATACCTACTCCCAGCGTAAGACCAGATTGAATGAGAATATCAATCGTAACAACGCAGACTTCCAGAATCAAGCCAGTCTCGTTACTGAACTGAGACCTACCCAAACCCTCACTCAAGTTGTCACACTCAATCATAGCTATGCGATCAAGGACTTCAGCTTCTCCAATGCCAGCAGACACTCAGATCTGAGGTTACTCGGCTCAAATCTGATCTGGGAGTATCTGCCGGGGGATTCCCTAAGTGTGGGCGCCAGTATCGATCTGCAGCGTACCAGCTATCCTTACGACGACCATAGACTCGATAACGATCTCCGCCAATTTGGCATGAAGATGAGCTGGAAACACTACTACAAGGATCGTATCCGCCTGGGAACCCATTTCCTTTGGTCCATCAAGGATGATGTCTATATTGATAGCCTGCTCTCCGGTAATAACACCAGAATCAAGAGCTTAAGCCTGCTCCCTGAATGCAGCATCCTGCTGGGTGACCGACTGGCACTTAGGCAGAACTATCAAGTAAGAGTTGATTTCACGGACTACCTCTATAATACCGAAGCCAACGGCCTTTACCGGCAGTTTGGAGCGAGATACAATCTGGTGTTTGACAGCTATCCCTTTGTGGCGCGGTCATTGGACCTCAGGTGGCTGGAGCTTCCCTATCGCACTCCTCATGATGCCGCCTTCCTTTTGGATGCTCTCTTGGCTTATGAACGCAGCGAATACGGCTATCAGGAACTGGACTATTATTTGATTAACTCACTTACGGAGCGTTTTACTGCCGGACTTACGCTAAGGCACGACATCCACTCTTTCTATTGGATGCTTCAACCCCGTATTAGCTGGGGAACCTGGGATGAATACAGCCTCTTGATGGCAGCGGCATACAAATTCAATAGCACATCCTTACTAGAGATAAACCTCAATCCCATCGGAGATACCCTTAGTTCCCTGGACTGGCGACTCAGCATAAACCTCGCCCTCGCTTTCTAATCCATCTTTTTGTTGACATTAAACCTGTCTTCCCCCCTGTTGTAATGAACCATATATACAGGAGAATGATTTGAGAACAGATACATATACTGTTTTGATAGGCGGTAAAGCCGGTGAAGGGGTCAAAAAGCTGGGCCAAGTGATCGCAGCTGTCGGACTGAAGCTCGGTCTGCACAGCTTTCAGATGGACGATTATCAGAGCCTGATCAAGGGTGGGCACAACTTTAGCCTGGTAAGTTTCTCTCCAAATGAGATCAATAATGCATATCATAAAGCCGATCTGATTATCTGCCTGGATGAGCTAAGCTATACACAACACCTCCATGATCTGGCCGATCATGGTATCATATACTACAATTCCAGTGAGCAGCCTCATGAGCAAGGTATAGGCATCGAGCTTACCAAGCTTATGAAAGAGCATTACTCGAGCCCTAGTAACCCCAGCCTGGGCGGACTGGCCATCTTCTGCGCGCATTTGGGACTCGATCCTGAATTGATGCAAAGCATCATCAAGAGCTCGTACAGAAAGAATATCAACGAAAACCTAAACTATGCCATGCAGGTTTACTCGTTGGTACAAGCCCGGAGCAAGCTTCCCAAAGCAGTGCCCCAGGCTTCCGGATTGCACCTTTTTAGCGGTAATCAATGCATAGGTCTCGGTGCTTGGTCTGCCGGCCTCGACACCTATTTTGCCTATCCAATGACCCCCGCATCTTCGCTGCTACATTTCCTGGCATCAATGTCCTCCAAACTAGGAATAAAAGCAATTCACGCCGAAAGCGAGCTTGCAGCCGCTAATATGGCTATTGGAGCCGTCGTTGGAGGAGCAAAGGCTGCAGTAGGCTCTAGCGGAGGTGGATTTGCCCTGATGCAGGAAGCCTTCTCTCTTGCAGGTATCTGCGAAGCGCCTCTATTATGCGTTTTATCTTCCCGTCCCGGCCCTGCTACAGGCGTATCCACCTACACAGCTCAAGAAGATCTGCTTTTTGCCCTCAATCAAGGTCACGGCGAATTCAGCCGGATAGTTGCATCGCCAGATTCCATGGAGAGAGCTTTCAGCCTTGCTTCAGAACTAGTTAGCCTAGCTTGGGAATTTCAAATCCCGGTAATTCTGTTAACGGAAAAACATCTCTCGGAATCTGCTCAGAGTGTCCGCTTGCCCCTGGACGAAGCTTGTGAAGCAAAAGGTATTATACACGATGCTACAAAACCATACAACAGGTACCAGGTTACCGATACCGGCATCTCGCCCATGCTTTTCCCGCCCTCGGATGAGATTATCAAGTGGAACTCACACGAACATCTTGAAAGCGGCCTTAGAACCGATCAAGCCCCCGCCATGGTAGCTATGAAGGACAAACGCGACCGCAAGCGTGAACACATTGTCTCAGCCTGTTCCAAGTATCGTCAGCTTGCCGTTTACGGCACCGGTAATCGCCGTATCTTTGCCTATGGCTCTACTGCTCTGGAGATACGTGAAGCAATGCAGAATCTCGACGATAGCTATCAATTGATCGTCCCGATTTATCTGGAGCCCCTGCCAGTGGATCAGCTTATACCTTATACTGATAGTCCGGCGCTTGTGATTGAGCACAATTCCCAGCCTCGTTTTGCCACATTCCTAAAGGAAAAGCTGGGTCTGGAAGTGCAACAGAATATACTCAGATACGACGGGAGATCCTGGGATCCTCTGGAGCTGGCAAATATGATCAAGGAGGCTTTCGATGCGTAATCTCGATACACCCAAAGCTAACACCTGGTGCCCAGCCTGCGGTAATTTTGGTATCCTCAATGCAGTAAAGGCAGGATTCAATCAGCTATTTGACCAAGGACTAGATCCTGCCAAGTTGATGATCACCTGCGGTATCGGCTGCCATGGCAAGATCTTTGATTATCTCAATATCTCAGGTATTTACGGTTTACATGGACGCGCAGTTGCCACAGCATCAGGAATCAAGCTGGCCAATCCTGAACTCACTGTCGTGAGCTTCGGCGGGGATGGGGACAGTCTCGGCGAAGGCCTGGAACATACCCTCTTTGCGGCAAAACGCAATCTTGATATCACTCTGATACTGCATAATAACGGTAACTACGGGCTAACAACCGGACAGTTTTCTCCTCTTAGTCCCATTGGGTTCAAAGGTCTATCGACTCCACAAGGCAGCGCAGAACAACCATTTGATGCAATCCCCCTTCTACTTGCAGCAGGAGCCAGTTTCGTTGCCCGATCCTACTCCGCCAATCCGAAACACTTGGCTGAGATACTTACCAAAGCTGTCCAGCACAGAGGATTTTCATTCATAGAAGTGCTCCAGCCCTGCGTTAGTTACAATAACACCTACCAGTATTACAACAGCCGGGTCCGGTTGCTGGATCATACACCCGCAGATATCTACGAAGCAATGCGTCTTGCCAAAGACGAAGAATACAGCTATCTGGGCATCTATCAGGCTGAGCAGCGTGATCTCTTTGAAGATCTCTCTTCCGGATATGCAAATCCAGCCAAAGAAAGCCCTTCCTTCCGCAATCGAATAGAGACACTCAGGGCAATGTACCATTAATATGAAGAACAGATCTACAGCATCCAGGCTAATTGTTCAAAGCGTCTTTTTCTTCGTATCAATGGCAATCCTGGCGTTCGTCATCATTGTTGGCAGTAAAGCCATACACAATGCCTGTCCCTACGCCTCGGTCTGCTTTGGGCTGAACTATCAGCAAATACTGGGGCTCAGCACAAAGGTCTTCCTCTTTAGTACCTTGCTGGGCTTTGCCATTCTGATCTCATCGATTTTTATAGGCAGGAAGTTTTGCTCCTGGATCTGTCCGCTCGGCAGTATTCAGGAAGCGGTGTTTCAACTGCGTAACAAACGTTACCGTATAAAGCAGCAGGTTCCTTTCTACATTGAGCACAAGTTTGCTTTCGTAAAGTATCTGATCCTTATTGTTACCGCTCTCTCAGCCGCAGCAGGCATGGCATATCTGTTTATCCGGTTCTGCCCTTTCTATGCCCTGTCCATGCTACCCAGGATTGCAATACCGGGTTTGGCACTGCTGGCAGTTATCCTTGTGGCTGGATTTTTTACTGAGCGTTTCTGGTGTCGTTTTCTATGCCCCTATGCAGCGTTGCTCAATATCTTTCAAGCGATAGGCAAGCTGTTTGGCATCAGACGCATGAAGATTCTCAGAAATCTGGAAAGCTGTAACGACTGCCGGCTCTGCGTGCTTTACTGCCCGATGAATATCAATCTCTGTGAATATGAATATGTGGAAGATCCCAATTGCATCCACTGCGAAATCTGTGCCCAAAGATGCCCCAAAGGTAGCTTGAATCCCAATTGCAAGGAGGAATCATGAAACAAGTACTGCAGATCATCCTGATTATCGCCCTTGTAAGCTTGGGCATCATCCAAATACTGATTGCCAAAGGCTTCTTTGCCGCGCGTGATCTCGAAAAGGTCTGTCCGGTCGATGCCATTACGATGGTAAATGGAAAAGCTGTAATCGATCCTACCAAATGTATCGGCTGCAGGCGTTGTGTGGATGGCATACCTATCGCCAGAGCCGAAGCAAAGCCAGTACAAATCCCACTTTCAGATTCCATAAACACAGCTTTACCGGTCCAACAAACCAGTCCCGCATTGAGTCCTGCTCCCTCCCCAACGACCAAGCCCATTCCTCCAAACCAGAACACCCAAAGTACCGATCTCAGCTATCGGGTGGATTCGTCCAAATGTATCGGATGCCAGCTATGTGTCTCAGCCTGCCCAACCGGAGCCATCTCGATGCAAGGAGATAAAGCCGTGATCGATCAATCTAAGTGCATCAGTTGCGGAATCTGCGTCAATGGCAATGGGCAGGATTACGATGGCTGTCCGGTAGGCGCCATAAGTCGCAGATAGCAAGACAAGCTCACCTTTTTACCCCTGCTATTCCCTTCCTTTAGGATTCCAAGGCAATCCTCAGGTAATGCCCGGGTGATCCCTGGGTGACGACCCGGGAATCACGGCAGCTTTATGACAGAATTATGGCAGATTTCAAGAGGGAAGCAATTGTGTTAGGAGTGGTTTTGAAGTAACTATACCAGCAGATTGTCAGTGCTTTGGATGAGCAAACTCAATAACCAGGATTGTGATATCATCATACTGCTTATCCGGATCGGAGAATTTACGAGCCGCACTTAAAATAGCTTTGGCGGTAGTTTCTGGATTGGGGTTTTGCAGCTTGGCTATTGTCTCTTCAAGGCGTTCAATTCCAAAGAAGTTCTCGTTGCTACTCATCGATTCCGTAATACCATCTGTAACCAATATAATCTCATCTGAAGGATCAAGTTGCAGGCTGCTTCCCTCAATCTTAAGATTCGGGAAAACACCCAGTGCCGTAGAATGCGTCTCTGCGAGCTTTTGGTACTGATTGCTTGCTTTACGGATAAACAGCGGAACGTGTCCTGCATTGGTATAGCTCATCCTTCCGGTTTTGAGATCAATAAACCCTAGGATCATGGTGACGAAATTGGATTCGATATTGTTGCTGCACAAGAATTTATTCAGATCATCAGCGAGCTCTTGAGGCGTCTGGAAACTGGAACCTTTGGCGCGAATATGTGTGCTGACCATTGTCATTGTCATAGCCGCAACAATACCCTTGCCTACCACATCGGCAATAGCAAAGCAGAAGGTGTTATCATCGATGGCAAAGTAATCATAAAGATCGCCGCCAATTTCTCCCGCCGGCTCCAGGATGCCGTGGATTCTGAGGCAATCGTTGAATTGATTTGTTGAGACGTTTCTGGGGATCAGGTTCCGCTGGATTGTCGAAGCGAAAAGTACTTCGGTCATTATGCGGTTTTTCTCTTCAGTGGTCTTCCGCAGGTTTTCGATATAGTCCGAGAGCGAATCTCTCATTGCCTCGAATGAATTGGTAAGCATTTGGAGTTCATAGAAATCGCTGGAATGTGGTATCACAGTGTTGAAATCACCGGATCCTACCCTCTCCACTGCCGCAGTGAGGGCTGAGAGTGGTTTGTTTATGTGCCTGATACGTAATAGCAGTATGAAAGCAAGCGAGAGGAAAGCTATTGCAGATGCAATTCCCTGGATCAAAGTCAGCAGATTCAGATCCCGGAAAATGGTGCGCTCACTCATTAATACTGCCAACGACCAACCGTTTGATTTGAGTGGAGCATACGTAATCCAGTAATCATTAAACATATGATCGCCGCCCAGTTTTTGTACACCGCTGCGTCCATAGATCATATCCTGCCCTATCTTACGCAACTCATCATCATCGTACTCTTCTGCCAATGAAAATATGCCATAGTTCATTACCAGGCTATCAATCTGGCTGGAGACGAATGTACCATTATTGGTAAGGAGTAGCATCTTACCGATCTGTTGGCGGGAGTCCGTACTAATCATCTGCTGTAGCTTTGAAAGCTGGGTATCAATACGTAGAATACCGATATATCTTCCATTACTGATGATCGGGATAGAATAGGAACTGATAAGAGTCTGACTGCCAGCTCGGTCATACCAGGGCTCAGACCAGCGCTGTTCACCGCTCATGATCGGGATCTGATACCAATCCTCAAAAGGATACTCATCTGGATTGAGGATGTTTATTCCTAATTCAGAATTTCTTACAAAATAGACTTGGGCTCGCGGCTGATTTGGGAGACTTGGCTCATACGCCAGGCATAACGAACTGATATCCGGATTTTCCCTCAGAGCAATTGCTACCATGCGTTGAAACTGCTCTCCCGTGATCAAACCTGTTTGTACTGAATAGCGGATATTGCGAGCCAGAAGCTGTATACGGGAGAGTTTGCCCTCAATGCGGTTGATATTCTCGTTCACGAGCAGAGAGACAGTATTTGAGGCATTTGCCCTCATAACTCCGCTCATCAAGTAATATGTCACGGAGATTTGCACTACGGTGATCAGCAAAATGAACAAAGATATAAAAGCGACTACCTGATAGGTAAGACTCTTGCTTCTGATCCTACGGAGCATTGGGCACAAACCTCCTGTAATCAATAGGAGCTTCAAGTTGGCCATTCTCCATTAGCAAGGCTTGAGCTTGGTCGAAGGAGTCTTTTTGTAACTTGCCAACGACCCCGGGTTTTGCCAGGACAATGTCTCTCATTTCCTGTAGCATCCAGCGCTGATGAGGTCTGTTTGCCGGGATGTGGTCTCTGCGCATGATATCCAAGACTATCTCCAGAGCTTCCTCTTCGTGATTGATTGCATAAAGCCAGCCTTCCATGGTGGCTTCGGCAAAGTCCCTGGAGAGTTCCTTGTTCTTCAAGTAATACTCCTCAGTGCAGTAGATACCATCCTCAGGAATATCCAGACCCTGCTCGCTCATTCTTACCAGAAACAGCTCTTCATAATCTATTCCGGCTTGATAGATACGGTGGAGTTCGTTGTAGCTCATCACGTTCATAGCATCGATCGGACCTTTCAGAAATAGGTTGATCGAGTAATCTATAGGCACAATCTGAACTTCCAGGTTGTTCTTTTGCAGGAAAATATTGGTGAGATCCCTGAATTCTGAATGCCAGAGTCCAATCTTTTTGTAGTTTAGATCTTCGATGCTCTCAATCCCGCGCTCTCGTTTGGCAGCCAGCATCAATGAAGACTTCTGCGAGATTTGGCCCAGATTGACCAGAAACTTCCCATCTCGGTTGTGGCGCATCGCAGTTAGTAAAAACAGGGTGGAAAAATCAGCGCTGCCTGTCGTAAGAGCAGGAATTGCCGGAGCATTGGGCCCGCCATTTTGGATTATTACATCGAGACCGAAGCGCTCATATATCCCCTTCTCCAAAGCAACATAGAATCCTGCAAACTGAGTTTGATGAGTCCATTGAGGTAAGAAGCGTACAACCCGGTAATCACCCCGTGTGCGAGAATTGTAATCATGCCGATGTTCGTCCGTTCCTTCATAATCCTTGGATCTACAGCCAAAGGATGATAGAGACACAAATCCTGTAAGGAGTAAAAGCAGCAATAATCTGATGGTATTCCTCTCAAACTTTGAGTATCTAAAACTGAAGCACTTGAACAATCAATCTCCATTTACACCGGCTTTGATTGAGTATAATCTGTTACAAGCTCATGATCCAAAACCGATGATTATTAAGGATATCTCAGCATGCTAAGCTGGAACAATTGCGCAAGAGAAAAAGACCCGGAAATGTCGATCATGGACTGAATGAGCGTTGACAGACTTCCACAGCACCAGGCTATGCTATTGGGAATCCCCTGTCATATAACGAGATAGAGCGACAGCATCGACGGTAGAAATCCTTTGATACCTTAGAAGCATTTAGCTGAATCTGCCAGTTAAATGCGAAGCCATGGTTCTAATCATCAATGCTATCGCTCTAAGTAATATACGATGCAGACTTACTTCAAGGCTGCCTTCACAAAGTCTCTGAAGAGCGGGTGTGGCCGGTTTGGTCTCGACTTGAATTCGGGATGGAACTGCACTCCGACGTAAAACTTGTTGGAGGGGAGCTCAATCATCTCGACCAAGAGATTATCCTGGGATGTTCCAACTATTCTCATACCTTTTTGTTCAATGATCTCGCGGTAGGCATTATTAAATTCATAGCGGTGGCGGTGCCGCTCGTGGATCAGTTCTTCCTGATAAGCCTGATAAGACAAGCTGTCTTTCTTGAGCAAGCAATCATAGGATCCCAGACGCATTGTTCCGCCCACCTTATCTATATAGAGCTGATCTTCCATCAAGTGAATCACCGGATGTGCCACAGTCTCGTCAAACTCTGTACTATTGCTATCCTTCAAACCGCAGACGTTTCTGGCATATTCGATTGCCGCAACCTGCATCCCCAGGCAAATGCCAAAGAGAGGGATATCATGGGTGCGGGCATATTCCGCGATAGCTATCTTGCCCTCTATTCCACGCACTCCAAATCCACCCGGGATCAGGATTCCATCGACATCTGCAAATTCCTTGTTCAAATCATTCTGCTTGAAGTTCCGCTCCGAATCCACCCACTTCAAGACCAGCTTTCTCTTGTGATAGGCTGCCGAGTGCCTAAGGGCTTCTTCGACGCTCTTGTAAGCATCCTGATGCTTTACATACTTACCGCAGACCGCGATGGTCACTTTCTCGGTGGGATGCGTGCTATTCTGCAGATATGCTTTCCACTCCTCAAGATGCAAGGGTTTGCATTCAAGCTTGAAATGCTTGCAGATCAGCTCCGGTAATCCTGCATTGAGGAAGGTCATTGGTACTTCATAGACACACTTGACATCGATTGCGTTGATCACATTGGAAGTCGGGACATTGGTAAAGAGAGCGATCTTGCCATAGATATCATCTTCGAATGGCTTTTCGCTACGGCAACACAGCACATCGGGCTGAATACCGATCTCACGGAGTTTGACGGCGCTGTGCTGGGTTGGCTTGGTTTTCAGTTCTCCTGCTGCTTTGATATAGGGTACATAGGTCAGCAGCACGAACATCGTATTGTCCATACCCAAATCGAGCCTCAGTTGCCTGATAGCTTCCACAAAAGGCAGACTTTCAATATCGCCAATCGTCCCACCAATTTCGGTGATCACGATATCGTATTTGTCGCTGAGCTTTTGTATGCGTGATTTGATCTCATTTGTAACGTGCGGTATCACCTGAACTGTCTTGCCCAGATATACACCTTTGCGTTCGTTCTGCAAGACACTCTCGTAAACTTGCCCGGCGCTACAACTGGAATGCTTGCTCAGAGCCTCATCCACGAATCTCTCATAATGCCCCAGATCCAGATCGGTCTCGGCTCCATCATCTGTCACAAAGACCTCTCCATGTTGAAACGGACTCATAGTCCCGGGATCAACATTCAGATACGGATCAAATTTCTGCAAGCCCACCTTGTAACCCATAGACTTCAGCAACAAACCTATAGATGCTGTCGCTATGCCCTTTCCCAGTGAAGATAAAACCCCGCCCATGACGAATATGTATTTGGCCATTAATCACTCCCGGTAATCTTGTTCATAAAAAAAGAGGCGGGACTGCTATCCCGCCTCGAGTCAATCTAGCACATTGGCTTTAGTTCAGCCAAAGATTCTTTAATCATATCTACGGTATATTGCAGATCATCATAGCTGTGACGATAGCAGATATAGCCGTGGTGATAAGGTTGCAGGAAGACCTTTCTGCGGATCAACTGAGTATAAAACTCGTTACGGAGCTTCTTGTAGAGTCCGCTTTCGTCTTTGGGGAAAGTCACAAAAGGCATCCAGGGCGAACCGCTGAAGGCAGCAGGGATTCCTGAATCATCTATGACTTTCTGCACTCTTTCGCCAAACCAAACACCCTTGGCAGCGATATCTTCCAAGACATTATCGCGCTCGAGGATCTCTATGGTCTTGAGGGCAGCAATCTGAGAATCTGTATTGGGGAAGAAAGTCGAGGACAGGAAGACCTTATCAACCATCACGCTCATAATCTCTCTCTTGCCAACCAGCGCTGCAACGGCATAGCCATTTGCCATGGCTTTTCCCACCGTTGTGAGATCAGGAGTTACTCCAAAGTACTTTTGAGCTCCACCGATCGAGCATCTGAACCCGCTGCGAATCTCATCAAAGATCAGCACGCAACCGTATTGATCGGCAAGTCTGCGCACTCCCTCAAGGTAACCCGGAGCAGGCATCTGCACGTCCGCTGCCAGGGGATGACCTACTGGAGTGATGATGATCCCGGCCATATCGCCCGAATTGGCTTTGAGGATATCCTCAAGCTGATCCAGATCGTTATAATGGAACTCGATGATATCTTCATAGAGCTTCTGCGGGATACCGCCCTTCACTTCGACGCACCAGTCATGCCAGCCGTGATAACCACAACGGGCGATCTTGGTCTTGCCTGTATAGGCTCTGGCAGTTCTGATCGCGATCGTGGTGGCGTCTGAACCGGTCTTTACCATCGCTGCCATTTCGCAGGAGGGGATGACTTCGATCAGCTTTTCGATCAGGGTATTGGTAATTTCCTGAGTAAGACTAAAGCAAAAGCCCTTGTTCTTGATTTGATCTATTACAGCATTATCGACCTCTTCCTCACGGTAACCCAGAATGATCGGGCCATAAGCGCAGAGGTAATCTATGAATTCATTTCCATCGACGTCTGTAACTCGTCCGCCTTTGGCATGATCAAAGAATATCGGATATTCACCGGGAACGAAGTTGTAGGGTCTGCGGATGCCGGCTACTCCACCGGGAGCCAAGCGCTTGGCATCTTCAAACATTGCCATACTTTTTGTAAGATTGAGTTTATCTGCCACTTGTTCCTCCTACATTGTCCAGATCGTTGCGATTCCCATCCCGCCGCCTATGCAGAGGGATGCCAAACCTTTGTGAAGCTCACGTTTTTTCATCTCGTGAAGCAGGCTTACGACGATACGGGCTCCGCTGCAACCGATCGGATGACCGAGAGCGATAGCTCCGCCATTGACATTTACTTTCTCGGAATCTATCTTTCCGATACCTTCCTGCTCCAAGCCCTTTAGGACTGCCAGAGACTGGGCAGCAAAAGCTTCATTGAGCTCAGCCAGTTCAATATCTTCCAGCTTGCTTGCGGTCTTATCCAGCACTTTTTTGATCGCCGGAACCGGACCATAGCCCATTATCGCCGGATCAACGCCTGCTGAAGCACTGTTTTCAAAATACGCCAAAATGGTCAGTCCCAGTTCTTTGGCTTTATCTTCGCTCATCATCAGGATCATCGCAGCACCGTCGTTGATACCGCTGGCATTGGCAGCAGTCACAGTACCATCTCCCTTGAAGGCGGGACGCAATTTGCCCAGACCCTCAGCAGTAACGCCGGCTCTGGGGAATTCATCTTTGTCGATCACGATCGGATCGCCTTTGCGTTGAGGTATAATCACGGGAACGATCTCGTCCTTGAAACGACCTGCTGCCATGGCAGCCTCAGTGCGATTCTGCGAGAGAGCGGCAAATCTATCCTGTTCTTCGCGGCTGATGGCAAATTTCTCTGCCAGATTCTCTGCCGTGATACCCATATGATAGTTGTTGAAGATGTCCGTAAGCCCATCGTGCACCATCAGATCCATAATGGACTTGTCACCCATTCTGGCACCCCAGCGTGCATCCATCATCGCGTAGGGAATCTGGCTCATATTCTCGGTTCCGCCTGCGATGATCACATCAGCTTCACCGCTACCGATCATCAAAGCTGCCAGGCTGATCGCCTTCATACCCGAGCCGCAGACCTTATTGACGGTAAAGGCGGGGATATGATTGGGAATGCCTGCACCGATGGCAACCTGACGCGAGATGTTTTGGCCATAACCGGCTCCGCAGACGTTACCGATGATTACTTCATCAATCAACTCAGGCTTGATCCCGGTATCACCCAGGATGGCTTTGAGTACTGTAACGCCAAGATTTACAGCGGATACATCTTTGAACACCCCACCAAAGCTTCCGATCGCGGTACGCTTGGCAGATACGACAACTGCTCTTCTCATTGAGACCTCCAGTTTTCTTTTTTGTTATTTTCCCCAACTTTAAATAAGAGCCCTTTTTAGTCAACTGCAATTTAGCCCATTTTTTACTATGACCAGAGTGGAGAAAAGACGCTAAATAATCCTTAGAGCTTGCCCTGCAAGCCTTAGCGCAGACCAAGTGCTTAGCCCTCTCTTTGGCTTCCTGCTTGTAGCATGCTTGCAGCCTGCTTGAATAATGCATGAACAGCCAGGATCGAGCTTATTTATTAACGACTTAGAGCTGTTCAATGAATAGGAGGTCAAGAAATTGATACAACGACTTGATGAGTTATGGTTTAGATGACTTATGAATTGCTCGGACGAAAGCTTGGTCTAAATAATCAGCTTTCCAGAAGCATGCTGACTGCAAGCACGACCGGAAGCTCTCCACTCAGGACGCCCTGACGCACGCTCTGGACCTTGACCAAGGTATGCGGATCACTGTAAAAACGAGCCAGGACAGCCTCGGTGAGAAGTGCTTCAAACCACTCTGATACCTGCTTTTTGCGTCTATCGACAAAGACTCCTGATGCCTTGGTCTGCTCTTCAAAGGCTTTGATCTTTGCCCAGATTTCCGGTATGCCGTCTCCGGTAAGTGAGGAACAGGTGAGCGCTTCGGTAGTCCAGCCCGGAGTGCATCTGCGCAGGTAATGCAAGGCGTTATTGAGCTCCACCTTGGTTCTTTCTGCCCTCAGAAGATTATCGCCATCGGCTTTATTGACCACTAGGAGGTCTGCCAGTTCCATAATGCCTTTTTTGATGCCCTGCAGTTCATCTCCGGCTCCTGATATCTGCATCAAGAGGAAAAAATCTACCATAGAGCGCACAGTCGTCTCGCTCTGCCCCACTCCGACGGTCTCAATCAGAATCACCTCATAACCCGCGGCTTCACAAAGCACTATACTTTCACGAGTCTTACGGGCAACACCACCCAGGACGCCTCCGCTGGGAGAAGGGCGGATGAAGCTGTTGGGATGGGTGGAGAGCTTTTCCATTCGGGTCTTATCGCCTAATATGCTACCCTTGGACAGGCTGGAAGATGGATCGATGGCGAGAACCGCCACCTTGTAGCCCTGATCGATCAACCAGGAACCAAAAGCCTCGATAAAGGTGCTTTTCCCCACACCGGGAGTACCCGTAATCCCGATCCTGATTGAATTTGCCGAGTAAGGCAGGAGCCGTTTCAACAGCTCCTGTCCTTGCTCGAAATGTTTGGGTGAATTGCTTTCTATGATGGTAATGGCGCGTGAAAGCAGAGTGCGGTCTCCGCCCAGAACGCCCTGCTCAATGCTATCCAAATCGAATAGCCTGGAGGCACGAACTTCTCTGGCCTTGACCTTTCCGGTCTGTCCCGGAGCTACGACACGGCTGGCGAATTCACTGCCTGCGTGCTCTGGAGTCCATTCCGGCTTTCTGCTTTTGTCATCCATCTCTTATGCCTGAATGGAGTAGCGCTTGAAAAGCTCTTCCATAATGGTTGTGGCAGCCTTTGGCAATTGGGTTCCGGGGCCAAAGATAGCGCTGGCGCCATGCTCGTAAAGGAAATCATAGTCCTGAGCCGGGATTACTCCTCCCGCGATCACGATGATATCCTCGCGACCGAGCTTCTTCAGCTCTTCCATCAATTGCGGCAAGAGAGTCTTGTGGCCGGCAGCCAGTGAACTCATACCGATGATGTGAACATCATTTTCCACTGCCTGACGTGCAGTCTCGGCAGGAGTCTGGAACAGAGGTCCGACATCCACGTCAAATCCCATGTCGGCATAGGCTGTGGCAACGACCTTGGCTCCGCGATCGTGACCATCCTGCCCCATCTTGGCGATCAAGATACGGGGACGACGGCCTTCTTCATCGGCAAACCTATCGGTAAGAGCGCGTACTGCTTCTATTTCGTCCATATTCTGATACTCACTGCTATAAACGTTGTTGATCAGTTTGATTGTGGCTTGGTGACGTCCAAAGACTTTCTCCATCGCCATAGATATCTCGCCCAGGGAAGCTCTTGCTCTGGCAGCATCTACAGCCAGTTCAAGGAGGTTTCCGCTGCCGCTTTCGGCAGCCTTTGTGATGGCATCCAGGCAAGCTAATACTCTATCGTTGTCACGCTCGCTGCGCAATCTGGCAAGGCGTGCCAATTGCGCATCGCGCACTGCGGTGTTGTCAACTTCGAGAATCTCCATCTGAGTCTCGTGTTCGGGCTTGTATTTGTTGACTCCGAGGATAGTATCTGCACCGCTGTCGATCTTGGCTTGTCTGCGGGCTGCAGCTTCTTCTATCCTCATTTTGGGCAAACCTGTATCGATAGCCTTTGCCATGCCGCCCAGTTCTTCTACTTCCATTATGTGAGCCCAACTGCGCTTCATTAGCTGATCGGTAAGGCTTTCCAGGTAGTAAGAACCCGCCCAGGGATCGATCACCTTGGTGATCATGGTCTCGTGTTGCAGATAAAGCTGCGTATTGCGGGCAATCCTGGCGGAGAAATCTGTCGGTAGAGCAATGGCTTCATCCAGAGAGTTCGTGTGCAAGCTCTGTGTATGTCCCATAGTTGCAGCCAGCGCTTCGATGCAGGTGCGGGTGATATTATTGTAAGGATCCTGCTCGGTTAGGCTCCAGCCGGAGGTCTGGGAGTGAGTTCTGAGAGCCATGGATTTGGGATTCCTGGGGTTGAAGCCCTTGATGATCTTTGCCCATAGCACTCTGGCCGCACGCAGCTTTGCCACTTCCATAAAGTAGTTCATACCCTCTGCCCAGAAGAAAGAGAGTCGGGGAGCAAAGACATCGATGTCTATGCCTGCTTTGATGCCGGCTCTTACATACTCCAAACCATCCGCAAGAGTATATGCCATCTCCAGATCGGCTGTGGCACCGGCTTCTTGCATATGGTAGCCGGAGATGCTGATGCTGTTGAATTTGGGCATGAAACGGGATGTATAGCTAAAGATATCAGCAATGATCCGCATCGAAGCCTCGGGAGGATAGATGTAGGTATTGCGCACCATATATTCTTTGAGAATATCGTTTTGGATAGTGCCCTGCAACTGCTCTGGCTTTACTCCCTGCTCCTCAGCCGCTACAATGTAGAAAGCCATAATCGGAATCACAGCTCCATTCATAGTCATAGAGACCGACATCTGATCCAGCGGTATCTTATCGAAGAGTATCTTCATATCAAGGATGGAATCGACCGCAACGCCTGCCTTGCCGACATCGCCGATGACTCTCTCATGATCCGAATCATATCCTCTGTGAGTGGCAAGATCAAATGCTATGGAAAGTCCCTTCTGCCCCATCGCGAGATTGCGGCGATAAAAGGCGTTACTCTCTTCTGCCGTGGAGAATCCAGCATATTGGCGGATAGTCCAGGGCCTCTGGATATACATCGTGGGATAGGGACCCCTGAGGAAAGGAGCCAAGCCGGATAGGTAATCCAGATGCTTCAGAGCTTCGAGGTCTTGAGGGGTGTACACAGGTTTTACCTGTATCTGCTCGTTGGTCTTCCAGATCTTATCGGCTATTGCCTGCTTTGAGCTGTCCTTTTGGAAACTTGGTGTGATCTTTGTAAAATCAGGTGTCATCATTTCACCCCCATCAGGTTCAGTAGTTCATTCAAGGTCGCCACCAAGTCCGCCCGGATATGGATAAAGACGTCTATCCCGGCTGCTTTATAGCTTTCCACCATATCTGCAGGATAACCTGCCAGAATGATAGGCTTGCCTTTGAGGGCATTACAGAGCTCAGGCACCAAAGTCTTGTAGTTATCATCCGTTGAACAGATGCAATATGCCGCTGCAGTGCTTGCTTTGGCAGCAACTACCGCTTCCTCGACTGATGTAAATGCCATCGAGCCATCAACATTGAAAGCGCCTGCCTGGAAGAATCCGCTGGAGAAATCCGCTCTGGCCTTATACTCCGCCAAACTGCCCATATTGATCAGCATAACGCTGAGATCCCGGTTTTGCTTGGCATTGTTTACTCTGGCTCTAAGCGCTTCCACCCCTTGCACGGCTCTCAGCTTTGGCAAGGCACCGGCATCGAGGCTGACCGCGATCTCTTCCCCGGCTGTTGCCTGAGCTTGAGGGCTTGCCGCAACTTCGTCTGCTGCCGCAAACATATTAACGCCGACATAGACATCCCTGCGTTTGTTAACGGCATCAATACGTGCTTTTGCTACAATCGCGATACGTTCGTGGATAGTCCCGGCTCTGAGAGCTTTGATCATTCCGCCTTCCTCTTCCAGCTCCTGCATCTGTTTCCAGGCGAGATTAGCCAGTTCATTGGTAAGGCTTTCAATATAATAAGCACCGCCCGCAGGATCTATCACCTTGTTCAGATGAGATTCTTCCGCCAGGAGGATCTGTTGATTGCGAGCTATCCTTCTGGAGAATTCATCTCCCGGCTTGATCAGCTCATCAAAGCAGCCGATCTCCAAGCTATCTGCTCCTCCGATCACTCCGGAGAAAGCCTCTGTGGTAGTCCTGAGCACATTGGTATAAATATCGTAAACACTCTTGTTAAACCGCGCACTACGTCCGTGAATCCAGATCTGTCCGGACTTCTCATTTCCGCCAAAGGCCTTGATCATCTCTGCCCAAATCAATCTGAAGGCACGTATCTTGGCTATCTCCATAAAGAGATTGGAGCCCAGCGAGAGCTTCACTTGAAAGAGCGGAGCTATCTCATCGATGGTAAATCCCACCATCTGAAGCCCATTGATATAACCAATCGCGGTCGAGAGCACAAATGCCAATTCCTGGCTGCTGCTGCATCCCGCAGCTTCATAGACAGTGCCGTCTATGCTCATTACTCTGGTCTTGGGAGCTTTGTCTACAGCCCATTTGACGGAATTGCAGATCTGATCCCATACTCTATCCAGAGCCATCAGAAGGCTGCCTTTTCTGGCAAACTCACCGGTCGGATCAAATCCAATCCCGGCTTCCAGTTCTTTGAGGTTGATACCCTTGGCAAGAGCATATTCTTCCAGCAAATCCAATATCTTGTGATCCTTCATATCGAGCTGGATAAAGAGCGGAGCTGCTGTAATATCGACTCCATCAAGAGCCGTCTGTAGGTCTTGCAGCTTCTCGAGCTTGATCCCATTGGGGCGATCCGTCCTGACAAGCTCCAGATTCACCGCCATCAAGCCCCTGGAAAGTTCATCCAAGAGCATCTTATTGAGCTTATCAAGATCAGGCTCTGCGATAGCTTGAGCCACCAGCCAGCCTTCATTGACTCTTCGGAGGGGATCGTTGCCTCTCTGATAGGGCGCTTTACCCGGATCAGCCGAACAAAAATCCAGATCCTGAATATCCTCTTTGCGATAGATCGGCTTTAGACTGATACCTTCATAGGTCTTGGTAAACATTGCCTTGGAGTAATCAGCTCCCTTGAGCGTATCCTCCACTGCTTTGAGCCACTCCTCCCAACTGGGAGGCGGAAACTCACTTAGTAAATCCAATTCGACATTTCTGTCTGTATCCACTGTGTGCTCCTTTGCTTTAATATAAAACTTTCAAATCACGGATCTCATTTTGGGGCATAAAACCTAAAATCCCCAAAACTGACAAGCACTTTTCTCGATCAGACCTTTTCCAGCAGCGCTTGAACAGGCTTCATTCCAAATGCCGATCCCTGTTGAATGGCATCCAGAATAGCTCCCCCACCGGTAAAGAAGTAGTATCGGGGGTCGTTTATAGCCTTGGCAAATACTCCCGGCAGGATTTCTTTGAAGTCTTGGATCGTGTCACCCCCGCCAAAGAGCTTCATCGCGGTCTTATTTGCATCGATCAATTGATACATCGCCTTGGTGCCTTCAGAAAAGACCGGTGTAAGCCCCATTACCGCATTCACAAATACAGTGGCTGCCTTGCCAAAGATCTCTGCTACAATGCCATCAAAAGCTTGCGGAGCCGCATCCAAGACGTAATTAAGCTCATCACACGGCTTCAGATCGGCTATCCTTATTGCACGTGCGGTGCTATTGGAATCCAATTCATCGGATTCGATCACCCATGGGAGTTCAACAATCCGGCTTTGATAATCTCCGATCTCATCGCAGAACTTCGCTGCCTGCGCGATATCCTCAGCGCCGACACCCTTGATGCTGATCCCGTATTTATGGCAGAGATAGGCATTGTAGATTACTCCGCCCAGAATCAGGTGATCTGCAATCTTGACCAGGGAGGAAAGCGGCCCGATCTTGGTATCAAACTTGGAACCGGCAACGACCGCTACAAAGGGACGCTTGGGCTCAAAGACCTGCTGGAGATATCTTATCTCTTTTTGGAGCAGCAAACCTGCAGCGGCTGGCATCTGCTGTGCCAAAAGATAGGTGCTGGTATGCGCCTGCCAGCTTCCAAAAGCATCATTCACATAGAGATCGGCAAAAGAAGCCAGACTGATCGCCATTGCGTTGGCACTCTCGTCTTTCGCTTCCTCTCCACGAAACCATCTGGTATTGGGAAGATATACAAAATCGACTTCTCCGGCTTTGAGCTTGTCTATGGCAGCCGGTATGGCTTTGAGATTGACGATCGGGCTTTTGCCCTCAGCACCGCAATCCGGCACCAATCCCCTGAGCTGCAGCTTCTCTTCCAGATAGGCCACAATCGGCTCTACCGCGTCATCTTTGGCGATGTTAAATTCACCTGTCTTCTTGTCATAAGGACGCCCCACATGGCTCATCAAGACAGGCAAACCCCCTTTCTTATAGATGTGCAAGAGCGTGGGTATCGTGGCATCGATCCGCATACTATCCTTGATCTTGCCCTTTTTAACCACATTGTGATCCATCCTGACTAAGACGACTTTGCCCTTCATATCCATATCAAGCATGTTTGGAAGCTTTGGCATAATCAAACTCCTTCGAATTATTATCTTTGTATCAGTATATTCAAATATAGAGACTTAGTCAAGCTATTTTAAGATCCGCGACGCATCCTGCGGTATGCCCAGGGAGCAATCGGAGCCCTATCCTGCCACAAGCCCAGCCTTCTGCGCCGGGCATCAAGCTCCATTCTCGCCAAAGCAGGATCATTATTATATTCCTTATAATGCCAGGCCAGACCTGCTTTAAGAAGCTCGTGATTCAGGCAGCGTCCATTCGCCAGATAGACCCAGCCCAATTCCCTGCCATATTGATCTCTTCCTTCGGAACGTACCCTTATTTGCCGTCCGAAGATCATTTCGGAGCTAAACTGCTTTGCCCGCGTGCCAAAGGCCTGACCTCTCTCCGGGCAATCTATTCCGCTAAGCCTTACCCGTATTTCTCTGCCTCGCACCAAAAGCCGGAAAGTATCACCATCCGAAATCGATACCACCTTGCCCCGATATACCATATCTGCTGCCCCGGTGCATGCCCACAGCATGAGCAAGAGCACCATTATACCAAGCTTGTAGCCTCTATTGTTCAAAGCCTTCCTCCCAAAGAATCATCTGCTTTATAGCCGTATTCTCTATCTACTATCCGGCATGATTCTGTCAACAAGTTCATCCTCTCCCCTCGATTGTCAGCCCAAGTTCCTCTATAGACTGTGAATCCGGAGGGGTGCCATTTCAGTGTAATATTTCAGAAATATCTCACCCATTCCTGCTAACTCTCCTTAGAGATTCTTTAATGATTCTTTAATGACTCTCTAATGATTCTTTAATCGGATTAAAGATTCATTAAAGAATCGTTCAAGCACGATTATAGATTCTCTGCAGGAAGAATAAGCTGAGTTGAAAGGCGGTATGTAACATCGTCTCATTTGGAGAGTCACCCTTTTAAGTATACAGGCAAAACCTTTAAAACTGGTTCGAGGACATCGTTTCACGAGGGTATTGCTCAATAATTCTTGACAGGATCGTTATAAACTTAAGAATATGACTTATGATGATATCTAGTAAAAGTATGGTCAATGGCCTCATATCACTTTAGTATAGGGGCGATTTAGACTCCGGGATATCGATGCTAAGATGCCGGGTTTAGATCGTATCGAACACAGATTGAACTTATCTATACAGGAGATCACAAATGAGGAAAGTTGGTTTTTCAATCTTACCACAGCGTTGGTATATCGAATTGTTCATTGTTGGATCGTACCTTACGATGTTTTTGCCGATTCAGGGAGTAATAAGTCTGTACTATAATGGTAGTACAACAACCCATAGGGAGTTTGAATCTTTGGACGAAGCATATGAAGCGGTTTTAAATGGTCAAAATTCGTATGATTCTTTCAGGATGGTATTATCAAGAGGAACTTGGACATGGGGATGGCATGTAGTAGATAATGATACTGTACCTATACACGAAAGTATAAGTGGGCTTATCAAACCATTAATAATTGAATCAAGCTACAGTGGTGGTCAACCGACCGAGGAAGATATTGCTCAGACGATAATTGATGGGCAATCGCTTCGTTCGCCCATAAAGATAGAGAGTGGGAATAATGATGTCAGTGTGAATATTACGATTAATGGAATAACTTTGCAGAATGGAAGCGGCTTGAGAAATGGATTTTCTTCGATTCCAATACGATATCTTTATGGCGATCCAAATTATCACCAAGATTTGGTACCGCTAAGTTACCCGGGCGGGGCAATTTTCATCAGCCAATATGAGGATCAAGCTGGAAATCAGAATCCCCAACAGTCCCTTAACTGTGTGATTAGTAATTGTAGAATAGTCAACAATCAAGCATCAGATGGTGCAGGGATTTTTGCTTATAAAATTGGTTCACTTATTGTCGAGAATTGTAGCATATTGAATAACGCCAATATCCTGCCTCTTGATCCTGACATAACTACATCCTTTGGGCAAGCGTTGTGTATATTTGGTAGTGAATTCAAAATGATAAATTCGACTGTTTCACAAAATGGAACTCCTACCTATCCTTACGATTCTGCTTGTGGCATAATACGAATCGACAACTACGATGAGAGAAGGACCTACGAATATCAAATTGTCAATTCGATTGTCGATAAGAACTACAGTTTTAGAGAAAGTGTATCAATGCTCTGCCATTCAAATGATGTATGTATTATCAAGAATAGCAATATTGTTGATAACATTGTGTCAACAGATCCAGGTCTTCACCTAGATGGTCAACGTTTTGTGCCAAACATCACGAATTGTATCATTTACAACAACACAACCACATCCCCCGATGCGATAACAGACCAGTTTTTTTTCCACGATCTAGCAGAAACTGATAGTACGAGTTACAATTTGATTCATCATATGAGCCCAAACTTTGATAATAATGGCACAAATTTTGATGCTGATCCATTATTTGTTGATCCAGACAATGGAGATTATTCGTTAAGGTGGAGCACAACAGAGAAGAGCCCCTGCATCAATGCCGGCTATCACGGAGAAAATGGCGAACTGACAGATCCGGATGGTACCCCTCCGGATATAGGCTACGTGTATTACCCGCATGCCAAACATAGGTACGTTTTTAATCGGTCACCATCTGCAGAACGAATATTATGGCTATCCTTTCCTGTGCTGGATGATAGAAGCAATACCGACGATACCTATTGGAACGAACTGGGCTATATGTTTAGTGACCATATGCAAGGACCTCCCGCATATTCATCTCAGCTACAACAAATCCAGTGGAGCTATGATAGTGAAATGGCTTCATTCGTATTTGTTAGTCCAGATTGGATAAACGAACACCATCCTGCAACTCAACCCAAAGGCTACAAGGTCCAGTTTAACACACTGGGAACAATTAGTGATATAGTTGTGATTGGTTTCAAGGTAGATGCTGCTACGACGCCTATTGCTTGGCTTGCCCAAATCGAGGAGAATGGACAGAGTCGTCCCTTTGAAAATTGGATAGGCTACTTTGCAACAAGCACAAAGAGAGCTGGCGATGCCTTTTCCAGGTTCTTGCCCAATAGCTTGACCACAAGATACCTGGATTATATATATGGGATAAAAACTCAGTATTGGGGCACTTCCAGACAAAGCGCTACTCCCGGAAGTCCCTGGATCATAGATCCAAACAGCTATACTCTGTATGAGGGTGAGATGGTTGCCTTGGTACTACTGCCAGACGCACCGGACGAAATGTATTGGGATACATCATCAGCACCTGTGAAGCCCAGAGAGATACCTCGCTCAACAGCATTTGAGTACGTTGAGCTACTGGATTATACGCCGGTTTACATCGAATTTGATCCCCAGAATGTGCCGGATGAAATTGGCTTGTTTGTGGATGGAGATTGCAAAGGAGCGGCAGTAGTAGATAGCACAATCATCAGCGTATGCTTATACAACGAGGCATCCAAAGCCGGTGGCGATCTTGAGCTTGTTTTCTATTATGAAGGCAAGGGTAAGAGCGTTTCTGAAGGCTGGACAGTCTATAACCCCAAGAGTCTGGTATTTGAGGAGAGTGGTCTGCGTGCAGATCAGATTGGTGACTATGCTTATATCTCCTTCAACCGGGAAGAGGGTGATAGTCCAACCCCTCTGGTCACCAGCCTGAGGCAAAACTACCCCAATCCCTTCAACCCCTCCACTACAATATCCTTTGTGCTTGGCACAGAGTCGGAAGCCAATCTGGATATCTTCAATGCCCGAGGACAACTGATCAGAAGCTTCCGTTATGACTGGCTTGCCAGAGGCTTACACTCTTTGGATTGGGATGGCAAAGACAACACTGGACGAGTTGTATCCTCCGGCCTCTATTTCTACAGGCTCCGGACTCCGGAGAAGAGTTTGGTAAACAAAATGCTGCTTGTAAAGTAGTATGACTTCAGCTAGAAAACATCTTAACACTGCCCGGCACAATAGCTTTTGTGCCGGGCAGACACTCAAGGACTTATGAAACGATTATTACTAGCTCTGTCCCTATGTCTGCTAAGTCTAATAGCTTGGGCAGCAACACTTACTGTGGCTCTGGATGGCTCTCAGGCCTACAGCAGTATCCAGACGGCGATAGATGCCTCAAGTAACGGAGATACAGTATTGGTCTATCCGGGAAGATACCTGGAGAATATCCGATTCAACGGAAAGAACATCACTTTGGCCAGCCTGGAACTGATCACCGGGAACAGGGATTATGTGTATTCGACTATTATTGATGCAAATTATAGCGGAGCGGGGATACTGATTCTTGACCGCGAAGCTGATGTTAGTGTTCAGGGATTCACAGTAACCAATGGTATTGGTTATTATAATGAGATATATGATTGGTATTCGGGAGGTGGAATAGCAGTAGGAAACACGACAGGGCAAAGGAACATTAGAATAGTAAACTGCAACGTAACTGGCAATAAAGCTACGAATGGAGGAGGTTTTTGGGGTGGGGGCTCATTTCTCACTCTAAGTGGCGTTACATTTACAGATAATTATGCGTCCATCGGCGGAGCTATGTATTTTCAAGGAAGTGTCGCGACTCCTTATACGGTGAGCTTTGACCCGGTTAACCGCTGTAATATCTATAACAATTATGCAGCGGTGGGCAGTGATCTGTATTTCTACAACGTAAATGCAGTGCATGTAGTGGTGGATACTTTTACGGTGGCTAATCCCTGGAATTTCTATGCCTCCGCAGTACCTGCAAGCCCCAATATCAGCAATCCCTACAGCTTTGACATACTTCACACAGTGCACGAGGAAGAAAATCACAATCTCTATGTGGCAACTTGGGGAGATGACAGTAATAGTGGCTTAAGCCCTGCCGAACCTCTGCGCAATATCTTCATGGCTATGTACAAGATCGCTTCGGACAGCCTCAATCCCAAGTGCGTCTATGTAGAGGATGGGCACTATTCCTCCAGCCGCAATGGACAGATCTTTCCTATCCCGGTGAAGAGCTATGTAAGCTTGGTGGGTGAATCACGGGAGGGAACGATACTTGATGGAGAATACAATGATATCGGCATTTTTGTCTCTGCTGGTACTAAGCATTGGCAGCTAAATAAGCTTTCGATCAATAATGCGAAGAGAGGTGTCTCAAGCTCGAATACAGGGAGCTACTCAATCGAAGATGTTATGATTAGTAATATCCAAGATACGCAACATGCTTTTGGAATCCATGGTTATCAGTGTCATGGTACTTCAGTCATAAAGGATGTTACAATTAGAAACGTAGAATCAGGTAACTGGGGGTTGGGGATTTCGAACCTGCAAAAGTCAGGCAGGTTGGAAATACTCAGCACAGAGATATCAAATGTGACTTCATGCGATCAGATTCCAGGTTTATATATATCTACTCTTGACGAATGTGATATCCTCATCGATGGTTTGAACATCAACAACAACTCAAGTAATTCGACTGATGAATTTGCCTTCAATTCTATCGTCCAAATAGCGCCATTTGATAACTATGGCACCCGTTTACGGATAGAGCTAAAGAACTCAGCTTTCTATGATAACTACCAGGCCAGATCTGGGCAGATGGGAAATATCAGATCTTTGAACGACACCCTCTTCATCGAGAATTGCACCTTTGCCGGTAATTCCGGGAGTGGCCCTGTCCTCTATGTGCAGGGAACATCTATCCTGCGGAACAATATCTTTCACAATCCGGCAATGAACACCCAATTAACGATACCCAATTACAACTCCAGCGGTATCTATAGCCACACCACTTTGAGCTATAACAATATCTTGGGCGGTAGCAGCGGAGTCTATAATGCCAGCTCTCAGAATATCCTGATCTGGGGAGATGGTAATACCGATGAAGATCCGCTCTTCAGTTTTTCCGGTAACCGTCCCTATAGCCTGAGCGCTCAATCTCCCATGGTCGATAGCGGTTGGCAGCCTGTCTCGGGACTGGCACTTGATGCTATGGATGCAAGCGGTAACGATCGTATATGGGATGGAGATGGTGATGGTATCCCTATCATAGACAAGGGTGCTTATGAGTATCAGTATCTTAGCCCTCCTGCAAACCTTAGTGCCCGGCTCTGGCAGAGCACAGTGGAGCTTAGCTGGGAAATGCCGGGAATCAATAGGGCTCTCAGCGGTTATCGTATCTTTCGCAACAACGCCCCTCATTCAGATATCTGGGGAGCGGATAACCTGTACTATAGAGAACAGCTTGCTGCCAGCGATACCTTACAGTATAGGGTTGCGGCTATCTATGGCAATATGGAATCTGCGCTTAGCGATAGCGTAATGGTGATCTATACGGCAGTCTCCACAGAGGATGAGACCGCAACAGCGCAGTATAGACTCAGCATCAGCCCAAATCCTTTTCGTGATCTGGCAATGATACGCTATGCTGTGCCGGAGCCGGGAAAGGTAGATCTGGAGATCTATAATATCCGGGGTCAATTGGTAGCGGATCTTATGAGTGCCTATCGCAATGCGGGTGATGATATCCTGGCCTGGGCAGGCAGTGACGATAATGGACGCCCTCTGGGCAGCGGTATCTATTTAGTCAGGTTCAAGCACAATGGGAGCTTGATCGCCAGCAGAAAATTGGTTTTAATCAAAGGGAATTGATACCGAATCCGGTGAAAGCTTATAGGTATAAAAAAACCGTCGTCCCAAAGGACGACGGTTTTAATATTGGCAATCGCTATTTTAGTAGCGACGGTCGTAGTTGTTGTTGCGGTTGAAAGATTGCTTCTTGGCTTTGCGGCAATCGGGGCAACGTTGGGGTTCGTTTGTGAGACCCTTCTCTTTGTAAAAATCTTGTTCGCCTTCGGTGAAGGTGAATTCCTTTGAGCAGTCTTTGCAGATTAAGTTTTTGTCTGGCATTGTATTCTCCTATAGTTTGGGAATTTGACATTCGAAAGGCAGTCCCAGAATATAGGAAATGGCTCTTGGAATGAAACGGATCCCTTTATTGAGTACATGGAAAAATCCCAGCCGTTTTCTGTCCACAAGTTTTTTTACAATTCTCTGGATTTGTGTGGATTATTTTTATCCATAGGGGTAAAAGCTGTGTCCGGTCTGGCTTTGGACGTGCATAATGAATCTTGAAAAGGCTTGGTTTATCAGCTTAGGAATTGATCCTTTGGACGATGCCTTCTCCGCAATTGCGGCAAATAGGCAGTTGAGACCTATCGGTGAGGATCTGCTTTCGCATGCGATTCATCCGCTCACCAAACCAGAGCTCATCAAAGCTATGAGTATCTATACTCCCAATCGGAATGCTGAGATCCTTGTCATAGCAGCAGATTGAGAAGCCGCCATCTTGATTGATTACGGGTTGAGTCCACATGCGCCGGCAGCGATTGAGTAAAGCGGTCTTGATTTGGAAATCCCCGCCCTTTGTCTTGTAGCGGCTGTAGCGTGGATTGGATGGTAAAAAGTGGATCTCGTCAGGATGATAAATCTGTACTGTTTTGAGTTCCAACCTGATCTTCAATTCCCTGGCTATAGCTTTGGCACGAGAAACCTCGTGTTCATTCTGACGCATTACGATAAATTGCCATACGAGAGCTTCCCTCAGGCTGGGGATCCGCGCCATGGCTCTGAGATTATCAAGTACCAGCGCGTAATCGCCATTGATGCGGTAGCTATTATAGGTATCCTCGGATATCCCATCCAAAGAGACTATCAGTTTACCGGGATGTGCTTGCTCCAATCGTTTCAAATCAAGTGGCAGCGAGGCATTCGTCGAGATCATGGTAAAGAGCTTTTTGTGATAGGCATAATCCAGCATATCATAGAAATTTGGATGGAGAAAAGGCTCACCCTGATTCCAAAGGATCAAGAGACCTATCTTCCGGTAAATACCATCAATAATCTTCTGATAACGCTCCCAGGGCATAAAGCCTCGCTCTCTGGTGAGTGTTCCGTTGCCGGAAGGACACATCGGGCACTGCAGATTGCAGTAATTGGTGGGCTCCAGCATCAAAGCAGGGGGGTAGTGCTTTAGGTGAGGTTTGCCACTTGCCAGGGAGCGACGGTAATCCAGCCACGCGCCTGCAGCCTGACGCAAACGGTCATAATGCAGATAAGTGCGGATCAAGCCGGTGTATTGAGCGGATAACACTTAAAATATCTTTTCTATGAGCTTAGTCCATTGGGAAATCGGGCATGCCTTTCATCCCTTTCATTCCCTTGCCGCTGGAAAAACGCTTCATCATCTTTTTCATATCTTCAAACTGGCGCAGGAGGCGATTGATTTCCATCACTGACCTACCGCAGCCTTTGGAGATGCGCAGACGTCTTGACCCGTTGATTATTTGGGGATTCTCACGCTCTTTATCCGTCATAGATTGGATGATTGCCTCCACATGTTTGAGGGCATTATCATCGATCTTGAGATCAGCAGGGAGCTTTGAGCCCAAGCCGGGTATCATCCTGATGATAGAATCAAGCGGTCCCATCTTTTTGATGCTCTGCAGTTGCTTCAGAAAGTCGTTGAAAGTAAACTGGTTTTTCAGCATCTTCTTGGCAAGCTTAGCCTCGGCTTCCGCATCGATGGCTTCTTCAGCTTTTTCAATCAGGGATAAGACATCACCCATGCCCAGGATACGCGAAGCCATACGATCCGGATAGAATATCTCCAAATCGCTGATCTTCTCCCCTACTCCCACAAAGGCAAGGGGCTTGCCCGTGACAGCTTTGATGGAAAGGGCTGCACCACCGCGAGCATCGCCATCCAGTTTGGTGAGGATGACAGCATCAAAACTGAGCTTGTCATCAAATTCTTTGGCTACCGTGACTGCATCCTGTCCGGTCATTGCATCTGCTACGAAGAAAATGTAATCCGGCTTGATATGGTTTTTGAGCCTGTGTACTTCATCCATCATCTCTGTGTCGATATGAAGGCGTCCGGCTGTATCGAAGATCAGGAGATTGCTCATATCTTTGAATGCAGCGTTTAAGGCGGAATCGGCTATCTTGATCACGTCTTTGCTATCTTCGCTGATCACGGGGATATCGATCTGTTTGCCCAGGATCTTCAATTGATCTATGGCGGCAGGACGATAGACATCGCAAGCTACCATCATCGGCTTGATGCCTTTCTTGCGGTAAAGAGATGCAAGCTTGGCACAAGCGGTGGTTTTTCCGGAGCCTTGCAGGCCAACCATCATCACTTTGGTGAGTTTGTTATTATAGACTTTTAGCTCAAAGCCTTCCGTATCCATCAAGTCGATCAGTTGCTCGTGGACGATCTTCACCACTTGTTGCCCGGGCGAGAGGGATTTCATCACTTCCTGGCCCAGTGCTCGTTTTTCTACTTCGACGATGAAGTTCTTTACTATCTTGAAATTGACATCTGCTTCCAGAAGAGCCAGCCTGATCTCACGCATGCTGTCTTTGATGTTCTGTTCTGTGAGATAGCCTTTGCCCTTGAGATTGCGAAATACTTTATCCAGTTTTTCAGATAAACTGCTAAACATAATACTACCTTATGCGTTTTTTAGATTGCTGATGGCCCGGACATAATCTCCCGAGCTAAAGATATAGGATGCGGAGACCAGAATATCGGCTCCGGCATCGATCAAAGCACGCGCGTTATCCGCTGTGACACCGCCATCGACCTGAATGAGCGTACTGAGATTTTGAGCGGTAATGGATTCTTTCAGATGCTCGACTTTACGAAGCATATTGGCTATGAAAGCCTGCCCCGAAAACCCGGGATTAACGCTCATAATCAAGATAAAATCGGCATCCGGTAAGATCTCGTCTAGGCTGGATAGAGAAGTGGCGGGATTGAGAGCTATTCCGGCTTTCATCCCGGCAGCTTTGATTTCCTGTATAAGACGATGGGGGTGATAAACTGTCTCTTGGTGAAAGCTGAAATACTTCACCCCAATCTGGGAAAAGCGCTCGATATAAGCACCCGGATTCGTGACCATCAGATGGGCATCCAGAGGGAGCTTTGCCAAAGGGGCAATAGCCTTGACCAAGGGTGTGCCAAAGCTGAGATTGGGCACAAAGTGACCATCCATAATGTCCAAATGATACAAATCAGCTCCGCTGGTATTAAGCGTCTGTATCTCCTCTGCCAGGCGTCCGAAATCTGCTGAAAGCACTGATACTGCTATTTGTGGCTTGTTCATTTGCGCGTCCTAATCGTAAAAATAATGTCCGATACAGATACAGAGCTTTTCTTGCAGAGCTCTTCTCTGATCCTGTTTTTGAGCAAGACCAATTCCTGCATCCAAGTGTTGTTGCTCACGGCAACGTATAAAATTTGATCATCAAGCTTGATCGGCATCGATTTCTCTGCCAGAAGCGGACCAACAACCGCCGGCCATGCCATATAGAGCTTTACAAAGCCCAGATAACGCTCTCCTGCCAAGCGAAAGACAATTTGCCTGCAGTCATTTGCAAAACTATCTGCACGATTCAGAGGATTTTTGCTCATGTCTTATCCTGTGAAAGCATGTTTTGTAACACAATTACCTTTCTGGTACTTACAGAGATTCAAAGACAACAGGTTATCCGGAGCACGATAAACTCCGAATAACCTGTTCATATTGTATTGCTGACTAGTCTTTTTTGGTGATAAGGTTGTAACCGTTTACTCCCAGGATCAGCACACCCAGAGCTACGTAGTAGGCTGAGCCGATACCGGCAGTGCTACGATCGACAAAGAGCATGGAGATACCGGGAATAGCACTAGCAATGATAATGGCGATGTATCCGGCAATCTGGACAGGCTGGCTGTCCTGCTTGGAATTCATCAGATGCAGGGCTCCCAAGATCAAGACCAGGAACGCAACTGTAAGGCCGAAAGCCAGCAACAAAATGGATGCCCCTATCTCGCCGGTGATCGGAATCAGAGAGCTCCATTTCACAGTGATTACAGGAATCGCTAATGCGGCAAGAGCCAAGACAATGCCCACTACCTTGTGAAGCAGTGAATTGTCCTTTACCTTGATCTCAAAGTGACGCTGGCTCTTTTTGGAGAGCATTAACACCACAACCAATACCAATAAAAAGAACAGGCCATAGGCAACCATCATGATGGGCTTGCCGGTGACCAATCCAATCAGGGACGAGACCAGTATAAATAGGATAAAAGCTCCTACTTGTTTGATCTTGAACCATAATTCATTCATGGGATCCTCCCAAATTAATCTTCTTTGTTGACCGTGATCTTCAGACTAGCGGTAATATCCTTGTGCAATTTGACCGGAACGCTGACTTCACCAAGCTCCTTGATGTGCTTATCCATCTGGATCTGGGCTTTGTTCAGATCAAATCCCTGGGCTTTGAGCTCATTGATGATATCATTCTCCGAAACGGAGCCAAACATATGTTCGTTTTCATCAACTTTACGAGCAAAGACCAAGCTAAGAGAATTCAATTTTTCGGCAAGGTTTTTTAGCTCTGCCACGCGTTTTTCTTCTTCAGCGGCAAGATTGGCTTGGATTGCGCTAAGCTTTTTCATATTTTGGGGAGTTGCGTATATCGCGTAGTTTCTAGGAATTAGGTAGTTTCTGGCAAAGCCGCGTTTGACGTTGATCAGCTCGCCTTTGCTTCCTACTTTTTCTATGTTTTCGAGTAATATGACTTTCATGCGGGACTTCCTCCTGTCTCTATTTTCCGTAGATTTAACCAGATATCGGCAAAGCCGAGGATGGTTATGAAGATGTATGAAATTGAATTTATCAGTAATACGATTAGTAGTATTGCCCGGATCACTTTGTTGTATATGGTGCGGGACAAGTAGTTTACAATCAGGCTTATTCCCTGAATGCAGGGCAAAACGCTTCCCGCTATCACAATGGTGAGTAGCAGGATATGCAGGTCTTTGACCAGATAAAGGGGCAAAGCGAGGATGAAGAGCAGATTGTATTGCCAGGGAAACTGGATCTGAGCCCAGATAAAGGGCATTTGGAGCTGCCTGTGAAAGAGCATCAAGCCCAGGAAAAGGCCAATGACCTGAAAGGCAATCCACAACGCCGGCATAATCAAATTCATTATCTGAAGTGACTGGCTATACAACTGTTGCTCGAATAGCTGGGGCATCCACTCCTGAAGCTGGGTTTGAGCCAAAGCTTGAATCTCCGCCAGATGGGCAGAGAATATTACCGATCGTAGCGCTCCGTAGAACACCAAGCTCACTGCCGCGGCAGCTATCGCCGAGGTTGTTCGACGCCAGCGTGCCAAAGCAAGGATGAAGACAAGCGCAGGTAATCCGACGCCCATCATCGAATCCAGAGCCGGCAAAGCAGAACTGTATGAAGGATCAAAGAGCAGGATGATCACCGGGATTATAAAAAAAGCACCCAGCGCAACCAATGGTCTTTGCAAGCCGACATCAGCCACTTTGGCCAGATAGAGCAGCAATAGTACAATCGCTATGAAAGGTAATTGCAGAGCCAAGGCTCCCAGTACCAGGGGGATTAGAAACATCTATTCTATCACGTAGGCAATCAACGCCATTTGACGCGCGCGTTTGATCTCTGCAGTAAGCTTTCTCTGATGTTTGGCACAGGTTCCGGTGAGACGGGCAGGTTCAATCTTGCCCACATCGGAGATGTATTGTTTCATCAGGTCAAGGTTCTTGTAATCGATTACAAGTTCCTTATTAGCGCAGAATTTGCAGTATTTCTTGCGTGTGAAGCGTTTCTTTCTATCTGTCATGTTCATTATAATCTCCTTTAAAATGGCACATCATCTTTTGTAGTGTGAGAGCTCATGCTGTCTTCAGAAGGCAGGGGCGGTTCGTCAGATCCATTGTCCCCCTGCACTCCATCCTTGGGTTTCCACTCAAGGAAATGGATGTAATCAGCAATTACTTCCCAGGCTTTGCGGTTTTGGTTGTTGGAATCGGTGTAGGTTCTGGATTCCAGACGTCCTTCAACGATTACAGCGCTGCCTTTGTGACAGTTGTTTACAACCGAATCAGCCCAGTTTGACCAAGCGACGACCTCGATAAAGGAGGTGGCTGTCTGCCAGGTATCTGTGTCATCTTTGTATCTGCGATCAACTGCAACGGTAAAACGCAGAACGGATGTGCCTTTGGGAGTGTACTTCAGTTCCAGATCATTGGTAATTCTACCGCTGATCATCACTTTGTTGATTCTGGGGAGTTTGAGATCTGCCATGCTGCCTCCTAGCTTTC
This sequence comes from uncultured Candidatus Cloacimonadota bacterium, assembly GCA_964433815.1. Classification (GTDB taxonomy): domain Bacteria; phylum Cloacimonadota; class Cloacimonadia; order Cloacimonadales; family Cloacimonadaceae; genus PHBP01. Next base: position 39,760 of record CAYSSP010000016.1, read on the forward strand.
TTTGGCTACTACCATGTAACGAAGGATCTGCTCGTTGATGTTAAAAGCGCTCTTGACGTTTTTAATGGAAGTGGATTCGAGCTTGAAATAGTTCAGATAGTAATATCCTTCGTTATGCTTGTTGATTTGATAAGCGAGGTATCTTCTGCCCCATACATCGGTCTTGATGATCTCGCCGCCATTATCTTTGATCTGAGTGAGAATGGTCTCATTCAGACGCTCAACTTCTTCAGAAGAGAGTTTCGGTGAATATATCACCATCAGTTCATAATCCTTAGTCACGTTTTTCCTCCTTTGGACTAGTGATTCCGGCTTCGTTCTTACCGGAATAGGATTTTTTCCATTTGCTAAACTCATCCAGCATAGTGCTGAAATCTGTTCGGATATAGGTATCCAGGAATTTGCTTACGAGCTGGATACATTCCTCGTAGAGAGGAGTCTCAGTAGCCGGGATAGGCTCCAGGACATAATCTCTGGCTGTGCTGCTTTCACTTCGGCCAATCCCAATACGGATGCGCTTCAGCACATCAGTCGGAACGTATTCCGCCAGTGATTTGATCCCGTTGTGGCCTCCATCACCCCCACCCGTACGGATACGGATCTTGGCTATCGGGAGCTCAAGATCATCATAAATCACCAGGATTTCTTCCGGGTTCCACTTGTTGATGGCCTCTTTGACTGCTTTACCGGATAGATTCATATACGTGTTTGGCTTCTGCAAGATCACTGATCTGTACTTGAGCACGTCGTAGTTTGATTCTTTGGTAAATCCACAGCCGTGGTCTCTTGCCCATTTATCGAGGACCATAAAACCGATGTTATGCCTGGTATTGGCATATTCAGCACCGGGATTTCCAAGTCCTACGATCAGGCGCATTGTGAATTAGTCTTCCTTGCTCTCGGGGGCTGGTGCGGCAGCAACCGGCTCGGCATCGGCGATTTTCTTGGCATGGATCACCACGACTGTGTTGTCGAGATGGTCTTTGTACTGCCAATTACCGGTGGGCAGATCGCTTACGTGAAGGCTGTCGCCTACGTTAAGAGCGCTGACATTGAGCTCCAGATCTTCTGGAATCTGATCTGCTTTGCAGCTGATTTTGACGGTGCGCATGATGACATCCATCATACCGCCTTCTTTCAGACCGGCTGCTTCGCCGATAAATTTGATGGGTACGTCAACTTCGACAGCGCTGCTTTTCTCGATCACCATGAAGTCAAGATGCAAAAAATCCCTGGTTACAGGGTGATTTTGCTTGTCTTTGAGCAAGGTGTGGTACTGCTTACCATCCACTTCGATCTCGTAAAAGGCCATTTCGCCAAAGCTCTTTTTGAAGCATTGGGCAAATTCGGACTTTTTAAGAGAAATGGACATAGACTGGATACCTGCGCCGTAGATGACGGCAGGGATAAAGCCCTTGGCTCTCAGTTCGGTCAGATCAGACTTTCTCTGAGTTACGCGTGGGCTCGCTTTCAGGTTGAATATCATTATATTCCTCCACTTCTTTTTTTCTATACTATCTGAACAGTATGCTAATTGATTCTTCGATGTGTATCTTCTTGATCGCGATAGCCAGCATCTCCGCTATGGATAGCTGAACGATCTTCTTACACATCTTCTTTTCGCCGCTAAGCGGGATTGTATTGGTAATAAAGAGTTTCTCTATGGGAGAATCTTCCAGATTCTTGATGGCACTGCCGGATAGAACTCCGTGTGCACATGCTGCATAGATCCTGCTCGCACCTTGTTTATCGAGTGCTTTGGCGACTTTAATCAGGCTACCACCGGTATCGATGATATCATCAAAGAGAATGGCTGTCTTGCCGCCAACTTCACCGATGATGTTTAGCAATTCGGTCTGGTCGTTGTTGCCACTACGTCTCTTGTCACCTATGGCTAAACCGCAATTAAGCCTTTTTGCCAACGCCCTGGCTCTGTTTGCTCCACCCGAATCAGGGGAGACCACCACAATCTCTTCAGTCTTTAGGATGCTCTTGAAGTAGCGGGTAAAGATAGGCATCGAAAAGAGGTGATCCACGGGTATATTGAAGAACCCCTGAATCTGCTCGGCATGAAGATCAACGGTAATCACCCGGTCCGCTCCTGCTACGGTTATCAGATCCGCAACGAGCTTTGCCGTGATTGGGACTCTGGGCTGATCCTTTTTATCTGATCTGGCATAGGCATAATATGGGATTACGCAATTGATCCGCTGAGCTGAGGCGCGCTTCAATGCATCTATCATGATCAAGAGGTCCATCAGACTGTCATTGACAGGATAACAGGTAGGCTGGATAATAAAGACATCAGCTCCCCGGACGTTATCGTTTATCTTAACAAACGATTCGTCGTTTGAGAACTTGAACAGGTCGATATCCCCTAGGGGAATACCTGCATAACGTGCTACTTCCTCTGCCAGAGGCCGATTTGCGTTACCGGTGATCAATTTGAGTTTTGAAAACACTTTGATACTCTTCTTTACCTATTGTTCTTACTTGTTTTGTCCAATATCCATCTCGGTCAAACCCGGCTTTGCATTCACTTAGATCCTCAAGAGAATCGAAAATGGCAAAGCAGGTTGATCCACTTCCACTCATCATCGCCACAGGCGGATTATAGCTTTTAAAACGTTCGATAATGGTCTCGATAATCGGATAACTGGATTTGATCCCCTCTTCTAGGCGATTGAAACAGTGGCTAATTGATGATCCTTGCTCCCACTTGCGCGGTTGAGCAGGCACCTTCACCAAGCTATATGCTTCTTTTGCCGAAATATGAAGATTTGGATTTACCAAAAGGATCTTATCCAAATTGATATCACTACAGCTTGTTATTGATTCTCCTCTACCACTTCCAATGGCTGTACCGCCTGTTAAGAAGTAATTGATATCTGAACCAAAACCGGCCGCTATCTCATTTATCTCAGTCTCAGTCAGCGTAATGCCCCATAGCTTGGAAAGGCACATTATGGTAACAGCTGCATTGCTGCTCCCGCCGCCTAGACCGGCAGCTATGGGAATATGCTTCTCTAGGTGAATCTCAACTCCCTGAGATGGTTTGAATTCCCTCAGTATAAACTCAGCAACCCGATAAATCAGATTGTCTGATGAGTTCAGTTCCACCTTATTAGCCCACAGTTTTATTAGGGGCTTTTTTGTCAAAGCATATTTGATAATATCACAAAGGTCAATACTGCTAAACACAGTATTGACCTCGTGAAAGCCATCAGGCCTTTTGGCCAGAACTTCAAGAAACAGATTTATTTTTGCGTAAGAAGCGACGTACATCTTTCTTCTGTTTGCGGGGGGCTTCGTCGCCGTAGTAGTAGTAATAGTAATAATAGTAATAGTAATAGTTCTGTTTACTGTAGTACTTGTGTACAAAGATACCGTTTACGATGATACCATCGATCTTGGCATCTATGTTTTCCATCAGTTCCTTGGTACGCTTGATAATGCCTTTTTCTGTCTGACCACAACGGACCACCACAAAGGTCATATCAACTTTCTTGGTGAGAATCAGAGCATCTGTAACAGCTATGATAGGCGGAGTATCAAAGAGGATAAAATCATATCTCTCCTTGAGCTCGGCTATCAGCATATCCGTACGGGCAGAAGAGATCAATTCTGATGGATTGGGCGGCACAAATCCGCTGGTTATGACATCCAGATTGACGATTCCGGAGGGCTTTACCACCTGCTCTATCTTTACGTCCGCATCGATCAGATAATCACTGAGACCATTCTCTTTCTCAATGCCGAATTTATTATGCACCATGGGACGTCTCATATCCATATCGATCAGGACGACCTTGCTATTCATCTGAGAGAAGGTAATGGCAAGGTTCACAATGGAGGTTGATTTACCTTCCTTAGGACCCGATGAAGTAACCAAAAGCGTTGTGCTGCCTTCTGGTTTCTTTGCCAAGATGTTTGTACGTAGTGTACGATAACTTTCTGCGATAGGCGATTTGGGAGCATAGTGAGAAATCAACTGCATCAAGACAAAGTGCATTGATTTCATCAAGCGTTCTTTATTCTCGCCTTCAGCGTTCTCGATAAGTTCATTGAATTCCTCGATACGGGCTTCGGATTCCTGGATCACGGGGATAGTACCCACTATCGGCAATTTGACAAATGTCTCCATGTCGTCTAGGGTGCGAAGCTTGTTGTCCAGCGAGTGAATCAGGAATGCAGCACCAATACCAAGACCAAGACCCAGAATGATGCCAACCAAGATATTCATGGATACTCTTGGCTTGATCGGCACACGCGGCAGATCAGCGTATTCTATGATACGGATATTACCGACTTTGGCCTGCTCAGCAATCTTGGCATCCTCATACTTCTCCATCATCATACCGTGAATCTTCTCGTCAAGCAGCAGATTCCTGCGCAATCTGGCAAGTTCCAGCTCGGTGTTTGGAAGTGTGATCATCCGTTGAGCGTACATCTCTTTGGTCTCTTCGAGACCGCTCACGCTGGAGCGAGCCATTTCCAGCTCGATTCTTGCCTGTACTATGCGGTTCAAGAGATCGCTACGGGTGGCTACCGGATCGCTTTGCATCTGGATGGCAACCATCTTGCGAACTTCCAGATCCAGATTGGCTTTTGATCTATCCAGTTCAGCGTTAAGAAGCGCTATTTGCGGATGATCAAGCGGGTACTCGTTCTTTGTTACCAGATTGGTAATCAGAGCTTGGGTGTCTATCACCTGCCTGCGAAGCTCATTAACATAGGGAGCATTGAGGATATTCTCTACATTTACGATCAGTGAATCCTGCTCCGAGAGCTGTCTTTGCAACATCTCCACCGTTTTAGATTTCACAGCCTGATCAGTTAGAGCCTGCTCGTATTGAGCCTCTACTTCGGCAGATTGTTCTATCAACTTCTGAGTCTCGGCAGACAGCTCTACCAACTGATTGGCATTCTTAAATTCGCGCAGGTCGTTTTCCGAGCTTTGCAATCTGCGTGAAATGGCATCAAGCTGATCTTCCAAAAACTCACGGACCGTGGTGTATTCAAGCCTTGCATAGAGAGTGTTCTCTTGCTGTATAGCTTCGGCAACCGCATTAACTGCAGCTTGGGCTTCGCTCTGGCTGGTAGATTCATAGGATATGGTCAGGATGTCTGTCTCGCGTTTTGATTCCACCTTCATCCTGGCTTTTATTAATGCTCCGGGACTGGCGCTCTGAGAAATGGGGAATGATTCCCAATCCCTGTGCTTTTTCATTATCTCTGCAGCCCTGTTTCCCAAGGGCAAGCTCTTCATCATTTCGATCTGGTTGTTCAGAGCATTTGTTCCCACGCCGGGGGTGGCAAAGAGCATAAGATCAGAGGTGTTCTTTTGATTCTCAATCAATACTCGGGATGAAGATGAATACACTTTTGGCTGGCGGGCAGTATAGATCACAGTGGCAGCCAGTACCAACGTAAAGATCAAGACTACCAGATAGCGGTATTGGACTATTATTCGTAAGTAATCAGAGAGCTTTATTTCTTCCTGTACAACCTGGTTGATGTGTTGATTCTCCATAAATACCGCTTCCTATTTAATATTTGTGATGAGATTGTAAACGCTGAGGGCAATCGCTGCCTTGGAGAGGAAATCCGCCACCTTGCTGAATGCATAGAAAATTGTGCCGGATAACACGACTGTATCTCCAGGCATAATCTTTGGAATCAGATTCTCATCTCCGGTTTCCATGTATCGCTTGAAATTGACCCAGATAATCCTGTTTCCACCTTCAGCTGTAGGACGGATAATTCTTATCTTGGAGAGCTTGGCATCCTCTTTGGGTCCGCCGGCTAATGCCAACAGGGTAAGGAAATCAATATCATCCGGAACCACATACAAGCCGGGCTTGTAAACCTGTCCCAAGATATAGGTATTCATTTTCAGGGTCGCCACACCCGAACGGACTCCATCATAGGTATAGGCTGAGATGTTGTTGGTTGGTACAAAGCCAACCTCACTTTGAGCAAAGACATAGCCCAAGGCCAAGCTTAAAATCAGCGCAATCAGTAATCTCTTCACTGTATCCTCTTATCAATTTTGTGTTATCATCTGATTTGGCCTGTTTCAGTCAAGAAGTTTTACTGAAACCGGCTTCCCATATCAATCGCAGACATAGGTCCGCGAATATCTTTATTCTATGCAGAAAGCTAAGTCCTCTCTGCCTGGTTATTGAATATGCATTATTCTCTCTTGAGATTCAGAGCCCATAAAGCCCTGAAGCTCTTCATCCCAGTCGAAGGAATCCACCCTCCACCGTAAAGTCTCTCCACTATGCAGTTGAGCAAGGTTTACCGGGAAGATTATTGATAGCGGATCCTCTTCTGCGGATACCACCAAATCTTGATGCCATATATAATTGTAATTCTCGTCCCAGACCAGCACTCTAAATTTTGAGGCAAAACCGCTGCGATTCCACATAAAAGTAATATTGCCGGGTACTACGGTAGCGTTGTTATCGGGCCCTATCAGCATGCTTTTGGCCAAGAGACCGTAGGACACTGTATCGCTACGAGCCGAATTCCCACTGGTATCCACCAGATCGATAAAGTACGAATAGATCACCCGTTCTTCCAGCTGAGACTTGGAATCAAGATACTCAATTCGGTTTGCAATAATCGAATCTATCAGAGCCGGTACGGGATTGATATTGTCATACCTATATATCTTGATATGGCTCAGATCGGTATCGATGAACGGATTCCAGGTCACTCTGATCCAATTACCTTCCGGTACGGTGTCCAAACCGTTGTTCTCTTCTGTAAGGACAAATGTGTGGTTATCGCCCGTATCCCCCAGATGCGGAATCAAGGTAGGAGGCACCGGAGGTATCTTGTCATTATCAGGATTATCCTCACCGGCGCAAGCAACCATCCCAAACAGAGCTACTATCAGGACAGTTAGTAAAATGAGATTCTTCATAATTCACTCCCTTAGAAATTCATCCTCAAGCCAATCCTATTGCTCAGACCTACAGGATTGGTTATTAAAGCATAGTCGAGATTAACTCCATAAAGCTTCACGGATGCGCCGCAACTGAAGTTCTTATCGTAATATCCCAAACGCAACCAAGCCAGATCGTCATACTCCCATTCTGCCCCAAAGTGTCTGGTTCCCTCGTAGACATAGTCATAATCATAAGCCAGCCTAAGAGATGACTTCAGGGATGGTATGGGTTGTTCGATGGCTATGCCAAACTTGGTGTTAAAGAGGATCTCGTCGCTGTGCTCGGTTGCCGTATCCCAGTTGATATTCGTGCCGGAGATATCCTGGAAGTTCACACCAAAGCTGATATCTCCCAGTTCATCCATATCAAATACCACACCCATATCCGTTTTGACCAATACTCCGAAATCAAAGCCTGTACCGGTTCCCAACTGGTTATACAGAGATCTTTTGATATATTTGATATTACCGCCCAAAGCGATATCGAATGGAACTTCAAAAAAGAGCCAGCCCATATTTGCATCATAGTGAATTAACTTGGCAAAAGCAAACTGGTAGAGATCATCAGTGCTCTTAAACTTGCCATCCGGGATTCCCGGCAGGTGATAAGCGCTATCATTTATTCTTTGATCCACGTTGGTTCCGACCAGATAGGTCTCATCAAAGTAAGGGATGTCATCAACCGAAAGCCTGGTCACGTTGATGCCGATAGTCACCTCATTGGGCAATGGCTGGCAATAGGCAATATTGTTGTAAGCAGCCAGACCATTGTACAAAAAGACGTGCATAGCGGAGACTTCCGCTTTCTTCATCTGTGCTATTCCGGCTGTGTTCCAATAGATGGCCGAACAATCATTGGCAATTGCTGAATATGCTCCACCCATACCAAGAGCTCGAACTCCGGCACCGATCGACATAAAATCACCTGCATAACGTCCGCAAAAGAGCGGAACAAAGAGCAGTAAGGCGACTAGTGTTATAGTAATTCTCTTCATGATAACCTCACTTCAGAATTGCCATTTTCATGGTCTTTTCCAGAGTTCTCGAGCCTTTCCTGGCTATGATCTTGTAGAAATAGGCACCATTTGCCAGTGTGAAGCCTTGCTCATCTTTACAATCCCATCCGTAAACTGTACGAGGATACTCGTGATAGCCCACCCCTGTGGGGAGTCCTGAGAAAGTCTTGACCAGTCTTCCGCTGACTGTATATACCTTGATGGTTACTTCATCCGCATCGTCCGTCAAAACATAGGTAAATCTCGTTCTGCCATCGTTTCTCGGATCTTGGGCTCTGCCAACCACCGGATTGGGATAATTGCCGATATTGCGGATGTCAAACCGGTCGTTCACAAAGAACTGTATAGCTCTCGAATTAAAGTTCGAATTCACATCACTGCAATCCACCAGCAGAGTATAGTTACCTCTGGGTAGATTGAGCTGATACTTGATCGGGATTCTATTGATGTTGTCGCTGTTTATTGCGATCGCATAATCATCTTCCGGCACCAATTCTCCGTTGATAAAGAGACGTATCGAGCTCTCGACCACGTTGATGCCATTAGCATCGCTCAAGAGCAATGATATCGTCCCGTTTCCTGAGACATAGCCACCAACCGTAAATTCCTGATCCTGGACGTTTACATCGATTGAGGGGCCTGTCCTATCCTGATTGCGATAGATAGTGTAGATACCCTGGCGATTTACTTCAAACACCACCAGATTTCCCGCCGCTGAGACGTTGCCACCCTGTCGCATCCATTTCCTGTAAGTGGGATCCCAGCGATAGACATTGTATATATTCTGGTTCTCATAAGACTGAGTAAGCGAATCGGTAGTATTGTAATAGAATGTTAGTTTCACTCTTCTGCCATTCGCAAAGACACCCAGGCTGTCCACCAAGCTGCTATCCATTGTCTTGATCTCATAGGGTATCGAGTTGAAGTTACTCGTATCCGGAGCCGGTGATCTAAGTTTGATCGGATAAATATCAGGCTGCAGATTGGGCTCCAAAGCCGAGAGGCCGTTGATCGAGAACATCGAGCTCTGTCCGCTGGGAACCAGGCCCGGGGGAATCTCGCAGCTCAGGTTGTTATCAACGCTGTTCAATACTGCCCCGGCACTGCTTACAAACTGGTAATTAAAGGGTAGAGCAAGCATTATCGAGTTATTGGTATTTAGAAACATATGCCATTCTGAGAAGGCGTTGCTGTAGTTTACATTCACTTCAAAATTCAGATTAGCACTGGGCACTCCGGCAAGATCGATGTATTCCCAGCGTTCTTCATTCACCGCAACCGGGCCCAGTATCCGATCAGTATGTAGGATTTGAGTCCCTCCGCTGGGAGTATAGTAAAGCTTGAGATCAGTATTAGTCGAGCTGGCATTGCCAATATTTGTAACGAGTACCTTCAATTTCAATTGGTCGTTATCTGCTTCGAGGGCTATATCGCGGAGGAAAAGATCCGGGCCTGCCGAGACAAAGCTGTACAGATTGGATTCATACACACCCTCTGTAGTTGTAAGTACGTACTTGTAAAAGATTTCTTTACCCGTACGCTGGGCAGCCAGATACTCCGTACTGCGATAGAGCAATGAATCCTGAGCATCTGCAGTCATTGGCATGATTACCCAGTTCGCTTCCAAGCTTGTACTATCAATCCGGGCTTTGCAGATGAGAGACAAGACCTGATCGTTGCTAAAGATTCTCGCTGCAAAGGCAGTTGAATCTCTCCAGCTTGGATTGGCCGGCAGCAGATTGCTGTGATAAACGCTGGGACGTCCCACTCCAAAGGAGGATAATCCCACATACTCCTGATCATCGGAATATCCGGAGACGTTTATCTTGCGGATATAGTTCGTTCCACCACTTTCCGGAACTACATAGCTTGCATTGTAATTGCCCTGTATCACCGGTAAATCGAAAGGCACATTGATTATCTTGCCGCTATCCTTCATAATATGAAGTCTGGCTGCGCTTACTCCCTCCGGGAACTCTGCGCTTACTCTCAGAGTATCTCCGGGATTGAGGCTGAGGTTATTAGAGCTTACCGGTATCCCGGATTGGGGTTTTCTGAGCTTGATCAAAGGATCACCCAAATATGCCGTTCCATTGGTCAAAGCGTATCTTGGAGCTATCGAGCTGGTAGTGGTGAAGAACCTGGCCTTGGTAAAGACCATAGCTTCTCCCACGCTGGAGAAGTCGTTCTCAAATAGAGCTTCCGTAATTGCCAGACCGTAATCCTCATCCTGATCCAAATATCCCAGGCCGGAGAAGCCAACTGTCGCGATAGCTCCCTTATTGGGTTGCAAGACGAGTGCTTCACTGATCGAAGAAGCTCCGTTGGTATCAAAGGCTGAAGCATAACATGCCAAACTCATCACGATCGGGAGCACTTGATTATTAAGCGTAGCCACATCGTTGAAATTGAAAAGGTTATAATCTGCCCAGACGCGTCCGCCGCCGTGACCCATAAACTGCAGGTAGCTTGTTCCCGAATTTATGGCATCTTTCAGGTTGAAGGTACCGCCAAAGTAATCGTTGGAGACAGTCTGCGTGGTAGTATAGATTCTACTTACCCGGTAATGCGCGGGTATATTTTTCCTTCTTATTCGCTCTGATTGCACCGAGAAGATATCGTTGCCATCCGAGATCTTACCACCGGCAGTGAGAGTTATGTGGCTGTTCCAAAGTCTGTTAGCCATTGGCTCAGTGCGGTATCTGACAGCTTTCGCTGCGTAATCTGCTATCTGCTCCGGCTTCCAGATGCTGATTCTCGCGACAGAAATATCCGCCACAATATCGGTACCAACGATGCATCCAAACCAGTTGTCACTTGCCGTAGCCCCATGCTTGTAGGTCCAGGTCTTCTTTACCGGGATTTGGTTGTACTGCCGGGATGGGCTGTTATCCCGGGCATCGTCTGTACCCTCTCCTATTAGGATCAGGTGCTTTATTCTGGGACTTGCCCAGTTATTATATGCGTATTTCGTAAAGTCTCTAATCGCTTCTGCCGAGACAATTCCATGGTTAAACTCGTCGTAGATATCCTGAATATCGACAACCTTTACCACGTGGCCTTCGCTTTCCCAGAGATCGATCAGAGTCTGTGTACCTTCAGCTTCGATAAACTGCCTGGGTATCACGACCACTACATCACCGCTATTGGCGGGATTCTTCAAGTCTGAGGGGAAATTGAGCCGGATGCTCTTGGGCAGTTTCTTCTGCGATTCGGTTACCGCATAATACTTCACCGAATTACTGAAGACGCTATCCTGAAAGGTAACCGTCCAAGGCGCGATTCCATCAGTATTAAAGGGCTCGATCTGCAGGTTGTTGAATACGCTGGAGCCGATCTTATACACAGAGACGTCGCTCTGAGAAAAGCCTTCCAATTGGAATTGGAATAGTCCCCCCGGCCGGTTTGAGGGCTTCGTAAAGCTGATCCAATCCTGGCTGGTTTTGTACTCTCTCCAATAGGTGATATCTGCATAATCCAGCATCACCTGCTCTCTATCGCCCATAATGGTATTGCCGGACAGGCTGATGTAAAGATAGTTTGTCCCATGCGTAAAGAATGAATTGGGAATAGGATTCTGGTTTGTAAACAGCTTCTCGTTTTGCCCCACCCAGCTATGAGTATTGATCATTGCTTGATTGATTCTTACGGTGGCATCATGATCAAACTGTCCCGGAATAATCTGATCGGAATAGGTAAGACCATGTAGCATTACCTTGGCACTGCCTGTCCTGATCGTACTATCCTTTGGATATTGCAGTTCAAAGGGGATAATATCGAGGTTTGGAGCGCTGATTTTCTTCCAAAACCAGAGATCTTCCCGGTAAAAATCAGGATTTCCCGATGTCCATTTATTACCCAGCTTGTCGCTTACATTCTGCTGCTCGATGTGTATGGAAGATTCAAAGGCATCCGGCACTACATACTGCAACAGGTTGGAATTGACCAAACCGCCATTTTCGACCATCATTCTAGCGCCAAACTTATCGATCAGACTCAGCGTATAGACGTTTTCCGCGGTGTAGTCATCCTGATAGCTCGTCTCGCCATAATGTCTGTCGCCATAAAACTCAAAGTAATCGCCCGGATTGAAGTATCCGTCTGCTTCCCCGAAAAAGGCAATTGGCACCTGGCCTTGTTCATTTCTCAGCTCCAGATACCTGGGATCAACGTTATCGACATTCCATCCCAGATCGATATCCAGTGAATCCACCATCATCGACATAAAGGTCTTGAGATACTGATAGGTAATTTTGTAAATCCCTTCGCTATCCAGCACAAACTGCAGGGAACTGATATTTGTCCCATTCTTGGGGCTTTCATAATCGTCCGCCCTGTTTCTGGATAATCTCCAGTTTTGAGAGCTGGCATTATTGATAAAGAAACTATCCGCAGCCCTATCAAGTGGATTATCGCTTATCTGCCATTCTCCGCTTGCCCTTGTATCGCCTTGGATACTGATTGTAATCCTAAGATTGGAGTGTACCAATAGCTCCTTGCTATTTGCCCGATACTGAAAAGGACGAATGCTGATCGGGACAAAGCGTCTGTCTCCGATGAAGGCAGCCTCTCCCCTCTCCACCACCAGTTCAGGATAAGCAGCGGTTCTGCTATAGGCTCGGTTGTCCTGCCAAAACACATAATCCGGTTCATCTTCCGTCAAAACCATCTTGGGATTTGGCATTAGGTTTATACCACCCAGGGTACTCGTCTGATCAGTCTGAATGCTGATACTGATATCTCCATTCACGGGGATACCCACTGCCGTGCTGAAACTCAGGAGCTTGGGATATCCTTCATCTCCAAAAACGCTGCCATCTTCTGAAATGATTTGATGCCATACTGAGCCATGCTCATCAACTTGCTTGATCTCGTAGCTTGGCATCTCAAAATCTATCACCACTTGAGTGGGTGATTGGCTTACCAGGCTGATCCCGGTGGCAAATACCCATACCGGTAGGGCGATAAGAGCTAGCCATATATATCTTTTCATTATTACTCCAGACCTGTGCTAAAAGTGTTTGATCTCAAACCGATGTCACTGCGGTAGTATTTACCGTCAAAATCTATCTTCTGCGCATCGGTATAGACTATCTTGCGGGCTTCCATTATATCCTTGCCCAAAGCTGTGAGCATGATCACTCTGCCGCCGCTGTTTACCAGGCAATTATCGCCTGCTTTTACTCCGGCATAAGAAATGATCGATTCCAGCTCCTCGGTCATCCTGATCGGAAAACCTGTCTCGGGCTTGGCAGGATATCCCCGTGATGCCAATACAAGCGTCACGGAGCAACCCGGCTTCCATTCCAATCTGATTTCTGATATCTTGCGATCGATTATAGCCTCACTGAGCTCCACCATATCCGTCTCGAGCAGCGGTAATACCGCCTCGGCTTCGGGATCTCCCCAACGACAGTTAAATTCCAGTACCTTCGGACCCTCCCGGGTGATCATCAATCCACAATAAAGGACGCCACAGAAGGGATAGCCTTCCATCCTCATCGCATCCAATACCGGCTTGATAATCTCTCGCTCGATCTGCTCGCGGTAGATTTCGCCTTCCTCCACCGGTGCGATCGCGCCCATGCCTCCCGTATTTGGTCCCATGTCGTTGTCGTAAAGCTGCTTATGATCCTGCGAAAACACTGTCGTGCAGAAATCAGTTCCATCTGTGATGGCGAATAAAGATAGCTCCCACCCGCTCAAAAACTCTTCAACGATTACTCCTTGCTTGTCTGTTTTGCTGTAAAGAGCCCCCAGGGCTTCTTCCATCGCTATGGAATCTTCCAGTATATACACACCCTTGCCCGCTGATAAACCATCTGCCTTGATCACGACCGGATAGCCAAATTCCGCGATCAAGCTCCTTGCCTGATCCGCCGAGTAAGCCTTGGCATATCTGGCGCTCGGCACATTGTGGCGCTGCATCAGATCCTTGGCAAAAGCTTTGCTGGTTTCAATTCTGCCGGCAGCTTGACTGGGGCCGACCACCCGAATATCCTGTTCGCGTAAAAAGTCTGTCAATCCATCTTCCACCGGCTGCTCATTGCCCACGAAGACCAGATCGATCCCGCTTACTTTGCAGTATTCTGCTATTGCCTGATGATCAGGCAGCTTGATACATGGATAATGCCGGGCAATGCCGTCATTTCCCGGTGATACAAAAACGCTGCTTACTCTGGGGCTTTTGGCAAAAGCATCTGCCAGAGCGTGTTCCCTGCCCCCGCTACCAATAATTAGTATCTTCAATGAGACCTGCTTTCCAGTAATCTAATCAATTCCAATATTGCATATTCCGCCGCTTTGAAGCGGATGGAGATTCTCGAACCATTGAATATCATCGTCTTTGCATAGACCTCGTTCCGGTATGCAAAGGCAAAACACACCATACCTACCGGCTTTTCCGGGCTTCCGCCATCCGGTCCGGCTATTCCGGTAATCGAAACCGCCATCTCGGCATGCATCAGCTCTTTTACCCCTGATAGCATCGCCAGCGCGGTCTCTTCGCTTACAGCCCCCAAACTCTCGATTATATCAGGCGCTACACCCAATACGTCCTCTTTGATCCGGTTGGCATAGCTGATCACTCCGCCTAAGAAGTAGTCGCTGCTACCCGGTATCTCGGTAAGCATCTCGCCCATCAAGCCCCCTGTGCAGGATTCCGCCACAGCCAGCTTGATAGCCTTGGTTCTGAGCAATTGCCCCAGTTTCCAGGCAGGAGACTGAGCATCTGTCGCCCAGAAGTATTCGCCAATCTCTTTTATTAGAGCAATCCTAGTTTGCTCAATCAAACTCTCATCAGTTCCATAGAGTCTCAGATCAACTCTGCCGGTCTGGGGCAGCCAGGCATGTTTGATCTCCAGAGGCCAAGGGAAAGATTCCAGCTTCTCTGCCAAGAGCGATTCGGATATCCCCCAAGTATGGATATTGCATACTATTAGAGGCTTGTTTTGATAATCGCCGCCCAGAATCTTGCGGATATGCGTTTCAAATAGCCACTGCATCTCCATTGGCACACCCGGTAGAGCAAAAAAGCTCTTGCCCTGTTTTTGATAATGCAATCCCGGAGCAGTACCCATATCGTTTCTGAGTATGGCAAATCCCTTGGGAACCAATGCCTGATTGCGGTTGGTATGCGGAGTGGGCTGGTTTCTTCGTGCAAAGAGGCTTTGCACATGCTCCCAGACGGTTTCATCAAATTCCAGCGGAGCTTCAAAGAACTCTGCTATGCTGCTCTTTGTGATATCATCATCCGTAGGCCCCAAGCCGCCTGTGCAGATCACTATGCGGTAATTTTTCCAGCAGTAGGCGAGCGCCTTGGCAATCTCCTTGGGATCATCCTTGATCGTTACCGCGTAATCCGCTTCCAGCCCCAGAGCCGCCAGCTCAGTGGCCAGATATTGCAGGTTTGTATTGAGCGTTTTGCCCAATAAGATCTCATTGCCTATGGATATAATCGCCGTCATGCTCAATATGACTTTGCGAAGATTACTCTAAGTTTGCTGGCTGCACCGCAACAAACGCAATTGCCATCCTCATGTTGCCCCACAAACGGGATGCAACGGACAGTAACTTTGAGATCATCTTTGATCTTCTCTTCGCAGGCTACCGAGCCGCACCAGGGAGATGAGGCAAATCCGCCGTGGATCTCCGCCTGGTTCTTCGGTGTGAAGAAGCTGTAAAACTCTTTGTTGTCATCTATCTTAACGATGTTGTCATCTCTGAATTTCAATGCCTTGGCATAGATTAGACCCTGCATTTCGGAGAGGGTTTTGATGATATAATCTTTGAGCTCGCCTACGGGAACGGAACACTTGTCTCTGGGTTCCAGATCCCTGCGCGCCACCATCACCGCTCCGCTGGCTACATCACGCGGTCCTATCTCGATCCTCAAAGGAATTCCCTTTTTGATCCAATACCAGTTTCTCTCGCTGGAGGTCAGATCGCGATCGTCCAGCTCGGTATAGACACGGATATCCTCAAATTGGCAAGTCTTGAGGTCTTTTTCGATGCTCTTGGCCAGCTCCATTACCTGCTCTTTTTCGGTATCATCACGATAGATCGGGATAATCGCCACATGCGAAGGAGCGATCTTGGGCGGTAGTACCAAGCCGTTATCATCACTGTGCGCCATTATCAAAGCACCGATCAAGCGGGTTGAGACGCCCCAGGAAGTTGTCCAGGCATAGTCAAATTCACTCTGCCTGTTCTGAAACTTGATCCCAGAGGCTTTGGCAAAGTTCTGCCCCAAAAAGTGGGAAGTGCCGGATTGCAGGGCTTTCTTATCCTGCATCATCGCTTCGATGCAATAGGTATTGACCGCGCCCGGGAATTTCTCGCCCTCTGTCTTCTCGCCCTTGATCACCGGAATGGCGAGATAGTCCTGAGCAAAGCTGGCATATACATCCAGCATCTTCAGGGTCTCTTCCATGGCGTCCTCACGGCTCTCATGCACGGTATGGCCTTCCTGCCAGAGGAATTCTGCAGTTCTCAAAAAAAGCCTGGTACGCATCTCCCAGCGCACTATGTTTGCCCACTGATTGATGAGCAGGGGCAGATCGCGATAGGAATTTACCCATTTGGCAAAGGAAGCGCCAATGATAGTCTCCGAGGTGGGACGCACAATATAAGGCTCGGTAAGCTCGCCGGCTACCTTCAAGCCACCTTGGCCGTCATCCTCAAGCTTGGAGTGAGTCACTACCGCGCATTCTTTCGCAAAGCCCTCAACGTGTTCCGCTTCTTTTTCAAAATAGCTTTTGGGGATAAAGATCGGGAAATAGGCATTACGATGCCCTGTCTCTCTGAACATCCCGTCCAGAACCCTTTGTATATTCTCCCAAATGGCATAGCCCCAGGGTTTTATTACCATACAACCGCGCACATCGCTATTCTCTGCGAGATCTGCGGCTTTGATTACCTGCTGATACCATTCTGCATAGTTCTCTTCACGAGTCGGCTCAATCGCCGTCTTCTTCTGCTTGCTCATTTATATCTCCACTAGATTTTTCCAGAGATTCCATTATCTGAAACGGACTATATCTGTCAATAGAATAGACTCACGGATTATGGCAATATTCAGCCTTTGGCATGGATTTTTTTACTCAGTAGAGTCATGTGAATCAGGTAGGTGTACAGAACTTACTTGCCACCTGCAACTTGTCCGCCTCAGATTGGGGATAGATAACTTGTCAGCTTCTAAAGCAGGAGGCTATCCTCTTATCTGCCCTCCCCTCTTGAATTATGCCATAAGTACGGGGTGATCCTGCCGAGCTCCTGCCGCGTTCGCGGCATGATCGCGGCAGCACCGCGGCAAGAGCGCGGCTAGAGCTAAAAGGGAAGCAATCTGCCAATAGGCATTAAAGTGAGTCCTACAAAGAAAACCGGGTAATCTGGGATTACCCGGTCTATATTAAGAGCGAAGAGCTTTCTTACTGCTTAGCTTTGTTTTTGAAATGAGGAGAATCGCCCCACTCCTTGTAACCGATCGTCTCTCCGATGGACATTATCCTGCGTTCCAGGCAATGTACACATTCTGAGGCATTCTCGTCCAGACAGGGCTTGCCTTCGTAGAGCTGGTAATTGGAGCGGTATTTGGTATCCGTGATATTGGGCATGATGATATTCGCGCCAGCCAAGAGTCCCATCTCGCGTCCGGTGGGATTGAGCGCTTGCAGCGCCGTAGTGGAGGCAATATTGATATCCTTGAGCGCTATCCTGCAGGTCGCAATCAGCTTCAAGCCGGCTTCCAGAGCCTTTTCCTGATCAAATCCATCCACTAGATGACCCAGAGGCGTATCCTTGTGCGGAATAAAGGGTCCCATCCCCAGCATATCGATATCTTCATCGTAAAAGAACAGAATATCATTGGCGAGATCTTCCACCGTCTGCCCCGGGAGTCCGGTCATGACGCCGGTGCCGGTTTGCCAGCCCAGTCTTTTGAGGGTGCGGATGGTATCCAGCCTGCGCTCAAAGGAATGATCTGCCGGATGAAGCTGTTTATAAAGCTCCCGGTTGCTGGTCTCGATACGGATCAGATAGCGGTGTGCTCCGCTTGCCTGCCACAACTTCAGCGTCTCCTCGGTCTGCTCTCCCAGAGACAGAGTAATGCCCAACTCACCGTTACTAAGCTCATGTATCCCTTGCAGCAGCTCGTTTACATAGCTTATATACCAGGCATCTTCACGCTCGCCGGATTGCAATACCATAGAGCCGTAATTCTGTTTCCATGCCCATTCGGCAGCTTCCAGCACCTCGTCTTTGGAGATTATATAGCGGTTGTTGTTGCTATTATCCTTGCGAATGCCGCAGTAATAGCAGTTTTTGGTGCATATATTACTCAGTTCCACGATCCCGCGGAAATACACCTTGGTGCCGACTCTCTCTTTCTTTACTTCATAGGCTTGCTTGTAAAGAGCTTCCAGCTCATCGGGCTTATTGAGGCTCAACATCTCGATCAGTTCTTGCTTGTTTGGACGCATTCTTTCTCTCTCTGCTTTTTGATTTATTGAAAAATGGTATTACATACAGGATAGCGATGGAAGCTGCTTTGGCAAATCAAAGATCATTGGTGATGACTTTATCGACAAATCGAGAGTACATCAGCTTTGCCAAAGCCATATACTTCAGCTTGAAGTAAATCGAATCCCCGGTCTCGTAGTTATTGGGATTCTCACCCAGATCATAGACCGTAAGATCGGAGCTATTGCCAAAGAACTTTATACCGGGATCAAAGGGAAGCAGGTAATCTGCATCAACATCCAAAATGCCAAAATCGACTATGGCACGATAGCTGCTTTGATGAGCGTGTTCTTCCCCGGACTGGGATTCATCATATTCCGTATGCCCTACTGCGGCATCTGTGATTACGCCATCCGGCTGCTTATCCTTGCGGTAAAGCTCAAGAATACCGGCCTCAAAAGTGAAGGCATTGGTATGCAGATCAAGCAAAGGCTGGTTGTTTAGTGGTGAGGTTCCCAGGAAAGCCGCTTCGCCTACGCGAAAATGATTTATCCCTTTGGGTATCTTACCCTTGTCCAATAAAGGCAGGGTAATGGAACTGGCTCCCGAGATGTAATCCAGTTTATGCTTGAATTTCGCCTCGAGCAGTTGCTTATACAGCACAAGCTGAATCAATTTGTCATAAGTAGGCTGAATTCCCACCATACAGCCCAGGTTTGTGCCCAGCCCGATCACCTCGATATTCTTCAGGCGATAGAGTTTCTTGTAAAAGGGGATCAGACCGTCGCGTTCAATACCTTCGCGCAGCTCGCCCATCTCTATCATTACGATTATCCGGTGCTTTACACCCAGCTTTGCAGCAGCCTCATTGAGGGCGGTAATGGTGATCATCGAGCTGTTTAGAGATACATCCGCATAGCGCACGATCTTATCCGCATTTCGGGCAGAGGGCGGCTTGATAAACGTTGTCCTTAGTTCTGGATTGATTTCCTTCAGCAGTTTCAGTGTCTTCCACTGGCTCACCCCGATAGAATCGATATTGGTGATTGCCGGATCGCTGAGAATTGATTCCAATACCTTTTTGTCCGTTCCCAGTGCCTTCACCACCAAAGTCCACTTTTTGTCCTGATCCCTCAGGTAAGTATCCAGCTTGCGGATATTATCCAGAATCCGCTCCCTATGGACGAGTAACCGTGCCATCTCAGGAACCCTTATGCCATCTCATTTCGGCATACTTGCTTCTAAAGCCCAGCCTTTCATAGAGCTTCTTTGCCGGATTGTCATATTCCACGTGCAAGGCGATGCTGCCTTCGCTGATCTCAAAGGCTTCCTTGAGTATGGCAGTTCCGATGCCCTTGCCCCGGTATGCCTCGTCAACCGCGATATAGACCAGGATGTTCTCCGGGATAAAATCCTGCATCCCGGTCCTATTCATCACCAAAGCCCCGGCAAGACGATCGTTATCCAGCGCCAGCAAGAGGTATCCGCCCTTGCCCGCTTCATCCGAAAAGGCATAATCAATGGCCTTGCTAATAGCTTGTTTATCATCCCTGAAACGATCCAGATGCGTATAGAGGAAATCCACCAAGCGGTCTTGGTCGATACTAAGAGGGAGAGTATTGGCATTATCTGTTTTTATTATTTGAATCATCAGCTTCTCCTAAGTAGTTTATTGGCGCCGGTAGGGAAGTGTGCACGCCTATCCATTTGCTATATAGCCAATTAAGCCGTGTCAAGCTTTTTCTTGCTTACTGCTCCTTTTATCTTCTCCGCAATCTCTACTAAGCTTCGACCGAGCAAGTCTCCCTGGTATCTCTCACGATTCTCCCTCTTTGTGGGAGAATCGAGAGAGATAGCATAGAGAATCTATTGATCGAGCCTAAGGCTGGCTTTGGAAGATCGTGCAAAAATCAAAGTAATTCTATAAATGCCCAAAGACTGTTCAATTGAGCATATTAGGGTGATATGGGCAGTGCAGCAGAAAAGAAAAGTGACTTAATGGAAACAAAATCGGGCAAAATGGAAACCATATATATATAGTGGGACGGTTCACCGCTCTCCAAATCTACGCTATAAATCATCTATAGAGATGAAGGAGTCTAAAATGAAAGTAGCTTTCAAGTATGGTATCGGCGGCTATATCGGCAAGTTTGACGATATGGTCTTTTGCTACAACCGCAGCCTGGGCAAGCTCTATGCCCGTAGGCGTGCCTATCCCACTATCACGGAATCGCACAGGAAATTCGGCTCGATCACCGCCAATCTCTTTGCCCTAAAGCCTTCGCAAGAGTACAAAGACGATCTTTCCTTTTATGGAACCCGTTACCGCAGCCTGCGAAACTCCAAAGGCAAACTGATCACCTGGACTAATCTGTACATAAAGCTGATGTACGAGATGGCACGGCAGGATAATACCATAGACTTGAAGACTCTTAGCCGGGATGAGATATACTCCCGGGATTTGCCCTGCATCTGCATAAAGAAGGCAGTGGAAGCGGGATTGCTACCTGCGGTTCGCAACTATGCATCCTATACAAATGAGCTCTGAGCCGGGGCAATAGGAACCTGCGTAAAGAAATATTGTATAGTCGATCTATCTGTGAGATAGGAGCTTAGAGACCCTGGCTCCATTTCCTATAAAAATAGTTCTTGACATCAGCGCCGCATTACTTAGCTTGGTTAGTGAATACTTACTAACACCCAAAAGGATGAGCGAATGAATCTGACGAAGAGACAGATGGAACTGGTAGAAAGTGCGATAGCGATCATTGCCGAGCAAGGCATGGAACGGCTCACCACGAAGAATCTGGCGGCTGCCATCGGGGTGACTGAGGCTGCGCTATACCGTCATTTCTCCAGTAAGAATGAGCTGATGCGGATGGTTCTTTCTTACTTCGAAAAGCTTTCCACCAATGTGCTGGAAGAGATTCGCATCGCCGGTCTCGATCCCACAGAGAGCATTCGACGTTTCGTTTTGGATCGTTACAAGCTGTTTTCCGGCAAGCCTGCCCTCGCCAAAGTAATGTTTTCAGAAGAGATCTTCACCAGCTTCCCCGCCTTCTCGGATCACTACCAAAAGATCATGCACAAGCATAAAAGCGAGGTCGTGGCTTACATCCTGCGTGGACAGGCGGAGCATCTGATCCGTCAAAATATGGATGCCAACCAGATTTTCCGCATTGTAGTGGGCTCTATGCGCTTCACGGTGATGCAATGGAATCTGAGCGGTCAGCACTTTGATCTGATGGCGGAAGGCAGCGCTTTACTCGATACAATAATAGAACTGATAGAGGTAAAACAATGAAGAGACAGATCATCAATATTGATCGGGAACTTTGTAACGGCTGCGGAGCCTGCATTCCGGGATGTCCCGAAGGCGCACTGCAGATAATTGACGGGAAAGCCCGTTTGATCAGCGATTTGTTTTGCGATGGACTGGGTGCCTGCATCGGAACCTGTCCGCAGGGAGCCATCCACGTGGAAGAGCGCGAAGCAGAGCCCTATGATGAGAAGCTGGTGATGCATCAGAACATCATTCCTCAGGGCGAAAATACCATCAAAGCGCATTTGCACCACCTGAAGAGCCATGGCGAAACGGGCTTTTACAAGCAAGCGCTGGAGGCTTTGGACGAAGCCGGATTGAATAGCAAAAACTATGAGATTATGGATATCGCTCCTGCCTGCAATTGCCCCGGTGAACAAACCAAGAATATGGAGCGCAAGCCTCAGGCTTCAACAGAAGCTGTGGAATCCGAGCTCAGCCAATGGCCGGTGCAACTGCATCTGATCAATCCCTCCGCTCAGTATTTTGACAATGCCGATCTGCTGATCTCCGCTGATTGCGTGCCTTATGCCTATGGGGATTACCATCGCAGATTCCTCGCCGGTAAAAAGGTGATCACCTTCTGTCCCAAGCTGGATAAGGATCTGGAGCGTTATATCGAAAAGCTCGCAGAGATCTTCAAGACTCACACTATCAAAAGCGTCACTATCGTAAGAATGGAAGTTCCCTGCTGCGGAGGCACAGAGATTATCGTGCAACGCGCTTTGGAACTTGCAGGTAAAATGCACTTTGTAAAAGTAAACGTCATCTCAGTAGATGGCAAAATCATCTGAAGCGGGAGTAGAAAATGATTAGCAGAAGTATTTCCGAAATAGCCCCTGTGCTGAACAAGAACGGAATGGTCGGCACCAAGCTGTACAGCGCTCCGGAAGGAGAAATTGTCCATATCGCTTTTGAGCCCGGAGCACATCTACCGGCTCATAAGACACCGGTAAACGTCGCATTCTTCGTGGTGGAAGGAACAGCCACCATCCAAATCGGGGATGAAACCGCAGATTTTCCGGTCAATACGACCATCGACAGTCCCAAAGATATCCCCCACGCCATTACCAACAACGGCTCCGGGCTGCTCCGGATCCTCGTCGTCAAAATGCCAAAACCATAAAATAAAAGGAGAAACAAACCATGAGTATGTTTTGCTATCAATGCCAGGAAACAGCCCGCAACCTCGGTTGCACAATGCGCGGTGTCTGCGGAAAACAGGACACCCTTTGCCACCTGTTTGATCTTTTGATTTACGCCCTGAAGGGCCTTGCCCACGTCTCTGTAAAGCTCAATGAGAAAGGCGTGTACTATCCTTCTGACGCTCTTTTCGTGATGGGCGGTCTCTTCCGCACCATTACCAATGCAAACTGGGATGAAGCTCAGATCAAGACCGTGATCGCAGAAGCTATCGAGCTGCGCAATGCCCGCAAGAAAGAGCTTTGTGAGCTTCTAGGCGGTGCTTGTGACACTTGCCCGGATGCGGTTACTTTTGATATTACCCCGGAGCAGTATTATGAATTTGGCCAGAAAGTTGGTGTTCTGAGCACGGAAAATGAAGACGTCCGTTCCCTGCGTGAGACCATTATCTACGGTTTGAAAGGTATCTCCGCCTATGGCGAACACGCCGCTATGCTGGGCTACAAGGACGATGAAGTCAACAAGTTCTTGATGGAAGGCCTGGCTGCCACAATCAATGACAATCTGACTGCAGATGAACTGGTGGGCCTAGTGCTTAAGACCGGCGAACACGCAGTGAAAGTAATGGCTTGCCTCGATAAAGCCAATACCGAGACTTACGGACATCCGGAGCCCACAACCGTGAATTTGGGTGTGCGCAACCGTCCCGGCATCATCGTTAGCGGTCACGATCTGAAGGATTTTGAAGAGCTCCTGGAGCAATCCAAGGACAGCGGAATCGATATCTATACTCATAGCGAGATGCTTCCGGCGCACTATTATCCTGCATTTAAGAAGTATGAGCATTTTGTGGGCAATTACGGCAGCTCCTGGTGGCATCAATTGGAAGACTTTGAAAACTTCAACGGTCCTATCCTGATGACTACCAATTGCATCGTTCCCCTGCGCGAGCACAACACCTATCTGCCGCGTTTCTTCACCACGGGAATGACCGGATATCCCGGGGCCAAGCACATTCCGCTGCGCAAAGAAGGCGGGAAGAAGGACTTCTCCGAGATTATAGCCCTGGCCAAGACCTGCCAGCCTCCCAAGGAAATTGAGACAGGAACTATCACAGGCGGATTTGCCCACCACACCGTACTTTCCCTGGCTGATAAGGTCGTGGATGCCGTGAAGAGCGGAGCTATCAAGCGCTTTGTCGTGATGGGCGGTTGCGATGGACGTATGCCCAGCCGCAAGGTCTTCACCGAAATAGCCGAGAAGCTGCCGATGGATACCATTATTCTCACAGCCGGTTGCGCCAAGTACCGCTATATCAAGCTGCCTCTGGGCGATATCGGCGGTATTCCTAGAGTGCTCGACGCCGGTCAGTGCAACGATTCCTATTCTCTGGCGATCATTGCCCTCAAGCTCAAAGAAGCTTTTGGACTCGATGATGTCAACAAGCTTCCGCTCTCCTTCGCCATTGGCTGGTACGAGCAGAAAGCTGTGGCAGTGTTGCTCGCCCTGCTGTATCTTGGCTTCAAGAATATCAAGATCGGTCCGACTCTGCCGGGCTTCCTTTCCCCCAACGTGGCAAAAGTCATTATCGATACCTTCGGTCTGCAGTGCACGACCGATGCCGATAACGACGTAGCTGCAATGTTTGCCTAAAGCTAAGTAGTAGAACTAAATAGAACTCCTATCCTTCCGGATGAAGCCGGGCTGAATGAGCCGGGTGGAATCCGGAAGGTTTTTTCTTGCTGCTTGAATCATTGGTTGATCCCTGGGTAATGCTTGGGTAATCCCCGGGTGACGAGCCCGGGAATTACGAACCTGATGCCAGATCTATAGCAAGGATATCAATAGGAGATTGTGATTAAGAGCAAAGCCAGTAGTTGGCAAAGTTAGTACATCATCTACTTTGAGTTATCCAAGTGTTTTAAATAAATGACTTCATCTCTACATAGATAACTATATGCCAAATCTTATAGATACTGTATAGCTACTTACAAAAGAAAAGGAGAGACCGGTCGGTCTCCCCTATCGGATTGTGGGGTTAAGATATAGCGGTTATGCTTTCTCTGCTACGACGAAAAGCCCTGTACCGGAGGAATTATTGCTGTTCAAATCCATCCGGTTCAAAACGAAAGCGAGTGGATAGACAAAGAGGTAGTAAAGGGGCAGCAGGAGCAGCGCAAGTTTGCTTCCCGAAAGCATTTGCAGCGGATACTTCATCAGCAGGCGCCAAGCCAGAGCGCCGTATTTACCATAGCTGTAGCTGCTTTCTCTCAAGGTAAAGCCTGCCTCGGTCAGTTTGTTTTCCAGCTCTTCCTTGTTGTAGCCGGGGCGGACGTGTTCAGCCGTGAACTTTGCCGCTTCATCCAGATCTGAAGGGGTTGAGATTACCAAAAAGGCACCGGGATTCATGCAGGTATGGAAGTTCTTTAGTACTGCTCTGTCATCTTCGATGTGCTCCAGGATATCAATCGCCAAGACCAGATCGTAATGTAATTTGGGCACAAAGACTTGCAGATCAGCTTCCTGATAGTGAAAGCGGTCTCCGAAGTAGGCTCGGGCAAAGCCGGCGAACTTTTGCAGGTAATCCTTTTTGAGATCTGTGGCAAAGACTCTGGCATTGGGAAATCGCTTTAAAACGTGGTAGCTGTATTGGCAAAAACCTGCTCCCGCATCGTAAAATCGTAATTCTGCATCCCGTTTGAAGTATTTCCGGAGGGCTCTTTTGATGTAGTTTTGCCGCAGTAGCAGCAGATCAAGCAGCAAAAAGAAGAATCTGCGGAAGGAGGCAGAATATGTTATCATAGCATTGATACGGTTCTTGATCGGATCGTATTGCATCGTTTTTCCTTTAGTAATATGGTTTCGAAAGGTATTAGAACTTTCTCATTGACGGATTTTATAAAAGCAGAAATTCGTCAACTGATAAGTTATGAATATGATAGTAAGAACAATAGATCGAATCAAGCGGATCAATCTGCATCTGCATACCAACGTTTCCGATGGAGCTCTCAGCCCCAAAAAGCTGATCGACAGAGCTATTGAGATCAAACTGGACCTGTTGTCGATAACAGATCACGACACCTTTGAGGCTTACAAACAACTGGATATTGGTTCGCTCCCTCTCAGGATCCTGCCCGGAATGGAAATCTCCTCCATTCACAAAGGTTATGACGTCCATATGCTTGCCTATGCTTACGATATGAATAACCGTGAGCTGGCGGAAATGACCGATATGTATCTGAGCGGAAGACGCGACAGAGCAGTCCGGATGATCGAGAAACTGGCGGACTTGGGTATGGAAATCAGTCTGGATGAGGTGGTTGCCTTCGCCGGAGCCAGAGAGCTGATCGTGCGTCCTCATATCGCACAGGCTATGGTAAAACGAGGCTATGTTGCCAATAAAAACGAGGCTTTTGACAAGTATATCGGCAATAACAAGCCGGCATTTGTGCATAAACCGGAGCTCCTGGTGGGCGAAGTGATCAAGCTCATTCACAATGCGGGTGGTTTCGCGGTGGTTGCCCATCCCGGAAAGCTGGCTCAGCCTGAGTTTATGGACGAACTAATCGACCTTGGCATCGATGGAATCGAAGTCTGGCATCCGGATCATTATCAATATCAAATCGAGGAATTCACGCAACTTGCACTCAAAAAAGGGCTTTACCTTACCGGAGGCAGTGACTATCATGGAGAGCAGGACAACCACAATCTCTTTGATAATGTCCCGGTGAAAGACGTTGTGCTGGATAGCGTTAACAAGCTGTGGAAGGAGTATCAATGCCGCCTCAACTAGATATTGAATCAATCCAGGGACGTATCCCGGTAAGATACCGTATTCACATCCTGATCAGGGGATTTATGATCCTCATGTCAGGCGCGATAGCTGCTTATTCAGTGTACTTTATCGCTTTTCACGTGCGTGGAGATACACCGCTGTTTTTTAAGCTCTTGCCTTTTGTGATTTTCTTTGTGGGAATGGATGCGCTCTTGAAGCATCTTTTGGGGCTCAATTCGGTCACCTTTTGGGAAGAGCATCTGCAATTGGCATTTTTGGCCAAGAAGTCCATCCTTATCCCTTATCAAAAGATCAAGTCGATCGAGCTACAGAGAAACATAACTTATTATCTATATATCTATTACAAGGACGAGAACGACAAAGACCAGACCTTCAGAACCAAAGCCAGCTTCCCCAAGATCTTGGAGATAATTCTGGCTATTTACGAACTGGCGCCCAATCTTACACTCACGGAGAAAATGAAGCAGACCTGTGAATATCTGTCGCTAAACAAGAGGCAGGCGTGACTTACGATTTTGACAAGGTGGTCGATCGCAAAGGAACGGGCTGTTTCAAGTATGATGCCCTGAAGATGCTCTTTGGCAGAGATGATCTTTATTCGCTATGGGTGGCAGATATGGATTTTGAGGTCTCTCCGCAGGTCCGGGAAGCTCTGGCGCGCCGGATTGAGCATCCGGTTTTTGGCTATAACTTACGCTTGGACAGATACTATGAAGCAGCTATCTATTGGGCTGCGCATCGCTATAACTGGGATATTCGCCGCGAGTGGATCATCAGTTGCCCGGGCATAGTCCCGGCGATCAATCTGGCTGTGCTTACTTTTACAAAACCCGGGGATGGCATCATCATCCAGTCTCCTGTCTATGGTCCCTTTCATCACGCCGTGCAGGGACATGGCAGAATGCTCTTGGACAACCGTCTGATCGAAAAAGACGGGTACTACAGCATAGATTTTGACGATCTGGAGCAGAAGGCCTCCAAGGCCAAGATGCTAATCCTCTGCAATCCACATAATCCTGTGGGAAGAGTCTTTACGGAAGATGAACTGAGGACTATCGGGGAAATCTGCAAGCGTAACGGTGTCTTGATCTTCAGCGATGAGATTCATGCCGATCTGGTTTACTCAGGACACAGACATATACCCATCAGCAGTCTCGATGATTTCTCCGAAATCACGATAATGGGCTTCTCTCCGGCAAAAAGCTTCAATGTGGCGGGGCTCTCTACGGCAGTAATCGTAGCCCCAAACAAAGCGCTCTTTGAGCAGCTTAATGGCTTTAATGAAAAACTTCACCTTTTTACGGGTAACAGTTTTGGTATCAAGGCATTGGAGTCTGCATATCTGGAATCTGAAGATTGGCTGGAAGCCTTGCTAAACTATCTGGAAGGAAACCGGGATCTGGTCTGTGGCTTTATCAGAGACAGGTTGCCTATGATAAAGATAATTAATCCCGAGGGAACTTATCTGGCTTGGCTGGATTTTGCAGAATTGGGTTTGAACAATAAGCAATTGGAAGATATCCTGATCAATCGGGCAAAGCTGGCTTTGGATCCGGGCATGAAATACGGAGATTATCCTCTGCACAGCCGCTTGAATTTCGCCTGTTCCAGGGCTATTTTGATGCAGGCGCTGGAAAGCTTGGAAAATACGCTTAAGCAAGGTTAAAACTATGAAAGAAAGTATCATCGCATTATACAATGCCAAACCGGCAAGCTATACAATGCAGGACAGAGAGCTTTATTACAGCTTTATCGATGCTCTCAACAATGGTGAGCAACGCAGTTGCGAAAGGCACGGCAGCGATTGGATTGTTAACGACTGGGTGAAGATGGGAATCCTGATCGGATTTCGCATGGGCATCCTTACAGAGCTGCCCTGGAGTGAATCCAAGCCCTTCTTTGATAAGGATACGATTGCCGAAAAGCAGTTTAAGCTGGCAGATCAAGTAAGGATAGTACCGGGCGGAAGCTCTGTAAGAAACGGGGCTTATCTTGCACCGGGAACTACGATTATGCCCCCGGCTTTTATCAATATCGGTGCTTATGTGGATAGTGGCACCTTGGTTGATTCGCATGCCTTGGTGGGCTCTTGCGCCCAGATTGGTAAAAACGTGCATCTTTCAGCCGGAGCAATGATCGGAGGAGTTTTGGAGCCGATCAATTCACGTCCGGTCATCATCGAAGATGAAGCTTTCATCGGCGGGAATACGGGCGTTTACGAAGGAATCATCATCCGCAGCAAAGCCGTCCTCGCCTCAGGCACTATAATCACAGGCTCCACCCCCATCTATGATGCGGTAAACAACCGTTATCTGGAGCGGGATGCGGGTGGCTCGTTCACAATACCCGAAGATGCAGTGATTGTTCCGGGCTCACGCCAGATGAAACAGCATCCTGGCTTTCAGGTTTATTGCCCGATCATCATCAAATATCGTGATGCCAAGACTGATATATCGGTTCAATTGGAACGCGATTTGAGAGCAGAAATTGATTGAAGCTGAAAGATTTAATGGCATTGAAATCTCTCTG
>CAYSSP010000017.1:0-67535 GCA_964433815.1 uncultured Candidatus Cloacimonadota bacterium
GACCGGGGAAATCGTTTACTGTTTCAGTAAGTATATGAATGGCGTCTATGTACGGAGATATGCTTACCCTAGCCTCAGTGAGAATCATCACAAGTTGGGCTCGATCTCAAAAAACATCTTCGGGATAAAGCCATCGGAAGAATATATATCAGATCTGCGGGATTACCTATTGCGCTATAACAAGTTGCGTGATACCCGACACAGCCCAATCCTCTCCTGGAGCGTGCTTTATAACAAGCTGATGCGTGCAATGGCAAAGGCTGATCCTTCGCTGGATCTTAGGACAATCACCAGGGATGAAATCTACACCAAAAATTTACCCTGCATCAGCATCAAAAAAGCGGTGGAGGCAGGACTCTTGCCCAAAGTACTGGATTGGCAGATTTACACCCATCAGATTTAATAAACGGGATCGGGTCGGAGAGTATCTGCCGGATCAAGCACAGCACAGTCGTATCGCTGCATTCCGGTGTTGCCTGGTCTTCAGTAGAACAGCCTGCGCCGTAGCATCGGAATGCTACGATACGAAAGATCTATGATTATTTGTGAGCTAATCCCCTGCGAGATAATTATTTCTTATAGATAAGGAAGAATAATTGCATGTAAAGCAAAATGATATCTGTACGATAAAGCGTTCGAAAGGAGTTGGGATGAAATACTGGCTAATTATCGTGCTAACCTTGTTATCCGTCATGTCGCTGCGGGCACAGCCCGTGACGGACAGCCTTGCGGTAGTGACTGAATCCAAGCCGGGTATCTGGGCTTTTGGCGAGTTTGGAGTGGGACATTATAGTGGTGTACGCCTGAGGAGCGTTCAGGGCGGTCTGGCTCTCAAACTACAGGACAGGATTCTGGTAAAAGGATACACATTGCTATACACAGAAGATGTGCAGATGTTTGACGATGCCAAGTATGAATTCTTGGGTTTTGGAATGAGGATAGGTCCTGTCTTCAAGAAGAATAAGGTAAGCCTCTCGCCTACCATAGGTCTGGAGAGCGGCACTATTAGGATTGGAGAAGGCGACTATATCGATGGTTTTATCGGTGATTACTATACCAGCTATCGCAAAGAGGATATTATCTACGTCCCCATATCACTTGAGCTACAAGCCCAGATTGGCAGGATAATGCAGCTAACAGGCAGAGTTTTTGTAGCAGTGAATACGGACTATCCGGTCTTTGGATTAAACTTTGGCATGGGCTTGGGCTGGATGTGAGCAGTGGTTTATATCACACCACTATCCGTTCTCTGATCTCTGATTTTCCTTAAGGACGTAGTCTACTACTCCCATTCAATTGTTGAAGGCGGTTTAGAACTGATATCATAAACCACGCGATTGATGCCTTTAACCTCGTTGCTGATGCGGCTGGAGACGCGTTTCAGGAAGTCAAAGGGGAGCTCAGTCCAATCCGCAGTCATACCATCAACGCTATTGACGGCACGCAAGGCGCAGACGTAATCATAGCTCCTCTCATCACCCATTACGCCTACGGTGCGCACAGGCAGGAGTACGGCAAAGGCTTGCCAGGTGCTGTAATATAACCCGCTGGAAACAAGCTCCGAAATGAAGACTTCATCTACTTGCTGGAGCAGCTTTACTTTCTGAGGTGTGATCTCTCCCAGGATGCGGACACCCAAGCCGGGACCGGGGAAGGGATGGCGATACACGAGGTGATGCGGCAAGCCAAGTTGTTCACCTACGAGTCGAACTTCATCCTTGAAGAGCTCTCGCAGGGGCTCAACCAGCTTGAGGTGCATCTTTTCGGGTAGTCCACCCACGTTGTGATGACTCTTTATGGTTGCCGAAGGGCCTTTGAATGAGACGCTCTCGATCACATCCGGATAGAGGGTTCCTTGTGCCAGCCATTTGGCATTGTTGTATTTGCGGGCTTCCTGTTCAAAGACTTCCACAAAGGTAGCGCCTATGATCTTGCGCTTTTGCTCAGGATCGCTGATGCCTTCGAGCTTGGCAAGGAAGAGTTCACTGGCATCGACAAAGCGGATATTAAAGCCGGGAACTTGGGCAAAGAAATCACGTACGCGTTCTGCTTCTTTATAACGCATCAGGCCGTTATCCACAAAGATCGGGATCAATTGGTCACCGATTGCTTTGTACAAGAGCGCTGCTGCCACAGATGAATCTACCCCGCCGCTAAGCCCGAGGATTACTTCATCAGTTCCAACCTTATCCCTGATCGCGCTTATGGTCTCATCGATGAAAGAAGATGGAGTCCAATCCGGACTAATGCCCGCAATATCGAGCAGGAAGTTGCTAAAGAGTTGATCTCCGCAGGGGCTGTTGACTACTTCGGGATGAAACTGGATGGCGTAGATATCTCGGTCAATAGCTTTGAGCGCGGCATAGGCGGAGTTTTTGGTTTTTCCGAGGACTTGCATCGCAGCATTGATTCCGCTTACGGAATCACCGTGGCTCATCCAAACCTGTTCAATATCCTTCATACCTTTGAAGAGATTGCTCTTGTCCAGTATCTCGAGTTCTGCATAGCCGTATTCCTTGTGATGGGCGGAGGCAACCGCACCCTTGTAATGATCCACCACGAGCTGCATCCCAAAGCAGATACCGAGGATGGGAAGATCCAATTGCCAGATCAGAGGACTTGGCATGGGGGGATTATCCTGAGTAAGGCTGGCGGGTGAGCCGGAGAGAATGATAGCCTTGGGAGAAAGTGCCTTGATCTGCTCAGCAGAGAGGTTATAGGGATGAATCTCGCAATAGATTTTGAGGCTGCGAATACTACGGGCGATGAGTTGAGTGTATTGTGAACCGAAATCGAGGATAAGAACCAAGCTGTGAGCCATTGTATCTCCTAATGTATGAAAGGATTATTGATCTTTTCAGTGCCGATGGTGGTCTTGGGACCGTGCCCTGGACAGACCAAGGTCTTGTCCGGCAGGATAAAGAGCTTTGTCTTAATCGATGAGACTATTTGGGAGTGGCTGCCACCGGGAAAGTCCGTACGGCCGATGCTTTGTTCAAAAAGTGTGTCGCCGCTGATCAGGTAGTCCTCTGCCAAGAGACAGATGCCTCCGGGAGTGTGTCCGGGAGTGTGAATCACTCTGATCTTTAGAGAACCTGCCTCCAAGATTTGCTCATCTTCCAAGAGGATGTCCGCACTGCTGTTTGACAGTGGACTGTCCATATAGGTGCTGAGGTTTTTCTTATTGTCTGTAAGCATTGGAGCATCGAGTCTGTGGATGGCGAGCTGTGCCTGGAGTTCATTTCTAAACCAGTCGTTTCCACCGATGTGATCACCGTGACCGTGCGTGTTTATTATGTAGTGGACTCTTAGTTCCAAGCTACGGATATGTTTTAGGAGTGCTTCATCCGGAGCAGAAGGATCGACCAGGATTGCATCGCGGCTTTCGTTATCGTATAGGAGCCAGGTATTGGTCTGGTAACATGGCAGTAGTATATAGTCTTGCAAGAAAAGCATCAGATCTCCTTATCTTCGGTGATAATGTATTGACGCAGGGATTCACGGGGCACTTTATATGCTGTTAAAGTAAATTCAAAGTCCTTGCCATAGCATACGGCTTCTGAATCAAATGCTTTGTTGGTATAGCTCAGGACTATGTTCGCTGCCAATTGGATTGTTTCGGAATCGTCGATATCTCCCTCGAGTATGCCCCAGGGACCGAGAGAATCTTTGGCACGAATCAGGATAGAACCGGGGAAGCCTTCATATAAAGTTTCATTTTCGGTATCAAAGCGTCCGAGCACAAGCTTCAAATGGTTGGACAAGCGAAAGTGTCTGCCGTATTTGAGTAGCTCCAGCTCTCTGTTTGTGCCATCTGAATACTCCAGTAGGTCTGCCAAACGCAGCGAGTAGTTCACATTTGTGAGCAAGCATCCGCCACCTGGGGTGGGATACAGGGTTATTCCAAGCTCTTTTGCAAGCTGAATCTGAGGTTTACGGCTACGGCCACTGAATGATAACAGATCATTCTTATCCACCCATTGCTCCCGGATCGGCAGTGTATCCGGCAGATGCTGCTGGCAAAGCGGACGGACGAGAAGATCTCCGTAGCTGGATATCTCGGACACGATTTGCAGGGACTTGCGGTTTTGGGACATCGGTCGCTGCCCCAGTACCTCTCCGGTAATGATAAATTCTGCATTGTACTCACTTAGCAGATCCCCGGCAAACTGAATCATCTGGGCATGGCAATCGATGCAGGGATTGAAGTTCTTTCCATATCCGTAGCGGGGATTCTTGAGCATCTTCAGATGTTTCTCCGAGATATCAATGATGTGCAGATCAAGGGAATTATCCTTTGCGGATTGGGCTGCTTTGGCACTGGGAAAATAAGGCGCGCTGAAGAAGAGAGGGATTACTGTGAACCCAAGTTTCTCCATCCACTTCACGGAGAGGATGCTGTCCAAGCCTCCCGAAAAGAGAGCTATAACGCGCTTATCAGGCATCTATTGTTCCTATTGTAAGAGTATGTTTCATACGATCCAAGACTCAAAGCAGGGGCTATTCGTCAAGCACAAATCTCTGAGACTTAAAACTTTTCCTTGACTTTAAGTATCGATTATAAAATTGGTCAAGCTATAAAGAAATCCATATAAACAAAGGAGTTATAATGAAACGCAAGGTTATTATCATGGGCGCTGCAGGACGTGACTTTCACAATTTCAACGTCTTCTTCCGCGATAACAAAGATTATGAAGTGGTAGCTTTTACCGCTACTCAGATTCCCGGAATCGACGATAAGAAGTATCCTGCCGAATTGGCCGGAAAGCTCTATCCCAAGGGAATCAAGATTCATCCAGAATCTGAAGTTGTGGAACTGATCAAGAAACACAAAGTGGATCTCGTGGTCTTTGCCTATAGTGATCAACCTCACGAAGTAGTGATGAATAAAGGCGCAATGGTCAATGCAGCCGGTGCTGACTTTATGATGATGGGAACCACCAACACCATGGTCAAGACCACCAAGCCGCTTGTGACTATCTGTGCTGCCCGTACAGGTTGTGGCAAAAGCCAGACCACCCGTGCGGTAGTGAAGGCCCTGAAAGCTCAAAAGCTGAAGGTCGTCTCCATCCGCCACCCGATGCCTTACGGTGACCTTGTTGCCCAGAAAGTACAGCGTTATGCCGAACTGAGCGATCTCAAGAAATACAACTGCACCATCGAAGAAATGGAAGAGTACGAGCCCCACATCATGATGGGTAGCGTGATCTATGCAGGCGTGGACTATGAAGCCATCGTTCGCGAAGCAGAGAAAGAAGCCGACGTCATCATTTGGGACGGCGGGAACAATGACATCCCCTTCTATTGCTCAGACAAGCAGATCAATATCGTCGTAGTCGATCCTCATCGCCCCGGCGACGAGATTTCCTATTATCCCGGCGAGACCAACCTGCATCTGGCAGACGTCGTTGTGATCAACAAGATCGACAGCGCTGATCTCGCTGACATCCAGGAAGTTCGTGAAAACGTCCGCTCCATCAACAAGAAAGCCACCATCATCGAAGCTGCCTCTCCGCTCTTTGTCGATCATCCCGAGATGATCATGGACAAGAGAGTGCTCGTGGTAGAAGATGGCCCGACCCTCACCCACGGTGAAATGGCCTATGGCGCCGGTGTGATCGCTGCTGAGAAGTACGGTTGCGCAGAGCTGGTCGATCCCCGCGAATGGGCTGTCGGCGAAATCAAAGAGACCTTTGAAAACTATCCCGAAGTGGGAACACTTCTTCCTGCCATGGGTTACAGCGCCAAGCAGATCAAAGACCTTGAGAAGACCATCAATTCCACCGATTGCGACGCAGTCGTGATTGCCACTCCGATCGACCTTCGTCGCATCGTGAAGATCAAGAAGCCCGCCTGCCAGGTGCAGTATGAGCTCCAAGAGATTGGCAAGCCCACCATCGCTGACGTCCTCAAAGACATCAAGAAGAAAAAGTAATATATACAATCACTTATGCCATGGGCAGACCTTAGTGTCTGCCCATTTTTCGCTAAGTGAAACTGACAGCCATATTAGCACAGAAAGAGGTAACAATGAAGAAGACAGCCGTTCTTGCTCTGGGCGGTAATGCCATCATCAAAGCAGGTGAAAAAGGTACCATCACGGAGCAATTTAAGAATACAAGAGATTCCCTGGGTGGAGTCGTAGAACTGATCAGTCAAGGCTATGCTCTGGCTCTCACACATGGAAACGGTCCTCAAGTAGGAAACCTTCTGCGCCAGCAAGAAGCCGGTGAAAAAGAAGGTCTCGCTCCGCTGCCTTTGGGAGTGCTCAATGCAGCAACCGAAGGTACGATGGGTTATATGATAGAACAAAGCCTGCAAAACCGCCTTCTGCGCAGCGGGATCAAGAAGGACGTTATCACAATAATCTCTCAGGTAGTGGTAGATAAGAATGATCCTTCCATGCTCAATCCCACCAAATATGTCGGGAGCACCTATTATTCAAAGGATGAAGCGGATGAACTGGCTCGTACCTTGGGCTGGACTCTGAAAGAAGACTCCGGTAAAGGCTACCGCAGAGTCGTTCCCTCCCCGATGCCTAAAGATATTATTCCAGCCGGAATTATCAAAAGCATAGTTGACTCCGGCAACATTGCCATAGCTGTCGGCGGTGGCGGAATACCGGTCTATGTGGAAGCTGATGGCGCCTTGGAAGGTGTAGATGCTGTGATAGACAAGGACTTTGCATCTGCACTGTTGGCGTTGGAGATCGAAGCCGATCTATTTGTGATTCTGACCGGTGTGGACAAAGTATCCATAAACTACGGTAAAGAAAAACAGGAAGATCTTGATATACTCAATCTTGAAGATGCCAAGCGTCACTATGCAGACAACCAATTCCCGGCTGGCTCGATGGGACCCAAGATCCTTGCCGCGATTGATTTCATTGAGCGTGGCGGTAAAGAAGTGCTGATCACATCAATTGACAAGATTGTCGATGCCTTTGCCGGCAAGACAGGTACCAGAATCGTAAAGTAAGCAATCTATAGATTCAAGAGGAATAGATCGCTCCGGTGCTCTATTCCTTTTTCTTTTACTCCCAATTATTTCCCATCAGCCTCCTATAGGTCACTGCCATAAAAGATAGGCAATACTGCCGCGCTCCAGCCGCCGTCGCGGCATGATCGCGGCATGATCGCGGCAGCAGCACGGCAGTATCCAAGGAGAAATAGTACATCTACCTGTAACAGATGATGTCATTATCTGAGTAAAATAACCTGAATAAGTAAAGATTTGGAATAGGGCTTGCATCATACTTAAAACATAATAATGAATAAGGCTAGAGGTTTATTAGGTATGAAACGTGTCGTTACAATCGCAATTTTACTAGCAATGACAGTTCTAGTAATGGCGGCAAGCCACACTTACCAGCTTGCTGCACCAAAGATTATTGAGCGTGGAGATTACTCCTATATCGAGCTCAATCAAGGGCAGTTAATCGGAGAGCCCGGCACTCCGGCTTTGCCCTATATCGGCTCCAAGCTTCTCCTGCCCCTGGGCATGGAAGCCACGGATATCCGCATCGAGAGAAAGAATCCCACCAGCTATACGCTTTCCAAACCTATCGCTCCGATGCAAGCACAATATCCTTTTTCGCAGAGCGATTTGCCCCCGATGACCCTTCCAAATCAAGATATCTACGGCTCGGACAATCAATACCCATCAATAATACACAATGGTTTTAGGACAGAGTTTCTGGCCGGGCATTCCATCGCCTTTTCAGCGGTTTGCCCATTCACTTACAATCCCCAGGCAAATGAACTTGTCTTTTACAGCACAATCCAGATTAGTTTTGATTATGCCGCAGGTGAGAAAGCTGCCGCAGCACAGAACCTCCTGAAACAAGACAGATTTACCTATGAACGCCTTAGCCAATCCATAGATAACGACAGTGAACTTTCTTATTATACGAACCGTACTACAGGCTATGAATATCTGATTATCTGCGATCAAGCCAAGTTTGATCAATGGCAAACCCTCAAAGATTTCTATGTGCTCAAAGGCTTTAGCGTCCTTTTGAAGTCAGTACAGGAAATCACAGCTACTCAGGCAGGAGCTGACACCCAAGCCAAGATCAGGAACTTTATCATAGATTTCTATGCGACTAATGACCTTAGATATGTACTGCTTGCCGGCGATACCGACGTTATCCCGCACCGTGGTATGTATGTAAATATGGGACAGGGTGGCCAGACCGATGCTGACATCCCTGCAGACATGTATTATAGCTGTCTGGATGGTACTTGGAACAACGATAACGACAATTATTGGGGCGAGATGTACGAAAACGATCTGGCTCCCGAAGTGGCTTTGGGCAGAATCTGCTACAATAGCGATGCAGAGATTTCGGCTCAGATCAACAAGATCCTGGGTTACCAGTTCACACCGGTGGAGTCAGAAGTCAAAAAGGCTTTCTTTGCCGGTGAATGGCTTTGGGATGGTCCTACCTGGGGCGGCACCTATATGGACGAGATGATCGGCGGTTCCTCGATGAACGGATACACCACTGTCGGCGTACCTACAGCATGGGATATTACCACTTTATACGATAGAACCTATGGCTCAGCGGATAGCTGGAGCGCAAATCAGATCAGACCAATCCTTTCTCAGGGACCGAATCTGGTCAATCATCTGGGACACTCCAATACTACATATACAATGCGACTTAGCAACAACCAAGTAAGCAGTTCAACAATCACCAATGACGGAGCTACTCATAATTTCTCGATCTACTTCACCCAGGGCTGCTACTCAGGTGCCTTTGACAACCGCGACACAGAAGTTGGCCAGTATGTTGGCGATTGCGTCACCGAAAAGATGACCTCCATTACTAACGCCGCAGCAGGTATGATCGCTCATTCCAGATACGGTTGGGGTATGCAAGGAAGCACCAACGGTGCCTCACAGTATCTGCACAGGCAATACATCGATGCCATCTTTGGAGAAGGTATTCACGAGCTTGGTTATACTTTGGTAGATTCCAAGATAGATAATATTCCCTTCGTTACCAATCAAGCGGTGATGTATTGGGTGGTCTATGAAACCAATCTCTTTGGAGATCCTGCAATGATGATTTGGACAGATACTCCTCAACAGGTTGTAGCTCAGATACCAAACTACTGGGCTGTCGGTGTGAATAGCTATCAGATTGGCACAAATGCTCCCAATGCAGAGCTCAGGATCATCCGCGAAGGCACAACTATCTTTGAAGGATTGGCTGATGCCGGCGGAACAGTGAACATCAACCTCTTGGACAGCCTGCAACCCGGGCAGTACGACATCCATATCTTTGCGCCAAACTTCTACAACTATCAAAGCAGCGTTGTGGTTACTGCCTCGCAGATGCCTTATGTGGTTTGCAGCGTAACAGGAACGGACAGTCCCAATCAGTTGCACCTTACAGGCCATACCTACAACCTCAATCTCAAGATCAAAAACGTAGGTCTGATGAATCAAAATCAGAATGGCACAGTTAGCATGACCAGCAACTCACCCAATATCGAAGTGCTCTCTCAGCCAATCAGCTTCAATGCCTTGAGTGCAGGTGATTCGACGATGGTTTTGTCAGGATTCCAGATCAGAGTAAATGGATCATTTCCTGATCTAACCTTGGCAGGATTGACATTCACCAGCAACTTTGATGGCTATTCCAGCCAAAGTAATGCTCAACTAAGATTGAATGCACCGAATGTAGTAGTGACCGGATATCAGGTACTCAATAATGGCGGCCTTATCATGCCGGGACATACTCCCAGCGTGACAATCAGTCTCAGCAATACCGGTAGTGGTACTGCACAGTCTCCGATGATGCTACTGATGACAGGTGATCCTTATATCCAGATATCAGCTACAGATGTCTTCTTCCCGGAGCTTGCTCCCGGACAGAGTATGGATTGGGCAAATGCCTTTACCATATCGGTCTCCCCTACTGCCGAAATCGGACATACCGCCAGTATCGACTATGTAATGCTTACTGAAAACGACGCAGAAGAGACTGGAGTGGTTAGCTTTAATGTTGGCTTGGTCAGTTATGGCTTTGAACCTGATTTCCAGAATTGGACAAGCTCTGCATTAAGTAATAACTTTACTAATCAATGGCATCGCAGTTCCTATAGAAACAGCACACAAGGCGGTTCTTATTCGGCCAAGTTTGGCGGACAAGGTTCTGCAAGTTATGCCAATAGTACTCACGGTGGACTGGTAAGCCCGGTTATGCAATTGGGTGTCAATTCCAGATTGAAGTTCAACCACTGGATAGACGCAGAAAACCATACCACCCCCGGTTACGCTTGGGATGGTGGATTGGTTCAGATATCCGTGAATGATGGCCCATGGACTCAGATCACGCCTCTGGGTGGATATACTCATAGGATTTACAACAATGCGGCGTCTCCTTTTGCGGCGAATACCTATTGCTATTCAGGTGCTTACGACTGGAGAGAAGCCGAATTTGACCTTGCGGAATACTCCGGAACGGCAAAGTTTAGATTCGTCTTTGGATCAGATGCTTATGAGGTTGGAGAAGGCTGGTATATCGATGACGTTAGAATCGAAAGCGATAACGTCGCAAACGATGAAGATCTTGCCGGTCTGATTCCCGTCAAACTCCTTGGAAACTATCCCAATCCTTTCAACCCGAGTACGACGATATCCTTTAGCAGTCCTGCGCTTGCCAATGCAAAACTCGGTATATACAATCTGCGTGGACAGCTTGTAAAGCAGTATCAGCTTGAGAATCTGGATGCCGGAATACATTCTGTCGTATGGAACGGAACTGATCAAAACAATAGATCTGTTTCCAGCGGAGTATATTACTACAGACTTCAGGCAGGCAATTATGATGCATCTGCCAGGATGATAATGATTAAGTAATGGCTGATAAAAATAAGAAACTTGTAGTTTTGACTGGTGCCGGAATCAGTGCTGAATCCGGCATCAGCACTTTTCGTGACAGCGGAGGACTCTGGGAGAAGCATCGGGTTGAAGATGTTGCCAGTCCTTCCGGGTTTGCGAGAGATCCCCATCTGGTCTGGAATTTCTACAAAGCCAGATACCTGCAATCTCTCGAAGTAGAGCCTAATCCGGGGCACTTTGCCTTGGTACGGATGGAAGAGCAACTGGGCGACAGATTCACACTTGTAACTCAGAATGTGGATGGATTGCATTATCGAGCAGGTTCAAAGAGAGTATTCGAGATGCACGGACGGCTCAGAACCGCTTTCTGTACCTCTTGCAGTTCCAAAAGAGAAATGGCAGAGCTTGATCTGGATGTCGATATTCCTTCTTGCCCGGATTGTGGAGCAGCCATGCGCCCGGACATCGTCTGGTTTGGAGAGATCCCGTACTATATGTATGAGATTGAGAGTGCTCTCAAGGATTGCTCGATACTGGTCGTTATCGGGACCAGTGGGGCTGTCTATCCGGCTGCAGGATTTGTGATGACTGCCAAGTACATGGGAGCCCGCACAATCTGTGTCAATCTGGACAAGCCTGACAATATGATCTTTGTAGATGAGTTTCACAAAGGAAAAGCAGGAGAAATTCTTCCCGGTTTGGTTGAACCGCTGCTCAAATCCCTCGCTTGATTTGCAGCTTGATATAGTCTCTTGTCGGAGCCTTAAAAGATTTTCCTTGTCTTAAAACTCAAGCTCTGTTTTATTGCCCAAAAGAATAATATCAAGAGGAATCAAAACATGCAGCTGTCTAAACGAGCAAATGAGATTCAGGCATCACCCATCAGAAAGCTGATGCCATACGCTGTTGCGGCAAAAGCCAAAGGCATTAAGGTCTATCAACTCAACATCGGCCAGCCCGATATTGAAACACCTGCAGAGATGCTGGAAGTTTACCATAAGTACTCCGAACCGGTATTGGCTTATGGACCGTCTCAGGGCTTGGATGTATATCGCAAGAGCTTGGTGAAATACTATGCAAAACACAATATTGAGCTTGATGAAGATCAGATCATTGTAACAACTGCCGGAAGCGAAGCGATCACATTTGCTATGATGCTTACCTGTAACGAAGGCGATGAAATCATTGTTCCCGAGCCTTTTTATACCAATTACAACGGCTTTGCGACAATGGCTTCCATCCAGCTCAAACCCATCACAACCTATGCTGAGACTGGCTTTGCGCTCCCGGAAGATGTAGAATTTGAGAAACTGATCAACTCCAAGACAAGAGCTATAATGCTATGTAATCCCGGTAATCCCACGGGAACCGTTTACAGCCAAGAAGACATTGCAAGAGTTGTAGCTATCGCCAAAAAGCATAATCTTTACGTAATCTCGGACGAGGTCTATAGAGAGTTCGTATACGATGGTTTGAGTCACAGCAGTATTATGCACGTTCCCGGCTTTGAAGACCAGGCCATTATGGTTGATAGCATCTCCAAACGTTATAGTGCGTGTGGTGCGAGAATAGGGTGCTTAGTTTCCAAAAACAAGAATCTTATGGCTGCAGCATTGAAGTTTGCCCAAGCCAGACTCTGCCCCCCCACAATTGATCAACTGGCTGCCAATGCTTGTGTCTATCTGCCTGATTCATACATTGAAGGCATCCATACCGAGTATCAGAAACGTCGTGATATCATATTTGAAGAAGTATCAAAGATCGAAGGCGTGATCTGCAAAAAGCCCGAAGGTGCTTTCTATATTATAGCTAAGCTCCCGATCGAGGATGCAGAAGACTTTATTATCTGGCTCTTAAGTGAATTCTCTATAGACAACGAGACAGTTATGGCTGCTCCGGCAGAAGGTTTTTATGCCACTCCGGGACTGGGAAGAAACGAACTCCGCCTCGCTTATATCCTGAATGAACACGACATCCGAAAGGCAATGCACATCTTCAGACTTGGACTTGCAGAGTATAAGAAACTGAAAGGATGAAAGACTTACTCAGGACTACCAGAACAGACCTGATCAACGGATTAGCTCATAATATCAATACTCCGTTGAACCTGATACTGGGCTTTGCCCAGCAGGCTCAATCTGCAAATCCTCAGCTTGACCAGCTTCAAAAGATCATCAATGCCGGCCTCAGGATTGATGATATCCTAAATCAGACGATAAAGAATATCCAATATAGAGAGAGCTTTGAGACAGGATACTACGATTTGATCGAGATAGTACGCAATCAGATATCTGCTTTGATGAACAACCTCAAAATCAAGCGTGGTCTCGCCTTGAAGCTCTCCTTACCGACTGATCCGCTTATGATCAGTACAATCTCAGCCCTGCCTTGCATGCTTTTCGAACATATCCTGTGCGGACTCTCAGAGCAAAATGGGATACCGCTTGAGATAAGTGTGAAAAGCATAGACAACGATGCCGAGATAGCTCTAGTCTGCGAAGATAGGCAGATAGTCTGGCACGAGCTCATCCCGGATATGGATACCATTCATAGTGCCCTTCATAAGCCTGTGGATGCCAAACTCTACCAAATAGAACAATCAAACACCGGTATCATAATCACGATCTATGATAAATCCAAGCACTAAACAAAGCATATTGGTCGTTGATGACAGCGCTGAGACGCTGGAACTCTTCCTGCTTCAACTTAGCAACGATTACAACGTATTGACGGCTCAAAACCTCAATACAGCTCGCAGCTTGCTGGGGCAATACCGCTTTCATCTGGCAATAATAGATCTTGTACTGCCCGGGGAGAACGGATTAGACCTGATCCAGGAGATCAAAAACTCATATCCCTTGACCTCAGTGATTGCAATTAGCGGTCAAGCCTCCATCGAGACAGCTGTCCAAGCTATGAAGCTGGGAGCAGACGAGTTTATCGTAAAGCCAATTCATAATCTCGATCTGATCAATATCCAGGTAGAAAAGCTGTTGCAGACACAATGGCTGCTCGAAGAGAACCAGAGATTGAACGACCTGATCCAAAAAGACATTCAGACCGATCTTATCATCGGAAACAGCCCTGCCATACAGCAGCTTCTGCAAAAAGTAAAGAAAATCTCAAAGCTGGATACTACTGTTCTGATCACAGGTGAAACAGGTGTGGGCAAAAGCGTCTTTGCTGAGCTGATCCATCGTAACAGCCACCGCAAACACAAGAAATTCGTAAGCGTAAACTGCGGAAGCCTCACCGAGACCCTGCTTGAGAGCTTGCTCTTCGGTCACAAGCGAGGAGCATTTACTGATGCCATAAGAGACAAAATAGGTTACTTCCAAGAGGCCAATGGCGGGACTCTATTCCTCGATGAAATCACAGAGACCTCGCTGTCTTTCCAGGTAAAACTACTCAAGGTCCTTGAGACCGGCACCTTCCGAATGGTGGGAAGTGATAGTGATATCACCACCGATCTGCGTATCCTGGCTGCCTCCAACAAGGATATAAACGATTCTGTCCGAAAAGGCACCTTCAGGGAAGACCTATATTACCGCCTTAATGTTATCACACTTCATATCAGTCCGCTCCGGGAAAGGCGAGATGATATGAAGATATTGGCAAATGCATTTGTCCGAGAATTCTGCGCCAAGTATCACAAGAAAGAGCTAAAGATATCTCCGGCTATGATGTCTTTGATCCTCAATCATCCCTGGAGAGGTAATGTACGTGAGCTTCGCAATGCCATCGAACACGCTGTAATCCTCGCTGAACACTCCATAATCCAGCCAGAGGATTTACCTGAAAATGTTCTGGAGCAGACCACTGAAGAGAAGAAGCAATTTGGCTTGATCGAGAATCTCGACTGGCAAGAGGCAAAACAAGAATTTGAACGTATGTACCTGATATCCCTCCTCAAGCGCAGCAGCGGCAGCCTCAGCCAGGCAGCACGTCTCTCATCTATTCCCCGTGAAAACATCTACAAGAAATGCTCAAAATACAAGATAGATTACAATCAATTCCGCAAACCCCATACATCGGACACAGGCTCAAAGGAAGAGAATTATGAAAACTAAGTGGAAAATCTCCCCCTATCTGTATATCCTGCCTGCCTTCATTCTGCTTTTTGCCTTTAGATTGATCCCCATAACAATGTCTTTTATCGTCAGTTTCTTTGAGTGGGGATTAAAAGGCTCCGGCAGTTTCATCGGACTGGCAAATTATCAGAAGATACTACAGGACGACATCTTCTGGAAGTCTATGCTAAACACTCTGTGGTATGTCATACTGGTTGTACCTGCCAGCGTGATAGTATCCTTGCTCTTTGCAGTGTTGTTGAATCAGATCAAGCGTCTTAGCGGGTTCTTTCGCACAATCTACTTCCTGCCCTATGTGACCTCTCTTGTGGCAGTCTCTATAGTATGGAAGATCATCTTCAACGAGCAGACAGGGCTGGCTAATACTTTCCTTAATTTCATTGGAATTGAATCTCAAAAGTGGCTGTCAGAGCCCACCGGCATCTTCAAAATTATGTTTTCCAGCATCGGGATCAGTATTCCGGAATGGATGGCAGGACCGTCTCAAGCTCTTTTCGCAATAGTGATTATGACTGTGTGGAAAGGTCTTGGATACAACACAATTATCTACCTCGCGGGGCTACAAAACATCCCAAAGACTTACTACGAAGCTGC
Organism: uncultured Candidatus Cloacimonadota bacterium; assembly: GCA_964433815.1. GTDB lineage: Bacteria > Cloacimonadota > Cloacimonadia > Cloacimonadales > Cloacimonadaceae > PHBP01. The sequence continues at coordinate 15,540 of CAYSSP010000017.1, forward strand.
CGAAGTCGATGGAGCCGGCAAACTGAAACAATTCTTCAAGCTTACAGTTCCTCTGGTCTCCCCCACTACTTTCTACGTCCTCGTTATGACGACCATAGTCAGCTTCCAGGCTTTCTCTCAAGTTTATCTTATGACGGACAAAGGAAGCCCGCTTAATACTACCAAGCTTATCGTTTTCTACATATATGAAAAAGGCTTTGATACTTTGGAGATGGGTTATGCCAGCGCTGTCGCCTTGATCCTCTTCGTCATCATCCTGGGGCTTACAATCATGCAGAGACGTCTTGAAAAGCACGTCAATTATTAAAGGAGCAGAAAGATGAACGAATCAATACGCATGACGATTATCTACACCTTCCTGATCCTCTTTGGCCTCTTTATGGTTGTTCCCTTCGTATGGATGATCTCAACCTCGCTGATGAATCAAGCCGAGTTTAACAAGCACGATTCTGTCTTTGTCCCCAAAGAGGAATACCATGTATGGAAATCATCCTCCGGAGATCAGAAGATTATCTTGGTACAGATTGAGAATAAAGAAGCCGTCATCCACACTTTGGATAAAGATAACCGCATTGTCGATGAGTACAAGCGGGTGCCTGCTTCCGAGGTTCGCAAGGTAAAGAAAGTTCCCTCCCTGCATTGGGACAACTTCTCCCGTGCTTTCAAGAAAGTGCCTTTTGCCACATACTTTGCAAACACGCTATTCGTTTCCTTTGTGTCACTCATAGGTGTGCTGATTACCTCCATGCTGGCTGCTTTTGCCTTTGGCAGGATGGAATTCAAGGGCAAGGATGCCCTATTTTACCTCTTCTTGAGCATGATGATGGTGCCTGAACCCATCTATCTGATCTCGTCCTATATCTTGCTGGACAAAATCAGTTGGTTGGATACATACCAAGCATTGATCATCCCATGGTGTGTAAACATCTTTACAATCTTCCTGTTCAGACAGCATTTCCGCAGCTTGCCCAAGGAGCTTTTTGAATCTGCATCTCTGGATGGTTGCAGTACCTTTGGTATGCTCTGGCGCTTGATCATACCCTTGTCCAAATCAGTCATTGCCACGGCATCCGTCTTTTCCCTGATCGGATCGTGGAATAGCTTTATGTGGCCATTGGTGATGACAAATCGTCCGGAACTGAGGGTATTGCAAGTAGGACTAAGCTATTTCAATCAGGAAGCCTCCACCCAGACCACTCTTTTGATGGCAGCATCAGCATTCAGTATCCTGCCAATTCTGATTATCTTCTTCTTTGCCCAAAAACAGATTATCGCCAGCTATGCCAAAGCAGGCCTCAAAGATTAATATGGAGTATAGATGAGTAAAGTCACCCCTATTGCAACCAGTGCCAAAAGCAAAAAGCAAAAAGCCTATGAGAAACCAGTACCAATGCAGATTGTTGATGATCAGGTGCTCAAACCCCAAGCCCTGGCAAACAACAAACTAAACCGCATTGTAGCCTGGTCTCTCTTTGCCTTTAGCCTCCTGATCTACATTCTAACTCAAGCTCGCACGATGAGCTTCTGGGATAGTGGAGAATATGCCACCTGCATCAGCATTCTGGGCGTGCCCCATCCTCCGGGCAATCCATTCTACATCCTCTTCGGAAGAGCTATAGTAGCCCTCTTTGGAGGTTTCTTTTCCCATGCCGTGATTGCAGCATTCCTATCAGGGCTCACCTCTGCATTTGCTGTGATGTTTACCTATCTGATCACAGTCAAGCTCACGTCGATGTTCAAAGTGAGTGACAAGCAGAAGATCTTTGCCGGTGTGATGTCTGCCCTTTTGACGGCTTTCTCTTTCACTTTCTGGATGAATGCAATCGAGGCTGAAGTCTATGCCGGTCTTGTCTTCTTTGTTAATCTGATCCTCTGGCTTACATTGGTCTGGGTAGAGAAATCTGAAGACTACGACCGACAGAATATACTGCTGCTGATTGTCTATCTCTTCTTCCTGGGTTTTTGCGTGCATCAGACCGCCTTGCAGATTGCCCCGGCAGTGTTATTTATAGTAGCCTATCCCCTCTTCCTCAAAGGCAGAAGCTCAGAGAACTTCTGGCTCAAAGTAGTCGGTTATTCCTTGGCAATGTTTGCCGGATACCTGATCTTCGGTGCTATCGGCAAAGGTGTCCGCGTTGATGACTTTGACAAATGGGGCTTTGCCATTATCGCAATTATTTTGCTCTACATAGAGTTAAATGATATCTTCGACAAGCGCATCTGGGGGATGGCAATCCTGCTTGTACTGGCAGGTCTTTCCTCACATCTATTCCTAATGGTTCGCGCTGCGGATCGTCCCTTCATCAACGAAGGTCATCCCAGCACCCTGAGTATGTTCAGCGACTACGTCCTGCGTAAGCAGTATGGCGAGACCTCATTCATGGTGCGTCGCGGCAATTTCTTTACCGATCAGCTCGGTTATCATTTCCTCAGATACTTTGGGATTCAGTGGTTCCATCAGGAGACTATCAACCAAGCCCTCAAGCTGCCCATTTGGCTGATTGCCGGACTTTCCGCTGTCTTTACAGCCGGTTTGGGTATTATTGGCGCATGGTTTCAAAAGATCAGCAATCGCCACAGTTTCCGCTATTTCTTCTCAGTAATCATCCTTACAACAATTATCATGGTCTTTGTGATGAATATGTCCAACGCCGAAGTCCGTGACCGTGACTATTTCTTCGTGGTCGCCTACAATATGTGGGCTATCTGGATGGGTATTGGAGCTCTTGCACTGCTACGTTTGTGCAAGGGTAAGACTGGCAGAATAGCCATTGCCGTAGTGATGATCGCCCTGGCTTTGGGAAACATGGCAAGCCAATACAAGGTCCACGATCGTTCCAAGGAATACATCGCTTTGGATTATGGAGTTAACTTCCTCAATTCTCTGGAAGAAAACGCCATCATCTTTACCAATGGCGACAATGACACCTTCCCGCTTTGGTATGCTCAGGCCGTTGCCGATCCGCATGCTCAGGAGACTCCGATCTTCAAGGGAACAGATATCTTCCCCACTGCCGCCAGCACCGAAGCCATACGGAAGGCGATGGAGTACAAGAACAAGTATCTCAAAGGCATACGCAAAGACGTCTCCATTGCCAATCTCTCCCTGTTAAACACCTCTTGGTACATCAGACAGATCAGGGATAAAGAAGGTATTCTCTTTAATATTGATGATTCTCTTTTGGATGAAATGTATAAAATGCAGATCAGCCAAAACTTGAGGATAAGCGCAGAGGGTGCAAACCCGCCGATGGAGTTTAACGTCGAGTATGGTGAAACAGCCAAATGGCGTCCCAATGAACGGGGCTATCGCATCTCCGATCTGGCTGTAATGCAGATTATCAAGGACAACTTTGGCAAACGCCCGATCTACTTTGCTGTCACCTGCGAAAGCTATATCGGTTTCGAGGACTTCACCCGCAACGAAGGTATGGTCGCCCGTGTCGTCAGCACAGAGGGTGTTGAACAAGTCAATATCCCGCGCCTGCTTCATAATATCGAGAAAGTCTATCAATATCGCTCGATTGAGGATGATGACGTTTACAAAGACGAAAACATGCGCCGTTTGGTGATGAACTACGGATCAGGATTTGTAAAAGCCGCAATCCACTTCACCAAAAACAAGGACTTTGAAACTGCCGAGAAGTATATTGAGCGCGCTCGCAAGTACATTGATAGTGAAATCAAACTCACCGAGTTCTATGTGACGTACTACAGCGAAGCAGGACGGTGGTCGCAACTTGATGCCTTCATTGATTCGACCATTATGACTCATCCTATGGCGGATCAAATTTATCCTGGCTACATCGTGGGATTTATGCTGGAAAATCATCCCGAAAAACTGATGTACTACATAGAAAGAGGTATGCAGTTCTTCCCGCTGGACAGCTCCTATGCCCAAATGGTGGTCAGCGTTGCGCACCAATACAATCGTAAAGCTGAAGCAAGGACTGTCTTGGAGCGGGTAAGAGGACGCGTTCAATACGATATCAGTCCCTTTATCCAAGCTCTGGATGCACCTCCCCCTCAGGATAGCTTGCGATAATATCAAGCCAGTATTAAGCGGGATCTTGCATCCCGCTTTTTTTTTCTTCGAACAAAGCTACCCTTAGGCTCGAAGTAAAGACTCTCCCACCTATCTCTTTAGATTCTCTCACAAAGTGGGAGAATCGTGGGAGATACCTCACTTAATTGATTGTTCCACTCTTAGAAGAGATTGCGTACACGCCCCTTTTGATAGGATGCTTGTTGCCTGCATGCATCCTGCTTGGATCCTGCATGGCGAAGCAGGATAGACTTGTCTAACATAGCTTTAGGGATATTTCATCCAAGCAGTGCGCGGAAAGTGGCATTTTTCAGATGATTACGAGCTCTAAGTATTACAATGGATCACGAGCTGTAAATGCATTACAAAGAAGACGCGAACAGGCAATAAGTTTCATTGGTCAATATGTCTCTGCCTTGAATCCCCATGTATCGGCTGTCTATATTTATCAACAGCGCCAAAGGCTTATTAGTAGTATGCAAACAAAGCTTTTCCTTGCATGCCAATTCAGGCTAAATAATATATCTTCAAGCCCTAAGTAACGCAGAGACTATTAGGTTTGTTTTTTGGGCAAAAAAACAGTTGACAAGTCGAGCTAAGTTCTTATATTTGCTTGATATAGTGTGATGTCGATTTCTGTCCACACCATCTTTGATAATTATTTGCAGTGAGCAGTAAGAAATGGAAGATCGTAATGTGGAACTTAGTTGGAATTATTTATGAAATAAAAGAGGAGTTTCTATATGAAGAAAGCTTTCCTGGTAGCAATGGTGTTGATTGCCGTATTTGGCTTGTTTGCCGAGGCTACGGATTTCCTGAGACTCAGGGGATCTGAATTCACACCGGAAGTACTTTCGGAAGTTAGCCGTCGCAACGAACTGGTGCGCGGACCATCTTTCAACTTTCCTTCTTCGCCCTACAATTTACCCGCCGGGACGGAGAGATTCTATGAGGATGTTCCTTGGGTAAAGGACTTTACCGAGTACCTGAATCCAGGTTCATATACTGATGTGAACAATCTGGTGATCCTCACCAGCAATCCGGAACACTTTGTAATTACCTTCCCGGATCCCATCAACCGACGGATCATCAGGTTTGAGCCAAGACCTCAGCATTGGTACGGTTCGGAATTGATAGCTGTATCTCTGTATGAGGACTATCTCGATGGAACGCACAGCGAGCCTTATACGGCTATCCTCAGGATCAACGTTACATCTGTTCCTGATGCGCCGATTGTCGCGGATCTTCCTGTAGCCAATACTTTCTACGTTGAGGAAGATCACAGCATCACTGTGGATTTCAACGAATTTGTGACATGTATAGACTCCGCTCCGACTAACTATGATCTGTTTGTAACGCAAACCGAGATTAGTTTCCCGTATTCTATCAATGTGACTCAGGCTCCCGGAATCAATGGCAACCTGGTTACTTTCACTCCCAGAGATAATTTTAACGGTATCAAGAACTTTATTGTGACTGCGGTTGATAGGCAATCTAATGCCTTTACAGCAGTTCAAATAACGGTTGTGGTCACTCCGACCAACGATCCGCCCACAATCGATTCCTATTTACCGGCCAACCTGAATCTATCCATTAACCAAAATGATACTGTAAACTTCAGCGTGGTCGTTAGTGATCTTGATTTGAATGTGCTCACTCATAGCTGGGTATTGAGCGGTAGCCTCTACGGTGTGCCGTTCTCCACAGAGCTTTCCACGACCACCAATCTGGATCATCTCTTCGATATCCCCGGCGTTTATACTCTGACTTACACCGTTTCGGACGGGTTGGAATCTGATAGCGTTACGTGGAATATTAGTGTAAGCCCGGTCGGTCCGCTCTTCAATCCCTGGGGTGGCGTGTTTGATCATGGCATCAGCGTAAGCTTGACGCCTCCCGCTGGTTTCGAAGGTGCTACGATCTATTACACTACAGATGGCACAATTCCCACAACCTCTTCGGATGTTTATATGCAGCCGATTGACGTGCCGGCATTGGGTAATATCGAGAACTTTGTAACAATCAAAGCCTTCTTTACCCATCCATCTTTCCCGCCCTCACAGGTAGTAAGTTTCAACTATCGGATTACCGGACGTGTGGCAGATCCTGTCTTCAATCCGGTCGGCGGATTATACTACTCGCTCACAAATGTCGAGCTTTCCTGCCCCAATCTTGGTGCATCGATCTATTATACGACAGATGGTAGCGATCCGATCCCGGGAGCACCCGGTACTTCTCTGTATCTGGCCCCGATCCCGGTGCCGACTCAGAGTTCGATGACCATCAAGGCCATTGCCACCAGAGCAGATTGGATTCCCAGCAACATCATCACTCATCAGTACAACGTTACGGGTGTAGTGACGATTAATAGCCATACAATGAATCCATTGCCTCCTGCTGAGGGGACGTGGCTTACGGTCGAGCCTGGTGATTTCATCCCGCTATTGATTCAGGGAATTTCAATGACGCCTCACTCGGCTACCTTGTATTATACCCTTGATAACAGCGTGCCCGGCCCCGGCAATCCCAATTCCTTTATCTATACCACTGGCACAGTGATCGAGCTCACCTGCCCCACTTGGATCAGGATTAGGGCTTACAATCCGGATTGGCTGCCAAGCCAGACCTATACATATTTCTACGATGTACGCACCAGAACATCGATCCTTCCATTTGCCAATGGCACGATCTTTGATCCGGCTCCCGGATATAGTATCAGCGGACATCTGGTAACGATCAGCACAAGTACCAATCCCGCCGGCGCAGCTGTGTATTATACCATTGACGGCACTGATCCCACCGAGAATCCCGCCCTGCTTTACACAGGACCTTTTATGGTGCATCAGACCACCTTGGTAAAAGTATTGGCTCAGTATCCCGATATCTGCCCCAGCCAAATCTACAGCGGATTGTTCACTATTACCGGACAGGTCGATACTCCTACCTTCAGCCCTACTCCCGGCAGCTATCCGACTGCCATCAACGTAAGTATCTCCACTCTACTGGATGGAACTACCATCTATTACACTCTGAATGGAGCCGATCCTCTGCCTGCCTCTGAATCACCTGATTCCTATCTCTATACCGGAGCTGTGAATCTGCCGGCAGGTCAACATCATATCAGAGCCCGTGCATACAAAGAGCACTGGACACCCAGCTTGATCAGGGATGGTTACTACAGTGTAGGCGTCTTGCCTGCACCGACCTTCAACTTGCCGGCAGGAACTTATCCCGATCCGATCACGGTAAGACTATCAGTACCCTCTGTTCCTGATGCGTCAATTCACTATACCACAGATGGTTCAGAGCCTACAACTGCTTCGACCTTCTATGATGATGCCATTGGAATCCCCATCGGCAACCAGACCGCAATGACTATTCGTGCTATTGCCTGGAAAGTGGGCTGGCAAACATCTTCGATAGCTGAAAGATCATACAATGTTACAGGTACTGTAGCTGCTCCAGTCTTCAATCCCGGAGGCGGAAGCTATGCAGCAGCTCAGAATGTAATAATCACAACAAGTACGCCGGGTGCGACTATCCGCTATACCTTGGATGGTACGGAGCCCAGCCCGACCAATGGTTTCGATTATACCGGCCCGGTCAATATTGCTACCAGCTCTACTCTGAGAGCCAGAGCTTACCTCACAAACTGGCGTGAATCGGCTATTTCAACGGCAGATTATACTATCTTTGGTATCGTGGCGGCTCCTGTCTTTACACCCGGAGCAGGAACTTATACCAGCCCTGTGAATGTATATATTTCGGTCAACCCGCCTGATGCCAACATCTATTATACGACTGATGGCAGTGCGCCTTCTGAAGTAAATGGAACTCTGTATGTAGCTGGAACTCCGATCAATATCTCTGCCAATACGATGCTGAGAGCCATCGCAGTCAAAGCAGGATGGAACTCCAGCGCGATAGTAAGTGCTCAGTATATAATAACAGGCCAGGTTGCAATGCCGGTCTTTGCTCCAGGTGCAGGACAGTATGCCAGTGCCCAGGCTGTCACTATCACAACAGCCACACCCGGAGCTACCATTGTCTATACGACTGATGGAACTGAGCCCAGCATAAGCAATGGCAACGTCTATTTGGCTCCGATAACTATATCAAACAACACCACGTTGAAAGCCTTTGCATACCTTGCGGATTGGCTGGATTCAAATACCAACACAGCAGTTTATGTAATTAATGGCTTCGTCAGCACACCGGTATTTTCTCCTGCAGGTGGCTATTACAACGCTGATCAGTCAGTAATAATCACTGCAATCCCTGCTGATGCCACCATCATCTATACGACTGATGGTTCTGCTCCCGCAGTCGGAAATGGCTTCATTTATGCAGGGGCTATACCCGTAACCGAGTACACCAGAATCAGAGCTATCGCAATCAAGGATGGCTGGTTGAATTCTGCTGAAGCCTCTGCAGAATATTTCTTTGTGGTAAGGAATCCTCAGCTCAGCTTGAGCTCGGGAACTTATCCAAATGCTCAGAGCCTTACCCTTACGGTCAATACACCCGGCGCGACCATCATCTATACTACCGATGGTACTGATCCGGCTGTAGGAAATGGCATAATATACGATGGCAATCCTATCACAATCGCAGTGAATACCAATATCAAAGTGATAGCAGTAAAGAATAACTGGATTCCTTCGTCAATTATCCAGGCTGAGTACATAATCAATGGCCCGGTCAGCACACCGGTCTTCTCAGTTCCCGGTGGGAACTACTTTGATGAGCTGACGGTGGCTATCAATACATTCCCTGCAGATGCCACGATTTACTATACAACCGATGGCACAGAGCCAAGTGACATCAATGGATTTATCTATGTGGCACCGATACCGGTCACACAGATTACTACTCTCAAAGCAAAAGCATATCGCAATAACTGGATGCCTTCCAATGTAGCCACTGCAACTTATGAGCTATATGTACGGCCGGTCGGATTCAATCCTAACCAAGGAAGCTACAGCAGTGCTCAAAACATAGCCCTAAGCACACCTACTGCATCGGCATCAGTGTATTATACTTTAGACGGAACAGATCCGGATAACATCACCGGAACTCTTTATTCCGGCCTGATCAATCTTACTGATGATACACTTGTGAAAGCTACTGCCTACAGGACAGGTTGGCATCCTTCTGTGATCACATCCGCCAACTACATTATCGATATTCCTCTGCCTGTGGTTGCAGCTCCGATCTTTAGCCTTCCTTCGGGAGTCTATGATTCGAGTCAGTTAGTCGCTATTAGCGTAACTACTCCTGGTGCTACCATAAGATACACCCTGGATGGTACTAACCCGGATGCCGTAAACGGCTTCGATTATACCGGCCCGATCACCATCAACTCTACCACGCAGATCAGGGCTTATGCCTATCTCGCAGGCTGGGTTGATTCACCAATATCGCTGGCAAACTATGTGATCATCCTGCCCGTACAGACAGTTGCAACGCCTGTCTTTACCCCGGTGGGCGGTGTATATAACAACTCAGTGGATGTAGTGATTACGACTACCACACCTTTGGCTGATATATACTATACCTTGGATGGAACTGAGCCTTCAAACGTGAATGGCACACTCTATTCCGGACCGATCACGATAACCAGTACAACTACAGTCAAGGCTATCGCCTATCGTACCGGTTGGGAAAATTCGCTGATCAACAACGCCAGCTACGTGATCTTCATTCCGGTTGAGACCGTGCAAACACCACAGCTCTTCCCTGCTCCCGGCACCTATACCTACTCTCCGACCATTACATTGGTATCCACTACTCCGGGTAGCCTGATAATGTACACTCTGGATGGCAGTGATCCCAGTCTGACCAATGGCATGCCATATCTGGCTCCGTTTACCCTGCCTCTGGATACCACAATAACGGTGAAAGCGATAGCTTTCAAGGACGGATGGAATAATTCGCAGATGGCTGCCGGAACCTACATCATAACAGGTGCTGTTGCTGACGTAACATTCCAGCCTGTGGGCGGAACATATACTGCAATGCAGACGGTTGTCCTGAGCACCATAACAGAAGGTGCGACCATTAGGTTTACGACCGATGGAAGCGATCCTACTGCTAGTTCACCTGTTTACAATGCCGGTATAGCTCTAGCACACAACACGCTCACTACAATCAAAGCCAGAGCATACAAATCAGGTTGGGCTCCGAGTGCCATCACTGAAGAAACATATAATATTACGGGTCAGGTTACAATATCTGAGCCTGTCTTTAGCTTGCCTTCAGGAACCTATAATACTGCTCAAACCGTCAGTTTGATCGGTGCATACTTCCCTGCTGATGCAAGCATACACTATACTTTGGATGGTACTACACCTACTACAGATTCTCCGGTTTATACCACTCCGTTTGACATTGCCCTGAATAGCTCTGTCACAATAAAGGTCAGGGGCTTCAAGACCGATTGGATACCGAGCCCTGTATATACTGCTACCTACACCGTGACAGGTCAGGTACAGCTTCCTGCAGTGGTCTTTACCCCTGCTCCCGGAACTTACCAGACTGCACAAGCTGTGACGATCAGTTCTGCTCTGCTTCCCGTGGATGCAGTCCTACGTTATACCCTGGATGGAACAGAACCTACTGAGCTCTCTCCTGCCTATGCCGGAGCAATCAACCTTGGCTTGAACACCACTACCACAATCAAAGTCAAGGCCTTCAAGACCGACTGGACTCCCAGTTATGCTGCCACCGGTATCTATATCATCACCGGCCAAGTAGTTTATAACACACCGGTCTTCAGTCCTGCCCCCGGTATTTATACAACAGCTCAGAACATCACCATCAACAGCGTCAATCCCAATGACGCAGTAATCTACTATACTCTGGATGGCAGCGAACCTACAACTGCTTCCACCCAATACACAGCAGGCATAGCTCTGCCGCTGAATAGCAGCCTGACCATCAAGACCAAAGCCTTCAAAGCTGATTGGACTCCCAGCGAGACACATACCGGATTCTACACAACTACCGGTAATGTGACAATTCAGCTTCCTGTCTTTGATCCTGCTCCCGGTCTCTATACCAGTCCGCAGATGGTAACGATCAACAGCAACACAGCTCCTGCCGGTGCTACCCTGCATTACACCCTGGACGGCAGCGATCCGAACCAAAGCTCCCCGGTCTATACTGCTCCGATACCTGTGAACACAGGACAGACAGTGAACATCCGTGTGAGAGCTTACTCGACAAACTGGTTGCCTTCTGATATCCACAGCGGCAGTTACACCGTGACCGGACAGGTCAGTATCGCTGATCCTGTCTTCACACCTGCCGGCGGTATCTTCACCAGTCCTCAGGTTGTCGTGCTCAATACTATCACCAGTCCTGTAGGTGCCACACTACGCTATACCACAGACGGCAGTGAACCTACAGCAAGCTCACCAATCTATACTACCGGTATCCCCGTGAACCAGTCGATGACCATCAAGGTCAAGGCTTACAAGACCGATTGGATACCCAGTATCACCCATACAGCCAGCTACAGCATTACAGGCCAGGTAACGATCTCCAGCCCGATCTTCAATATCCCTGCCGGAATCTATACCAGTGCCCAAACAGTAAGCGTAATTGGCAGCCCCAATCCCAGTGACGCAGTAATCAGATACAGCACGGATGGCAGCGATCCTACTGAAGCCTCGCCGATCTATGCCAGCCCCTTCAATATCGGCCTGAACAGCAGCCTCACAGTCAAGTTGAGAGCTTTCAGGACCGATTGGATTCCGAGCCCTGTCTATACTGCCACCTACACCGTGACGGGTCAGGTACAGCTTCCTGCAGTGGTCTTTACTCCTGCTCCCGGAACTTACCAGACTGCTCAAAGCATTACCTTAAATACTGCCACAGTGCCCACCGGTACTACTCTGAGATACACCCTGGATGGTACTGAGCCTAATGATCTCTCTCCTGCCTATACAAACCCGATTGCTTTAGGCCTGAACACGACTACTACTATAAAGGTCAAAGCGTTCAAGCAGGATTGGATACCCAGCTCAACCGCTTCAGGGACTTATGTGATCACAGGACAGATAGTCTTCAACGCACCTGTCTTTGATCCTCCTCAAGGTATCTACTACGTGGCACAAACTGTAAGTATTAACGGTACTGTCCCCTCGAATGCAGTGATTCGTTATACCACAAACGGCACTGACCCGACTGAGACATCCCCTGTTTACAGCGCTCAAATTCCGATTACTCAAGGCACAACGACCCTCAAGGTCAGAGCCTTCCTGGCAAATTGGACTCCCAGCGCTGTGCAGACTGCCGTTTATCAGGTTACCGGACAGGTTGCAATGACGAGCCCATACTTTAGCCCTGCTCCCGGAACCTATCAGACACCGCAAAACGTAACCATCAATACAACCACAGTACCGAGCGGAGCTACCATCTATTACACGATGGATGGCACAGTCCCCACTCAGTCATCCTATATTTACCATGGCAATCCGATCAATGTTCCGCTGGATACGAGCATTACCTTCCGAGCCAGAGCCTTCCTGAATAATTGGCTTCCCTCCGAAGTAGCGATAGCCACTTATACTATTACAGGTCAGGTTGCTATCACCGGAACCCCTGTATTTAGTCCTGCTCCCGGAACATACACGAACCCGATCTCAGTATCTGTGAATCCACAAACCCACCCGCTTGGGGCTACTCTGAGATATACAACAGACGGTACAGATCCCAACGAGACTTCTCCGGTCTATACCTCTGCCATCCAATTGGCCACGGATAGCTCTACAACGATCAAAGTAAGAGGATATGCCACAGGCTGGATACCTTCCGAGGTTTACACTGCCACTTATACTGTTACCGGAACGGTCAGCTTCAGCGGTCCGCTCTTTGATCCTCCTGCCGGAACCTATACCACGGCTCAGACTGTAAGCATCATTGCTAATATCTATCCCAGCGGTGCAACCCTGCGCTATACTACAGATGGTTCAGAACCTACCGCAGCCTCCGATATCTATAGCGCTCCGATCAATATCCCGCTGAATACCTTCGGATTCCAGATCAGAGCCAAGGCCTTCCATCCCAATTGGGTGGATAGCCCTGTGATTTCCGCTATCTACAACGTTACAGGTCAGGTCCTCCTGGCAACACCTGCCATCAGTCCTGCACCCGGAACTTATACGACAGCCCAAACGATCACGATGGCTCCTGCAGTCCTTCCGACAACCGCAGATATTCGCTACACTCTGGATGGCTCAGAGCCTACTCTGACCTCTCCTGCATACACCGGGTCCTTCATCCTGCCGATCGACAGCCAGACCACAATCAAGCTGAAGGGATTCGCTCAGGATTGGATCAGCAGCCCGACCGTTACAGCGATTTACAATATCACAGGCACCGTAGCCGATCCCATCTTCAGTATTGATGGCGGCATCTACGCGGAAGCCTTTGATCTGGAGATCACGACATCTACAGCCGGTGCTGAGATCAGATACACCACCGATGGCAGCGAGCCGGATCAAAGCTCCACGCTCTACAGTGGTCCGATCAATATCGCAGATATGACTCAAAACCTTGGTATCAGGGCAAAAGCCTTCAAGACTGATTGGGTTAGCAGCCAGACGGTTAGCGAGACCTATTCGGTATTGCTCTTACCAATCAACATTAGAGCATATTCCTATAGCGGTTATATCCGCGTACTATGGAATTCGCCTCTGGCCAGCCGTGCTCTGGATGGATTTAATCTCTATCGCAGAGGTAGCGGTGAAGCAAGCTTCACAAAGGTCAATACAAGTGGTTTGATCAACATCTTCGATGGTGGCTTCTACTACTACGATGACTATGTGATACAGGTGAATTCGTCCTATAGTTACTATGTCACGGCCGTTTACAACGGAATGGAGAGCTTGGGCAGCGAGACCACCACTATCGAGTATCAGACCGGTGATTTGGTGATCAATGACAGCTCACACGTCTATCCCAATCCTGCCGTGAACTCCTGTAGAATTAAACTGGTCCTGAGCAGAAACGACAACGTTCAGGTTTCCGTCACTATCTTCGATTTCGCCGGCAAGCAAATACGCAGCCTGTCAGTACCTGCAACCAATACCAACCTGATTGAGGTCCTATGGGATCTGAAGAATTCAGGAGGTGTCAAAGTTGCCAGAGGTACTTACTTCGCACGTGTTGTGGCTGTTGATGGTGCAAATCGCAGTGAAAAGATCCTCAAGATCGCGGTTCAATAAGGAGGATAAGATGAAAAGGATAATAATGATGATACAGCCCAAGAACCTTATATTGGTTAGCCTCCTCTTGTTGGCTGCCTTCAGTTTGTTCGCTGATGATATGAATAATTCCGCTGCCGCCTATATCCGTATGGGTATAGGCGCGCGGACGATTGCCATGGGTGAAGCCGGCACAGCCACGACCAAGGATGTAAGCTCCGCTTATTGGAATCCCGCAGGTCTGACCGAGATGAAAGACATCGAGTTTTCTTCGATGTATAACCTCTCAATGGGTATGGATCGCACCTACAAATATGCAGCCATCGGCAAACGATTTGATTTTGGAGTCTTGGCTCTGAATTGGATCAATGCCGGCGTCTCGGATATCGAAGGTTACAACGATCTGGATCAACCTACCGGATTCTTTAGCAACAACGAGCATAATATCTCCATCAGCTATGCCAACCGTTACAAAAGATTCAGCTTCGGTGCCAGCCCCAAGTTTTATCTCTCCAATATGGATGATGATACGCAGACCGGCTTTGGGCTTGATCTTGGCCTCAAGTATGATATCAATCAATACTTCCAGGCCGGGTTGATGGCTCGTGATCTGATCGGCAAACTCGATGACGATACTATCCCGATGCAACTCGCATTGGGCGTTGCAGGACATCCCTTCATGGGAGTTACCATAGCAGCCGATGTCGTTATGGAAAGCAAAGAGGATCCCAAGCTGAATTTTGGAGCTGAATACTGGACTCCGATCGGCCGTGATCCCGAAGCTGATTCCAAGCTCTCGGTAGTCAATATGACCGAACGTAGCTCTTGGGATGATCTGATGTCTAATTCGCAGACCGGACTCAGGCTCGGCTTCAACGAAGGCAGATTCACGGTTGGAACAGGCCTCAGATTCCGTAGCATCCAACTTGATTATGTCTATAGATTTGGTAATCACGATATCTTCAACGACGACCATATCATCTCGCTGATTCTCAAGTTCTAATAAAGGGAGCAAGCAATGAGAAAGCAAATACTGCTGATCCTGCTGACAGGAATCATCCTGTTGCTGACAGCTTCGCTGTATGCTCAAAGCGGATCCCGTTATGCCCTGGAAGCAATGGAATACTTCCAGCGTGGTGAGTATCGCAATGCAATCGAGCAATACAAACTTGCCGATCGGGCAGCCGATGGCCAGGTTCCTGCCTACAGGTTTTGGCTGGGACGGCTCTACATAGCTGAAAACGATACCCTCAACGCCAGATTGTGGTTGAATAGGTACTTGGATTCCGGTGAGGAAAGAAACCGCACCGAGGTCCAGGACTACCTTAGGATTCTGGATAGACAGACCAAGATCTTCGATTCCTTCGAGATTTCCAGGCTTCCCCGTTATATCTTCAGTTGGAATTCAGATTACGGCGCGATCATGAGCCCTGATAACAACTATCTCTACTTCACCTCGCTCAGACCTTCTTCGTATGAAAAAGAGAATATCTGGCGGGCCGAGAGGTTCTCTTCAGGCTGGGGACGTCCCGAAATGATGCCAAACCTCAATACGGACAAGAACGAGGCAATCGGTTCATTCTCGATGGATGGAAATACTGCATACCTGTTTGGCAATTTCGAGCGTAACAAGATCGATGGCGATATCTATACCAGCACTTTCAACGGAAGCCGCTGGTCCAGCCCGGTCAATCTATCAGCCGTTAATTCCGACCAGGTCGATCTGCATCCCATGGTCTTTCAAGACAAGTGGATGTTCCTAACCTCCTCGCGTGAAGGCGGCTTTGGCGGTACGGACATCTGGGTTAGCGAACTTGTCAACGGTGCTTGGTCACTCCCCCAGAACCTCGGTCCAATGATCAATACCGCCCAAAATGAGCAAACTCCGTTCCTCGATTTTGATGGAATCACATTGGTATTTGCCTCCGACGGACATCCCGGCTTTGGTGGATACGACCTGTTCAAAGCAGTAAAGATAGGTTCCGGATGGCAGGAATGGTCAATTCCCGAAAACCTTGGTATCCCTGCCAATTCGATTCGCGATGACCGTTTCTTCTTCCATGCCAAAGACTCCAATCAAGGCTTCATCAGCACGGACAGACAAGCCTCCGGTTATGAGAAGTTCATTGCAACGAACTTTGTCTTTACCACTCCACCCAGCTACCTGGTCCGAGACCCTGAGACAGGTGATGTAATCTCCATAGATGTGGGCGATGAAATCCCGGTAGAGATCGAGGAACCTCTGTTGTCATCAATAACCGGGCGTGTGCTGGATGAAGATGGCAATCCCGTACAAACTCAGATCGTCTTCGAGTCCGTAATCGATGGACAGAGATACCGTCAGGTAGCCAATACCGATGCCAACGGTAATTATGAATTGGATCTGCCCGCAGGAAAGACTTATGATGTGGTTGTCAATGAGGAAGGATATATGATCTTCACTCAGACCTACACGCCTCAGACCGGTAGCGATGATCTCAATATCACTCTGCAAAAACTACGCGAAGAGCGTATCTTTGTCCTGGAAAACATCCAGTTCGAGTTTAACAGCTCTCTACTGACTGAGGCATCGAAGGTTATCCTGAACAATTCTGTGATCACCCTGCTCAACAATCCCGATATCAGAGTCGAGCTATCAGGCCACACCTGTAATATGGGTAGTGCCGAATACAATTTGTGGTTATCCGAACGCCGTGCTCAAGCTGTGCGCAATTACCTGATTTCCAAAGGTGTTGAAGCAAGCAGATTGACAGCCGTTGGTTTTGGTCTCACTCGACCAATCGAATCAAACGATACTCTCGCCGGCAGAATCAAGAACCGCCGCGTTGAGTTTAAGGTATTGGAACTTAACAACTAATAACAATAATAATATGATAAGAGGTTCAGCCTTCGGGTTGGACCTCTTTTTTTGCTCTTCTTAACTTCCTGCTTCCAGGCTGCTTGTAGCCTGCTTGAATCCTGCTTGAAGATGCATGAAACAACTGCCGGGCAATGCTTTAGCATGATACAAACCAATGGGAGGCCATAAAGTAGCCAAGATCTTGGACTTAAGTTTGTAGAGACAGAGATAGTATGGAGCAGTTTTTTGAGCATTCGGATCTAATACTATTAGGGATACCTTTTGAGGGTCGATCTCTCCACTACGTTGATTTTTGATAGCCTCATAGAGATTTTCATAGTATAGGAGCTACTAAAAGTTCGGTGATTTTGGGTTGAATTGTTGGTCTGAAACAAAGTTAATTTCGAGGCGTGATTTATCGCAGTCATAAATCTCTATATTACAGTCTGTTACAATCGTGTTTTAATTGAACTTAGTCCTTGACAAAATGTTAGTATCGAATTTACTGACAATCAGATAACGGCACTCGTCGTACTGGATAAAATCTTGAGAGAACAAGGATGCCGTTATTCAGTCATAACTAATTAGGAGATAATAGATTATGCACGATTCAAACTACACAGCATCGAACATCAAGGTGCTAAAGGGATTGGAAGCGGTGCGCAAGCGCCCGGCAATGTATATTGGCGGCACCAGTGAGCGCGGGCTTCATCATCTTGTCTATGAAGTAGTTGACAACTCCATTGACGAAGCTTTGGCAGGATATTGCGACCTGATCAAAGTAACACTCAAGACCGATGGATCGGTCGAAGTTGATGACAACGGGCGCGGTATTCCGGTCGATATCCACAAAGATCTTGGCGTTCCAGCAGTCCAGGTTGTGTTGACTGTATTGCATGCCGGAGGAAAATTCGACGATAAGTCCTATAAGGTCTCCGGTGGTCTGCATGGTGTGGGCGTATCTGTGGTTAACGCTCTTTCCGAATGGATGGACGTGAGAATTCACAAAGATGGAAAGCTTTATCAGATGAGGCTGGAGCGGGGTATCCCAGTATCTGAACTGAAGGTTCTAAGCGATACTAACCGCAATGGTACGGTCGTAACCTTCAAACCGGATGCGACCATTTTCGAGACCGTCGAATTCAGTTTTGATTACCTGACCACTCGGCTTCGCGAACTGGCGTTTTTGAATAGTGGAGTAAGAATTATCCTACACGATCAGCGCACTGAGCGGATACACGATTTTAAGTACGATGGCGGTATCGTAAGCTTCGTTGAATATCTCAATCAGAACAAGAAGCCTCTTTATCCAAAGCCTATTTATATTTCGGCGCAAAAAGACGGGATGGAATTTGAAGTAGCCCTGCAATACAACGAGGGTTATCAAGAAAACATCTTCAGCTTTGCCAACAATATCAATACCATAGAGGGCGGTACTCATTTATCCGGATTCAAGAGTGGATTGACCCGTGCAGTAAACGCTTATATCAAGAATGCGGATCTGCTCAAAAATGAGAAAGTCTCACCCTCCGGTGAAGATATACGTGAAGGTCTTACGGCGGTGGTCTCTGTAAAGATTGGAGATCCGCAGTTTGAAGGGCAAACCAAGACCAAGCTTCAGAATTCTGATGTGGAAGGTATAGTCAATTCCTCTGTCTATGAGAAGCTGATGGTATTCTTTGAAGAACATCCGGCAGAAGCCAAGAATATTACAACCAAGAGCATTATGGCTGCCCGCAGCCGTGAAGCAGCCCGTAAAGCCAGAGAATTGACCCGCAGGAAATCCGTGCTGGAAAGCGGCTCGCTCCCCGGGAAGTTGGCGGATTGCACGCTGAACGATCCCGAGAAGACCGAGCTTTTCCTGGTTGAGGGAGATTCTGCAGGTGGCAGCGCCAAGCAGGGACGCGATCGTGCCTATCAGGCTATCCTGCCGCTCTGGGGTAAGATGCTCAATACCGAGAAAGCCAGGGTGGATAAAGTTCTCAATAATGATAAGATCCAGCCGGTTATCTTAGCTCTGGGAGCCGGAATTGGTCAAGAGTTTGACATCAGTAAGATCCGCTATCATAAAGTTATCATCATGGCAGATGCGGACGTTGACGGAGCTCACATCGCTACTCTTCTGATGACCTTCTTCTATCGTTATATGAAGCCTTTGATCGAGGATGGTAAGCTCTATATTGCCAAACCGCCGTTGTTCCTTGTCCGCAAAGGTAAGCAAAAGCGTTATGTCTTCTCCGAAGCAGAACGTGATGCCGCAGTCGCAGAACTGGGCGACAAAGGTGTATTTATCCAGCGTTACAAAGGTCTGGGAGAAATGAATGCGGAACAGCTTTGGGAGACCACCATGGATCCTGCCAACCGCTTTATGATCTCGATTAAGATGGATGATGCCATCGAAGCAGACCGTATGTTTACAATCTTGATGGGCGACGAAGTCGAGCCCCGCAGAGATTTCATCCAGGCAAATGCCACCTATGTCCAGAATCTTGATGTTTAATGGAGATTAGAATGTCTGAAAACAATAGAATAATAAACGTACAAATCGAAGAACAACTGAAGCAGGCGTATCTGGACTACTCCATGAGCGTGATTGTCGCCAGAGCACTTCCTGATATCCGGGATGGCTTGAAGCCTTCACAGAGACGTATCATATTTGCCATGCACGAGCTTAACCTATCTCCGGGCGGACACTTCCGTAAATGCGCCAAGATTGCTGGTGATACATCCGGTAACTACCATCCCCACGGTGAACAGGTTGTTTATCCTACCCTGGTGCGCTTGGCACAACCCTGGGTGATGAGATATCCCTTGATCGATGGGCAGGGAAACTTCGGCTCTATCGACGGCGATCCCCCGGCAGCCATGCGTTATACCGAGGCACGTCTTCATAAAGCCACTATGGAAATGCTGGATGAGCTGGAAAAGGATACGGTAGCTTACAAATCAAATTATGACGAGACTCGTAAAGAGCCTACCGTCTTCCCTACCAGGATCCCAAACCTTTTGGTCAATGGTTCTTCCGGTATCGCAGTCGGTATGGCGACCAATATGCCGCCGCACAACATCAAAGAGATATGTACGGCAATGATCGCCTTGATCGATGATCCCGAGCTCCAACCCTTGGAACTGCTTAATTACATCAAGGGTCCGGACTTCCCCACAGGAGGATTCATCCTCGGAGTCGAAGGCATCAGAGATTACTTTGAGACAGGCCGTGGGAAGATAATCGTGCGCGGCAAGGTCGATATTGAGACCACTCCCAGCGATCAGGAACTGATCATCATCAGAGAGATTCCCTATCAACTGGCAAAAACTCTGTTGATAGAAAAGATGGTCGAACTGGTCAAAGAGAAGAAGATCGAAGGTATCAGCGACATACGTGATGAATCCGGCAGAGACGGTATGCGCTTGGTGATCCAGGTGAAACGCAATCACGATGCACAAGTCGTGAGAAACCTTCTCTACAAATACACACAACTTCAGACCACCTTTGGTGTAATCAATCTTTGTCTTGTGGATGGTGTTCCCAAAGTAGTGCCAATGAAGGATATGATCTTGAACTTCATAAACTTCAGGCATGATGTAGTCTTGCGCAGAACTTTGTTTGAGCTAAAGAACGCTGAAGACAGGCTTCATATCTTGGAAGGCTTGAGGATAGCTCTTGATAACCTGGACGAAGTGATAGCCACTATCCGTGCCTCTCAGACGCCTCCTGAAGCAAATGAACAACTACAAGCCAAGTTTGGACTGTCCGAGATCCAGGCAAAAGCCATCTTGGATATGCGCTTACAGAGACTCACCGGTCTGGAACGTGAGAAGATAGAGGCTGAGTATCAAGAGCTTCTGATCCTGATCAAGAGACTCAAGGATTTGGTGGAGAGCCGAGAGTTGCGAGCTGATCTCATCAAAGAAGAAACCAGAGAGATCATAGAGAAGTTTGGTGATGCCCGTAAGACTACTATCATAGAGGCCTATGGCTCCAGCTTCAACATGGAAGATCTGATTGCAGATGAGCTTGTTGTGGTTACTATCACTCATGATGGATACGTAAAGCGTATCCCTGTTGATACCTATAAGGTCCAAGGCCGAGGTGGAAAGGGACTCTCTGCTTCCAACCTCAAGGAAGATGACTTCATCCAATACCTCTTCGTTGCTTCTACACACAGCTATATTCTGCTGTTTACCGATCACGGCCGTTGCTACTGGATTAAGGTCTTTGAGATTCCCGAAGCCAGCAGAACAGCCAGAGGTAAAGCAATAGTAAACCTGGTGCAGTTCCAAGGCCAAGAGAAGATCAAGGCTTTTGTAACACTCAAGAGCTTCTCAGAGACCCAGAACATCCTGATGTGCACACGTAATGGACTTGTTAAGAAGACTTCACTCAAAGCTTTCTCAAGACCTCGCTCGATCGGCATCCTTGCTATCAAGCTCAATGAGGATGATGAACTGATCGATGCCCGGATCACTGATGGCAACGATGATATCCTGCTTGCTACCCGCAATGGCTACTGCAACAGATTCAATGAAGCAGACGTTCGTCAAAGCGGTCGCTTTACGATGGGTGTCCGTGGCATCAAACTGAGAGAGAAAGACTTCGTTATCTCTATGACTCTGATCAAACCAGAGGAACAGATGGAGAATGGTGAAGGTATCCTGCCCAGTATCCTCGCGATTAGTGAGAACGGCTATGGCAAACGTACCCCGATTGATTCCTATCCCGCTCACAAACGCGGCTCCAAGGGAGTGATCACTCTCAAGACAACCATGCGCAACGGTCACCTGGCTTCCCTGATGAAGGTGAAAGATGGAGACGACCTGATGATCATAACCCAAGACGGTATGATCATTCGCCAGAAAGTTGATGAAATCTCCCGCGTAAGCCGCAACACCCAAGGCGTAAGGCTGATCTACCTCAATGATGAAGACAAGGTAAGAGACATTACTTATGTACCTGCCGAGCCCGATGATGAGCAGATTGATTCCGAGATCGACAAGCTGCGCACAGAAGCTCCCCTCGAACTATTAGCTCCAGCTGATGATGAGGACGAACTGGACGAAGCTATCGATGAAGTAGAAGAGATCGAAGACACAGAAGAAGATACAGACGATAATGAATAAAGTTCTGTTTGCGATCTTGCTGATCCTGATCCTGGGCGCATGCTCCGTGGGACACTACATCCCGATCAGTTCAGACAAGGTCACGACAGAAGACAGATATGCCATAATTAGGACGGATAGCTTGCTCATAGCTGTCCGTCCTTATTACTATCCGGATTCCGGCAACAGCTATTCCAGCCGCTTTTTCTCAATCTACCTGCAAGTTCGCAACACCAGCCAACAAACCCAAAAGCTCAGCACCGGAAGCTTCAGCATCCTGGCAGACGGACGCCAATTTGACTACATTCCCCTGCAATTGGTCCTCAGCAGCACCCAAAGCAGTCTCTTTCTGGATCAGGGCAATTGGTTTGCAGAGCCCAGTCTCTTCCCTGAAACCACCGATCCTTATGAAAAGGAGAGGGAACACGCCCTGGAATTGATTAATAATTACTTCAGTTTCGGTGATCTGATTCCAGGTGGGCGCAAAGAGGGATTTCTCTTTTATAATCGTGACCTCCAGAGCAAAAGGCAGATCACGATTGACGTGTTTGGCACCCCCGTCAGTTTCGGTTATTCAAAGTAATAACTTGTCTATTCTGGTTCAAGCATTTATCTTATTTATAGAAACGCCATGCAGTCCTATTGATTAGTATCACGGGGCTAAAAGGCAGCATATTTGTTATACCGGCGATTTTTATTGACTGGATTTCGACAATACCAAGACTGGCTACATAAACACAAAGAGGTTTTGAATGAAAGGTAAAGTGAAGTGGTTCAACAAGAACAAGGGATACGGCTTCATCATCACTGATGATAACAAGGAATACTTTGTTCATTGGAAATCGATCGTAACCAATTCCCCCCGCGAACTGAAAGTGCTCGAGCAAGACGAATACGTAACCTTTGACCTGATGGATACTGAAAAGGGTGTGCAGGCGATAAACATCATCAGATCCAATCAATAACTTAACTGATTAAAGCTATATTGGGTGATAGCTTCAGGGCTGCCACCCATTTTTTCTATCCAGAGGATACTATGCCATTTTTACCGATGAGTCCCCAAGAGCTCAAAGCCCGCAATTGGTCCGGTGCAGATATCATCCTGATCAGCGGTGATGCTTATATAGACCACCCCAGCTTTGGCGCAGCCATCATTGGCAGAAGCTTGGAAGCAGCAGGTTTCAAGGTCGCCATTATCGCCCAGCCCGATTGGACAAAGGACGAAGACTTCCTGCGTCTGGGCGCTCCCCGCCTCTTCTTTGGCATCACAGCCGGTAATATGGACTCCATGGTAAATCACTATACTGCCCAAAAGAAGATACGTCACGATGATGCTTACAGCCCCGGCGGCATTGCCGGGAAGCGCCCCGATCGCGCCAGCCTGATCTATACCAACAAAATTAAACAGCTTTTCAAAGGCATCCCGGTTGTATTGGGAGGGATAGAAGCTTCTTTGCGGCGCATCTCTCATTATGACTATTGGAGCGATACCGTCAAAAACAGCATTCTGGCAAATAGCAAAGCCGATCTTTTGGTCTATGGAATGGCTGAGCCTACGATTGTTGAAATAGCCCGCTTCCTGGACTCGGGAAAGTCCCTGAAAGAGCTCAAAGATCTGCGTGGGACGGTTGTATTTGATGATCCCGCTACAGATACTGATCCCCAGGACATCCTCCCGGATGCTATATCTTCGAAAGACAAACTAATCCATCATAATCTCTACAAAAGATTCTTCGAGCGTTTCAACAGCCATACTCTATATCAGCAAAACGGAGGAAGATGGATCAGGCACAATCCTCCCGCCCTGCCATTATCTCAAGCTGATCTTGATGCAGTTTACGCGCTTCCCTTTGAAAACGCTCCGCATCCTCTTTACCAAGGCCAGAAGATCCCTGCCTGGGATCAGATCAAAGACTCGATTACCAGCCATAGAGGTTGCTACGGAGGCTGTAATTTCTGTGCAATCGGTCTGCATCAAGGCCGCCGAATCCAATCCAGATCAGACAAATCCGTTATAGCCGAGGCGACCAGGCTGAGCCAAAGGACTACAGCTAATGATAGATTTCACGGCAGCATCTCCGATATTGGCGGTCCCACAGCAAATATGTATGCCAGTTTCTGCAAGCTGGGATTCCCGGAAAGCTGCAAACGCAGATCCTGCCTTTTCCCCGAGATCTGCCCCAACCTGATCTTCGACCACAAGCTCCAGCTCAAGATGCTGGATGCGGTAAGCAAGATCCCCGGGATTCGCCACATCTTCATCTCCTCAGGAATACGTTTCGATATGGCAATCAAGAGCCAACCTTATATCAAAGCCCTTGCAGAGCGCTACACAGGTGGAAGGCTCAAACTCGCGCCGGAACATGTGGCTCACCAGTCCTTACGCTTGATGGGCAAGCCGGATATTGAGCTATACGAGGACTTCAGCAAAGAGTTTTTCAAGCAGGCTTCCGCTCTTGGGCTTAAACGCCAGATCATTCCTTACATCATCATCGGACACCCGGGAACAAGCATGGAAGACGCGATGGAGCTTTCCAACTGGCTAAGGAAGAACCGCATCCGGATCGAGCAGGTGCAGGAATTTACTCCCACTCCGATGACGATTTCCACCTGTATGTACTTCACAGGCTTGGATTTCGAAACGGGAAAACCGATCTTTGTGCCCAAGGGACGCCAGATCAGGGAGCAAAAGAACCTGGCGTTGTGGTGGCAGGATACTAAGCCCCATTCTACCCCCATTGCAAGACCAAAGAAACCGGTAAAACGCTCCAAATAAAGCTAATACAGCGATTAGCTCCTCTCCCCTTCTCCCGCTCTTTCTACTGATCTTTGCTAAGTACTTGTATATCAGCTATATGATGCCTGTTCATGCAGGATTCAAGCAGGCTACAAGCAGGAAGCAAGCATCCATTAAAGCGGAGAGTAGTTACTAAATGCTTTACTAAAGCTCAATGTCACTCCTCTCCCTACTATCTCTCTCAATTCTCCCACAAAGAGGGAGAATCGTGGGAGAAAACAGAGAGATACTTTCGATTGAGCCTTAGGGTAGCATGCTTGGACGTTTGCATCTTCTGCGAGACGGATTATACTTTATTAAAAACAATTGGAGACATATAATCATGAATAAACTCTTTCTCATCATAGCAATAAGTCTGATGGTCAGTTTCATGTATCCTCAATTCAGCATAGATTTGGAAACTGGAACGGCTTTCTCGGGGTATAATGATCTTAGGATTCCCAATGATGCTTTATCCAGCGACCTCTCTTTGTCTGAAGAGCTTGAATCACCTGTGGTTTGGGCAAGCCGTGCCAACCTTCATTATCTGATCACTCCTCGTCATGAGCTTTCATTGCTGGTAGCGCCGCTTACGATTCGCCCTTCCGGTACCGTGAATCGCGATATCGTATATCAAGGCGAGACCTTTGCCGCGGGAGATAAGATTGATGCCAGCTATGTTTTCAACAGCTACAGGCTGCAATACCTTTACCGCTTTCCCAATCAAAACGGGATTGTGAGAGGCATAGGGCTTAGTCTCAAGCTGAGAGACGCCGAAATCAGCCTGGAGAATTCTACGACCAAGGCAAGCAAGGACAATACTGGCTTTGTGCCGTTGATCGGCTTTGAGTTTGGCTATGATCTCAGTAATGAAACGGAGATAATTCTGAAAGGCGAAGCTTTAGCATCAAAGTTTGGACGTGCGGAAGATGTATTGTTGGCGGTTAATTACGATATCAACGATATGTACAGCCTCTATGGCGGATATCGGATATTGGAAGGCGGCGCGGATGTGGACGAAGTCTATACCTTCTCGCTCTTTCACTATGCCATGATCGGAGCAAAAGTCCGCTTCTAATACGCTCTTTTTTTCATCCTGCGCAGGATAAACCAGACCGATGTGCCGGAAAAAGCGACAGTCACCGCATCTGCAACAGGCATAGCAAAGACCAGTCCCTGAAATCCGAAAAGCTTGTTTAGCACGAAGATTGCCGGAATATAGACAATGCCTTGGCGGGAGATGGCTACTATCAAGGACGGAAGGGCTTTTCCCATAGCCTGCAGGCATGCCATAAAGATCATTCCCGTGGCGGCAAATGGTATGGCATAGACATACGCTTTTAGCATTACAGTGCCCGGGGCAACTACCAGCGGATCTTTGATAAAGATGCTGATAAGCTGTTCCGGGATACTGGCAAAGAGCAGTATTCCCAAGACTGACAAGCCCATGGCGATAGCCAGTGACTTCTTTATCACTTCCCGCATTCTTTTATAGAGCTTTGCACCGTAGGTGTAACCAATTAGGGGTTGTGCACCGATTGAAAGACCGATAAAGACAAAGATCGGGATAGAGAATACACGCATGCTTACGCCCATTGCAGCCACACTATGATCCCCATACGCAGAAGCAAGCCTGTATGCCACTGAGCTTCCAATGCTCATCATCACTTGCGAAAGAGACGAGGGAACACCTATTTTGAAGATCTCGGTAAAAATCTGCCACTTCATCCGAATATAGTGCAGGGCGGGTTTGGCGGGGCTGTGATCTTTTAGATAGTATCTGCCGTAGTACACTACTGCCAACATATTGCCGATAATGGTGGCAACCGCAGCACCCTTGACACCCATCCCAAAGCCAAAGATAAAGAGCGGATCAAGCAGAATGTTAGTCCCGGTGCCTATTATCATACCGATCATAGCTACGCGAGCAGCACCCTCAGCCCTTAAGAGCTGTGTCATCGCGAAATTGATCATCACAATGGGGCTGCAGACAAGTATGATCGAGAGATAACCCAAGGCATGCGGATAACTATCCGGACTGGCTCCGGTCAAATTGAGGATCTGAGGCAGGAACACCAAGCCTGCTGCAGCAACAAATACTGATAATATCAGGCAGCTTGCCAGCGAGGTCGAGGTCGTGGCTTTCGCTTCCTCATAGTTCTTTTGCCCGAGTAGTCTGGATAAATATGAACCGCCACCATTGCCAAAGATGCCGGCAAGCGCCATCTGTAGCATAGATATCGGTAATGCAATAGTTACTCCCGCCACTTGGTAAGGATCGTTGAGTTTGCCGATAAAAAATGTGTCCGTAAGATTGTAAAGAATCTGCACGACCATACTGAGGATGGTCGGAATTGCCAAGTGAAGTATTGCGCGGGTAACCGGCGCGCTTTCCATTATTTGTAGCTTTGATTTATCCATTGATGCCGAGACTATTTTTGGGCTTTCTTTGTCAAGCTTGCTGTCGCAATCAGCATAGAAAAAGCCATCCCCCGGTAT
This sequence comes from uncultured Candidatus Cloacimonadota bacterium, assembly GCA_964433815.1. GTDB lineage: Bacteria > Cloacimonadota > Cloacimonadia > Cloacimonadales > Cloacimonadaceae > PHBP01. The sequence goes on from CAYSSP010000017.1 coordinate 43,010, forward strand.
GACCAGCGGATGGCGTAAATGGTCTTGGTAAGTATTAGTTATCTAAAATAGTAATGCAGGCCAACCTGCGGAATATACATGATGATTTCATCGTCGCTGCTGAATGTAATGGGCAGATCGATGGTGAATTTGAAGTGGCGATCCAGAGTGAACTCAAAACCGGGACCTGCGCCCACTGTCCATTTATCAGTATTGATGGTCTCTTCTTGTTCGGGAACACTCTCATCCAAGACATACTGGTTGTAGCTGCCTGAGCTGAGATTGTATCTGCGGGTAAATTGCTTCTCACGACCGATCTTATATGCTCCGCCCATCGCGATGAAGAAACGGGTCTTAGTGGATTGATCCAGAATGTAAATGTAATTCAATCCGGCTGTTAGGCTGGTTCTGCGGCCTCTGCGAACGTAATCAGCAGTGTTGCCGCTTCCTTCCAATTCGTCTTGCCAAAGGGTAGTAGGGAATTTGACGTCATTGCTGCCATAAGTTGATGCACCCAGAGTCGCTTGAAGTCCGTGGGTATCTCCAATCCAACGCATGACATAGCCGCTGCCGGAACTGGAGCCAAATTGGATTCCCAGCGACCTGCTTTCGCGATACTGAGCACTCAAAGGAAGAGCTGCGAGCAGTATCAGTACAGACAATACTAGTAATCTGGTTTTCATACAAGCCTCACTTTGTTTATTCGAAATTCACACGAGGTGCCTGTGCAGCAGCCTCATCTGCCTTGAAAAATTCAAAGCTCTTGATATTGAACATACCTGCAATAATGTTATTGGGAAACACAATGATGGTCTGGTTGAAGCCGGTGACCTGCTCGTTGTATCTCATACGTGCGACGCGAATGCGGTTTTCGATGCCTTCAAGCTGGGATTGCAGTTGAAGGAAGTTCTGGTTTGCCTTGAGCTCTGGATACTGCTCAACAACCACCATCAAGCGGGAAAGAGCAGAGCTCAGATTTTGCTGCTGAGCCTGGAATTGAGCGAAGGCGTTGGGATCAGTGAGAGCTTCCTCAGGAAGGTTGATTTGTCCACCCATACGGGATCTGGCTTCCGTAACTGCAGTAAGAGTTTCTTGTTCGAAATTCGCAGCGCCTTTGACCGTCTGCACCAGGTTTGGAACGAGATCAAAACGAGATTGATATACGTTTTCTACCTCTCCCCAAGCACCAGTGACGGCCACTTTGGACTTTTGAATGGAATTGTATTTCGAGATCACCGAGCCGGCAATCACTATGATTAGCAGTATTATCGCGAGTAGAATTACGAGTCCTTTCTTCATTGTTCACATCTCCACGTTTGAATTTTGATCAATGGTGAGACCACTAGTCTAATTGTCCAGCTTTTTTTTGTTATTCAATGCTTATTGTTCCATCTGAGGCTTCAATCCGATACCTGCTCTTGATATTTTTATCAGTGGTAATCCTAAGATCATGCCTGCTTGTTTGAACAGATATGCCATCACTGATGTAAATCAAGGCAGGGAACTTAGCTGGAAGTTTGACCGCCATATCAAGGGTTTCTGCTTGTATATCAAAGGGGATGAGATCTTGGATAGCAGAGAAATCCATTGTGCAGTCAAGCTCCTCGGATAAGATCCTGAGGCTGGAGCAACTTGTACTATCTATGCTGATAAATGCTTTGGATGCAATCTCAGTAAAAAAGCCACTGCTCGTTTGGTGAATGGATATTTTGTTAGCTCCGTTATCTGTTGTTAGACTGGGGCTATAACGTAGCTTGCTGCCTGGAGCACCAAAGCCCTGTGATTCTGCCGTGAAGCCAGTCGAATCCGTTATGTTTACTTCCAGTAATATAGACTTGGCATCGAGATGAAGATTGTAGTAATCTCTATCCTGAAGGAGTTCATCAAGTTTGGGACTATGCTTTCTGCTATAGGGAGTAGCCAACGATACTGCGAATATGATTACTAGCAGCAGAATCAACATCAGTAGCTTCTTCCAACCTGCCAGTTTAACAGGTGGTGCAGGTATCCTGGGGATGTCCGGGTTGAATATCAGGTATAAGAAATAGCTCACAAAGTAGATCAATGCTCCTGCCCAGATGACATCACTCAGGAAGTGACCTCCCTGAGCCATCCTGGCTAAGCCTATCAGGCTGCCGTACACTGCAGCACTTATCAACACTAATGCAGAGAGCACTCTCTTCCTCTTCCTGATCACCAGAGCTAAAGCGAAGAAGTAATAACCCATAGTGGCATGACCGCAGGGGAAAGACTTACCATCGCTTTCTGGATCTATTTGAAGAGGACGCTCGTACTGCTCAGTTCCTCCAAACTGGACAAGTTCTCTTGGTCTTGGTCTACCCCATTGATCCTTTAGGAGAGTATTCACAATCAAACCGGGACCAATTGCCAAGCACAGAGCAAGGTAGATGTAGCTGCGCCTGTTCACTGCAAGTTTTGGCTTGCTAAAGCTGAGTAAATAGGCCACTATCGACCCTATCACCAGCAAGAGAGCCGGGATGTTTCCCCAGTGATAGAGAACACTGAATAGCCGGTAATCGCCTATCTTCCACTCGCCTGACCTGTAGAACCAGCTCTGTACGCTAATATCCAGATCAGTGAGCCAGAACACCAGAGTTGTGGTAAACAAGACCAGAACCGGGATTAGAAAGTCCAAAGATAAAAGGAAATGACGACGCTGATGCGCCGTCATTTCTTTATGTATGTTTTGTGACATTAGTTATTCGGCAGTCTTTTCGGTCTCTTCCTGTACAGGGGTTTCTTCGACTGCAGGTGTTTCTTCCACAACTTCTTCGGCAGGCAGCTCTTCAGCTTCAACTGGCTCTGCTTCGACTACCGGCTCTTCAGCAGGAATCTCGACCACTTCTTCAACAACTGTCTCTTCAGCAGGGGCAATAACAGTCTCTTCCTGCTCAAGGACCGGAGCTTCTTCGTTGTGTTCTTCGACAGCTTCATTGTCGTGTTTCTCTGACTGAGCTTTCTCACGGGCTTCTTTCTCAGCTTTCTTCTTTTGCAGCTTGGATACACGCTCTCTCATGAATTGTTCATGGATGGCAATGTACTCTTCCTGCAAGCGAGGATCGCGGGAGAAGAAGAAGGCTTTGACTGAAAGTATCAGTCTGCGGTTATCCATATCGAGCTCAATAACCTTCAAAGGAAGCTCTTCACCAACGTGGAAAGCATCTTCGGAATTCTCAAGCTTGGGCAGAGCAAGATGCGAAATAGGGATGAAACCTTCGACGATCTCTTCACCTATGTGCACGTCAACCAAGACACCCTTGGGGATAAGCTTGCTGATCTTGCCTTTTACTTCGCTATTGACGGGAAGCTGCTGATTCAAGGTCTCCCAAGGATCACTGGAAAGCTGCTTGACTCCCAGGGCGATGCGATGCAGGGCACGGTCGATCTGCAGAATGATGGATTCCACTTCCTGTCCCTTGCGATAGACTTCGCGAGGATGATAGATACGCTTGGTCCAGCTTATATCGGAGATGTGAATCAAACCATCGATACCTTCTTCGATCTCAACGAAAGCACCAAAAGCCGTAAGGCTCTTGATCTTGCGTGTCAGAACTGTGCCGATGGGATAACGATCTTCGATTGTAAGCCAGGGATTGGGCTCCATCTGCTTCATTCCGAGGGAAATCCTGCGGTTTTCTTTGTCCATTTCCAGGACGATAGCGTTGATGGTATCACCGACTTTGACAATCTTACGAGCATCGGAGATCTTCTTGGTCCAGCTCATTTCTGAGATGTGCACCAAACCTTCAACCCCAGGCTCGATCTCGATGAAAGCACCAAAGGACTTCACGCTAACCACTTTGCCGGTGACTCTTGTTCCCTCGGGATACTTGATTTCAATGTTTTCCCAAGGATGAGGAACCAATTGCTTCAAGCCCAGGGAGATCTTGCTGTTTTCGGCATCAAAACCGATAACCTTGACCTTGACCTTGTCGCCAATCGCCAGCATATCTGAAGGATGATTAATCTTACCCCAGGACATATCGGTCAGATGCAAGAGACCATCGATACCGCCCAGATCAACGAATGCTCCGTACTGGGTGATATTTTTCACTTCACCATCAAGCTCAGCACCCACTTCCAGTTTCTCCAGAAGCTCTGCGCGTTTTGCCTGTGATTCCTCTTCCATTACTTGCTTGCGGGAGAGGATGATGTTACGATGTTCTTCATCAATCGATACGACTTTGAAAGTCTGCTCTTTGCCGATGAACTGATCCAGATTGGGAATGGGCTTCAGGGACATCTGGGATCCGGGCAGGAAGGCGTCGATACCCATGATATCAACGATCATGCCACCCTTTACGCGCCGGCGGATAATACCGTTTATCTTTGTGCCATCTTCACAGCACTGCTTGATCCTTTCGATGTTAAGGATGAAATCGGCTTTCTTTTTGGAAAGGTTGATCTTACCATCACCATTCTCCACCTCGTTGATGAAGACTTTGATGGTAGAATGCAGCTCAGGAATTCCGCTATAGGCAAATTCGCTGATCGGGATCACACCTTCTGATTTGTAACCGATATCAACCATAACTTCTTTGTCGGTGATATTGACTACCAGACCATCCTTAATAGTTCCCTTCTCGAAGCTGGACGAGTATTGTTCGATCATGCTGAGCATGTCTTGATCGTCCTTGGACATTTCGACTTTCTCTTTTGCCGGTTTTTTGGGTTTGGCAATTTCTTCTACTGCCGGCATGGGTTCTTCAGTTTGAGGTGCGTCCACAAGCTCTTCAATCTGCTCGGCGGGTGCTTCCTCTGTTACTGCTACGTTTGACTCTTCTTGTTCTTGAGCCACTTCTTGGTTCTCACCTGTTGTCTTCGACGTCTGGTCTTCAACGGCATTCAGATCTTCGTTCTTAATGTCGTCGAGTACTTCGTTTTGATCATGGGTTAGCATGATTCCTCCTTAAACGTGGGAATGTCCCGGATGCTTGTTGCCAAGTCCGTTTCCCCTTTGATTTGCTTTATTTTGTTGTAAACTCGTATTATCATTTCATCAGGCGTGGATGCTCCGGCTGTAATCCCGATCTGGAGAGCTTTGCTTACAAACTGCTCATCCAGCTCAGCATCTGTCTCTATGTGCATGCATTTCGTATGCTTGGCGCACAGAGAATTAAGCATCTTGGTATTTGAGCTGTTGTATCCACCGACCACGATCATCAGATCGCTAAGTTCTGCCAGTGCTTCGGTCGCATCCTGTCTTTGGCTGGTTGCAAAGCAGATCGTATTAAAGATCCTAAGCTCTTTGCATTCCGGCACCAGTTGCTTGATCAGGAGCTGCAGATTCTCAAGCTTCTGGGTAGTTTGGGAGATCACTGCCAGCTTTTGCTTTCCTGTGATATTGGGTGTCTCAGAAGCTGCTACTACCATCGTCTCCTGATTTCCATAAGAAACCATACCGATTAACTCAGGATGGCTGGAATCTCCCAATATGACAACGGGATAGCCTTGCTCGCACATCTCTTGAACCAGTTCATGGGTTCGTTTTACATATGGACAAGTGGCATCAATGATGGTATTGCCGCCATTAATCAATAGCTGCTCTTCGTTTTTGGCGATACCATGAGAACGGATTATCACGATGCTATCCTTGATCTCTGCCGCATCTCTTGCCACCAAAATATTCTGAGATTCAAGCTCACTCACGATCTGAGGATTGTGAATGATCTCGCCCAGAGTGTAAACAGGCTTGTCAGGATGTTGCCTGGCAGCATCGATAGCCAGCTTGATCGCTCTGCGCACGCCAAAACAGAATCCTGAATGCTGAGCCAGCATTACCGGAGCAATTGCTTTGATTCTCTGCAATGCAAGTTTGTAAAGCAGATCGACCTGTTCTTCCAGGCTCATATGGCTGGTGTCGATGCAGACGGAATCAATAGCCGGTTTTAGCGGGGCAATATTGCGGTTGCTATCGTTGTAATCCCTATCCTGCAGTTCTTTGAGGACTATCTCGTAGGAAGCGATCACGCCTTTATCCTGAAGCTCGCGATATCTGCGCTTTGCACGTTCCTCAACATCCGCGATCATAAAGATCTTTAGTTCTGCCTGAGGGAACACAACCGTCCCGATATCACGTCCATCCAGCACCACTGCTTTGTCTGCTCCCAGCTTTCTTTGTAGGGAGACCATCTTATCGCGTACGACGGGAATGGCAGAAATGGCAGAGGCAAGATTGGAGACTTCTTCGCTGCGAATGGCATTGGTAATATCTTCGCCATGCAGCATCAGAATATTGCCATGAGGACTCTGCGCAATGGTGATATCAATAGCATCCATCATCTTGCTGATGGCGGGGATATCCTCCAAAGCTATGGCCTTCTTGCGCGCTTCAAGAGCGCAGGCTCTATACATCGCTCCCGTATCGAGATAGATGTAACCAAGCCTTTGTGCAAGACGACGTGCCGTGCTGCTCTTACCTGAGGCAGCAGGTCCGTCGATGGCTATGATAATGCGCTTCATACAATACAAATCCTCATTTTATCTAAGTTTTTCGCATGCCAAATCAAGTCAATACTTATTTTCAGATAATTCTACAGGTCAATTGAACCGACTATCTCCCTCCTTATGATTCACGATATCACCCATCTCTTTCCTATTGATTGTCAGCACATTAGCTACATGCACACTGCCTGCATCCTGCATCGCCATGCATGATCGAAGCAGGGTTCATGCAGGCTACAAGCAGCAAGGCAATGAGAGACAGAGCGTTGCGCATTTGTATTTTTACGTATTATCTTGACAGAATCTTTGGATCAATTTTGGAATGATATTGGCACATAAGTTTCTCAGAACAAATGGGAGTAGCTCATGAAAAAGAAACGTAGCTTGCTCGGGACAGCCCAATATGGCTTGATTGTATTTCTTATCTTAGCTTGTAGCCACCTGCTGGCTGATGACTATAGGTTTACAACCTTGGAGGATTTTGAATCCGGCAGCGTAGAGCTAAGCTCCTGGATGGATCAGGATATCCAGCCGACATACTGGAATCTGGATAATACTACCACCTACAACGGCTCTCTATACTCCCTCAAATTATACGGTAATACTTGGAAGAGACAGATTGTCTCGCCTGTAGTAGTGGATAGCGGTGCTGTCTTCCAAGTTGCCGCGATGACATCCAGCGGGGCAAGCATCCAAGGGATCGGCTTCTCAGACGGGTTTCACCAGATTTTCTACTCCTTTTCCGGAGGAGCAACCCTGGATATCGAAACTTGGGTACCGGTCTATCAGGGCGCAAATTCCACCGGAAGCTGGAATCTCTATCAATTGCCTATAGCTGATGATTGGTACTCGTTTTTTGATTACTTGCCGCAAATCAATTCTATTATTTATGTGAACGATCTGGATGGCGTAACCGGAAACAAGAACTTTTGGATCGACAGTATCCTGGATATCAGCTCTGATTTACCAATATCACCAATGGTAAGTATCAGTACAAATATCATCACCAACCGCAGAGTCCAAAACAGCAGGGAAATCGGCATCCAGTTCGATTGTCAGGTAATAGATCCTGATAGCTTCAATTTTACGTATTTGTGGGATTTTGGCGATGGTGGATCGGCAACTACAGCCAGTGCATACCACTTGTTTACAGTGACGGATGACCATCCCTATACTGTAAGCCTTAAAGTTACCGATGATAGTGGCAAATGGGGCTGGGATTCGGTGCAGGTGGGAGTAGATCCCGGAGAAAGCAGTTGGCCCGTAAGACTGAACTTTATCGGGGACGTGATGATGGCGCGAAGATATGAAAGTGCCGGAGGGATCATCCCCACACAAGGCGTTAATGCAATCTTCACCCCCACACTCCCTCTTTTGGGACAGGCAGCCGACCTGACCGTGGCCAATCTGGAGGTCGTGCTCTCCAATACAGGCACGCCGCATCCGACAAAATCCGTAAAGTATAGGGGTAACCCCAATAATGTATCAGGATTGGTTTATGCAGGAATCGATAAAGTCTCCATAGCCAACAATCACACCCTGGATTACGGTCTGAGTGCACTGCAACAAATGCAAACAAACCTGAGACAAAGCGGCATTGCCTTTAGCGGCGCCGGAGCGGATAGTTACGAGGCTTACAGCCCGACCATTATGTCCCGAAACGGGCTTAGTTTTGCATTTCTGGCCAGTTCGGACAGAACAGGCCAGTACAATAATGCGCAGCCTTATCTCCAAGCCGGATACAATAAGCCGGGCTTTGCTTATATGACCCCGTATTACATTTCGCAACAAATTGCGGCGGTTGAAGGCATAGCAGATCTGAAGATTCTGGAATTGCACGGTGGGAGCGAATATTCCCTTAGTCCCGGCAGCGATTATGACAAATCAGCCATTGTCGATGATATCGATCAAGACGAAGATTACAGCCTAAGAACAGATATCCCGCACATGTGGGATGTGGCGATCAGACACTATGCCGTTGATGCAGGTGCAGATCTGGTGATAGTGCACCACCCGCATATCATCCAGGCTTTGGAGATCTATAACGGCAAGTTGATCGCTCATTCACTGGGTAATTTTGCCTTTGATCTGGATTATCCGGAGACTATGCCATCGATGATCCTATATGCAGATGCAGACAGGGATGGCTTTTTCAATTACCAAGTGCGACCTGTCTATATAGACAACTACTTGCCAAAACCGGCTACGGGACAGCTCGCCTTGCACATTTTGGACTATTTGGCTATGCGAAGCAGAGAGATGAATACAGTCCTGATGGTGGATGAGGAAAATATGATCGGGACCATCTTGGAAGAGCCTCAGACTCATGCCACGTATAATTCAGATTATCGTATGCAATTGGATCTGACTCAGGTAAACGGAGCTTACAACCAGACTGCTCCCATCAAACTTGCACGCAATGGCAGTATCTCAGGAGTTGGGGATATCAGCCCGGTTGAAGATGAAGAGATCAGGCTGGGAGCAGAAACGATCTGGTATGGCAATTTTGAAGATGAAGGCAGCAGCATTTGGAGCATACCCGCTTTCTCAAATACTGATATGATAGATGGCAACAGAAGCGCTTATTTCAGTGTCAATTCAGGACAAACCACAACCGGAACTATCAGTCAGAGATGCAGATGGTACGATAATACAAAAAACTATACATTGCATGGTTGGATCAAAACCAGGAATGTCTCCGCTGCAAACATAGTGATACGATATTATAGCTCACGCACTAGCGGACAAGTGGGATCCGAAAATATCACGACCAATCTGACAGGCAACAATGATTGGACCTGGTTTTCCAAAGATCTTACTATCCCGGTCAACGCTGGGTATTATGATATACGGCTTACGGTAACCGGTGCTACGGGAGGCGGGCAAGCATACTTTGATAATGTCGGATTGATAGAATGGACTCCCTGGCTCACAGCCGCTCAGATGGTGGATATTCCCTATCCGAATAATTACTATTTCGCCCAGATACGCACCCAGGAAAATCCGAAATCTCTGATGATTCAATATACTGAAAAAGAGTATCTTCCCCAGCTTTCCCCGGTAAGAGCTGCAAGTTTCGAATCTTCCGGCATTACAGCATATCCCAACCCCTTCTCAGAGACTATCAGTATCGATCTGGATATGCAAAGAGATGGTTTGGTAGAGCTGGATGTGTTTAATATAAGGGGTCAAAAGGTGGCAGAACTGATTAACGGACAGATACCCTCCGGCAGGCACAAGGTAAGCTGGACTCCAAAGGACAGAAGCGGTTCAGCCTTGGCTACAGGTGTTTACTTCATCAGGTTGAAACAAGGTTCTGATATAGTAAGCAGGAAAATACTGTATTTAAGATAGTTAACTGGTTCGATCTGGCAGGCTTGACATCCGCCATTCCCAGTTTCCGAGAGCCGTACCGGGAATGTTCATCCTAGCTGAGCCTCCCAGATTGAGGATATCTTGCATGGGGATTATTGCTATCCTACAGGGAGATGACAAGGCAATCTTTTGGATGGCTAAGGCTACATTATCTGCCGTGGGAGTATCTCCCAAACCTAGCTCTGGATGTCTCTCGTAGTAGCCTTTGAGGTGCTCAAGGCTTGGTGAATCCGCAGGAAGCTCGTTGAACCATTGGCGACTGGTCTTGTTATCATGGGTTCCGGCATAGATGATACATTGGGGCGGATAGAATTGGGGCTCAGGGATGGATTCCTCAAAGCAGAACTGCAGGACGATCATCCCGGAAAAACCATTGGAATCTCTAAAGTGACAGACTTGCTCATTCAATATTCCCAAGTCTTCTGCGATAAACCGATCAACCGGATACTTGCTCAAGAGCTTGGCAAAGAAATCCTCGGGCAGGGCTTTTTCCCAAGAGCCATCAATCGCATTTACGGCATCTCCGGGCACTTCCCAATAGTTTACCAATCCGATAAAGTGGTCAAGACGCAGAATGTCGTAAAGTTGCAAAGCGTGCCCGATCCGATCCAGAAAGAAACTGAAGCCGGTCTCCCTCATTCTGTCCCATCTGTAGATGGGATTTCCCCAAAGCTGACCTTCTGTTGAAAAGGCATCAGGCGGTACTCCCGCCAGACTTATCCGCTTGCCGTTATTATCCAGCTTGAAGATATCTTGGTAGGCCCATAGCTCAGCGCTGTCATAGGACAGATACAGGGGCATATCGCCAATAATACTGATCTGATTTTGATTGGCATAGTCTTTGAGCTGCTTGTATTGATCCCTGAGTATCTGCTGTTGCGCCGCTATTGATGCGATTGATTCGCGATCTTTGAGCAGAACTTCGTCGAAGATATCCATAGAGAAATACCGGTAGTTTTCGGGCCATTCATACCAGGCAGTGCTGTGAAAGATGTCGCTTAGATATCTGAAGCATACATAAGGTATTAGGGAGGGATCTAAATCGCTTAGGATAGTTTTGCTTGATCTGATCTTCAGATACTTGCCAAGAGCCTTTTCCCACAGCTTTGCTTTGGTGATCTGCACTTTGGGATAGCTGACGCTCTCACCAACATCCAAAGTAGCCTTGGCAAGATCACCTGGCTCTATCAAGCCGGCTTCAAGGAGCTTTTCCGGACTTACAAAGTGAGGATCGATCGCGAAGGCCGATATAGGATTGTAGGGTGAGTTTCCATAACCGCAATGGGATAATGGGAGAATCTGCCAGTATTTATGTGATTCACTTTTGAGATAATCGACAAATTCGTAGGAATTAGGTCCAAAATCGCCAATCCCGTATTGACCGGGAAGGCTTGTGATATGGAGCAGAATTCCGCTGGATGGCATCAACTTTGAATGATCCTGATCATGGATAGTTCAAGTAGAAGCGTGGGATCTGCCGGAGAGGATTTGAGTAGCCAATCCAGCTCCAGGAGTGTGTCAAAGACCTTTTCGAGTGAGCTGAGGGAATAGTTGCCTGCGAAATCTACAAACTCTTTTCGCTGGGATTGGTATAGTTCAGGAACGTGCTTTGCAGCAATCTCTGAGGCAGAGATATTCTTGCTTCGTAACAGCTGTATCTTGCGGATTGAGGTATAAAACCTCTGCAATAGGTAAACGATCTGCAGATGTTCCCAATCGGATGATAGCATCTTCTCGAGCAAAGCCAATGATTGCTCAAGATTGCGCTTGCCAAGAGCCCTGTGAATCTCAGATTGTGCAGAGGATCTCGTAGAACCAAGGCTTCTGGTGACGTCTTCATCAGTTATCTCAGATCTTCCATAAGAAAGCAAGACAAGCTTTTGCAGTTCATTATCGGCTGTCCCGTAATCAAGCTCGATACGCCCCAGAAAGGCTTCGATAGCTTTGGTATTCATCGTCTTGGAGTTGGCTTTTAGTTCCGTTTGCAGCCATGTCTTCATATCTCCGGCATATCTGGGTGGATCACATTGGATTGTAGTACAGGCTTCTTTAATCGTCTTCCACGAACTCAAGCGTCCATCAATCTTCTCTGCCATTATGACCACTGATTGATTGTCCAAGGGTTGGCTAAAGTAAGACGCTAGCGTATCCAGCTCACGTTTTAGGAATTTGTCGGCAGATTTGATCAATATCAGTTTGGATGTGGAAAAAAGACTCATACTATCCAAGTGATCATTCAAGGCAGCGCTTTTAGTCTCATCCGCATAGACAATAATAAGTTCCAGATCTTCTTTGGCCTGTAGCTTCGCTCTGATCTTGTTGCTATACTGATTTGCCAGATAGATGTCTGCACCGTGAATCAGAAAGGAGTCACCTATCTTGATCTTGGACAAGGGATCGGTAGAAGCCGTCATAAAGCTACAAGCAGTACGGTAACCAGAGCCAAGGCCCAGCAATAATAGGAGAAGTACTTCAGTTTGCTATTCTGTATGAACGAGATTAGGAGCGAGATCACAGCGTATCCCACAATGGCTGCACTGAAGAATCCTGCGAGATAGACTACAAGCTCTGAGGAGTGCAGCTCTTTGAAAGAGCTTAGCTCCTTCAGGTTTGCTCCCAGGATGGCAGGGATGCTGAGCAAAAAAGAATATCTGGCTGCGTCTTTGCGCTTGATCCCACAGAATAATGAGACAGCTATGGTTGTACCGGATCTGGATATGCCGGGAATAATAGCAATTCCCTGCCCCAGTCCGATGATGACGCTGCGAATGAAACCCATGGAAAAAGCAGGTATCCGGCAATTCTTGACCTTATCAGAGATAAAAACTACCAAACCTGTTATGCTGAGCATCAGGGCAATGATGAGTGGATTTGGCTTATCAAAGAGCTTGTCCAGCCAATCCTGAAAAATCAGGTAGAATACCAGAGTCATGGCTGTGGAGATTCCCAGATAGAGAATCCAAAGTCTATTATGATAGTGGACTTGGTTATCCAGATTGTTCTTCCATTTAAAGAGAGAGATGGCGAGAGCCCAAAGCTCTTTGCGAAAGTAAATAAGCACTGCTACCAGAGTTCCAAGATGCAAAAATATGTCAAATGCCGATCCGGCCGCTTCTTCGGTATGCATGAAGTACTGCGCCAGCTTGAGATGTCCGGAGCTGCTGATAGGTAAGAACTCCGCTAGTCCTTGGATTATTCCCAGAAGAATTGCTTTGAAGAAACCCATAATACTCCTAAATGATGCTTGGGCTATTATGTTGACCGAGTTTTGATAATGGTACTAGTGTAAAGCCGGCTTGCTTTAATCTTGTAACAAATCTCTGTATGTAGCGCAGCTTGGCTTCATTATGACAGTGTGTGATGGCAATCAGATTGGGATTGCTCTGCGACATTGCTATGATCTGGTTAAACTTAGTCTCAAACGTTGCATCGCTTACGTCCGGAGAATCCAGGAATATCTTGTTTTGGAAAGCCGGAATATGAGCTTTCTGGGCGACCTGATAGGCCACAGATACATTTGAAGTTCTACTATCTAGGAAGTACAATCCCTTCTCTTTCAATACATTCATTACCACAGCCATCACATTTTCTTCGGTAGTGGCAAGACTGCCCATGTGGTTATTTACGCCCTTGCAGTGAGGCAGGTGGTTGATGAATCTATTGATACTACGCTCTATCTCCGAGGGAGACATCTGGACGAGGATAGCTTCCGGACCCGGATCAACAGCTGGATACCCGATAGGCTCCATAGGGACGTGAATAAGGGTCTCTCTGTTCTGCTGTCGGGCTCTGTTCATAGTTGAAACGCTGTTAGTTTGAAAAGGAAGGATTGCAAATGAAACTGCTTTATCCAGCTCGAAGAATCCATCGAGCAAGTCTCCGCCTATTGTACCAAAATCGTCAATGACTATCGCTATACTTTTCCCCGTCACTCTGTTCTCATAGGGAGATGAATCGTAATAAAGCTCTACTTGGTATTTTTTGTCCAGCTCGGAATGGCTAAAGACCAGCACTTGTCTTGATCCGGTCTCAGAGCCTCTGTCCAGTTTGCCGCCCACGAGCTCAACTTGCCCTTTGACAATGATGTTTGCAAAAGTAAGATCAATGTCTCTGCGGTTAATCGGCAGCATATAGATTGTCTTACCGTCTGCACTGCGTTTCTTCACGGCAGAATCTGGGATTTGAAGCTTATAGGCTGCTTCTTTGATAGCGGTATCAAGATAATCTACCCCGGCTATCCTGGTGCTTTCCTGTTCAACAAGCTCTTGATCCACAGGAACTACAGGTTCGTTGTCATCTGCGGGTCTATAAGTACTAAGCCACCAGATAAAAGCTATCACCGGGATGGCGAGTAAAACGAGTATCCATATGGACTTTTTGTTGGTTTTAGCTGTCCTGCGTTTGTGTCTGGGCATTGGGCACCTTCAGTTTGATCGGATGGAATCGGTTTATCAGATACTGCCCCAAAGCTACTATAGGATAAAAAAGCAGATTTGAGATAAAGAATGAGATCACAATCATCAACATATTGTACAAGTCATCAAAACTGCTACTGGCATCGACCAGTTTTAGCCTGAGATCAATTCCCCAGGATGACGATACAACATCTATCAGGGGGTTAACAGCATAGGTAAATAAAAGATGATACAACTTGACCGTGCTCAAGATTACAAGAGCAATGAAGCCGGTGAATTTTAACACTGTTCCGACATTCTTTCTGGCATATAAGATCATATAATCTACACAACGGCTGAAGCTGATATTCCTGTTCTTAAAAGGCCTTGTCCAGACGCTCTGGATATAATAAAACATCATCAGAGTTAGAGAGATATACTGGAATAAATGAGCATAAATCCTCTTCTGAGGTACTTGAATCTGGTAGAAATAGCTCAAGAATGAAGACAAGACAAAGACCATAATTGCCACAAACAGGATCAATAGCAGGCCCTTGTGTAGCTCCAACAAGAAACGAACGAGATCATTTCTGCGGAGTACCGGATCGCGTCGTTCGAGACTAAAGCTGTAAAACTTTGCTATCAGAAATCCCATGTAAAACAGGATCAAAAGGAATAATGACAGCGGCATATGATACTGCTTAATGGTAAGCAAACTGGAAAACCAATAAACCAGACTCACACTATCCAACAAATACAGTATCAGGGTCGGATAGAAAAAGACCTGTATCCCGTTCCAAGCTCCGAAGAATATCTTTATGATACCCTCGGCGATCAATCTAACCTTGTTTCTGCCTGCTGATAGTGATTCTTCCAATTATGTTCACCTTTTCTAATTGATTGAAGCCTGCAAGCGTCTCAGCGCTTCTGCTCTGCCAAGAATTGCATAGATACTGAAGATATCAGGACCATGGGCTTGCCTGATCAATGCAAGCCTGATCGGGGTATAAAGCAACTTACCTTTGATGGAGAGCTCAGTTTGTATCTTAGCGATCATGTCATTGAGCTCGTCAACACTTTGCGGATCATGATCATATAACAACTGCAGCAGGGTTTTGAGCACAGCTTGTGATGACTCGCTATTGATCATCTCCAAGTCTGCTCCTTCAAGAGTAGCAAACTGCAAGAACATCTCACAATAGTCAACCAAGTCGGGCAATAGAGTAGATCTCTCCCTGGCAGTGGATAGCATCAACCTGGATCTATCGCTGTGATCCAAAGTGTAGCCCTTTGATTCAAAGAAAGGCAAAGCCCTGTCTATCAAAAGATCAAGATCCAACTGCCTCAGGTACTGACCATTCATCCAATCCAGCTTGGTAAGATCAAAGACTGCTCCAGCCTTATTGACTCTATCCAGACTAAACACTTCACAGAGCTCTTGAAGGCAATAGATCTCTCTGTCATCAGCAGAATGCCAGCCAAGCAGAGCAATGAAGTTTATCAAGGCTTCCTTGAGATATCCCTTTTCCAGATAAGAATCTACGGACACATCGTTCATGCGTTTGCTCAGTTTAGACCTATCAGTATTGAGGATCAAGGGAAGATGTACCCATAAGGGAGCTTCCCAGCCCAGACACTCGTAGAGCCAGATGTGTTTCGGAGTACTGGATAGCCATTCTTCTCCCCGGATCACATGACTGATTTTCATATAATGATCGTCAACAACCGCTGCCAGATGATAGGTTGGGAATCCGTCTGACTTGATAATAACCTGGTCATCAGACTGGGAGGAATCCATCTCAACATCTCCGCGAATCAGGTCGTTGAAACGGAACTTCCGATCATCAGGCATACGAAGCCTGAGCACGTGACTCTCGCCACTAGCCAGCTTTTCCTTCACAAGCTCGGGGCTCAGATGAGAGCAGCGTCTGTCATACTTAACAAATTCACCCTTCTTCTGTTGTTCCTCACGCATAGCAGTAAGTGTTTCAGAGCTGCAGAAACAGTAATATGCGTGTCCGGAATCAACCAAACGTTGAGCTTCTCTATGGTATAGCTCCAGTCTTTCAGATTGTATATACGGCCCGTAATCGCCCCCGATTCCGGGTCCTTCATCTATCTCAATTCCCATTCTATTTAAGGATTGGATCAATTTATCTGTAGCGTCTTCTACCAGCCTGTTTCTGTCGGTATCCTCTATTCGGAGGATAAACTTACCACCGGTTGCTCTGGCAAAAAGATAGTCGTACAGAGCTGTACGTAATCCACCGATATGCAGATATCCTGTAGGGCTGGGTGCAAATCTGACTCTTGTATCTGTCATAAACTCTTCTCCAAGTTATATCCTGGAAACAACTCCCTGATTTCGTCCATAAAGCTATGGTGAATAATCCTGTAATGAGGATGATAAGCTGTCCTAAAGGGATCGGAATGATGAGGAATAAAGGCATTGTCAAGCGTATATTGGAGTAGTATCAGTTCCTCTTCTGTGTGATCCATGTGCTCCAATACCTGCTCTTGAATCTCCCCCCAATACGCCTTCCACTCTTCATGATTGATTTCCCCGCCCGTTCTGGAAGCGAAGATCAATTCACAAAGGCTGTCCCTTGCTGCTATCCTATTAGCTCCATAAAGAGACTTCAGGCATGTCAAGCTGATCCGAAGAAATCCCTTCATACACCCGATATCTTGGACCAATGGATAGTAATCCTTTCGCATTGATTTCAGCTCGATATCTAGATAATCAGTAAACTCCAGGAAATTAGCTCTGATGTGAGTTGCTCCATAAACTGCCTGATAGATCAATTTGTAAAGATCTATCAATCTGCTTTGGGGATGCAGATCCATCTCATGCCGGATTATCCTCCCGAGCTCCTCGTGATCAGGTTTAAACGGCATCACCGTCATATACAATATCTCCCATTTTAATCACCTTGACCACTTGTATATCATCAATTTCAAAGCCATCCCGCAATTCACGGTTTAGCACCGTAAAATCAGCATACTTACCCTTGTCAATCGAACCCCTCAGTTCATCTTCACCTGCCAGCCAGGCAGCATTAATCGTGTAAGCATCAATCGCTTCACTTATACTGATCCTTTCGGCTGGATTTTTATGATTGACCGCAGAATGTATCCCCTTGATAGCGTCCAATTCCGTAATATACCAGTCTGACCCGAAACATAGCCTGATCCCATTATCTGACAAGCTCCTAAAGCGATTCATCTGCAGCATTCTCGATCTGCCAAGCTCCCTATCATAGAGATCGTCATCACCGCCCCAATACCTGTCAAAAGCCGGCTGCATAACTGCTGCTGCTCCGCTATCGGATATCTCCCTGATCAGTTCTTCCGTACACAGCTCACAATGGATTAACTGATGTCTAAAGCTATATCCGGAAGGGTTCTTTGCCTTGAGATACGAGTCATTTATCTGCTTGATAGCTCGGTCGCCAATGCAGTGTACGGCTACATTTAGATTATGTGCTTGAGCCCGCTCGACAAACTGAATCCAAAAATCATCGTCATGATAGAGAATACCGCTGCTAACAGAACCATGATAAGGCTGTGAAAGCGCTGCAGTATGAGAACCTATAGACCCATCTGCCAGAATACAACCTCCGATTCTATCTGCCCCCAATTCCAGGGCGCTGTCTATGCTAAAACTCTGCGGATAGAGACAGTAGTTCACCATGAACTTATCCAAGCGATCCCGGATCAAGGCATAATGTGTATTGCTGAAATCTGCATCGCCTATCATAGTGTGAAGCCCGGAAAACCCACCTCTCAGACCGATTTCTGCAGACTTGTGATAAGCTTTTATTATCGTCTCTTCGCTGCAGCTTCCATGAAACCAATGCATGGCAATATCGTTATCTTTTCCCCGTAAAACCTCTTCACCGGAGGATAGTCCGGAGATCCTGGCTCTGGCTCTGCTATTCAGGATTACGCTGTGTCCATCAATTCTACGCAGCAGTATGTTGTGTTCAGTGCTGATGCTATCCAGCTCGGCGATGGTCGGAAATCTATGTCCTATTATCCTATTCTCATCAAATCGCCAGACAAAGAGATTCTCTCCGATTGCTAAAGACTCCGTTCCGGCTTTGATCAGCTCGAGTACCTCAGAGATAGACTTGGCATGTGTAAGGTCAACTCCTCCGCTGTAAAGCCCTCCCTCAAAGCTATGAGTATGAGTATCCACAAATCCCGGATAGACCCAGCTATTCCCGAGATCGATTACACGGCAATCTTGGGGCAAGGTGTCGCCGGAATCAAACAAAGCAGTTATTTTCCCATGCTCCACCAATACGGCATTGATGCCCTTTTTGCCGTAGAAACCTCCGCTCTTGAGCAGGATTTTATTCATCTGAAGCCATTTCCTTCAAGCATCGGTAAAAGAGCTGCAGGGGAAAACCCATAACGTTAAAGTAGCAACCCCTTACTTCCCTGATAAACTGAGCGCCATAGCCTTGAATACCATAAGCTCCTGCTTTGTCAAAGGGTTCACCGGTCTTGATATACTCCTCGATCTCTTGTTCATTCAATTCGCAAAAGCTCACCTTGGTTCGCTCATATCTGCACAGGTTGCGATTGTTCCAGATGATGCAGATTGCCGTATAAACGTAATGCTCTTTGCCAGAGAGTAGCTTAAGATACTCCACAGCCTGTTTCGCATCCGCTGGTTTTCCAAGAATATGCTGATCCAATACTACTATGGTATCCGAACCCACCACAATTGTATCCGGAGTGAAGGAGCATGCCACTTTTGCAGCTTTGTTTCTGGCATGGTTGATTGCTTGTTTATATGGGCGTTCGTTGGTGATTGGTTCTGCGATATGAGCAGGAATCACCAATGGCTTAAGCCCCATCATCTCCAGAAGCTGCTTCCTCCTGGGAGATTCTGAGGCTAAAACGACTTTATGCTTATTCAATATCTTGTGTATCATATGATTATTTCCAGATTGCAAACTAGGGAAATCCCTCTTTACGTCAATATAAATCTGAAACTTAAAAAATTCCTTGCCTGAAAAGACGACATCGGTTTTCCTTGTACCATTAAAACAAAATACATCCAGGAGGATTATTATGGAACGCATCCATAATTTCAACGCCGGTCCGGCAGTACTGCCCGAAGAAGTATTGAGAGAGGCTCAAGCCGATTTCTTTAACTACAAGGGTATGGGACTTTCCGTGATGGAAATGAGCCATCGCAGCAAGGAATATCAAGCCATTATCGACGCCACTTATGCTTCTGTGAAGAGAATCTACAATCTTGGCGATGATTATGAAGTGCTTTTCCTTCAAGGCGGAGCCAGTATGCAATTCCTTATGGTGCCAATGAGCTTTGCTCTGGACGGTAAGGAAGCAAACTACATCAACACCGGTCAATGGTCAAAGAAAGCCATTTCCGAAGCCAAGAAGATCGGCAAGACAGTACACGTCGCAGCTAGCTCGGAAGACAGAAATTTCTGTTATATTCCGAAGACATGGAATCTCTCGGACAACCCTTCCTATCTGCATATTACCAACAACAACACGATCTTTGGTACAGAATGGAAGACCGATCCTTCAGTTCCTGCCAACGTACCGCTGATCGCCGATATGTCCTCAAACTTCATGAGCAAGCCGATTGATGTACAAAAATACTCGATGATCTATGCCGGTGCCCAAAAGAACGTTGGTCCTTCCGGAGTAGTTGTTGTAATCATCAAAAAAGACCTGCTCGAGCATGTGAATTCCAATCTTCCCACAATGCTTGATTACAACATCCATGCCAAGAATGGCTCGATGTACAACACGCCGCCCACTTTCGGCATCTATATGATCGGCCTTGTGCTCAATTGGATCGAAAGCTTCGGCGGACTCAAGATGATCCAGACCAACAACGAAGTCAAAGCCGGTTACATTTATGATGCCATCGACGCCTCAGAAGGCTTCTACAAAGGCACAGTCGATAAAGAAGACCGCTCCCTGATGAATATCACCTTCAGACTTCCCAGTGAAGAACTCGAAGCTCTCTTTATCGGCGAAGCTAAAAAAGAAGGTATGATTGGTCTCAAGGGTCACCGCGATGTCGGCGGTTGCCGCGCTTCCACTTACAATTCTCTTCCCCTGCCTGCTGCCCACGCACTGGCAGAATTCATGAGAAACTTCCAAAAGCAACACGGTTGATCACCGTAATGCACAGAGTAATAATAACTAACTAATATACACTGACATAAGCTCGGATGCAGATCCGAGCTTATGTTTTGATTGGAGTACTATGTCGATCTTCTCTCTCTTCGTCAAGGGCGGCATACTGATGTGGGTACTGCTGGCTATCTCATTCGTTGTAATAGCGCTTGTGATCGAGAAATACCGCACTCTGTCCAAGGCCAGAAAGCAAAATGACAAGCTCCTGAATGCCCTGCAATCGCAGGACAAGCTCGATAGCATTAAAAGCGTCCTGAGAATCTACGGAGAAGAAACACCACTCTGCCAGATCCTCGGCAAGCTTTACAACGAGAATCTGTCCGATGAGATCCTGCAAAAGGAAAGCTTGGAAAACGCCGCAATCATGGAAATGCATAAGCTGGAAAAAGGAATGGGCTGGCTCTCAACCTTTGCCGCTGTAGCCCCTCTGATAGGCTTCTTGGGCACTGTGATGGGTATGGTGCGAGTCTTTATGAACATTCAGGGCCAAAACCAAAGCGGCATAGATATTTCCATCCTCGCCGGGGGTATCTGGGAAGCTCTGCTCACAACCGTTGGTGGACTGATTGTCGGAATCATCGCGATTATCTTTTACAACGACTTGGTGCAACACCTGGAAAACATGGCCAAGGAAATGCAGGATCACACCGTATCCCACATGATACGGATCAAAACAATGAATTAGGCAGGTAATCGGTGAAGATACAGACTTCCAAACAAAAGATCAGTTCCACAATGCTGATTTCCATGACCGATGTTATCTTCCTGCTCCTCATCTTTCTGTTGATTGCCTCAAATTTCACTTCGCAGACAGGCTTGCCGGTTAAACTCCCCGGATCAGTGAGTGCCAGCCGTATGACTAATCTCACCATACACATAGTATATCGGGATGAACAAAACATATTGCTGGACGGTAAGAACTACAACCTCAAAGGCTTGGAACTGGCCCTCGAAGAGCTGTTTGAGAGTAATGAACAGGTAGTCCGTTTATCGGCCGAGAAGACCACTGATCTGCAATCCCTGATCAATGTGATGGATGTGATCCGGCTTACAGGTTTTGAAAAGATATTCGTAGCCACTGAAAGGACCGGCAAATCACAATGAAGCCCATCTTCGCCAGAATGTTCCGTTCACCTTATGCTCAATCAGCCGTAATTCATCTGCTGATTCTGATTATTCTGGCTCTGATGACAATAAACCCCATCAGCCGAGATATCTGGCATAGCTTTGATTGGGGAGCGGAGCCTCTCGTTACGGAAGACGAGCCTGCCTCATCAGCCAGCGAAGGTCTGCCCGAAGACATCGAAAACACTATTGATCCTAATACGACTACTACCTTGCCTGTAACTGATAGTCCGGCTCCGGTAGCGCCATCAATACCCAGCCCCACCCCTTCCTTGCCCACCAGAGAAGAACTGGTACAAAATCCTGCCCCCTCCACCAACGTAGCAGACTTGGCCCCTTCAAGCCCCGCCATCCCGGATCGTGGACGCCGTATCCCTGGCAATACCAATGGAGCAGGGACAGGATCAGGCGATGGATACGAACTCTTTGGCGATGGAATAGAAGCCATCCGCACGCCTCTGCCCAGTGTTCGGGAAACAGATTTTGGGCTTTTGGAGCTTAGCTTTAAACTCAATCGTGAAGGCCGTATCAGGATGGAAACCATCCAGACCATTACTTATAGCACCCGAGACCACTACGAAGCAACCCTTATAGCTCTCAGAAGCTGGCAGTTCCGCTTTCTGGGCAGATTCAATCCCGATCAGGTCTATCGCATCAAATTCAGATTTGTGCCGAGGAACAGATGAAGCTGATCAAACCAGTCATTATGGGCATACTCAATCTCACCGAAGATTCTTTCTCGGATGGCGGTAAATACCTCGATCCTCAAAAGGCTCTGGAACATGCCCGGCAAATGATCTCGGACGGAGCGGCAATGCTCGATCTGGGTGCCGAATCCACCCGACCGGGAGCCAAGCCCATAGACGAAGCCACCGAACTGGCACGAATAATCCCGATCACCAAGGCTTTGAGGGCAGAATATCCGGATCTTCCCCTTTCGATAGATACCCGTAAATCTCCGGTCGCTGCTGCAGCCATCGAAGCCGGTGCAGACATTATAAATGATATCTCCGCTCTGCGCTATGACCCTCAGATGGCCGAGCTGCTCTCCGGTAATCCCGATATTACGGTTATTCTGATGCATATGCAGGGAGAGCCTGAGAATATGCAGAATAATCCTCATTACGATGATCTGGGCAAGGACTTGCTGGATTTCTTTTCGGAGCGTATCGCGTATTGTAATCGCAAAGGCATCTCAAAGATCATCCTCGATCCCGGAATTGGTTTTGGCAAACATCTTTCACATAATCTATCCATCCTAAGGAATCTCGATGCATTTTCACGTTTTGAGCTGCCCATCTTACTCGGAGCCAGCCGCAAACGCTTTATAGACGCTGTGAATCCCTCTGCACCGGATCAGAGACTCGGTGGTAGCCTGGCAGCCGTAGTGGCGGCAATCACATCAGGCGTATCCATCGTAAGAGTGCACGATGTCAAAGCCAGTTACCAATTCATCGAGACTTATTCAGCCATTTACAATGAGGCACAATGGATTTCTTAATCCCTCGCTTTACTGATATCGTTGATATCCTGGTGATCGCTTTTTTGATCTACCAGGCATTGATGATCGTCAAACGCTCCGGAGCACACCAGGTACTCTGGGGACTGGTCTTTTTGGTCATCAGTTACTTCCTGGCAGTGCTATTCAATCTCAAGATGCTCAGTTCCGTGCTCAGCGCAGTCCGCAATTTCTGGATCTTGGCAGTTGTGATCCTCTTTCAGCCGGAGCTTCGCTCCATGCTGGCAAGGCTCAATCTGTCCAAAGAACTCGGCGCTGCCTTCAAAAAGAAGGAGAGCGGTTCTCAATACACTGCCCTGATCGATGCCATTTCCTCGATGTCTTTTCGCAAGATCGGAGCTTTGATCGTATTGGAAAACAAACGCCGGCTCAATGAGTATATCAACAGCGGTGAACCAATTGATTCGGCAATATCAACGCGGCTGATCCTGACCATCTTCAACACCCGATCCATTCTGCACGACGGCGCGATCATCATCCGCCAAAACCGCATCCAAGCGGCAAAAGTCGTTTTACCTCTCACCAAGAATCCCGAATACGTCCGTAAATACGGAACCCGTCATCAAGCCGGCATCGGGATCTCCGAACTAAGCGACGCTATTGCCATCATCGTTTCCGAGCAAACCGGTAAGATTTCCGTAGCACATAATGGCAAGCTCCAAAGCGGAGTAGCCTTTGAAGAACTGGTACAGATCATTGCAGATGCCTCAAGATAACCGTCCACTCATCATCGGAATTACCGGCAATATCGGCAGCGGTAAGTCAAGCGTTAGCGCTCTGATCAGAGAAAAAGGCTATCGCGTGATATCGGCAGACGAGATTGCCAAAAACAAGCTTGAAAGCCCGGAGGCGATGCTCTCATTGATGGCTCGCTGGGGCGCAGACGTCGTTATCGACGGAAAACCGGATAGAGCCAGGATTGCCTCCATTGTTTTTAATAATCCCGACGAACTAAGCTTCCTCAATGCTCTGATCCATCCTCTTGTCCTGCGTGACTTTGCCATCGAAGTTGATAGTTCAACTGATGATATCATCTTTTTTGAGGTACCGCTCCTCTTCGAAGCTAAGCTCAATGCTTGTTTCGATTATATTATCCTGGTTACCGCCTCTCCCCAATTGCGCTTCAAACGCTTGATGCAGCGCGATTCTCTCGATCGTGAGGACATTCAAAAACGCATAGATAGCCAGATTGACGACTCTCAGAAACTCAAACAGGTTGATATTATAATAGATAACAACAGCACTCTGGAGCAATTACGCCTCTGCACGGAACGCAGCATCACCCAATTGCAGAGTCTCCCGCACAAGAAAACCATCCCATTCGACCAGATCGGCTAAGCCTTCCTCCTTGACAGGTTGCTTCTATCCTGCATCCATCCTGCTTGAATCCTGCATGAACATCCATCATCCGACTGCCCTATATAAGACCTTTGCACATAATAACGAGAAAGTAGGAGGTTGGAGGTAGTATCTTGCA
>CAYSSP010000018.1:0-63267 GCA_964433815.1 uncultured Candidatus Cloacimonadota bacterium
ATCTTGCTTTCATTTTTTAATCCTCTTATTTCTATCTTCTACTATATTATGGTTTCCAAATTGCCGGATTTTGTTTCCAAAGAAGCATTATTTTTCATATTCATTTTGGTGGAATAGTCTAAGATGATAAAAGACAGAGTATTAGAAGTAATGCTATGCCTAACAATTACTTTTCATTTGTACGGGTATAGCTATCTATCATTGGTCAGTGATTAAGCTCCCTCAAAGCACCCACCTGAGCAGCCCCTGTGAATCTCCTGTGAATCCCCTGTGGGACAGCAGATTCTCAGCTGCTATTCAGATCTTGGACAGGTGCTTGCTCCAAGAGAGGCTAATGCTCCCTGCTTGATTGGATGCATGTAGCCTGCTTCTATCCTGCTTGAATCCTGCATGAACAGGCATGATAGAGCTGTCCTGCAGTGTGTTACGAGACTACTATTGAAAGAGAGGGGGGAGGGTCGCTAAGTTCTCTTTTCCAGTTCTGCTATTTCTTTGTTCACCCGGGCAAGACCATCTTCATCTTCGAGATAGATCCGGATATCGCGGATTTGGAAATAGTAGTGGAGTGCTTTATCTTTGTCACCTTTGGCATTGTAGATATTACCAAGGTTCCCGAGGGCTTTGAGTAGCTCCAGTTTGTCATTCATAGTCTGGGCGAGGCTGAGTTTACGCTCCAGGAAAGGAATGGCATCATCCAACTGATCCTGCACAATCTTGGCATAGCCCAGATTGCCCAAGGCGATGGATTCTTCCTTCATAAAGCGGTTTGAGACAGCTATCTCGAGGGATTCTTCAAAACACTTCTCGGCGTAAGAGAGATCTTTTTCCACTATGCTGATCAGGCCAATATTGGATAGTGTCTTGGCTTGACGCTGGGTATCGTTGATGGCGCGTGCCAGTTCCAGGCTCTGAATCTGGAGTTCCTTAGCCTTGGCATAATCTTTGGTCTGGAAATACCAATTGCCCATATTACTGGTGGCAACGCAGATCAAGCGTTGGTTACCAAGCTCGGTGGCGAGTGAAAGGCAGGCAGTGAATTGTTCATGAGCTCGATCGATATCCGATTTGTAAAAGGCGGCAATGCCCAGGAAGCGGTGTGCTTCAAAGATCAGCTCTCGATTGCTTGTCTTTGCCAGAATATCTTCCACAGCCGGGATGGCATCTTTCCAGTTACCTGTCATCCATTGAATTTCGGCAACCTTAAAACGTATATCCATTCTTTGCTCCGGGTCAGTCTCTCCGATGAGATTGAGCAGTTTATTATATAGCTCCAATGCTTGGCGATTGTTATAGACTTTGGAGGCAAATTCGGCGGCTTTACGCAGGTAGGGGATAGCCTTCTGCGGCAATTCAGCTTTGGTGAAATGCTCGGAGAGGGTAAAGAGGAATTCATCGAGACGATCTGCAAAGAGCTCTTCTATGGCTTCGCCCGTGATCTGATGAAGCATTTTACGGTTTTCCCACAATAGGGTCTGATAGGCGACTTCACGGGTAGTGATATGCTTGAAAGAATAGCCTTTGAGTTCGTAATCCACCATTTTCAGAATCAGGGATTGCTCCTCCAATCGGCTGAGAGTATCATCGATGGCATCGCTTTCACGCAGGCGTTTCTCGACAATTTTGAGGATATCGACAAAGAAATCCTGGCCGATAACAGATGCCTTGTGCAGGAGCAGTCTAAGCTGAGGTCCCAGCTTGTCCAGACGGGTGAGAATCATGGAATGTAGGCTGACCGGGACAGGGAAGTCTTTGAGGTTATCCTTTGGCAGATCATCGATGTAATTGCACCATTCTTCCAGGAAGAACGGATTGCCTTCGGAGAGTTCTACGACCTTTTGCATGGTATCCTCAGAGATATCCAGGCCTTTGGTAAACTCATGGATGAGCTGTGAGATGTCTTCACCCGAGAGAGGCTTGAGCCTGAGCTCCAGGTGGTTCATCAAGAGGTTTAAGAAAGACGGAACGCTGTAATCCGGGCGGTGCATCATTATAAAAAAGAGGCGTGAAAGGCTGTAATCCCGGGAGATGGTATTGAGCAGATTCTCCAGTACATTTGAGGATGCATCGTCAATCCAATGCAGATCGTCCAGGATGATTACTATCAAGTGATCCCGGTCGGAATAGAGATTGATTACGACGATCAGAAAGCGCTCGATTGCACCGGAAAGATGGCTTAGCAGATCTGCTCCGCTTTGCCTGAGGCGTTCATCCGGATACTTGATCTCCAGTAGGAATGCGATCAGGGGTTGGACGTCTGACAATATCTCCAGTTGATCAGGATTTGCCTTTGCTCTAAGGCGAGTCATCGCCTCTTCAAACTTGCGTTTCTTGATTTCCATGGCTTCATTGACCTGAATGCGGAAGAGGCTTTCAAACATGCTGATAAAGAGATTGAGCGGTGAGGGAATCACTGCGCTGCAAGCACCATGCAGGGCTCGTATTTGCTCATCGTGTGCCCGTTCAAATTCGTAAACCAGACGTGTCTTTCCAAGTCCGGCTTCTCCCATTATTGATACGCAGGAGATCTTGTCTTCGCGCTTGCCGAAGCTCTCTGCCATTGAGTTATTGAAGACGGATTTGAGAAATTCAAGCTCTGTTTCGCGGCCTATGTAGCGGATCTCTTGATTGCGGCGGTGCAGGGAGCTATCTTGCTTTGGACCGATTACCAACCAAGTGTCGATGGGCGCGGAAAAGCCTTTGACAGTAACGGGGCCATTGTGGTCAAAATCGAAGATGCGATCTACCAGTTTCTTGGTGCCCAAGGGCATCATAATGCGGTTTACAGGAGCATTGGATTCCATCCGGGAGCCCAGATTCACTTCTGGTCCATAGACTGTATATTCATCTCCACGTTGTTCACCTATGGAACCGACACTTACCAAGCCGGTGTTTATACCGATTCTGAGGCCAAGCTCGAGTGTCTCAAAGCCGGGTTGACGGGAGAGCAGGGAGTTGTAAAGCTGAAGCTGTTGTTGCATCTTGATTGCCGCGTGGATAGCGCGTTCTGTATCTTGCTCCGTGGCTTTTCGCGCACCGAAGAGAGCCATGATTCCATCGCCCATGTATTTGTCCACAACGCCGCCGTAGAAGACGATGCAACGGGTGAATATCTTCATTATCTCATCCATCTTCTTGTGGATGGTCTCAGCATCAAAGAGGTTTGATATGCTGCTGAATCCTCTGATATCAGCAAATAGGACTGCAACTTCGCGAAGTTCTCCCTCGCGAAGCTCAAGCTTTTGTGTGCTGGCGTCTTCTTCTGATTCGAGATCGAAAAAGTCCCCGCCAAAAATCAGATCGTCTTTATCCATAGTGTCAATAATTCAAGCTTGGCAATTGATGTCAATCACAATGTCTTAACTGGTGAAGAGATTGTAGATTACCCTGGCAAAGAGCAAGATCAGAGCAACGAAGAAGATTTCGCGGATCAGCTTGTTTCCTCTCAGGATTACCAGCTTGGAGCCCAGGATATTGCCGGAGATACCACATACAGCAGCGGGGATTGCCAACGGGAAGTAGATTTTGCCGGCTATCCAGAAAGTCGTGAGAGCTGCAATATTGCTGGCAAGATTGACTACCTTGGTATTTCCATTGGCTTTTACAAAGTCATAATGCAATAATGCGGAGTAGATGATGATCAGGAAGGTGCCGGTACCGGGGCCAAAGAAGCCATCATAAAAGCCTACCACGAGTCCGGCGAGTGATCCCAAAGCAAGCTTGTAGAGAGGTTTGTGCCGGCTGCTATTGTCAACATTGCCGAGTCTTTTATTGATCAGAGTTACTACTGTGATCACAGGGATTAGTATAACCAACAGGTAATTCAGGAATGTGGGGGAGAGCTTGAGGGCGGTAGATGCTCCCAACCATGATCCCAGGAGTGCAAAAACAGCACTCAGGATGGCGACCGGTAAGTCAATCATCCGGGCACGGAAGTAATTGGCAGTGGAAAAAACAGTCCCAAAACAGGAAGAAAATTTGTTTGTTCCCAGGGCATAGTGAGGAGGGACTCCTACAGACCAGTATGCCGGAAGTGAGATCAATCCGCCTCCGCCAGCAATAGAATCAATCAGGCCGGCCAGGAAGACGAAGAATAGTACAAGTATGTAGTCTAAAGTGCTGAGACTTAGGATCAGATCTGTCATAATTCTGCTTTGAACTCCAATGATAGTTGATGCTTGCTGTCTTGCAAGGGGTACTGATTACCGCTGTATTGTAGGGTAAAACTGCTGAAGTTGTTTAGTCTGTAGATGGCAGAGAGAGACCATGTGAGACTGAAGCCATCGCGTTTCTCCGGCAGGAAGGAGAGATAGTCCGAGCCGCTGCGGTCGTTGTATTGCATCCCTAACTGCCCGGAGACGCGGTATTGACGGTTCAAGATAGTCCTGAAGGATGGCCTCAAGCCGTAGGTATTAACCCGATAGCTCTGGTTGTTAGCTGCGTTCTTACCATCTTCCAAGGTGTAACTGACAGAGGTCTCGATGGAGCTTTGGGGGCTCAGAACACGTTGCCACAAGAGATCAAGACCGTTGATGTCAATCAAAGACAAGTAACGGCTGTCGTCTTCATGTTCGTTTCTATAGGTAAGCTTGTAGTTTCCGCTACGTAATTGCCTGATACTCAGCTCTCCAGCTACAATACGGCGGTAACTGCGGGAAAGCTCCTGGTAGCGCTGGTCAAGCGAGCGATCCAGATCCAAGTTGAGATTGAGCAGCAGTCTGTTTTGCCATAGATCAATCCAAATGTTGTTGACCAAGGATTGCTTACCATAGATCGTAAAGCTGGGATCATATACATATCCTGGATAGAAGATATAGCTGAGAGCTTCATTACGACGCTCTGTGATCTCTATCAGGTTTATACTGGTATCGCTCTGGATACGTCGGCTAAGGCTGTCTTTGAGATACATACCCGGTTTGAGGAAGAGGTTTAACTGAGCAGTGAGCTCTGAACTGATCTTGCCTTGGTCGCTGGTGATATAGGTATAGTCGTAGTCTCCACCGGTTTGGAAGACGCCGGTGCTGTCATAATACCCAAGCCCCAAACCTACATATTCCAGCTCTCTGATCCGAGGAAAGAACTCTGTCTGATTGAGCTGGTAGTTCGAGCTAAAGGAAACAGCATTGTTCAAGACATTATGATTGGATCTGAACCTGATCAGATCAAAGCTGCTTTCTCCCTGTTCTGTACTTAGGAGGCGATTGATTTCTCTGTGGCTGTAATCCAGATCGAGATTGTGTTGGATTCCGCTTAATACCTGTCGTAGGTTAATCGTACTGCTTGTAGAGGTCTTTTGCCAGTCGTTTGCTTGTATGTATGATTCGTCTGTCAGATAGGAGAGGCTGGTAGAGGCGGTTCTGCTATACGTGAACGTGAGAGCAGGATTGAGCTTTAGATAGGAGTTCCCTATAGCAGGAGCTATTCCTGAGAGCTGCTCAAAGGCCAGCCTATTGTATAATAGATCCAGCCTGAGACGTACTATGCTCTTCTGCCATGAACTGATAAGATTGTGATATTGGTAAAGACCCGTGTACTCGGCAGACTCCTTGTAAAGCTGTTCAGATACAGTGCTCCGGTAATTGATCTCCGGTACCCAATCTTTGGCAGGATTGTATGAGGATAATCTGAGAGCTCTTTGAGTAAATCTATCTTTGACGTTACGGTAACGCACTGCCAACTTTGGATTCCATCCGGCTTGTGACAGCAAAGCTGTGCTAAGATTGAACTGCTCCTGCTCCAATGAATCCGCGACTACTATGGCAGCCAGATCTATCTCATCTGCAAGGCTGAGGCTTTGTGTCTCCAGATGAGTATTGGCTGTTCTTCTCTCATAATCCATAGCAAGCTGTGGTTGCAGTTTGTCGCTGGCCGGTTTCCAAGCTCCCTGGAGAAACAAGACCAACCCATTATTATCATCATCGTTTAGAGTTGAAAGCGTATTCCGGTCTCTCTTGGTATATGAAGCTTCAGCTCCGAGAGTGATGCTATCGCCACGATATGACAGAGCAGCATTGAGATGGTTGTTCATCACAGGTGCCAGCAAACGCTTTTGTGGCAGCCATGATCCCAGTCCCTGCCCCTTGTATTGGAACTTACCGCTCGAAAACTGCTCGTAATCTCCATTGCCGTATCCCACGTAGCTAAAGATCAGATTGTATCCCGCAAGACTATCATCCGGTGCATATTCGTAATAAGGAATGCCATCAGAGGTATAACGCAGGATGTATCCCCCCGTTCCAGAATCGACCTCAAAGATACCACTGCCCCAAGCGTTGTTATCCCCCGCTAAGGCCAGGGAATCAAGATCGCTCTCTGTATATGTATAGAGCAGAGGCTGTGAAGAGCTGTCTGCCTGGTACATGAAGTTCTGTTTGAATAGCCAGCGATTTCCCAAGGGAAGCTCAAAGGAATTGAATACCATATTCTGTTTGAAGTTCTCATCGGAATACTGGTAATAAACCATTATGTTATTGGTGGATAAAACCAGCCTTCTAAACATCACAGAACCTTCGCTATAGTCGATCGTATAGTCCGTTCCACGCTCCAGAAGTGATCCATCCAGAAACAAACGCTCACTCCCTGCAACAACTATATAGCTGCTCTGATAGCCCGCAGAATTCAAGTAATATGGTCCTTGTTTGCCCTCAATGATTTCAATCCGCATCGCTGCGTTCTTTCCTGAGGCCGCACTATAGCCAATCTGAGCCTTGATGTCTCCCAGATAGGCTGCGTTAATTCCTTCAAAACTGGTTTTATAATCAAAGAAACGCGTGGCTGCACTTTGCCAATCGAGGTCTCCCATAGCGAGTTCGTAGTTACTTCCAAAGATCTTTACAAAGACCTGATCAAGTGAACTGAGCTCTCTGGAATCTCCCTCCGGGCTGAGTTTGGTCTGGCTATCCGATAGCTGAGCCAAGATGTTAACGTTGTTGCCCAGCCTGCCTTGCAGATTAACGTAGAGAGATTGCTTCAGGTCAAAGGCGTTTTCGTCCGAGAAAGTAAGAGCAAAAGTCTTAGAGCCAGATATATCAAGGTTGCTATCAGGATCATCAAAGAGTCTTCTGCGAGACGATATTTCTTCCCTTATGCTGTCACCGGGATTGATCACCTGATAAAGCCTGAGTTCCTGCCCAATACCCGGCGGTATTCTTAAATACTCGATATAAAGAATGTCTGTTTCCGGTAGGGCCGATAGCACCAAACGTCCATTTCGATAGTCCATCCTATACATATCAGCAGAAAGAGTATCCACTCCGGCGATTACTATCTCACTGCCAGCTACAATCCTCTCGTATTGAAGCTTATAATCCAGCGTGGATGGATTGAGTTCGATAGTTTCTCTCGAAAAAAAGCCCTGAGCCGGCAAGCCTGCACTCAGGGCAATAATAAACATTACAAGGACTATTCTATCACGCATTCAACCGTTTAGACTTTGTGAATCACGTAAGTTACAACACCCCAGATAGTGAATGCGGAATCCTCTTCGATCTTGAGGGGTTCATAATCGGTATTCTCGGGAACAAGCCAGTATTCTCCATTCTCTATCCGGAGGCGTTTTACTGTAAACTCTCCATTCACAATAGCTATCACTATGCGCTTGTGCACAGCTTCCAGGGCTCGATCCACGATCAGGATGTCATCGGGTCCAATCCCGGCATCGATCATTGAGTACCCTGCAGCTCTAACGAAAAAGGTGGAAGCTTTGTGCTGGATTAGGTACTCATTGAGGTCAAGACTGCCCTCAATATAGTCAGTCGCAGGGGAGGGGAAGCCGGCAGGGACGGATGTCCCGATCAAAGGACGCTCCAGCTTGGTCTCCGGATTGAATCCGTAGATATCCTTGATTGATCCGTCTGTTTTGATTTTGGAATTCATAGATAAAGAAAACAGCCAGTCAGCATTATGCCAACTGGCTGTTCAATTATTTATTAAGGACGTCTATTGGCAATGGCATTGAGCAAAGCAGTGGCGTTTGCTCCATGTCTGGCGTCGTTTCTGATCAGTTCAAGATCGGTTCTGGCTTCGTTGAAGCGGTTCAACCTATAATAGGCATTGCCTCTAAGCAGTAAAGCATCGGCATTTCTGGGAGCTCCACGCAGAGCCATAGTGGCAAAGCTCACGACCTTGTTCCAGTTTGAAGAGCCATTGTAATAACTGGCGAGAGCGAGGGCAATCTGAGAGTCTTCTTCGATAGCAAGGGCTTTCTCAAAGTACTCTGCCATCTTGGCGCGATTGTTGAGCTTGCTATAGTTATCCCCGATCAAGCGATAAGCAATCAGCATCTCAGATTGTTCGGGTGTAGTAGCCACAAAACGCAGCAAAATTTCATTTGACTTTGCCCATTGAGTAGTCTGGCGATAGAAATTTGCCAGAGCCTTGTAAGTATTGGCATCCGGTCTGCTTGCCAGAGCCCTCTCATAATAAAGAGTAGCCTGTTCATTATTACCGCTGTCTGCATACTTGCTAGCCAGCATAATGAAAGCATTTACGTCATTGGACGCGTCTGCATAGTCTTTAAGGCTTTGGAAAGCTCGCTGTTCGTCTCTGATATCGTTGTTCAAAACGTTGAATTTGAAATTCAATACTTCAGAGTTATTGGGCTCTTTTGCCAGGATCATATCATAGTAACGGACAGATTCTTCAAAGTTGCCGGCACGTTGATTGGCGATGGCAAGGTTGTTGTAGAGCCTGATCTTGTTTGCTTCCAGCTCTTCTGATGTAATAGTGACAGGTTCAAGAGCATTGTAGATATCCAGGGCTTGCTCATAGTGCTCTATGGCTTCGACGAAAATCTGATCTTGGAAGCTCTCTTCAGCCTGGCTGTTACGAGAAGTAGCTATATTAAGTTTCATTCTTTCGATGTTGACAGCGATTGAATCCAATTCGCCAGCAGTGGGTGCAGCTTCTTCAAAAAGTACTATAGCCTGTTCAAAAGCGGTGATAGCTTCATTGTAGGAGCCGGCTTCGTAATTATCCATACCGTTTCCGGCGGCTTCTTTTGCCAGTTCTATCGGATTGCGAGGCGGCTCGACCACCTCGGGTGTTTTGGGGACGGAACTACAGGCAGCGATCATGGCAAGCATAATCAATCCACCAAGCAGTAGAAAACTATTTTTTCTCATTGTATCCTCCATTTCTTTTCGTCTGTTGCGATGCTCATCCGAGGGCTGATTTTGTCAATCTAAAAAAGTATTTTTCAGTTTTTTAGAAGATTTTTTCACTTTCTTCAACGCACCGAAGCAGCACTGTAAATAATTGCAATTTATATCGATAACAACATCCTGATATGGCCTCGATATAGCTAAAGTGCTGTTATATCAACAGAAAAGTGATTTTTTTTGTTGACAGAATTTCCAGATGCGCATTTCTTCATAACATACTATCTCTAACTCTTTTATAAGAACGAAAAGGAGGTAAAATGAGCAGAGATGAATTGATTAAAAAGATCGCTGGAGCAGCCGGTGTATCCCAGAAAGTAGCTGGTATTGCACTCGGTGCCGTCCTCGAAGGCATCACTGACGCCCTCAAAAAGGGTGACAAAGTCACATTGGTTGGTTTTGGTTCCTTTGGCGTTGCAGCCCGCAAAGCCCGTAAAGGCATTAATCCCAAGACCAAAGAGCCCTTGAAGATTCCAGCCCGTAAAGTTCCTGTATTCAAAGCTGGTAAAAAACTCAAAGACGCAGTCAAGGGCGGAAAGAAAAAATAACCCCTTAATTAATAGAGAAGCAGGTGTCCATCCGGGCTCCTGCTTTTCTTTTTGCCCTTAAATCTACCTATTGGATAGAACAAACCTAAAGCACTGCAGGACAGCTCTATGATGGATCTTCATGCAGGATGCAAGCAGGCTACAAGCAGGAAGCATCCATCCAGCAAGCTTCTATCTAATAGGAGCGGTATTGGTCTGTATGAACAATCCGTCCAAGTGTAGAGAACATCTAAGCAAAAATCATTGACGAAATTTAGGGATGGATTTTTCCTGCTACGAGAAAGAAAATAAACATCCAAGGGGTGAATAATGAGATTATCCATTGAAAAGAAGGACTTGATCCAGCACATACAGCATCTTGCTACTATCGTGCCTACAAAGATCACAACCCCGATTTTGACCAATTACCTGATCGAGGTTAGCGCAGAGACAAATTCGATCCAGATCACCGCATCGGATCTTGATATTACCGCAATCGTCAAATTCCCGGCTGCTGTAATTGAAGGCGGCACAATCGCCGTATCTGCCAGGCATCTGAACGAGATCATCTCCAGTATGCCGGACGATGTGATCAATCTATGGAAAAATGAAGACCTCTTGGTAATTCAATGCGGAAAGATAGATTTTAAGCTGCTTTGCGCAGATCATACTCTCTATCCGATCATCCCCGTGACCAATCTGAAAGGCGCAATCAAGATGGATGCGGAGCTCTTTCAACGTATGGTCAACAAGACAAGCTTTGCTGTTTCATCAGATACAAACAGGGCCGTTTTGACCGGCGTGTGCTGGAAGATCTTTGAAAACGAGCATCTGATGGCAGCCACAGACGGACGTAAGGTC
Source organism: uncultured Candidatus Cloacimonadota bacterium (assembly GCA_964433815.1). Classification (GTDB taxonomy): domain Bacteria; phylum Cloacimonadota; class Cloacimonadia; order Cloacimonadales; family Cloacimonadaceae; genus PHBP01. The sequence goes on from CAYSSP010000018.1 coordinate 10,544, forward strand.
GCAGAGATCAAGGTTCGTGACAGCTTTATGCAAAACCAGGAAATGGCGAAAGATACCGAGGACAATATCTTTGGCGACGGCAAGGAATCATACGTCGAGAAGATCATCCCGGTAAAGACTCTTAATTTCATCCAAAAGATCTATAACGCCCAGATCAAAGAGCTCAATCTGGTGATGGAGCACAACAAAATGATGTTTGCCTATGGTGAATACACTGTTTTCACCAATATCCTCGAGCATAAGTATCCCGAGTATCAAAAGGCATTCGTGCACGACCTGCCCAATTCACTGATCATAGATCGTGAAAAGCTCAAGACAGCTATCCGCCGCGTGGCCTTGGTCGCTCCGGATGATAATCTGCGTACTCGTTTTGAAATCGACAATGACAGATTCGAGATTAATACCAGCAATAGAGAAACCGGTGATGCCAAGCAGTTTATGGAAGATTATTCCTACCAGGGCAAACCCACCAACGTCTCCTTTAACTACAAGTTTATGCTCTCCATCCTGGAAGCTGTCGATACAGACAAGGTGAAGATACTATTGGGTTCTCCCAAAGATCCTTTGATGATCTATAATGAGATGAATCCTGAAAATCAGGAACTCACCTTCCTGCTGATGCCGCTACGGTCTTAGGAATTGCTGCTTCAGTCCATAGCACTGCAAGACTTTCGTAATTACGCCTCAGGCAGTTTTGATTTTGCTGCCACCGGGAATCTGGTGGTGGGAGCGAATGGCTCCGGTAAGACGAACCTGCTTGAGGCGATAGCTTATTGTGGCTTGGGCAAGTCAATCAGGTTTCATGGGGATGACGAACTGCTGAGGATCGGAGCGCAGGCATTCAAGATCAAAGCAGACTTTCTACTGGATACCGGGCTGAATATGCAGATCACATTCAGCTATGCCAATCGCAAGAAAAACCTGCATATAGATCAGCTTCCGATCCGGCAATTGAGCAGAATATTCGAGGCTGTGAAAGTGATATATTGTGCGCCCGAAGATATCAATCTGGTGGGTGGAAGTCCCAAAACCAGGCGTCAGTACTTTGATCTGGCAATCTCACAGCTATTTCCGGAGTATATTGTTCAGCTCAGGAACTATCTGCATATTGTCGAGCAACGCAATAGCCTCCTCAAGACGCAGTATGTCAAGGAACTCAAGCTAAGCTGGGATATCCGGTTTATAGAGGCTTTGAAGCAGGTCTTGGCGTATAGACTGAAGTATCTGGCTCTGATCAACGCACGTTTGGATGCCGGTTACAGAGATTTGTCCAAGACTGTCAAACACCTCAGGGTGACTTACAAAAGCTCCGGTGGACACTCAATCGGAACGAATGCTACCACCGAAGAATACTTAGCTTATTTGGGGCAGATTGAACTGCGGGAACGAAGTGCGGAACGTAGCTTGATTGGAGCTCATCTGGATGATTATCAGTTGCTGCTCAACGACAGGGATCTGAAGATCTATGGATCGGGTGGACAGAAACGCATCTCGGTGATAGTATTGAAGCTGGTGCAGGCAAGTATGGTGGAAGAACTTACAAAAGTCAAACCGATCATGCTATTTGACGACATCTTTGCCGAGCTTGACATCGATCATTCACATAGGATCAAAAAGCTGGTTGACCAGCGCTATCAGGTCCTGATTACCTCTCCCAAGCATGATCTAAACGAGATCTGGAGCAATTTGGATCTGATAGATCTGGAGCAGCTATCATGAAGCTAAAGAAATCTCTCTTTGGCTGGATGATGTACGACTTTGCCAATTCGGCATTTACTACTATCATTGTGAGTGTGGTCTATTCGGCTTACTTTGCCGGCAAGGTGGTTGGTGGAGACAGCGGACTCGGTGAGATGCTGTGGGGGAGAGCGATTGGTATATCGATGGCGATGGTCGCGATCTCTGCTCCAATCCTTGGAGCAGTGGCGGATTTCTCTCGTGCCAAGAAGCGTCTGCTCTTTATGAATCTCTATCTTACCGCCATCTTCACAGCTCTTTTGTACTTCATCAAAGCCGGCGATGTGTTCCTGGGGATGCTCTTTTTCATCATAGCAAACTATGGTTTCAATAGTGCCAATGTGTTTTATGATTCCTTTTTACCGGATATAGCCAAGCCGGAGGATATCGGTAAGGTTTCCGGTTATGGCTGGGCTTTGGGTTATGTTGGCGGTCTCTTAGCATTGCTCTATTCTCTGGTTTTGATCAAGTTCAATGTAAGACTGGTCTTCCCGGCAATAGCATTGCACCTTCTGGTCTTCTCGAGCTTTATGCTTGTTTGGCTGAAGGAATTCCGGCGTCCCTCCAAGAGGACTAATTACCTTAGGGTAGCTTACCAAAGGATCAGGTTCTCAATCACTCATATCAAGAAGCTGCCGCAACTCCTGCGCTTTATCTTTAGTTATTTCATCTATAATGATGGGATTACGACTGTGATAGCCTTTGCCTCAATCTACGGGATACAGAGATTTGGGATGACAACTCAGCAAATGATAGTATATTTCATACTTGCTCAAGTGACTTCCATCATAGGGGCAGCAGGCTTTGGACTGGTATCAGATAGGTGGAATGCCAAGCTCTCGCTAAATCTATCATTGGTGATCTGGATAACTGTTGTCATCTGGGCATTCTTCTGCGATAGCGCTAAGGAGTACTATTATGTAGGTTTATTGGCAGGTCTGGCAATTGGTAGCAGCCAGGCAAACAGCAGAACAATTCTGTCTCAACTCACGCCATATTCAAAGCAGGCGGAGTTCTTTGGTTTTTATGCCTTGACAGGGAGATTGTCTGCAATAATCGGTCCTATATTGTACGGATGGATCGCACATAAAACTGGAGATATCCGTTGGTCGATCCTTTCCCTGATAGTGTTTTTCGTGACGGGGTGGATACTCCTGAACACAGTAAATCTCTCAGAAGGAATCAAGCAAGCTAATTTGCTGCAGGATTCCATAGACTAGCCTAAGGAGAAGGAAATGAAAAAGATAATGCTGATATTAGTTGCTGTACTGGCAATGCTGATGCTTACAAGCTGTGGCAAAGACCAAAGAGTCCTGTATGTATTCAATTGGACGGATTACATCGATCCGGGATTGATTGAGCGCTTTGAAGAGGAGAATAACTGCAAGGTAAAGCTCAGCACATACGACTCCAATGAAAATATGCTTATTAAGATCAAGAGCTCCAGAGAGTCATTTGATCTTGTATTTCCCTCGGGTGACCACGTTACTATTATGAGTCAGAGCGAGCTTTTGGAGCCTTTGGACAAGACCAAGCTCTTAAACTATCCAAATCTTGATCCTGCACTCCTTCAGAAAGCAGAGACTTTTGATCCCGGCAACAAGTATTCCATCCCTTACTTCTGGGGACTCACCGGAATGATCTATAACAAGAGCTTTGTGAATGAAGAGATCATCACTTCAAGAAGCTGGAACATACTGGCAAATGATTTCTTCAAAACCAAGAACAAAGTAACTATGCTGGATGATGCTAGGGAAGTAGTCGGTGCTGCTCTGATCTACTCCGGATACGATCTCAATGACACGTCAGAAGCTGCAATTGCCAAAGCCAGAGAAGTTCTCAGTGTTTGGGATCAAAACATTACTCAGTTTGATAGTGACAGCTACAAGAACGAAGTGCAGGATGGTACAAGCTGGCTTGCTCAAGCTTACAATGGTGATGCATTGCAGCTGATGGAGCAAAACCAGGACTTGGGTTTCTTCCTGCCTGCTGAGGGAACCAGCCTTTGGATGGACAATGTTGTGATCCTGAAGTCTTCAAAGAATAAAGACCTTGCTTACAAGTTTATCGACTTTCTCTTGGATGCTGAGAACGCCAAGGTCAATTCCGAATACACACAATATGCCACTCCCAACAAAGCAGCCAGCGAGATGATTTCCACTGAGCTCTCCGGCAATCCTCTGATCTACCCCTCACAGGAGTATCTGGATAAGTGCTATATGATCAAGTTTTTGGGAGAAGATATCAAGAAGATAGATTCTGTCTATGAATCCATCAAGATGCAATAAGTATAGGAGTATAAATGCTGGAAAATCTGGGAGCGCTAAAGCGTAGCCACTATTGTGGTGATCTAAGGAACAACGACGCAGGCACTATCGTGAGCCTGATGGGCTGGGTGCACAAACGCAGAGATCTCGGTGGCTTGATCTTTATTGACCTGAGAGATGTAAAAGGTTTGGTGCAGGTCGTGATTGATCCTGCTAACCAAGCTATCTTTTCAAAGGCTGAAAGAGTACGTAACGAGTATGTACTTCACGTAGAAGGAACAGTCAAGCTTAGAGAAGGCTCAAACGTTAATACCAATCTTGCCACAGGTGCGATTGAAGTCCTGGTAAGTGATATCCACATACTCAACGACACAGCTCCTCTGCCTATCCAGCTCAATGAAGCTGCTATGGCAGACGAAGACCTTCGTCTCACCTACAGATACCTCGATTTACGCAGAGAAAAGCTCCAGAAGATACTTATCACCAGACATAATGTAAGCCGTGTGATCCGGGATTTTCTCAATAACGAACGCTTTTACGAGCTTGAGACCCCCATCCTGATGAAGAGCACTCCCGAAGGCGCGAGAGACTATCTCGTGCCCAGCCGTGTACATCCCGGAAAGTTCTACGCTCTGCCCCAATCACCCCAAATCTTCAAGCAACTCCTGATGATCGCAGGTTTTGACCGCTATTACCAGATTGCCCGTTGCTTCCGTGATGAAGACCTACGGGCAGACCGGCAGCCTGAATTTACACAGCTCGATATTGAGCTCAGCTTTGTCTCGCAAGAAGAGATCTTCGACCTGCTGGAACGCCTTATGCAGCGCATCTTCAAAGAAGTATCCTCAATAGATATAGCCATCCCCTTCCAAAGGCTTAGTTATCACGAGGCTATGAACAGATTTGGCTGTGACAAACCTGATCTGCGCTTTGGAATGGAGCTTGTCGAGCTCTCCGAAGTCTTTACCTCATCAAGTTTTGCGGTCTTCCAATCTGCTTTGGCTGCCAATGGCGTTGTAAAAGCTATTGTCATACCCGGCGGAGCCAAATACTCCAGAAAGCAACAGGATGAACTGGTCGAGCTTGCCAAACACAATGGCGGTAAAGGTCTGGCATTTGTCAAAGTTACTGCCAATGGTCTCGATGCCGGCATCAGCAAGTTCATCACCGATGATGAAGCCAAATCCCTGCTGGATGCTACCAAGGCTCAAGATGGAGATATGATAGCTTTCGCAGCAGATACTTGGGAGATGAGTTGCAAGATATTGGCTGCAGTTCGCAACCAGATCGCTCTTCAAGAGAAGATGATTCCCGAGAACAGCTTTGCTTTCGTCTGGATCACCGACTTCCCGCTTTTTAACTGGAACGAAGACCAACAGCGCTGGGAACCCGCTCATCATATGTTCACTCTCCCCAGAGAGGAGCACATCCCCTGGCTCACTATGCCGGAGAACTACGGCAAGATACTAGGGCAGCTCTACGATCTCGTTTGCAACGGTATGGAACTCTCCTCCGGCAGTATCAGATGCCACCGTTACGATATCCAAAAGCAGATCTTTGACGTCCTCGGCTTTGACGAAGAGGAGCTAAAGGATCGCTTTGGTTTCTTCCTCGATGCCCTGAAGTATGGCACTCCGCCCCACGGAGGCATTGCTCCCGGTCTTGACCGCCTCGTAATGATCATCACCGGAGCAGAATCCATCCGTGATGTCATTGCCTTCCCAAAGACACTGAAAGCTACAGACTTGATGAACCAAGCACCCAGCGAAGTACCCGCAGCACAATGGCAGGAATTGCACCTCAAACCCGCAGAATAGCGATTGTCTCCAGTGGAAACAGCCGCGGTTCAAACCTGCGCGCTATCCACGATGCCTTCCGAAATGGAGCTTATCCGGTAGAGATCGCCTTGTGCATCGTCACCAAGCGCAGCGCTCCGATTGTCACTCTCTGCCAGGATAAAGGCATACCGGTAGAATTTATCTCCAGCAAGGATCTTAGCACCTTTGAGACGAAACTGAGATCCCTGCTGGATGAATATCAGATCGATCTCATCGCGCTAGCCGGATTTCTCAAGAAACTATCCATCAGCTTTATCCGTGATCTTACCATCCCAATCCTCAATATCCATCCTGCTTTATTACCCCGATATGGAGGAGAGGGGATGTACGGGATCAAGGTGCACGATGCTGTCTTTGCTGCTCGGGAAAAGCGTTCCGGAGCTACCGTCCACTACGTCAATCGCGATTATGATAGCGGTAGGGTTGTTCTGCAGGAAGCCATCGATATCACTGATTGCAACAGCCCGCAGGACATTGCTGCCAAAGTCCTCAAAGTCGAGCACCATATCTACGCCAAAGCAATTCTCAAAGTCCTCAAAATACATTGATTATGAAGACCCGCATCGCGATCAGCACTCTTGGCTGCAAGATCAACCAATCCGAATCAGCAGGAATTATCAGCCAATTCGATCCGGATAGCATTGAATTGGTAGATTTTGAGCAAGACGCTGATATCTATATAGTTAATACTTGCACAGTGACAAACCGCACAGACTACAAAAGTCGTAATCTGATTCGTAAGGCACTGGAGCATAAGAATAAACATCACAATGTTAAAGTTATAGTTACGGGATGCTACTCTCAACGCAGTAGGGAAGAGGTCTTGGAGCTGGGTGATATTGACCTTGTAGTCGATAATCAAAACAAAATCGCCATCAAAGAGCTGATTGAAGACTCCAACTATGTATTTAAGGACATTATGGAGGCGGACGAATTCGCTTTCCACCTGCAGAGCAGTATGTCTGATCACAGCCGCGCCTTCCAAAAGATACAGGATGGCTGCGATTACTATTGCAGCTACTGCGCGGTGCCTTACGCCCGCGGCCACATTCGCAGCGCAAAGCTAAAGGATGTCATTACCCAGGCTGAGCTCTTTATTGCCAATGGCTACCGCGAGATTGTCCTGGGTGGAGTCAATCTTGCGCTTTACCGGGATGGCAAAAACGATCTGGCTGAAGTGGTTAAAGCCCTTTCAGACATCAATGGCTTAGAGATTCTGAGGCTTAGTTCTCTGGAACCGCAATTACTCTCTGAGAGACTGCTTGAGGCTGTCAAATCATCTCCGATCCTTGCTCCGCACTTCCACATAGCTATCCAATCCGGCTGCGATGCTGTTTTAAACAGGATGAAGCGTGTCTACGATACAGCTCTCTTGAGAGACAAATTTGCCCAATTGATCTCCATCTTTCCAGATGCTGCCATTGGTGGTGACGTGATCGTAGGCTTTCCGGGGGAGACCTCTGAAGATTATAAGCAGACATTGAATTTCCTGGATAGCTCTCCACTCACCTATTTGCATGTCTTTGCCTATTCCAAGCGCAAGGGCACTCCTGCAGCTGCAATGCCTCAGCAAATAGTGGGTGAAGTCAAGAAGGAACGCTCCAGAGCCCTTATGCAGCTTTCAGACGCCAAAAAGAATGAATACATAAGCAGTTTGATAATCAATAAGACGCCAATTCGGGGTGTAGTCGAATCGATTGATCAGGGTATCGCAACTTTCCTCTCCGATCATTACATCCGGGCATTTACTACGACCCCTTGCCAGCAGGGGCAGGTAATCAGCATTATTCCCTCCCAGCCTCATCTTGACGGCGTAATGGGCTAAGCCTTTTCCTCTTTCTTTCCTAGGCTCGATCGTTCACTGCAAGCAGCTATCTCCCACGATTCTCCCACAAAGAGGGAGAAAAGTGGCTGTAAGGAGGGAGAGATGTATGAGCGAGTTTTAGTAGAGGCTGTGTGAACTGCGCTCCCATTGATAGGATGTATGAATCCTGCTTCTATCCTGCTTGAATCCTGCATGAGCAAGCATGATAAAGCTGTCCTGCAATGAATTACGAGATATCAATTGAAAAGGGGCTCAAGGAAGATCGTTGAGTAGCAGATAGTTATGGCAGGAAAGAAACACCCACAGATATCAGGCAATAAGAAAAGCGGATCAAATTGACCCGCTTCTTTATGATAAGGGATTTACTTATATTTCTTCGGCTTCTTCTTCGCCTTCGGGGCTGGAATCTTCTTCTTCCTCTTCGGTGCCGAGAGCGGCGATGGTGATATCGATCGAGCACTTGCCAAGATCGGGGTAGAAATCGTCTATGTATTCGCGCACGGTGGTCTCGATATCAGTGTGTTTATCGAGGGTTTCCTGGTTGAAATAGAGCTTGATCCAGATATTGTTCAATCCGGATTTGAAGCTGCATTTGGGCATTTCGCCATAGACATTGTTCAAGAATTCGGGTAAGGACTTGGAAAGCTTAATGCTGCCATTAACCCGCTTGTAAGCTTTGTAACCGAAATGTGCTGCCAGGGCAGTTCCACCAATAACCAGAAGGGACTTCACGAGCTTTTTCATTGTCTTTACCTCTTTATGTGTTATCTATAGATCGATTTGATTCTTCCCCAGCTTCTGGACTGATTGTAAACAGGGGCAGCCAGGCTGAAGGAATTGGATGAAACTGGATTGAGGGAGTATTCGCTGTGGGCAAAAACTATGATTCCCTGTATGTAGCTGAAGATAGTACCAGCCGAGGGATTGATATTGAGATTGCTAAAGCTGTTTATCACCACAGGGCATTGACCGCTGCCATCAGTGACCATAAACCTGCCGCGACTGGCTCTGGCAGAGGCTGCACTAACGTTCTGAACCTTTACCAGAACGCCCTCGTAAGCCTCGGATTCATCCGCGCTGGAGATTTGGCCGGTGCTGATCATCATCGGTTGGGGCAGGGGATAGTTGCGGTCTAGAATGCGGATAGCGGAGACGTCTTCCAGACAAGTCATTCCAAAACTCTCGGAGACTTTGGCGGAAATTCTGATGTAATCGCCTACTTGAACAGAATTGCGGCGTTCCATTACCATTATAGCACGGTAAGGACCACCAGCCGTCTCGCTAAGGATGAAGCCGTTTCCACGGTATCCGGTAGCAGTGACGACGCCTTCAACGCTCACTGTCCTGCCAACGTATTGGGATGGATAAGTATTATCTATGCCAGGATTGGCAGTGTATTGTATATCGAAGATCGACAAAGCCCAAGCTGCAGTGCCAAGGCACGTTAGCAGGACTGTCAAAACAAGTAGCTTTCTCATATGAAACCTCATAAACGCATTACTAATTATATCACTATATTGTGTCAAGCAAAATCGAGCCCTTTTTTCAAAAAACTGTCCACGATAATGACCAGTCTGTGGCAGTGAAAGCAGAGCTATCTGTATAATCTACTCCATTTCAGTGGAATAACTGCATATTTATTAAGTTGGTATGCTATTATCAGCGAAAGGATTTGACAAGATCATAGTATGAGAAAAATGACATCACGATCAGGAGAGAAAATTGAAGACTAAGATATTGATCAAAGGTGCTAACGAACACAATCTGAAGAACATAGATCTAGAGATCCCGCGTAATGAATTGATTGTATTTACCGGTGTCTCCGGCAGTGGCAAGAGCTCTCTGGCATTTGATACGCTTTATGCAGAGGGACAAAGGCGCTATGTGGAGTCGCTTTCGGCTTATGCCAGGCAGTTTCTGGGGCAGATGGAAAAGCCCAAGGTGGACTATATCGAAGGTCTGTCTCCGGCAATCTCTATAGAACAGAAATCAGCAAGTAAGAATCCCCGCTCTACAGTGGGGACAGTTACGGAAATATATGACTACCTCAGGGTGCTCTTTGCCAGAGTGGGGCAGCAACATTGCTACAATTGTGGTGATCCGGTTGGTTCTCAGTCAATCGACCAGATGGTAAGCAGTCTGATGGCATATCCCGAAAATACCAAGATCCAGGTCTTGGCACCCTTGGTGCAAAACCGTAAAGGCGAACACAAGGAAGAACTGGATGAATTGCGTCAGGAAGGTTATATCCGGGTGATGATCAATGGTCAGGTGCGTAGCCTCGACGAAGAGATCGTCTTGGATAAGAAAAGCAAGCATACGATCGAAGTAGTGATCGACAGACTGGTGATAAAAAGCGGAATTGAATCGCGTTTGGCAGAGTCTCTGGAACTGGCTATGAAGCTCTCCGAAGGGATGGTCAAGATAGACTTTATCGAAGAGAAAGAGCAGCTCTTGCTCTCATCTCACAATGCTTGTTCCAAGTGCAATATCGGCTATGAAGAGCTTGCTCCACAGCACTTCTCGTTCAATAGCCCTCTGGGCGCTTGCACTACTTGTAATGGCTTGGGATATAAACTGGAGTTTGATCCCGATCTGGTAGTGCCTGATCCCGAAAGATCGCTGATGGATGGAGCTATTGTGGCATGGGGCAGGCTGGAGGACAAGCAGAGCAGCTGGACAATGAATACTATCAAGAACCTTGCTCAGCACTACAGATTCTCACTTAATGATCCTTGGTACAAGCTGCCGGAGGAAGTGAAGCAGCTTCTTATGTGGGGCTCCAAAGGCAAGAGATTTAAGGTAGCCTGGGAGAATAAGCACGGCTCCGGTCAGTTTATGATGCGCTTTGAAGGAATTATGAATCAGCTCGAGCGCCGGATGCACGAAACAACATCCGAAGATATGCGGCGCTATTATATGCAGTTTATCAGCGATAAGCCCTGTCCTGATTGCGAAGGCAGGAAACTGAAGCCTGCCTCACTTGCTGTAAAGATCAAGCATCATAACATAGCAGACGTGACCTCGATGAGCGTCAGGCAAGCTTATGACTTTTTTTCTTCTATGGAGCTCTTTGGTAACCAGAAGCTAATCGCTGATGAAGTACTCAAAGAGATCAGAAACAGGCTGGGGTTCTTGATCAGTGTAGGCCTGCATTATCTTGCTCTGGATAGAAGGTCGCCGTCACTATCCGGTGGAGAAGCGCAGCGTATCCGCCTTGCCAGCCAGATTGGTTCGCAATTGGTAGGGGTGATGTATATCCTCGATGAGCCCAGTATCGGCTTGCATCAAAGAGACAATACCAAGCTGGTTGAGATGCTCCTCAAGCTCAGAGATCTGGGTAATTCGGTCATTGTAGTAGAGCACGATGAGGATACTATGCGCTCTGCAGATATGATTGTTGACTTTGGCCCCAAGGCAGGCATTTTTGGTGGACAGATAGTAGCACAAGGCAGTGTCGATGACCTCAAGAAATGCAAGGAATCGATCACCGGTGCATATCTCTCGGGACGCCTCAGCATACCCACTCCAGAGCAAAGAATGAAACCTGACGAGAGAGTGATAGCGATCAGAGGTGCTGTTCACAATAACCTCAAGAACATAGATGTTGAGATACCTGTAGGGATGCTCGTCTGCATTACGGGAGTCTCAGGAAGCGGAAAGAGCTCCCTGATCAATCAAACCTTGCATCCCTGGCTGCACAACAAGTTTTACCGTACTAATCACAAAGTCGGCAAGATGGCATCGATAGAAGGAACAGATGTCATAGACAAAGTCATCTCTATCGACCAACAGCCCATCGGACGTACACCTCGCTCCAATCCCTGCACTTATATCAAGCTCTTTGATCCTATTCGCAATCTCTTTGCCGAGCTGCCTGCTTCCAAAATCAAAGGCTACAAACCGGGCAGGTTCTCTTTCAATATCAAGGGTGGACGCTGCGAAGCATGCGAGGGAGCAGGAGTAAAGCAGATTGAGATGCACTTTATGGCTGATATCTTCGTGACTTGTGAAGTCTGCAAAGGTACTCGATACAACAATGAGACCCTCTCGATCAGATACAAAGGTAAGAACATAGCAGAAGTACTGGATATGGACGTCCAGGAGGCCTACAACTTCTTCGAAAGCATCCCTTCCATCAAACAGAAGCTCAAGACCCTGATGGATGTGGGTTTGGATTATATCAAGCTGGGACAATCTTCCACTACCCTTTCGGGTGGTGAAGCTCAACGTATCAAGCTCTCGCGTGAACTCTCCAAACTAAGCACCGGCAGTACCCTCTATATGCTGGATGAACCAACCACCGGGCTGCACTTTGATGATATCAACCGTTTGCTCCTGGTAATCCAAAAGCTGGTCGATATGGGCAATACTGTCCTGGTGATAGAGCATAATCTTGATGTGATAAAGTGTGCCGATTGGGTCATCGATATGGGGCCGGAGGGTGGTGATGAAGGCGGTCGTATTATCGCCAAAGGTACACCCGAAGACATTATGAACGTGGAAGCATCCTATACAGGGCAGTTCTTGAAGAAACACCTGAACCAGGTAAGCCCCGAACCAAAGAAACGAGGAAGAAAGAAGGCATAGGTGGCATTGGTGATCCTGCGTTATACCCCGCCAACTTCCGGAGAGCACTTGGTAGGTATATGCGCGGATTTCACCGGCTGGCGTATCGTTGACTTGATCAACGATGCAGGAGTTTACCATCGCGAGTTTGATCTGCAGCCGGGGCGTTATCTCTATAAATTCATCGTCGATGGCGTCTGGATGACCGATCCTGCCAATCCTGAGAGAGAACCCGATCCCTTTGGCACATTCAATTCAGTCCTTGATCTGGGACGCCCGGATCACAGGATCAAGAATGTAAAACCCGACAGTTTTCCGGTGCCTCAGTGGGTGCAGGAAGGCATCATCTATCAGATATTCGTCGATCGTTTTTACAACGGTGATCCTGACAATGATCCTGATTTTTCCGAAGACTATTACTCCAAGAGCAAACAAGCTCCTCCCAAGGGGCAGTATCTCAATGCCAATCAGGAGTATTATCACCTGGTAAGGGATTGGACTGATATCAAAGGCCTCAGGCAAAGTCCCTGGCTACCCAAAGGCAAGCCTGATTGGTGGTCGTTTTACGGAGGAGACTTGCGTGGAGTGATCGAAAAGCTCGATTATCTTACTGATCTCGGGATAACGATCATATATTTCAACCCTCTGTGGAAAGCCAAGTCAAATCACAAGTACGATTCCGCTGATTACAAAAGCATCGATCCCCATTTTGGCACGGAACAAGACCTGCAAGAGCTGGTATCAAAGGCTCACTCAAGAGGCATCAGAATCATTCTGGATGTTGCTTTCAATCACACCGGCGAGACCTTTTGGGCTTTCCGGGACTGCATCCAGAAAGGCCCTGATTCACAGTGGTGGACTTGGTACGACTGGCAGAAGTGGCCATTGCCCGATCCACTCCCGACGGACTTTCAGCCCAAGGACTATTACCAGTGCTGGTGGGGCATAAAGGATATGCCCGATCTGAACTATGATCTATCACGTCCGCATCCCGAAGAAAACACCATCCGGAATATCAACGAGGCAGCCCCCAATACCAGCCTGATCGATTATCTAAAAAGTGTTGTAAGATACTGGATAGGTGAGATGGATCTGGATGGATTCAGACTGGATGTTCCGGATGAGGTGCCTTATTGGTTTTGGGAGCTATTCAGAAGCTGGGTCAAAGAGATCAAGGCTGATGCCTGGCTGGTTGGCGAAATCTGGAACAATGCAGAGCAGTGGGTCAGCCCCAAGTACTTTGATTCCGTAATGAATTATGCCTATTTCAAGTCGCCGGTTCACGATTATTTCCTCAAAGAATCGATATCCAGGACGGAGTTTATCCGCAGAATGCGTGAGGGCATTGATTCATACCCTGATCAATCGCTCAAGGCTATGATGAATCTATTGGGCAGCCACGATACCTGGCGCGTCAATGAGCTTGATGAGGACAAGCAAAACCTGGTCAAACTCGCTTACATCTTTCAAATGGTCTATATCGGGGTGCCGCATATCTATTATGGTGATGAAATCGGGATGAAGGGCGGTGGCGATCCGGACAACCGACGCCCCTTTGATTGGAACTGGTCCCAGAGACCTTTCTCCAGAGACTTACGCAATATGATCAAGACACTGATCACACTTCGTAAAACACATCTGTCCCTGATCCACGGAGAGCTTGAATTTGTCGATGACAGCGATGACTGTCTCAAGCTGATCAGACGTTACAACGATGAAGAGCTATTGATCATTTTCAACCGTCTGCAAAAGCCAATATCCTTGGATCTTGAACGTCCCTACAAAGAGCTGTTCTCAAGCTCGCACAGCGGAAGCTGGGGCAATGGTGAAATCTATATGGTACCGAGATCTGCGGTCGTATTATCCTTGAATAACTAAGCTATTTGTCTTTGGCCGGATCACTGATCAGGGCAGGGAATTCCTAACTTACTGCAAAATAACCACCTTTTAGCCTCCCTTTCATTTGAAAAATCATAAGCATTTGTAGAGCAGTTGTTTGCTGCATGTTCATGCAGGATTCAAGCAGGATACAAGCAGGATAGATGCAGGAATCCAAGGAGAAGGAATTCAGTTGACGTAATTTACGTATTTTGAGAATGGTATCTATCGTATAAATGTGGGTATCTTCCGCAAGGATTAGCCACAAACAGGGAAGGATATTATGAATTTGCGAGATAGAAAAGTATTACTCGGCGTAAGCGGCGGTATTGCAGCTTATAAGGCAATAGAATTGGCCAGTATGCTCTACAAGAGCGGAGCTCAGATCAAGACCATTATGACTGAATCCGCCCGGGAGTTGGTGAGTGAAGCCAATTTCTCGGCTATCACGCACGGAACGGTGCATCACAGCCAGTTTCATGATAGTGATCCCATTCCGCACATTAATCTGGCGGATTGGGCAGATATCTTTGTGATAGCCCCCGCGACTGCGAATATCATGGCCAAGGCGGCACATGGAATAGCAGATGATTTGCTGTCCTCCACCTTACTGGCGAGCACTTCGCCGATCCTTTGGGTGCCGGCTATGAACGTGCATATGTACGATAATCCGGCCACACAAGACAATATCGCGATACTGCGCAAGCGTGGTCATTTTGTCTTGGAACCTGCTACCGGACTATTGGCTTGCGGTTATGATGGAAAGGGCAAATACCCGCCTAATCAGGAAGTAATTGCTGCTATTAAGACTTATCTTACTTACGGCTATGACCTTGCCGGAAAGAAGATCCTGGTGACAGCCGGAGCCTGCTCTGAAGATATCGATCCTATGCGCTGTATCACGAATAAATCCAGCGGTAAGACAGGCTTGGCAATAGCCAGAGCTGCATCGCTTCGCGGAGCCTCGGTTAGCTTGGTTTATGCGGATATCAAAGGCGATCTGCCATACCATCTTAGTTATGCAGTTCAAGCTAAAAGCTCTTCAGAAATGCATAAAGCTGTGTTGGATTTAGCGCATCAACAGGATGTGATAATTATGTGTGCGGCTGTATCTGACTATGAACCACTTGAAGTAGCCCATTCTAAAATCAAGAAGGGTGATGATTTAAAGCTTGATTTGATTCAGACAGTCGATATCCTGAAAGAGATATCTGAGCACAAGAAAGCCGGACAAAAGATCATTGGTTTTGCCGCAGAAACTGACCAAATAGAGCAGAATGCGAGGGAAAAGCTCATGAGGAAAAAGCTCGATTTGATCGTTGCAAACGACCTGGCTGTAGCCGGTCAGGATGACAGCGAGCAGATCTTCATCAGTGATAAGGACTCAGTCAAAGTCTCAGGAGATAAATTCACCCTCGCTCATAAGCTTCTGGATCGGATCAATAATCTATGAATGACAGAACCGTTCTGATTACCGGTGCCAATGGACAGACAGGGTCATATCTGGCTCGACACTATCTGGATAAAGGTGCGAGCTTGGTTTTGCTCTACCATAGACGAGATGACAGGATAAAAGCGCTCCTGAGCTATACCAATGTTACTGCCATCGCAATTGATCTGTGTGATGAACATGCACTGGCTCAGTTATTGATTCCGGTTATCGGTAAAACGATGCCGGATACTTTGATCCATTGTGCCTCAGTCAGAAGCTCAGATGCAAAGACACTGGCTGAAACTGAAACGCAGATTTGGGATTCTGTCTTCAGAACTAACGTGATGGGATTCTATAATATATGCAAAGTGGTTTTACCTCTGATGCAGGAAAAGTGCTTTGGCAGGGTAGTACTAATGGGCAGCAATGTCACACAGAGTGGATTGGCAAGTGGTAGCGCTTATGCTGCTTCGAAAGCTGCCATGGTCAATATGCTGAAGTCTCTGGCACTGGAGAATGCAGCTCATGATATCAAGCTGAATGCAATCTCTCCGGGACCTCTGGAGACCGTATTGGAAGAAGATTATCAAGGAGAGTATCTGGAATTCAGAAAGAATTACTTCAGAGCCTACCTTGAGAATAGCAAAACAGGAAAGTTAACGCCCCTGAGTGAGATTGCTCAGATCTGTGATATGCTGATATCGAGCAAGCTTCAGAATCTCAGTGGGGAAGAGATATTAGTGGAAGGAATGATAAGATGACCAATAGAATAATCTTAATACTGCTCTTGTTGCTGATTGGAATGGGGCTTACTGCCACGCCTTTTAGAGATGGGGAAAAGCTGGTGTTTACGGTTCGTTATGGTGTGGTAAATGCTGCAGAAGCAACGATCGAGACTAATGGGACAAGTTTTCAGGGAGTGCCCGTCTGGCACCTGAAGATCAGCGCCAGGACACAGCCTTTCTTTGATCCCTTTTTCAAGATCAGGGATAGAGTCGAATCATGGTGGAGAAAGGACAATCTCCTGCCTCTGAAGTTTTCAAAGAATCTTCAGGAAGGTAACTACCGCCAATACCGCATACATACTTACAATCATAGCGCAAGAACGACTACATATCAGAAATATGCTTTCCGCCAAGAGACCTTCATCACCGAGGAAATGCCCTTGGTGGCTGGTTCGCAGGACATTCTGAGTGCTTTCTTTTGGGTAAGGCATCAGAGCCTTATTCCCGGTAGAAGCGTCTTTGTGCATATAACTGCAGATGGCAGATCAATGCGCACAGAAGTCAAGGTTCACAGAAGAGAAACGATAGATACTATCTTTGGCAGGAAACAGTGTCTGGTAATCGAGCCCAAGCTGGCTGGTGAAGCTGTCTTCAAACAAAGCGGCAGAATATTGATATGGCTTACTGATGATGAATACAAGATTCCGGTCAAGCTGGATAGTGCTGTGTCATTCGGATCGTTTGTGGCAACCCTCAGTTCCGCTCAAAATGTAGCTTTACGGATTCCTTGATGTGCCCTGATTTGTTCGATATTAACGCTTATGACTACGACTTGCCCAAGGAACTGATAGCTCAGTATCCTTTGGAGGAACGAACCGAATCGAGATTGATGGTGATCAATCGAGCCGCGAGATCGATCGTGGATCGTAGATTCAAAGACATCAAAGACTACCTTATGCCCGGAGATTTGCTGGTATTGAACAGTAGTAAGGTGTTTCCGGCGAGGTTGTATGGAACTAAGACTAATGGAACCAAGATCGAGGTTCTTCTGATGAACGAACTTGAGCCGGGAGTTTGGAAAGCAATGGTACATCCCGGAAAGAGACTCAAGGAGAAGCAGAATCTGGTCTTTTCGCCCAAGCTTTCAGGTGAGATCGGTCTTCCTGATGAGGATGGATTCCGCGAGATTGCCTTCAGTGTTGAGGGTGACTTTTGGGAAGAACTGAATCAGGTTGGTCATGTTCCGTTGCCGCCTTATATCGAGAGGCAGGATGCAACTGAAGACAAAGGTAGATATCAGACAGTCTATGCCAAGCATAGGGGATCAATAGCTGCACCTACCGCCGGTTTTCACTTCTCCGAAGATCTGATCCAAGAACTGATACAATCCGGTGTAAATATAGCTGAATTGGTATTGCATGTCGGGATTGGCACCTTCAGACCGGTCAAGACAGAGCGGATAGATCAACATAAGATGCACTCCGAGTATTGCGTGATTGATCAGAATCTGGCTGACCTCTACAACCAAACCAGAGCGTCTGGAGCTAGAGTAATAGCAGTTGGCACAACAAGCCTGAGAACACTGGAATCATTCTATAATAATGGAGAGATCAGGGCTGGATCTGCTTGGACGGATATCTTCCTGCATCCCGGGAAGAAAGTACATAGCATAGATGCTTTGATCACGAACTTCCATCTACCTAAGTCAACCCTCTTGATGTTGGTCTCGGCATTCGCAGGTTATGAGATTACCCGGGAAGCTTATCATAAAGCCGTTACGGAAGCCTATAGGTTCTTCAGTTACGGTGATGCAATGTTTATTTATTAGGAGGACATATCAAACGCAACATAGTACACTATGACGTGATAGACAGCACAATGAAGGAATACGAGAGGTTGCATCAGGCAAATCCGGAAGCTCTGTGGACTATTCGCGCGGACAGGCAAAGCCAGGGCTTTGGACGAGGCTTGAATCAGTGGCATTCCTCCTTTGGTGGATTGTGGTTTACTTTTGATATGGTAGAGACACGGATGCTTGAATCTTTTGCATTGTATGTCGGTGCCTGTGTCCATAAGGTGCTATTGCAGCACTTTCCTGTTCTGGAAGGTAAACTTCTGATCAAGTGGCCAAATGACATCTATTATGGAGACAGGAAGCTTGCCGGTATCCTCACTCGCTATAGCACGAGCGAATCCAGGTATGTGATTGGTATAGGTTTAAACACTAATAACCGCCTGGAAGAACAGAGCTTGGAGCAGACTGCAGCCATATTGGGTGACATATTGCAGGATACTGTCTCAAATAGTTTCCTGATAGCTTTCATAATCAAGCAGATTCAAGCAGACGCAGTAACCTTGGACAATCCCTGTTCTTATCTCGAGTATTGTGATAGTCACCTTTTTGGCAAAGGAAGAAGCGCCATAGTTACAGGGGAGAATACAGAACATAAAGGTAAGATCATCGGTCTTGATCCCTTTGGTGCTATCATATTGGAAGATGTATCAGGGAAGCAGTCCTTGCATAGATTTGGTTCTTTACTGGTGGAGAAGTCATTGTGAAAGTGAGGATACTGCTACCACTCATACTAATATCTTTGTTTCCTGTTATCCTCAATGCACAGTGGGCTTGGGCAAGCAGCTTTGGATCGCTGGGAATGGAAAGAACCTGGGATCTTTCAGTTGATCCGAACGATAACATAATCGTTGGTGGAGAATTCGCAGATAGTCTGCTGATCAATGGACAGAATCTGGCTGGATTTGGACTTTCGGACAGCTTTATTGTCAAGTATGACTCTTTCGGGGGACTCCAATGGGTCAAAGTCTTTGGCTCTACTCAGGAAGATGTAGTCCTCGAGGTTGATACAGACGGACTGGGCAATGTCTATGCTTCGGGTTTCTTCATTGGGAGCTTATCCTGTGAGGATCAGACAGTCATTTCTCAAGGACTCTGGGATGCCTTCATCATCAAGCTTGATCCACAGGGAGAACTGATCTGGGTGAAGTCGTTTGGTGGTCCTCTCAACGACATCGCTTATGGCATTGCAGTCAATGACTGTGGTTATATCAATGTAACCGGCTGGTTTGCCGATACTATCAATTTCCCCGGAGGAACCACTCTGGTCAGCCAAGGTGGCAGTGATATCTTCAACATTGCCTACAATGCTGATGGTGAGTTACTCTGGGCTCGCAGTGCAGGTTCGCCCGGAGTTGAGTATGGATACAAGATAGCAAACGACGAAGCCGGGAACTCATACATAACAGGTTCTGCCGGTCAAGGAGTAGTTTTTGATAGCGAGACACTGCAGGGTAACGGGATGTATGTCGCGAAGTACAACTCCCAAGGTGTTATCCAGTGGCTTAGCGGCTCAAATGGAGCTTATGTGATCAGCGTTGCTGTCCAGTACGATGTCTCCCCGTCTCAACGAGGTATGGTGGCAGGAAGGCTTCAAGGATCAGGTAGCATCGGCTCATTTCCCTTCAGCACATATTCTGGAACAGACGACATCTACTGGGCGGAATATGATGCCAACACAGGAGAATGGCTTGCTCTCGATTATTACGGTGGAGCAGGTTCGGACAAAGCCAGAGACTGCGACTACAAAGACTATCCGGTAATGACAGGGTCATTCGAACAATCTGTCAGCATCAGCTCAATTGACTATACCAGCAGTGGCGAAGCAGATGCCTTCATTTCTCAAAGACCGGGGAATACAATTGAGTTTGTTCCGGCAGGCGGAACTTATAGCGAAGCTCCGTCAGCGGTTGGCTTGCTCTCTGATGGCCGTGTGGCTATCGCCGGCTGGCATTTTGGACAAGCCAGATTTGGCAATCACCTGATCGACAGCCTGTCCCCTTCCAATCAGAATGCTTTCATTGCTGTGTACTCACCAACTCCAAGCAGCTCTTCCGATCAGACCATTACGCCTGTCTCGTCTATCAAGGCTTATCCCAATCCCTTCACATCAAGTACTACTTTTGAGCTGAACTACGAAGCCAAAACCATAGACCCACTTCGTATCTACAACATCAAAGGGCAACTTGTCCGCCGATTATCCACGGAGTATCAGCGAACACTCGTTTGGGACGGCAAGGATGACCGTGGAGATGATCTACCCTCCGGCCTTTATCTTGTCGGAAGCGATACTTTTTCTCCCTGTACTCGCATACTGAAGCTCAGATAGAACAAAGGGATTATCCATTTCGTAAGTAATAATATATAGGAATATAAAGGCAATGCTGAATATTCACAGCTAATCCGGAAGCCCTTTTTGCTTGACAGATTAGTATCTTGAAAAAGGAATGAAAAAAAACTAAGTTTAAACTGGTGGAGGAATAATGAAGAAGCTAGTCCTGATGACCATAGTGATGTTGTTGGCGGTATCCGGAGCACTGTTTGCTCAGACCGTTACCAAAGTCGCTATCCTGCCTGTGAAAGCTGTAGACAGCAACAGCAGATACATAAAGAACATTTTAACCAAAAGAGATTTCCGCCTTACTTTTGAACAGCACGAGCAGTATCAACTGCTTGATATGAAGGCTGTCGAAAGAGGTTTTAAGCAAACCGGTTACCGCGACGTTGAAGGTCTCGAGCCTGAAGAAATGGACGAAGTTGCAGTAGCTCTCGGTGCTGATCTGTTGATCCTTGGTAACGTTAGCACTGTCAACAGCAGTACTTTCAGAGTATCCCTTCGCCTCTACAGCCCCAAGAGCAAAGAACTGCGTCAGATGAACTTTGCCGTCGTGAAGGATCGTCGGACCCGTTGGGCTACACTAAACACAGATTTTATGAGCCAGATTGATCAGTTCATCACCAACGAAGTCCAAAAGATGTATGACATCGCTCTGAATCTTTATGTCCAGGAGAATTACACCGAAGCTGAGAGAACACTTTCCAATGTGCTATCTCTTGATGCGAACAAGAAGGAAGCTCATTACACTCTGGGTAGCGTCTATTTCAAGACCAATCGCTATCCCCAGGCTATCGCTTCTCTCAATAGAGCCGCAGAGCTTGATACCGCTTATATCCAGCCTCTTTACACATTGATCGAAGTCTATGAAGCCAACAATCAGCCTATCGAAAGAATCGGTGTAATGTCCCGTATAGCCGAGAAGAACCAGGACGAAGAGCTGTGGTTCAATATTGGTAACCTTTGGGCAGAGAACAATAACATACCCAAAGCCGTCGAATCCCTCCGCAAAGCAATTGCTATCGAACCCGAGTATGCAGTTGCTCAATACCGCTTGGCCTTTATGCTCTATGATCAGGGCAATTTCTCCGAAGCTATCGAACATCTCGAATTTGCCTACAATCAATATCCCGATAACGATCTGATCGCCCGCCGCCTGGCTATGGCATATCAGAGAAGCGGACGCATCGACGATGCTATCGCCCGTTACGAGCAAGCTATCGCTGCCAATCCCACCAGTACTCAGGCATACCTCAATGTAGTAAGCCTTTATCGTATCAAAGCCAGCGAAGCCGGATCGGCTGCTGTGACAGCCGAGATGAATCAGAAAGCCATCGACTTGATGAACAGATTGAAGACTGCTGATCCCAACAACGCACTGGCTTATCTCAATCTTGCCAGTATTTATCTGGGTTCAAACCGCAACAACGAAGCTGAAACCAATGCTAATCTTGCCATCAGCAAAGATCCCAGCCTCTATCTTTCCTACGTGATTCTGGCTACCATTGCTCAGACTCGTGGAACCGAAAGCTACAACAGATTCGTGGATCTGGAACAACGTGCTTCTCAAGCTGTTGGAAGACAAGCCACCAACCTTCGTAGAGACAGAGATGCAGCCAAGACCCAGGCAAATACACAGTTCCGCAGAGCTCTGGATCAGCTCCAGGCTGCTCGCAGCCGCACAACCGATGCTGAAGTGATCAATGATATCAGCGGCCGCATTACCCGCGTCCAAGCTCTAATCAATTCCACTTCAGGATATTAATCGTTACTAATCAATTAGATACACAAAGGCGTCTCATTCGGGACGCCTTTCTTTTTACCCGCCTATTCAGTAGTTGCTCGTAAGCACTTGATAAATAAGCTGGTTGATGGATGTTCATGCAGGATTCAAGCAGGATAGAAGCAGGCAGCAAGAATCCTATCAAGCGGGGAGCAAGGAATTAGCTTGACCATAAAATAATCCGTGCATACATAGAGCTTGATAAGTAAGAATCAGAATTGCAGATAGATACGTGAAAGCTAAGCTGTGAATAAGGGGGAAGATATGCGAGCAATAAGACAGATACTGACGGCTGAGCCTGTCCTTGAAGGTGCGGGCGTTCATTTGCGCAGAGTTTTTGGTTATTATCAAAAACCCGATTTTGATCCATTTTTGATGCTTGATGACTTTAGAAATGACGACCCTGATAAGTACCTGCCCGGTTTTCCCTGGCATCCCCATCGGGGAATTGAGACCATCACATATATGCACGAGGGATCGGCTGAGCACGGAGATAGCCTGGGCAACAAAGGAACAATTCACAAGGGCGAGGTCCAATGGATGACGGCCGGAAGCGGTATCATACATCAGGAAATGCCTAAGCCTGATGCAAAGGGTAGAATGTACGGCTTTCAGCTTTGGACTAATCTTCCGGCTATAGACAAGATGTGCCAGCCCAGATATCAGGACATCAAAGCAAGCGATATTCCTCTCGATAGAAGCATGCCGGGCTTGGAGGTCAAGGTCATTTGCGGACAATTTGGAGATTCAAAAGGCCCGGTTGAAGATATCTATGCCAATCCACAGTATTGGGATGTCATGCTAAAGCCTGACACAATGGTAGATTTACCGGCACCCATGGGAACTACTTGTTTTATCTATGTCTATCGAGGTAAAGCGCTTATTGGAGATCAGGAAGCAGTAAATCGCCAGGTGGTGCTGTTTGAAGATGGAGAAGGCATATCCTTGAAAGCGGGGGAGGAGGGGCTGAGTTTCCTTTATTTGAATGGGAAGCCGCTCGGTGAGCCGATTTCATGGCGCGGGCCAATCGTGATGAATACGGCAGAGGAGATTAAGCAGGCCTTTAAAGACTTGGAAACAGGAGATTTTATCAAGCGTCACTGATCGCGATCAGAATGGAAAAAGTCGTAGATCTTCTGCGCGGTCACATCGCCGATACCCTTTACGGAAGCCAGCTCTTCAACCGATGATTCCTTGATTTTGTCCACTGAACCGAAGCTCTTGAGCAGCAGGAATCTGGATTGTTCGCCGATGCCTTTGATCTCTTCGAGTTCGCTGATCAAGGTGCGCTTGGAGCGACGACTGCGGTGGAAATTGATGGCAAACCTGTGAGCCTCGTCTCTGATCCCGGTTATCAGCCTCAAAGACGCCGAAGAGCGGGATAGGATCAGGGGTTCGCTGTTTTGTGGAGTATATATCTCCTCAATACGTTTGGCCAATGAGATGATCGGGATCTTGGAGTGCTTGGAATTGCTCAATATCTGATAACTGATGCCAAGCTGACCCTTTCCTCCATCGATGATAAAGAGATCAGGTTCCAGTTCCGTATCCTTGTCAATCTCTGCCAGATAGCGTTCCATCGTCTCTGCCATTGCAGCAAAGTCGTTTTGGCTATCGATGCTGCGAATAATGAAATGGCGGTAGTTCTTCTTTTTGGGCTTGCCGTTCTCAAAGAAAACTGCCGAAGATACTGTATCAGTGCCCTGGATCGTGCTGATATCCATGCAGACTATCTTTCGGGGGAGCTTGGGCAGGTTCAGTTTTTCTTTGAGTTCCTGAATGGGGAAGATGGTGCGGTTTGCCTTCTTGAGGTGAGCCAGCTTCTGTTCCTCAATCAAGTTAAAAGCGTTGCGTTTGGCCATCACCAAGAGCTTGACCTTGTCTCCCTTTTGCGGAAGAATCAGGCGTTTACCCAGCCATTCGTTGAGTTCATCGAATTCTGCCGGTCTGAAGGGGAGAAGAATCTCATCGGGAAAGTCCTCGACCGGAGCGTAGTATATCTGCAGAAATGCAGCAAGAATCTGTTCACGGTCTGTGTTTTCAATATTCTTTAGCGGGTAGTTTTCCTGATTGAGTATCTTGCCGTTGATCATCTTGAGCACAACCGCGATAGCATGATTCTCTTCCATGTAGAAGCCGATGATATCGAGATTACGATCGTCCTCTTGGCTGACGGACTGGCGTTTCTGAATCTTCTCCAAGGCAATAATGTGGTCTCTTAGCTTGGCAGCTTGTTCAAACTCGAGGTTATCTGCTGCAGTATTCATCTCCTGGCGGAATTCATCCAATAGGTCCTGGTATTTGCCTTTGAAGAATTGCAGAAACCTGTTTACAATCTTCATATATTCATCGCGGGAGATGTATCCTACACACGGAGCAGGGCACTTACCAAGCTGGTAATTGATGCATGCTTTCTTGTAGCGGATCTTGTCCTCAGGGATGATGCGCGAGCAGGTTCTAAGGGGGAAAATCCACTCCAAAGTACGTAGGATTCTGCGTAATGAACGAACGTCTGTATATGGACCAAAGTACTTACCGCCATCCTTGATCAGTTCGCGGGAGACCATTATTCTGGGGAAGGGCTCACCCAGGCTGAGTTTGACATAAGGATAACGTTTGTCATCCTTGAGCATAATATTGTATCTTGGTTGATGTGTTTTGATGAGATTGGCTTCGAGGATGAAAGCTTCAGCTTCAGTATTGGTAATTATATAATCAAGATCAGCAATATGACGCACCAACTGGGTGGTCTTGGGATCCTTGATGCTATCAACCAGGTAGCTTCTGATCCGGTTGCTTAAATTGAGTGCCTTGCCTATGTAGATGATCTCGCCTTCCGCATTCTTCCAGATATAAATGCCGGGATCTGTAGGAAGATGCGGTAATTTGTCCTTTATCTTCTGGTTAATCTCTGCCATAAAGCTTTGCGTGTGTTATCCAGGTAATCAAGCTTAAAGATCCAGCCACCGAGGTAGAACAAAACAAAACATAATATGGCAAACACTGCATCCTTAACGATCAAGAGCAGTTTACCACTTACATGTATGCCGGAGTTTATCAGTATGATGATTACGAATATGAAAGAGCAGATAATCAGGGACTTGGCCAAGTTCTGCCATATCCCTTGAAATGTGATCTTTGTGAACTTCCGCTTGATAGTGCTAAGTAGTACCACATAGTTCACCATGGCTGTGATAGACGTGGACAATGCCAAGCCGCGATGTCCGATGAACTGCATCAGAACAAAGTTCAAACTGATATTGAGCAACACAATGAAGGCTGCTATCTTGACTGGTGTTCGAGTGTCCTTGTTGGCGTAGAACAGCGGTGTTATAGTCTGATTCAAGCTATAGAAGATCAATCCTATTGAATAGAACAGGAGAGCTTGTGTAGTCATCAAGCTTGCTCTGCTATCAAACTGCCCCTGCCTGAACAAGATGTCAACGAAGTCTCCGCCCAGAGCCATGATCAACGTAGTAACAGGCAGAATCATATAAGCCAAGCTAACAGTAGAGAAACGCACACTCTCCGAAAGCTCTTCATACTTGTCTTGATTGACACACCTGGAATACAGCGGTAGCACAGCAGTGCCGGTAGAAATGGCAAAGATACCCAGTGGAAGCTGCATCAGCCTGTTGCCAAAGCCCAACGCAGTGATACTGCCTATAGGGAGGAAAGAAGCCATAATGCTATCAGCTATGAGATTAATCTCCCTGATCCCGATACCCACCATTGATGGTATCAATCTCTTCCACATCATCGTGATGGCTGTTCCAGTGAACTTGATTATCAGCTTGATGCGATAACCTATCTTCTTCAGATATGGGAAGTTCACCAAGGTCTGGAGCAACCCGCCCAAGAACACACCCCAACCTGCCCATACTATCAGAGCTTCACCTTCTATGCCCAATATCCAGTGCGGAAGCACCACTGTCAGGATCATCCCAATATTCAAGAGCGCTGATGACAATCCTGTCATAAAGAAGTAATCATGTGAATTGAGCACAGCTATCATCGTGGATGACAAGCCTATGAAGAATAGATACGGAAAGATAATCCTTGTAAGTGTTATTGCCCACTTTGCTGTTTCCGGAGCGAGCCCCGGATACAATAGAGCAACCAGCGGTTTAGCGAAGATTATGCCCAGAATAGTCAGCAAGGCTAAGAACAGAGTAAGGATTGACAGCACATTGAGGGCAAAGTTAAACTGCTTATCACGGTCTCCCTCGGAGCCGATCTCATTGTAAATAGGCACGAAAGCCGTGGATAAAGCACCCTCACCAAAGAGCCTGCGGAGCAGATTGGGAATCGTATAAGCAACATTGAATGCATCATTCAGAAAGCCTGCACCAAAGAAAAAGGCCATCACCTGGTCTCTGATCAGACCAAATATCCTGCTCAGGAATACCGCAGAGGACATCAAGGCAATGTTCTTGGCCAGCTTACGATTATCTGCCATCAGCTTCCAGCTCTTAGAAACAGCCTAAGGGAATAGAATATCTTGTTGATAATCAAGCCCAAATTGACATTGCCCATGATCTTACGGCTCAAATCTTCACAGGTTATCAGGAAGTTCCTGGCTTTGTCGGCCAGATCAACAGAATTCAGGTTCAATTCCAGCAGTGTCTCAATCTTGTCGATATTGGTAATCAAATCAGGATTGTGCGGTAGAGTGGCAATATCATTTACAATAATCGAAAGAAACTTGAGCAGTTCCGTGCAGAGCTCTGCATTGAGTTGATCCCGCAGCTTGATACTGAGATTAAAGAATCCCAATTCATCGTTTCTAAACGCCATATCCAATATCGTAAATGCCATCTCACGCATGCTGTCGCTATGTTCCCCAGCGATCCTGGCAGCTTCTTTAAAGCTTCCATTGGCAATCCTGGCAGCACTACGCGACAATCCGATATTAGTATCAAAACGCTCTCTCAACATCTGTTCAATGACTGATGCGGACAAAGGCTTAAAGAAGACCTGTTGGCAACGCGACAGGATAGTAGGCAAGAGAGCTTGTATCCTCTCTGTGATCAGGATTATCACAGTATTTGCAGGAGGTTCTTCCAAGCGCTTCAGGAACGCATTGGCAGTGCTGGCATTCATCATATCTGCATCTTCGATGATCACAATCCGATACTTGGCTTCGGTAGCAGAAAGCTCCAAACGCTTCAAGAGCATCGTGACGCTTTCCTTACGAATCTCAATCGAACTACCAAAGATAAAATCATGCCAGGGATGATCAATCTTGTTTTGAATGTAGCCTTGATACAGCTTCAGGGCTTCAGCTTTCTTGATCTCTCCATCCGGACTCATCTCGAGATTGGTTGTTGGGAAAAGGTATAGAAAGTCCGTATGCTCAAAACTCAAGAACTTATGGCAAGAGCTGCAAACTCCACATGGCCTGAATTCGCTTACGGAAAGGCAGTTTAGTGCCATCCCAAAATATAGCGCGGTGGTGAATTTCCCTACACCGTCACGGCCGTGAAACAGATAAGCCTGTGCTATACGATCGTTTGCTATCTGCGTGGATAGCAAGTTGATGACGTGATCTTGTCCCTTGATCTGGCGAAACATCAGACGATTGTGATCTTACTGCGTCCTGCGTCCTCTGACGTACTGCGTTTGAATACTTCCTTCACATAAGGACTCTCAAAATCTGACGCAAGCATGTCATAGACTTTTACGTCGTGATAAGCACCAGCCATGAAGGCGAACTGCCTGCGAGTGCCGACCAGCTTGAATCCGATCTTTTCGTAACATCTGATGGCACGTTGGTTGAACTCGACAACCTCCAGAGAGATGTTGTTGAGATTGAGAATATTGAAGCCAAAATCGAGCGCAAGAGCAGTTGCTTCTGTGCCAATTCCTTGATTCCAATAGTTTTTTTCACCGATGAAGATCCCAAAGATCGCTCTGCGATGGATCTCATTGACCTCGTGAAGTCCGCAATTTCCGATCACTTTGTTTGTATCCTTCTCTACAATGGCAAAGACGTGGTTACATCTCATCAGCTTCTCGAGCACTGCTCTTTCAGCATCCTGATCCACCACCATCGAAGAAAAGAGCACAAACTGACCTATTTCCAGATCATTTACCCATTCGGTATATTTTTCCACATCTTCCAAAGAGACTGGGGAAAGATAGCATTTCTCTCCAACTAACTTCCTAAAATACTTCATCTTAATCACTCCTGAATTATTATCTCGGGACACTGTAAAAGCGCCATCAACTCATATCATTTCTTTATTGTCAAAGTCCTTTTGTCAAGATAAAAAGTCCCTGCTCTCTGCTTGACAGGATGCATCCATCCTGCTTCTATCCTGCTTGAATCCTGCATGAACAGGCAGGAACCACCTTATTTATCAGTGTCTTATGGACTGCAAACCAAAGGGAGGTTGAAGGGGCTCAACTGAACATATCAAACGCTGATTTCCAGCGCTTGTGCACCCAAAACCACTGCTCGGGATACTGCTTTATGTACTTGACTAATATGTCATCAAGTTCCTGCAGGACAATCTGATAGTTCTCTGCCTTATCTTCCAGTTCAGGATGATAGACCATCTTTTCAAAACAAAAGATAGTCTTCTCATCATCATTGCGCAGGGCAAAACCTGGCACAATCGGAACCTTGTAACGCAGGGACAGCTTGGCGACTCCTATCCAGTGCGAAGCCGGATAGCCCATAAAATCGAAGATAAGACCTGTCTTGCCGGCATTTTGATCAGCCAGGATCGCCACCATCTCGTTGCGGTTCAGCCGCTCGATGATATCACGCAGACCTTTGCGCATATCGATAACTCCCACGCCATAACGGGTACGGATATTATCTGTATAATCATTAAAGAGGCGGTTGCGCTGTTTTTTGGTGATTACAGATAGCGGAATCCCGAAAGCAGGCATTATTCGCGCTGCCTCCCAATTACCAAAGTGAGCTGTTCCCAGAATGGAACCCCGTCCCATGGCAAAGGCTTCCTGGACATGTTCCATGCCTCGGGTGCTGCAACGGGCTATCAATTGTTCATCGGAAAGTAAGAATTCCTCTGCCGAATTCAGAGCCATCATTCGATAAAGTCGCTTGATAATGCTCTTTTCACTGCCTCGATCCAGATTGGGGAAGACCTTCCTAAGCTGAATGGAAGCGACTTTCCTTCGGATTCCAAGGCCATAACCAATCAGGTAAAACAAAGTGCATAGGATTTCCTTCGAAAGCTTATAAGGAAGCAGTTTGAGCTTGAATATGGCTGCTCTGAAGGCGATGTATTCGATCCTGTTCTGAATCTTGGTCCTTAGTTTCATAGATCAGGCAAAGAACTCTTTTACTTTCTTGAGTTCTTCCGGAATGGCTATTTTCTGGGGACACTTGGGGACGCACGCACCGCAGTTTGTGCATTTATCGGCTCGGGCACTTTCTGGAATGAATGCAGTGTATTCTCTGGCATGACGCTGCTTGTCATTGAACATTACCGCTTCATTGAAAACGCCAAAGTTTGCGGGAATAGCTACTCCCTGAGGGCAGGGCAGGCAGTATCGGCACTCCGAGCAAAGGATTGGGACTCGCTTGATATATGATCTACGTACTTTCTCATATAGCTTGATTTCGGCTTCTTCAAGAGATCCTACCGTGCATATCTTTGCCAAACGGAGGTTTTCGTTTAGCTGTTCCATGGTTGACATACCGCTGAGGAGAGTGGTGACATTACCCCAATTCCATACCCAGCGCAGGGCGTGCTCGACCATACTGCGCTGTACAGGAGCTTTCTTCCATAACTTGTCTATTTCAGGAGGGATAGGGGAGACCAGCTTACCTCCGCGTAAAGGCTCCATCGCTACAACGCCAATTCCGCGAGATTCGGCAAGCTTGTAGCCTTTGAATCCAGCTTGGTAATGCGTATCCAGGTAGTTAAACATGATCTGGCAAAAAGTCCAATCGTATGCATCGGTGATCTTCTTGAAAGTCTTGTAGCCATCGTGAAAAGAGAACCCAATATGGCGAATCTTTCCCAAGGACTGAGCTTGCTCCAAAAACTTGATGACCTTCATCTTGTGGAGGTTGGACCAGCTTTTGTGGTTTAAAGCGTGCAAGAGATAGTAGTCAATATAATCTGTGCCGAGCTTGTTTAGTTGCTCATCAAGGTAACGCATCATGTCAGAAGGTTCTTTGATCAACCAACAAGGTAGCTTGGTCGCCAGGTAGATTGATTTGCGGTCGTGTTTGGCAATGAAGCCCTTTAGAAAGCTCTCACTGGCTCCGCCATGATAAGGATATGCTGTATCGTAATAGTTTACACCATTGTCAAAGGCATGTTCCAGCATAGCCATTGATCGTTCCTCATCGATCACTCCTTCGGGAGTGGTGGGGAAACGCATGCATCCGAAACCAAGTATGCTGAGTTTATCTGGACTTTTTGGCATTGTTCTGTATTGCATACAAACTCCTTTATCTATTCATGGGGATAATTCGCACCCGGGCTGCCGCAACCTTTTGGTTGATCCAGTTGTTGAACCAATCCGTCGGGAGACTCTCTACATAGAGCTTGCGCAATACCACAGGATCAGCATTGTGAGATCTGGCATATTCCACCCGGCGTACGATTGGAATCACAATCAAGTTATCAAGCTGGTAAAAAGAAGGTGTTTCTTTCTTTTGTTGAGCTCGGAGAGCTTGGAAATAGACAAGATGCAGATCCAGACCAGACACGGGATCATTGATGCCTTGGCCTCGCAGAGAGGTCAATTGGTATCTTGTGTCGCCGGGGCTTACTTGATAAGCGGGAGCGCTCTGATCCAACCAGATACGTGCTTGCTGCTTTGTAAGATCGAGCTTTTGGGTCTGGATCAGGATCTGATTGATCTGATCTCTAACCTCTGCCAAGGGCTTGGGTTCGCGCGCTTGTTTCTGCATCAGATCAACTACTACCCAAGCTGAGTACTTGCGAGAATAGACAGGTTCGAGGATTCCGGGGCTGCTTGCACTTTCGAGCTGAGTATTGATTGCATTAAGTGCTTCCTCATCGTCCAACCAGATAGATTCAGGGCTTATGCGGCTTACATCGCATATGGACAGATCCATCTCATCGCAAGCTCGCTCAAAGCCGACCAGGGTGGAAAGCTCTTTCAGGTTCATGGCAAGTCTTCGGCTGGCTGTGATGCTGGCTTCTCTTGCTCTGATCGGCATTGAGAGCTTGGTAAGCTTCACCATGGAACGAGTAAGCTGTTCCATCCTGTATATGTCTATCGATTCAGATGATTGGATCGGAACGCTAAAAGCACCCGGAGCAAGCTCCAGGACTGCTGCTTTGATCTCTCTATCCAGATCAGGTATGAAGAGAAAACCCATGTCCGAAATGGTAATGCCAGATCTTGTCGCAGCTTCTCCCCGGGTAATGACTTCGAAGCTTTGACCTTCACGGAGCAGACTCATCACGCTGTCTCTCACTGCTTCTGTAAAAGCAAGGTCTTGTTCAGAAGGAATTGCTTCCAGCTTGGTATAGCGCAGGGCATAGAATGGTTCCTTCAGATAGCTCTGAAGATTGGCATTATAAAAGGCTTCGATATCGACATCAGAGATGCGGATAGATTGGCTGTTGCTGTCAAAGATCAGCCAATCAATATCAGCTCTGGCTCCCAGTATTTGATTGATTGATCTGCGCTCGCTGCGAGTCAGGAACTCATGATCTATCAGCTTCTCTTTTAGCTTCATGATTGGAATCACATTGTCGTAGTAGTGTTTGCGTACCGGTCTCAGATTGTAGGGAGAATCGTAGTTCAGAGATTGCTGGTAAGCACGGATGTCAAAGGAGTTGTTGACCTTAAACCAGGGCGAATTGCGAACGTAATCCGGAGGATTGGCCATCAGGGTGTCGATGACTTCCTGGTGACTGACTTTTATGTTGTATTTATCGAAGTAGTCTTTGAGGATAATGTACTTTGTGATATTGAGCCAAGTGGTTTGCTCCAGTGCCTTGCGCTCCTCTGCATCCGGTGGACGGCCATTCTCGGTATAGAAGTTTTCATAATGGCTCCGGTAAGAATCCATAAACTCGGAGTAGGGAATAGGAGTGCCGTTTACGACGCCGGCTGAATTGGCTGTATTGATGCTACAGGCTGTGACCAATGCTGCCAGAGCAACGAATGCGAAGAGTAGGAGTTTTCTCATGGTTGTCCCTTTTTATCGCTTGTTTTGTAAATCGTGTAAGTATTGCCAGGCTTGGATTGGCGTAATGCTGTCCAAATCAAGCTCCAATATCTCTTTGAGGATTGCGTTTTCTTCTTCTGCTTTGTCGATCAGGACTTCGAAGATATCTATCTGGGGAGTATTCTGGTTTAGTCGTTTTCGGATAGCTGCGGTCAGACCTTGGGGACTGATCTCGTGCTCCTCCAGGTTTCTCAATATCTCTTTGGCACGTCGTATTACTTTATCGGGCATCCCCGCCAATCTGGCTACTTGGATGCCATAACTTTGATCTGCTCCACCACGTTCAATCTTCCTGAGAAAGATCATCTGATCACCATATTCTCTTACAGCTACGTTGTAGTTTCTGATATCTGGATAGATGTTCTCCAGTTCAGTGAGTTCATGATAGTGGGTTGCAAACAAGGTAAGAGCTTTCTTATGCTTTTGAATGTGCTCGATTATGGACCAGGCAAGGCTGAGCCCATCAAATGTAGATGTCCCGCGACCTATCTCATCCAGAAGGATCAGAGAATGCTGCGTGGCAGAATGCAGGATATTGGCAGTCTCTATCATCTCTACCAAGAACGTGCTTTGTCCCTGAGCCAGATTGTCAGATGCACCCACGCGGGTAAAGACTCTGTCAAAAATCGGCAGACTCATCTTGGCAGCCGGAACGAAGCTCCCTATCTGAGCCAAGATCACCAGAAGCCCTACCTGCCTTAGGTATGTGGATTTACCTGCCATATTAGGACCTGTGATGATGGCAATAGATGTATTAGGATAGTCGAGCATCGTATCGTTGGGGATAAACTCGTCGCTAATCAGTTTCTCGATCACCGGGTGGCGTCCCTCGATGATAGTAAGCTCCCGGTTCTCCACAAACTCAGGTCTTGCATAGTTGTTTTGCCAAGCCAGAAAGGCCAGAGCTGAATATGTATCAATCAATCCGATCAGTTCACCCAGATTCTGTAAACTGGCAGTATATCCGGCTACCTTATTCCTTAGTTCCCTAAATAGCTCATACTCGAGATTCTTGATCTTCTCTTCCGAGCTTAGCACCTTGGCTTCATATTCCTTTAGTCTGGGTGATATGTACCGCTCAGAATTAGCCAAGGTCTGCTTTGCCGTATAGTAATCAGGAACCTTGCTTTTGTGCACTGCCGTTACTTCTATGTAATAGCCGAATACCCGGTTGTATCCAACCTTGAGCGAGGGAATCCCCGTCTTGTTGCGCTCATCCTCTTCCAGTCTTGCTATCCAGCTTTTTCCATCGTGGATCAGACTAAGCAACTCATCGAGTTCTTCCGTATATCCTTGTTTGAAGATACCCCCCTCGGTAATCTGCAAGGGTGGATTCTCACGTAGAGAAGTCTCGATCAGCTCTATCAGATCATCAAAACCCTGGAGTCGGCGTATCCACTCATTGAACAAAGGACTATCGAATCTTGAGACCAAGGAAGAAAGCTCGACTGCTGTTTGCAGATAGTTCTTCAGGCTTAGTAGCTCTCTGGGATTAATACGCAGTGATGAGACTCTGGATACCAACCTTGTAATATCACCTACGTTCTTTAGGACAGAGCGCAGATCTTTCAGATAGGCTGTATGCTTCATCAAATCCTGCAGATGGTTCTGACGATTGATGATAGCATCGGTATCCAACAAGGGATGCAAGAGCCACTGCTGAAGCAATCTCGTCCCCATGGGAGTAAGCGTCTGATCTATTACTGATAAGAGGCTTCCGTATTTGTTGCCGTATCTGATGGAGCGCAAAAGCTCCAGATTACGCCTGCTGATCTCATCCAATTGCATATGCTGCGACAGAGAGTAGAAACTAAGTGAAGATATATGATCCAGAGGTATCTTATACAGACTCTGGACATATCCCAATGCTCCACCTGCCGCCACTACTCCACAATGCTTGCCCTGTGCTCCAAAAGCTTCCAGACTGGTCACACCGAAGTGTTTCTTCAAAGTAATCTGCGCTTCCTGGATTTGGAAGTGCCAGCTATCAAAGACCGTCACAGTAGGCTTATGCTCCAGATTGAGCGCTTGGATAAACTCCTCAGCAATGCTGGATGACACCACAATCTCAGCAGATCTGAGCCTCATCAGTTCATTTGCCAGCTCTTGCTTGTCCAGCTCGGTAAACAAGAACTCACCGGTCGAGAGGTCCAAATAGGCGAGTCCGATTACTTTATCGGGATTCTCATAGTAGATGGAGCAGAGATAGACGTTATCACTACCGGATAGCAGGTTGTTATCCAAGACAGTCCCGGGTGTAATTATCTCCGTTACTTCCCTTTTTACTACTCCCACGGCTTTCTTCGGATCTTCTACCTGCTCGCAGATTGCGACTTTCAAGCCAGCTTTGATCAATTTATCAAGATAGTTATCAAGAGCATGGTAAGGGAAACCCGCCAAGGGCACAGGCTTGTCTTCGCTCTTTCCCCTGGTTGTGAGCGTGATATTCAGCACCTTGGAGCTTGTATAGGCATCCTCAAAGAAGGTCTCATAAAAATCACCCATTCTAAAGAGCACCAGCTTGTCCGGATGCTTCTTCTTTACATCGAAGTATTGCCGAAGCATCGGCGTCAGCTTGCTGTCTTCAGTCTTTGCCACGCTCATTAATATCGGACTGCAAAGCAATCAATATTATTAGATATCAGCAGATTTCTGGCAGTCTCTGCTTCCGCAGCACTGCTAAAAGGTCCACTCATTACAACCCAGGTGCTTCTTCCGCCCTGCTGTTCCTGAAAGTACAGTGATTGCAGATTCTTTGTGCAAATCTCAGTCGCCCGGGATACGGCATTAGCTTCTACGGAGAATCTGCCTGCCTGCAGGTAATACCCGCTATTGGGCCTCGCATTCACTCTTTGCGGCTCTAGGGTAGAGCTATTCGGAACAACAGGATTTGAAGCTGTATTCTGTTGCGTACCGGAGCTGAGGCTATCAGAAGGCACCGGTATATTGAGCTCGGTGTAAGGATAGAGAAAGGAAATATCAACCTGACTGCGGTTAGTGGATCTGAGGGCAAAGAGCTTGTCTTCGATCTGATAGGCTATCTGCGTGAATTTATTGGATTCATAAGACCTACGGTAATTGACCACCGCTTCAGTGATATTCCCAGCTTTCTCATAAGCCGAAGCAAGCTGATAATAGAAGTATTGCTCATCGCTGGGGAGTCCGGGTTTATCTTTGAGGCGGTTCAGCGATGACACGGCATTCTGATAACGCCTTAGCGTCATCTGCGCGTCAGCCATCAGGTAGAAAGCCTTTTCGACCAAGGGATTTGTGCCGGATATCCTCAGGAAGCTCTCAGCGAAACTGATACAATCTTCATGCTGATCCATCTGCATAGCGCACACCGCCTGCCAGTAGAGCCGATCCACTATATCTGCATGTGTGATCCTTCTCAAGGTGTTTTTACACCCCTGCAGATCGTGCTCAAGAAGAAGTATCTTCCCCAGCTCCAGCATGCTCATTTGGCCGTGATATGTGCCGGGATAGCGCTCAATGTTTTGATTTAATACAGGTTTGGCTTCTGCCAGGCCTGCTTTGAGCAAGGCTGTGTAATGTAGTACAAAGGCCCGCTCTTCATCAGTTGTGGGGCGCAATCTAAGCAGTTGATCGGCGGCATTATCGAGTTGTCCAGCTTCAAAGCTGGTCTTGAGCGCTGTAAAATCCCGCCTCAATTCCACAGCAGCCAGTTTACCCATGACACACAAGAAAGCCAATAACAACGTAATGAACAGATATGGCTTTGTCTTCAAGAGCGTTCTCCGGGTTTAATTACTCATCGAATTCAGCAGTTCGGCATTGGTCTCCGTGGCCTGCATTTTCTTGCGCAGAGTCTCGATTCCTTGGATCGGGCTGACTGTCTTGAGGAATTTTCTCAGCACGTACATGCGATTGAGTTCATTCTTGGTAAGAAGCAGTTCTTCCCGGCGAGTACCCGATTTGATCAGATCGATTGCAGGATACAAGCGCATATCTGAGATCTGGCGATCCAGCACAAGCTCCATATTACCGGTGCCCTTAAACTCTTCAAAGATCACCTGATCCATCTTGCTGCCGGTTTCGATCAAAGCAGTAGCGATAATCGTGAGACTGCCGGCTTCCTCGGTATTTCTGGCAGCACCAAAGAACTTCTTCGGCTTGATGAGTCCGTTGGCATCGACACCGCCGGAAAGCACCTTGCCGCTGGAAGGGGTATTGTTGTTATAGGCTCTGGCCAGACGCGTAATACTATCCAAAACGATTACAACATCCTGGTTGAGCTCGATCATACGCTTGGCTTTCTCGAGCACCATTTCACTCACTGCAGTGTGATTCTTGGGGGATTCATCAAAGGTGGAGCTGATTACTTCGCGGTTACCGGGCTTGAGAATCTTCTTCATTTCGGTAACTTCTTCCGGTCTTTCATCGACCAGCAGAACTATCAGATAGACCTCGGGATGATTTGTGAGGATGGCATTGGCGGTGTCCTGCAACAGAATTGTCTTACCGGTTCTGGGGGCAGCCACGATCAAACCGCGCTGTCCTTTTCCAATGGGGGTGAAGAGGTTGACTATCCTGGTGGAGTAATTCTTGGGATCAAATTCCAGATTGAGACGTTCGGTAGGATAGTAGGGCGTCAGTTCGTCGAATGTTCTCAAGTCCTGCATACAATTGGGCGGCAGACCATTGATCGATTCCACCCGCAATAAGGCATAGTATTTCTCTCCTTCTTTGGGAGAACGCACAGGGCCTGATACCATGTGACCTGTCTTGAGTCCAAATCTACGAATCTGGGTTAGAGAGACATACACGTCATCGCGCCCCGGATTGTAGTTATTAGCCGCAAATCTCAAGAATCCAAATCCGTCTTCCATGATTTCCAGGCAACCTGTTACGAAGGTGAGACCTTCTTGACCAGCTTGATATTCAAGCATCGCAAAGATAAGTTCCCTCTTTTGCATTTGTGTATAGCCGGGTATCCCCAGCTTCTTTGCCAACTTGCTCAATTGAGCCGGGCTCAGTGAAAACAGATCGTCTTCTATAAGCATTATTTTATCTCCTTTTACTTGTATCCAATAATCAATAGCCGGTTTGCGCTGGCGCAGCCGACATCACTTAATCTCTTTATCAGTTCTTTTCCCTCAAGGATCAAATCCTCTGCGTCACCAGCCAATTCCAAGCGCTTTAAGGCATCCTGGCAATTACGGATCAGATTGTCGCAGTTTTGCGTGTTTTTGGGATTGTCAACGGGAACATAGTAATCAAATATCTCAGTCTTTTTAAGCTTTAGCTTTGCTGTCAGTGTGATCAGCTCATCTTTGCTAAATGTCTCATTATGGGATATTCCAAATCTTCTATCGATTGATGCCAACCAGTGATGCATGATGATATGGCTCTTTTGGGCATCGCTCTGATTGCCGTCCCGATACATCTCGCTGATTACAAAGAGTCCCTTTTTCTTCAGCACTCTTTTTAGCTCGTCAAAGATCACAATCGGATCAGCTAAATGATGGATGGAATTCGCAATGGTGATCGTATCAAAATGTTCATCATCAAAGGCTAACGAGCTGAGATCCATTCTGTATATCTCGATATTGTTTTCGGGGAAAAGCTTCTCTGCATAACTTACGCACTTCTCCGAGCTATCCACTCCGATGATTTGCTCGTAAGACCGGAAACTGCTTTTGATGGTATTAATGAATTCGCCTCTGCCGGTGGCGGCATCGAGAATGGTTCCACCATCGATCACAGCCAATCGTTGAAATACATCTTTCATTGTGATTGCAATCCTCGCTTGTGATTTTGATTGAAGCAGCAATACCCGTGCTTTCTCTCAATATTTATTTGGATTTTATGTATCAATACGCTCAGTTCTTACTCTGAAAGCCATACTGATTCCGTCAAGCTTTTTTTTACCTGATAATATCGGTTCAATCATTATTCGAGCCACTTTTACTACTGTGTTTAATCAGAATTGGCAAGTCGTTCTACTCTCCGCTTACCCGAAACAATGCTAAAGCCATGCCGGACAGCCGGTTCCTGCCTCTTCATGCAGGATTCAAGCAGGATGCAAGCAGGATACATGCAACCTATCAATAGGAGCGGTATTCTCCAAGTACTCACTAAGCCTCGAAGCAAGATATCTGTGTCCTTACTCTCACGATTCTCCCTCTTAGTGGGAGAATCGTGAGAGATACCAGGGAGAATCTATTGATCAAGCCTTAGAGGAGGCTGGTGGATGGCAGGGCAAATCTGGGAGTAATCAGGAGTATTCCAGGACTCTGGACTTGCGATTTGATATAGTAAGGCGATTGAGCAGATCAACCGGCAGATCATCGTAATGATCATGCAGATGGTCTTCCTGATGCGCGTCAGA
Organism: uncultured Candidatus Cloacimonadota bacterium; assembly: GCA_964433815.1. Classification (GTDB taxonomy): domain Bacteria; phylum Cloacimonadota; class Cloacimonadia; order Cloacimonadales; family Cloacimonadaceae; genus PHBP01. Next base: position 49,332 of record CAYSSP010000018.1, read on the forward strand.
AGCCAAAGTAAACAATCTGCCTCCCATCTGAAGGTACAGATCAATGTAATAGGGCTCAGGAATTACAGACTGATAGACCTTACGGAAGCAGGCATAGTTCAGCTCCAGCGCTATCTCACGGTCGATGATAACCCGGAATATATCTTTGATGATGGGCTCGCAGTGCTTTTCATCGGGGAAAGCCGAATAGAAACGCTTGTAAACACCCAAATGCGCAAGTACGTCCATCTGGCAATTCTGCACAAGGACAAGATTGGACATATAATACTCGGTAAGAGCTGCTCTATCCATCTCGCGCTTGATCGGAATGGCAAGATTGGTGTGGTCTTTGAGGAAGTGAACCGATCCCAGGATAATGTCAAAATCAAATTGCTCCACCAAACTATACGCAAAGTCGCTGTGGCATTGGTAATCACCGATCTCTATGCCTTTGAGGATTAGCAGATCGGGATTGGCTGCAATCAGCCCTTCCAGCCTCTTTAGGTATCTGAAGAGGGAGGGAGCCCCGAAGTATCCCAGTTCTTGGGGAAGCAAATCCAAGTGCTCGGTGATTGCTATGATATCATAGTTTAATTGCTTGGCGATAGCGACAAGATCAACTGCTTTAAGTCTGCTATCGTAACTATCTTCTGTATGAATATGATAATCAGCTCTGATCATTTCTTTCCTGCCAATATAGCTGCGCCTAAAGCGCCGGTAATTTCTGGATCGGGTGGAAGCATCAGGGGGAGCTTTAGCTCTCGTTCGAGGCAGTATCTGATATCTGCGGATTGGGCTACTCCGCCGGTAAAGACAATCGGCTCGTGATTTGCCAGGCCTGCCATCTGTGAGTGTATGCGCTTGGCAATGGAACGGTTGACAGAGCGAGCTATATTAGCAGGGCTCACCGCCTGTGACATTAGTCCGATGATCTCGGATTCTGCAAAGACAACACAGGTGCTGCTGAGTGCATAGTCTTGATCTGATTGAGTTGCCAGCATCGATAGCTGATCTATCCCCAAGCCCAGGCGCATTGCAGTCATTTCCAGGAATCTGCCGGTTCCTGCAGCACACTTGTCATTCATCACAAAATCAACCACTCTGGCGTTATCGTCCAAAGAGATGATCTTGGAATCCTGACCACCGATGTCTATTATAGTGCGAGCCCCGGGGATGAGGTGACAGATACCTGCCGCATGGCAACTGATCTCGGATAGAGTCTTTGAGGCGTCTTTCCAAAGGTGGCGTCCATAGCCTGTCACCGCGCTGTGAGTTATGGCTGAGATATCTATACTATTGGGGACAGCAGCGAGGAGCTGCTTTACACTGTCGATCGGATTGACCTCCGTGCTACAATAAGACGTGTAGAGAATCTCTTCGGACTCTATATCATAGAGGCATATCTTGGTGTTGCGGGAGCCAATATCTATTCCTAAGCTGATCATAATTACACCATGCTAAAAGTAAAGTAATCGTTTTTGTTTAGATACAATTGGGAAGCTCTGTAGATAGAATCGGGGCTTACTTGACGTATTCTCTCTTCCCTGTGGAAATAGTAATCTGGAGGATAGCCCAAAGCCAAGAGGTTTGCCATCGATGAGGCCAACCAGGAAGCACTTTCGCTATCAAAGCGTTGCATTCCCAGTATATAGTTTTTGCTCATGTTAATCTCATCCTCGGTCAGGCTTTTCTTTTGCACATCCATCAGTATCTCTTTCATCAAGGTACGAACCTGTCTTACATCTTCAGGCGAGCACAGAGCAAAAGCGTACCAGAAGCCAAAGAACGAAATCGCATTATACTCAAAACCTGCTTGATAAGCGAGACCGTATTTTTCCCTGAGCACATTAAAAAACCGGGATCCGATCTCTCCGCCGATAGCTTGGCTGATGATATTAAAAGCGGCATTGAGTTCTTCGTCATTGGCCTGAGGAGCGAATGCACCAATCTGAACAGCTGCTTGATCGCTATGGTGTCTATGAGTAATCTGGTGCAGACTGCTCGATTGGAAGTAGGGGAGAGCAACAGGGCTGGATGCGGGCTCTATTCGCGAGGCAAAAAGATCCTCTGTAAGACTAAAGATCTCCTCCGGTTTATGGTTGCCTACTATTACCAGTGACAATCTATTGGGATTGCAGAGGTACTGATGCCAATGGGTGAGATCATCGAGACTAATGCGCTCCAGATCAGTCAAGCGGCCGGAAGTGCTGGATACATTATTCTGCTTGCCAAAGATCATGGAAAGCCAACGATTGAAGGCATAAGTAGCGGGGAAGTCCTTATCCCGGCGAAGATTATCCGCCGAGGCACGTTTGAGGGTAATAAAGTGCTTACGCTCGTATCTAGGCTGGTAAAGTAATTCCGACATCAAAGCCAATGCTCTTGGCAGATCGGCTTGGAAACACTTTCCACGCCAGCCTGTACAATCCATCTGGTGCGAGACTCGGATGTTCAAGCCCCAAAGTCTGGAGTAATCTTGAATCTGGTCAAAACTATGCTGTGCAGATCCATAGAGCAGACAGGTGCTGGCAAAATAGTTGTTTCCGCGTGTAGCAGGTGTCTCCATCAATTGAGACATATCAGTAGAGAGGGCAAAGCCGCTGACCGGTTTTGCCGGGCTTTGCTTGAATAGCACTTTGAAGCCGTTTGCAAACGACCAGTAAAAGGCATTAGGCGCAAGTTCCGCTATGCTGGAACAATGATTTTGGTTGTTAGGAGAACTAAGTTCCCAAGCGGGAGTGGATGAATAATCTGGTGTTTTGTGTTTCTTCTGAGGTACGATCTGGGAGTGTAAATGCTCGGGAGTAAAGCCTTTCAATGAAAGCCCTGCAGAATAGTAAGAAGGACTGGAGGTATTCCAGTAACGTTTAATGACTTCTCTTACCTTGGCTTGATCAATACCTTCAATTTCATCCGGATAGCTGAGTAACCTGCGATAATCTCCCAAAAGCTCATCAGCGGCTATTGCGGATGCAAGTGATTCCATCGAATCAAGGTCGTAAAGCCAACCGTGGATGAGATCCTTGTGGATAAGATCAAAACTATGCTGAGACGGATCAAATTCCAAGGCTTTGCGGTACTCCTCATGGAAAGCTGTAAGGATGGCAGGAACATTGCGAGCATCCAGCGGACTAAGCAGTATAATAGATATTCCGGAAAGTAGTCCGCTCACAGACAGAACTCTTACACCTGAGCACAGACGGTCTTTTTCCACCAGCCTTTTGTGTAGCAATGATGGCTTGCCAATCGCCAGGTAACGCATGGTAATCAAAGTATGCTGTCCATCCGGATGGCGATCGCTGAGTTCTGGTAACACAATCGCAAGATAAGGACTATCTGTCTTGATAGGGGTTTCTACCATGCGACCGGTATGTAGCTCCGGATTGAGCCATGTATCCAGTAGCTTGTGATCTATTGTGGTAGAAGGTTTGTACCAATCTCCAAAGCAAGCGTCAACACTCTCTCTCAAAACAAGCGGATCAAATTGCCCGCAAGCTACCAGGAAGCAGTTATCAGGGCGATAATACCTTTGATAGAATTCTCTTAAGGCAGCCGGTTTGGTATGTTTGATCTGGTTGGTTGTGCCGATTATCGGATAGCGGAGTGGGTTTTGACGGAAATAATCAGCTTGGATGTACTCGGTAAAAGCCATCTCGGGATCATTGTCATACTGCCTGATCTCTTCGCAGATTATGTCCTTCTCCATCTTTACATCAAGATCCGTAAAACTGGTATGACGCAGTAACTCGCTAAGCAGCATGATCCCTGTGGCAAGATGTTCCGAAGGTAAGAGCAGGTAGTAACAGGTGGAATCAAAATCAGTGTAAGCATTAAAAGAACCTCCCAATTGCGAGACGAAATCTGAGATATCATTATGAGGAAAGCTCTTGGTAGCCTTGAATACAAGATGTTCCAAGAAATGTGAAAAGCCCCTGGTATGATCTTCCTCAAATGCAGAACCGATTCTCACTATCGCTTGCAGACATACGATCGCGTTATCGTGATCAGGATAATAGATATACTTGAAACCGTTGTCGAGGGTGTAATCCCCGATCTTGAGAGAGAGAGTATAGACCATTACTTAGTTGAGATCATCCACGCTGCGAGAGATCATCGCGTAAGCATTATGATTGTGGATGGATTCGAAATTGTCCGATTCTACATGAAACTCCAGGATTCTCTCATCAATGCTGAGCTTCTGAGTAAGTTCTCTTACGATATCTTCCACGAATTTTGGGTTGTTGTATGCCCTTTCTGTGACATACTTTTCGTCAACCCGTTTGAGAAGTGGGTATATCGGACAGCTGGCTGCTTCTTCAGCAAGACTGATCAGTTCTTCCAACCAGACAAAGCCCTTGTAGCGAACTTTGATAGTGATCTCGGAGCGTTGATTGTGCGCACCCCACTCGCTGATCTCTTTGGAGCATGGACAAAGTGTAGTAACGGGGACTTTTACACCTATCCAAAGCTTGAATTCTTCACGAAAACTGGCGTTGAATTCACATGGATAGTTGAGCAAAGAGCTTATCTTTGATACGGGAGCTGATTTCTTGACAAAATAGGGGAAGCAAATATCAGCATAGGCAGCATCAGCTTTGAGTTTGTCCTTTAGCTCTCTAAGGAAGGGCTCGAGATTCTCGATCAGCTTGTCTTCATGATATCGATTTAAGACCTCAAGGAAGCGGGACATATGAGTACCTCGCATGTTGTGAGGAAGCTCGACATAGAGATTGAGATCTGCAACAGTGGGTTGAGAACCATTAGCTCTGTCTTCGACCGTGATAGGGTATTGGATACCCTTTACGCCGACTTTATCGATTGTGATCTTTCTGAGATCAGGCTTTGATTGGATATCGGGAATAGTCATAGATTCTCTTTGAGACCGAGCTCTTGCATTCCTTTGCTTTTCAGGGAAACGGTTGTTCCGTTGTTGTTGTAGTAGATAACGGCATTGGCTTGGGGAATCGTCTTAATAAGCTCGATCGCATTCACAGGCTCCATCAGAAATAGAGCTGTTGATAAACCATCTGCCCAGGCAGCGGAAGGATGCACTACTGTCACTGAGTATGTGTTCTCCACGGGATAGCCTGTTTTTGAATCCAGAATATGATGATACATTCTGCCTTCATACTCAAAGTACTGCTGATAATCTCCCGAAGTGCCCAAAGATAGGTTATCCATTCTGAAGGATGCAATTTCCTCATTTGGCTTTCTGGGATGTTGAATCATTATCACTTGGGGAATAGATGATCCAAAGAGGATCATGCTGCTGCGGCAGGAGATGTAGCCCTTGGTTAAACCGATTGATAGCATATAATCTTTGGCTTTATCCAATATGTATCCCTTGGCAATAGCCCCAAAGGATAGCTCCAAGCTGTCTGTTTTGGTGATTTGGTTTTTGTTGTAACGTAAACGGTCAAAGCCGACCTTTGTAAGTTGATGTTTGATCTTAAGAGAATCCGGAGGACTTGCGGCCAGGCTATCCTGAATGGAAACCTGTTCTCCTCCAAAATCCCATAGATCAAAGACCGGCTTGATCGTGACGTCGAACTTACCATCGGTCATTTGATAAAGGCTGTCGGCCAGAAGCAGGATCTGATAGGCATCAGGATCCATCTCCATAGTGCCTTTGGGGAGTTTGTTGAACTTGCTGATCCAGCTGTTATCATCATACTCATCAAGCTTAGCTTCTAATTTCTCAATATAATCAAAGACAGATTCGATGTCTTTGCCCACATTCTTGTTTTTGGAGCTTGCGCTGATTTCAACGTAAGTATCAAGCAAAAAGCGAGTCTTGGTTTCAGTATAGGACCGATTGAAGTATCTCCAAGCACCCCATGATATTACCAGGATCAGGACAATGAGGGATACAATCTCTTTTCTATTCACTCTCACCTCGCTTCATCTGTGATATTCGAGCAGTTCAAATTCGATCAGCTTGCGTGTATAATCGCGTACGGAAAACCAGAAGAATGGAATCATATACAGCAATCCCACCAGGAGCAGGGCAGTAGCAACCGATGATAAGATACCTAAAAGCAATGCCATTAGATACAGATTCCATCTGATATCGTGAAAATGTCTGTATGATAGGCGTATTGCTCTGAATACGCCGATTTCCTTGATTTCCATCAATGCTGGCACCGGCAGGATAATCGCCATCCAGTAATTTACCAGAACTACCCAGACTAATCTGAGTATTGGATCACTGCCAAAACTTGGCATGCCAAAGCAAATCAGATAAATCAAGGCATAATAAAACCCAGTTCCCAATCCAAGTAACAAGTATTTGGGGTATTGCTTTAGAGCTGCCCCATAGTCTTTGAGCGAGATCTGATAATCTTCTCTTTTCCCAACATGAGCAAACGCTACCAAAAGGAAAGGAGCAAACACTGCGAAGACGATTATCTTGAGGAGTATCCCCAACAGGAGGTTGATCGTATTTGAGGAGTGAAAACTGAATTGAAGCTGTGTAAAGATTAGTCCTGCAACGATCAATGGCACTATTCCCAGGACGATTGAAGCTGCAGCAGCAGGAATTGATTGGGCTCGCAGAGGTCTTAGAGCATTCCAAGTCTCTTTCATGGATGCTATTGCAGACAATTGCTTTGATGGCACCTCTGTCTGACGACCGCAGTTGACGCACCATATATCATGATCTGCCAAACGAGTATTGCAGTGTTTACACCTCATAATTTCTCCAGTAATTTAGCATTTGGACCATCCGCAGCTTGGACACTTCAAGCATCCTTCAACATGTTCTATTGTTGATGAGCAATCCGGGCAGAGAGCACTGGATTTGAAAACAGGCTCATCTGTCTTCTCCTCTACAACATCAATCTTGATGGAAGCAAGCTCACCTTTATCTTTCATATTGAGGAATTGCTCCAAGGCTTGGCCTACCGCGTCTCCGCAAGAAGTAATCATCTTGCCTTTATGCCACATTGGGGATTGACACCTGATACCTTTGAGCTGTCTGATGATGGATTCCACTTTGATGTTTGAACGCATTGCCAAAGAGGACAATCTGGCTATGGCTTCAAGCTGGGCAGAAGCGCAGCCGCCAACTTTACCCATCTGGACAAAGACTTCACAAGCACCGCGATCATCAGTATTGATCGTGACATACATATGTCCGCAACCGGTTTCAAGTCTTTGGGTGATTCCATGAGTGACTTCCGGTCTGCTGCGTGGAGCTACCTGAGGATCTGAGCTAGTTTTGACGGTTGTACCTGTGGAGAGTACTTGATTGTCACGGCTTCCATCACGATAAACAGTTACGCCCTTGCAACCAAGCTGATATGCCATCTCATAAGCAGTTCGAATTTCTTCCACTGATGCATCTGAAGGGAAGTTGATGGTTTTGCTTACGGCATTGTCAGTGTATCTCTGAAAGGCAGCCTGCATTCTGATATGCCACTCCGGGCTGATATCATGAGCAGTCTGGAATACATCTTTCAGGCTTTGGGGTATCTTATCATTGTGAGAGATCGAACCTGTCTGGGAAATCTCATCGAGGAGAGCTTTGTCGAGTAAACCCTCTGCTTCAAGAGCATCTTCCAGCCACTTGTTTACGTACAGCAATTTCTCTCCGTCCATAACGTTCTTTACGAATACGAGGGAGAATTGAGGCTCAATACCACTGGAGGTATCCAGTATCATGCTGATTGTTCCGGTTGGTGCAATAGTGGTAAGGGTAGCGTTTCTGATCCCATTCTTCTTTATGGATGAGATCAGGTCAGTCCAATTGCAATTAATTGCATCTCTATCCAAAGAACCATTGGAATAAATGCTTCCGGTAAAATTGGGAAAACTTCCTTTGTCCTGTGCGAGTTCCATCGAACGTTCTTTTGCCGCGAAATCAATGAACTCCATAATATGGCCGGCAAGATCGACAGCTTGATCGCTGGCATAGGGTATCCTAAGCTGATACAACATATCTGCCCAACCCATCACACCGAGTCCGATCTTGCGGTTGGACTTTACCATCTCATCAATCTGAGGTAAGGGAAACTGCGAACGATCTATCACGTCATCCAGAAAATCCACACTGGTCCTTACTGTATCCTTGAGTTTATCCCAATCGACCTTATTATCTTTGATCATTACAGCCAGGTTCAGAGAGCCGAGATTGCAGGCTTCATTGGGCAGAAGAGGTTGTTCACCGCAGGGATTGGTGGATTCTATCTTCCCAATATTCGGAGTTGGATTGGCATCGTTAATTCTATCCAAAAATATGATGCCGGGTTCGCCATTCCTATGAGCCATCTCCACGATCAGGCTGAAGACAGTTCTGGCATTTAGGCTCCCTTTTTTCTCGCCGGTAGCGGGTGAGATCAAGTCGTAATCCTCATTTGAATAGACTGATTGCATAAAGGATTCGGTGATACCAACACTGATATTGAAATTGGTAAGCTCTTTAAGATCCTCTTTACAAGTGATGAAATCCAGTATCTGCGGATGATCAACATTGAGGATTGCCATGTTGGCTCCCCGTCTGGTTCCACCTTGTTTGACAGCATCAGTGGCAGCATTGAATACCTTCATAAAAGAAAGCGGGCCACTAGATACGCCATTGGTTGATCTAACACGAGCATTGGCTTCTCTCAATCGACTAAACGAGAATCCTGTACCTCCACCGCTTTTGTGAATTAGAGCAGCATTCTTAACAGTCTCAAAAATGCTGTCCATACTGTCATCTATCGGTAACACAAAACAAGCCGAGAGTTGCTGAAGGTCATTTCCGGCATTCATCAGAGTGGGGGAGTTCGGCAAAAAACATCCCGAATCCAACAAGGTCTTATATTTTTCGAGCTTAGCGGGATCGTTTGAACTGATATCTGTGGCAACACGGGTAATCAGCTTATCCCAATCCTCGATGGTCTCACCCTGGTCGTTTTTATTGAAGTATCTCTTTTCTAATACTTTGAGAGCGTTGTCACTTAGTTGCATCAATCACCTCAATTGGGGAGTGCCAGAATGTTTCGGGCTTGTTCGGGGCTTGCAATCGGACGGCCAATCTCATCAGCTATACGGGCAATTCTTGCAACAAGTTGTGCATTGGAATCAGCTATGAAGCCTTTATGATAAAAAATGTTATCTTCGAATCCAACTCTAATGTGACCATCGGTTACCAGAGCTACCATCGAAGCTGGAATATGCCAGCGACCAATACCTGCAACAGCCCATGTCGCAGTTGGGATCATTTCTTTTAGGTGTGCAGCCATATACATCAGGTTTTTTGGTGATCCGTTCATACCTCCCGGAACACCCAGAACAAACTGCATATGTAAAGGTTCATGTGTGATTACCCCTTTATTAACGAGCTTGGCTACGACATCAATCATTCCTGACTCATAGACTTCAACTTCTGGTACTACGCCATATTGCTTGAATGCTTCCGCGAGTTTGATGATGTCATTGGGGTGGTTTATGAATATATCGTCACCAAAATTCAGGGTCCCAGCATTCAGTGTACCCATATCAGGTTTTAGGCTCAAGGGTGCCAACCTTTTCTCAAAGGCTTCTCCCACAGCACCACCAGTGCTGATCTGAATGATCATTTCAGGTACTAAAGACCTGATTGCCTCTATGGAATCACGGAATCTGTCCAAACTCTGTGTGGGGCTGCCATCGTCATTTCTAACGTGAAGATGTACTACTCTGGCTCCTGCCTCAAAGCAATCTTTCGCTGCTTTGGCTTGTTCTTCAGGAGTAATGGGAAGATTGGGCTGATTGGCTCTGGTAGTCTCCGCTCCTGTGATTGCGGCTGTGATAATCAGTGGATTCATGCTAAACCTCTATATTAATAATTATTTATATCTCGTCTGTAAACCAGCTTTCAAATAAGCGAACTCTTTTGAGGCTCATTATCGGGCTTTCGAGTATGTTCTGGGAAATCTGGAGGAACTTTGCCTCGTTATCACTTACAAAAAAGCTGTCTGCACCTTTGACTCCGTCTGTCTCATCCGGGATCAGTCTCTTCAAATAACTGGCAATTGCCTCAGCGCTATCAACTAATCTAACCTTGTCGCCTATGGTTTCTTGTATTGTGTTCTTTAACAAGGGATAATGAGTGCAACCCAAAACAAGGGTATCTATTTCTTTGTCTTCAAAGTAAGATAGATAATGCCTGGCGATGGATTTGGTGATTTCACCATCTTGCCAGCCTTCTTCAACTATGGGGACGAATAGAGGACATGCTTTGGAAAATACTACCCCGTCAGGAAGCAGCTTGGTAATTGCGTGACTATAAGCACCTGATCTTACCGTGGCTTCAGTTCCAATGATCCCAATTCTCTTGCTCTTGGTATAGAGCGCGGCTTGTTCTGCACCGGGATCGATAACTCCAATAATTGGAATGCCTGTGAGCTCTTTGATCTTGTTCAGGGCATAGGCTGAGGATGTATTGCAAGCGACAACCAAGATTTTGATACCTTGTTGTAACAGAAACCTAGAGTTTTGAATGGAGTAATCGATAATGGTGTTTGGAGACTTTGGTCCATACGGAACTCGCGCAGTATCTCCAAAATATACCAAATCTTCTTCAATAAAGTGGTTTCTGATTGTCTTATAGACGGTTAAGCCACCTACGCCAGAATCAAATATACCTATTGGTTTCTTCATCAATCCTCATCTTCCACGTTTTGTCTTAGGTCGGTTGCTGGCATGCTTTTTTGATCGTCCCTTTACGTCAATCCCTTTTCCTGGGTTATATCTTTTTGTCTTTTCGGACATAGCTTTCCGCCTGCCATCTGTTTGTATGGGAGTTTTGACAGCAGAATGGATGTGATTATCTTGTTCTTCTGCAAATTCCAGATAGACATCATCACTAACTTCTACTATCTGAACAATTACTTTATCTAGTAGCTGATAATAGTAACCCGTGCTTTTGTTTACAAAGCGCATTTCTCTGTCAAGATAGACAAATGATCTACTGATGAAGTTACTTGAGCGTAAAACTGCAGTGAGCGGAATCTCATTGAGTCGAATCAATAATCCGGAGCTATTAGTCCCGATAACCATACCGGTAAAGCGCTCACCAACCTTGTCTTTGAGGTATGCCAGCTTGTAAATCCTTTCGATCTCCCTCTCCGCTTCATCTGCCAGGAGTTCCCTTTCTGAGGATACGGTCGCGTAATGAGCCACTTGTTTAGGCCTAAACACGTATGACTGTGACTTACAAATATATGTCTTGCAAAGGTGGTGAACCACCAGATCACAAAGACGCCGGATAGGGGAGGTAAAGTGGGTATAATACTCAATTGCCAGCCCAAAATGCCTCTGGTGCTCTGCAGTGTACTTAGCCTTCTTCATGCTTCTCAGGATGATACGGTCAAAAACCCTATGATAATCGGGATCCGGTAAGGAGTGAAGAATACCCTGAACAGTCTTGTTGGGATTCTCTCTAATTTTGCATTCTATTCCATATGAACCGAGAGTGTCAAAGAGCTTCTCAAGCTTCTCCCAATCCGGATCTTCATGAATTCTGTAGATTACAGTATGGGAGACCTGCGATAACTTCTTTGCAGTGTATTCATTTGCCACAAGCATGAAGTTTTCTATCATCTTATGAGATTCAGTTTCTTCTGCCAAGCTCATCTTGTGAAGGAATCCTTCATTATCGTATTGGAACTCAATTTCCGGAAGATCAAAGAATATATATCCTGCATCCATTCTTTTCTGCGAGAGTAGGGAAGAGAGCCGTCTGGATTCGAGCAGTGCAGCTTTGATCTCGTCATCTGCATCAAGCTCTCCACTATCAAAGAAAACATCAACCTGCTCATAGGCCAGTCTAACATTGGATCGTATAGTGCTTTCAACCATCTCTTGGTGCCGAATACTACCATTGGAATCAAATTCAGTAATAATGGTCATCGTAAGCTTGTCCTCATCTGGGCGCAGACTGCAGACTCCGTTTGAAAGCTTCTCCGGTAACATCGGTATGACTTTCTTTGGGAAGTAGAAGCTATTACCACGCTGAGCTGCTTCTTGGAAAATCGGGCTTTCCGGCTTCACATAATGGGCTACGTCAGCTATATGGACATATAGCTTCCACCCATCCTTAAGCCTTTGGATAGATATTGCATCATCAAAGTCTTTGGCAGATGAAGGGTCAACAGTGTACGTCAGTAGCTTTCTTAGGTCCTTACGATTTGACAATTCATTATCACCTATGGTTTCGTTGATAGATGAAAGGCTATCCAGTACATTTGCTGGAAACTCCAAAGGCAATTGAAACTGTCTGATTACGGCCATTAACTCGACTGCCGGATCCCCCGAATCGCCCAATATCTCAACAACCTTACCGGCTGGAGCAATGCCTGATTTTTGATTACCCCAATTGGTGACTTCCAGTATGACCTTCTGATTCTCTTTTGCACCAGCAGTATCCAAAACTGAAAACCAGTTGTGAATCTTGGGGCTACTACAAATGAATAATAGTTTATTGCCTGCTGATCTGAGATCGCCAGCCATCCTTGTATTGGCTCGCTCTATTATACGCCTGATGATACATCTATCCGGTTTCCCAGATCTGAAGTATGGTTCAATCCCTACTTTATCATTGTGATATGCATTAAGGGTATCTTCTGAACTTACATAGAAGTCACCTTGCTCTGTTCGGACAAATGCAAAAGAGTAGTTCCTCGATAGGGATGTTGCATCGAATATGCCATCAGTCAATTGCGGGCTGGCTTCCTGGTTCTTTGGGGCAATTGGTTGATTGCTCTCCTTTAGCTGATACTTCTTTTGAGTTTTGGACAATACACCTAACTCGTGTAGACTGCTAATCGCTGCTTTGTAAAGAGCTTTTTCGCTTTTGGTTGCTGAGCATCTTACAACGATCTCATTGTAAGAAAGACCCTTATTCCCTGTGTCTTCAAATAGTTTTACAATCTTCTGTTGTTCTTTTGTTAGATTCACAATTCCTGCTTAGTATTGTTTCCCGACTTTATCGGACAGAATCTCAATTAGTTGCGCTCTTTCTGTTTTTTCTTTGCTAAATCTGAGCGATTGACCTCTAAAGCTGTCCAAACGCCTGGGCATTTTAAAGGTACTCAGCATAATGCCATGCTTATCTTGATAGAAACAACCAAAGTCGCTATACTTGCGGTTTATCTTTACAACTCTCATATAAACGATCTCTATCCCTGTATCAAGAAGTCTGTACTCGGTTACTATGAAGTAGGGGAGAAGGTTAAGAATTAGTAGCAGCATTCCACCGTAATAGAATATTGGATAACCCCACTGTATAATTGTGATCCCATAAAGTAACACAGCTACCAAAAACAAGAATGAAAGAAGTAGAATCGATGCATAAGGACGCTCTAAAAAGGGACAAGACTTCCATGTGAGTATTGGTTCAGGCGACATTCTGTACAATCTCCCTGCATTTCTCGACTTCTTCCTTAATAATCAGAATGAAACCGAAGGATTCTTTCGTTGAGAACTTTGAACCAAGAGTATTCGCTTCTCTTTGAAGCTCTTGGCTGATGAAATTGAGAGACTTTCCAATGTCCAAGCTGGCATCCTTGCGTAGGCTTTCCCTGAATGTTTTAATGTGGCTAACAATGCGGCTAATCTCTTCTTGTATATCGTATTTATCGATATAGATCGCAAGCTCTTGAACCAATCTTTGTTCCAAGTTATCTATCTTGTATCCATTTAGTATCTCATTAATGCGCGTGTTGAGATTATCAAAAAGCTCTGCTCTATAAGGTTGAATCAAATCCTGAATACTGGATAAAGCACTTTCTATCTGATCCATGGAGCTCTCAAGAGTTACTTTGATCCCTTCGGCTTCTGCAACCATGCTGCCTGCGAGCTTGTTTATAGCATCACTTGCACATGAGCGAAACACATCCATAAGCTCTTTATCTTCCTCTGTCCCTGCTGCGTTCTCGATGACCCCAGGTTCTTTCATTATCTCGGACAATGATACATCCATCCCAATACC
>CAYSSP010000019.1:0-59765 GCA_964433815.1 uncultured Candidatus Cloacimonadota bacterium
CTGAATACATTCCCATCGATAGACATTTTGGCTCTGCATTATGCAAAGGTCTTAACTAATCAACCCCAGCCTGCCATTGATTCAGATGCATACATGGCAATCTCTGGCAAAATCTCCTCTATTCTTTAGCCAAAGAGTTTTACGATCTGTCCCAAAAACCACGGATCTGTCCCCCATAGAATAGTGATACCTATTGGAAGGTGGATGGTATTCGAGCTGGTTCATGGTTACCATACACGATGATCTGCTCCTAGGCAACCCATACTCAGGGTGGTATCCTAACAGGCTTAGCGTAGGTAAATCAAATTATTAAAACATTACGAAAAAAAGGGTTTGACAGATTTCCAAGGATGAAAAAGAGTGGCACTTACTTAGAAAAAACGGATTTACCGTATAGCACAAGTCCCAGAAATTGCAGGGACTTATAGTTCTTTAGGAGGAACAATGTCATCCTTTAATTGGGATGCCCCGCAGGGGTATCGCAGTGTTTCCCAATTGGGAAGCGACCAAACTTTAACGCAAACGATGCAGTACAGCAGCCTGCTCCGACAGGCGGATTACGTCCGTCTGGCTTTATCCATTTGTGGGCTGTTTTGCACAATAAGTGGAGGAATCAGTGAGTAAACTGGACAACCGTATCCGCATTAAGTTGAAAGCTTATGACCATCGTTTACTAGATCAATCCGTGGCCGAGATCGTGAAGAGTACCCGTAATACAGGTGCCAAGGTTGTAGGACCTATTCCATTGCCCACTGATAAGTCAGTATATACGATTTTACGTTCACCCCATGCCGACAAGAAATCGCAGGATCAATTCCAGATGCTTGTTCATAAGAGATTAATCGACATCGTGAATCCCACCCAGCAGACCACCACAGCTTTGAAGAAGCTTAGTCTTCCTGCCGGTGTTCACGTTGAGATCAAAGCCAATACCAGAGGTTAATCATGATCGGACTTATTGGAAAAAAGATTGGCATGACGCAGATATTTGACGTCAGTGGCAAAGTGATGCCGGTAACGGTGATCCAGGTAGGCCCCTGCCGCGTAGTCTGCAAGCGTACTATAGAGACGAATGGTTATGAAGCTGTTCAACTCGGCTATGAAGAAGTGCCCGAGAAGAGAATCAGCAAGCCGGAGCAAGGCCATCTGAAAAAGAATGGCAGCCCGCTTTATCGTCATTTGAGAGAATTTCGCCCCTCCTTCGGTCAGGACATCAGCAAGTACAACGTTGGTGATGAACTGAATGCCGGATTGTTTGGCGAAAACGAGACTGTTACCGTTTCCGCAAAGTCCAAGGGACGTGGTTACACAGGCGTTATGAAGCGTCACGGATTTGCCGGTTTTGAGCAAAGCCACGGTGTTCACGAATCCTTCCGCGGTCCCGGTTCCATCGGTCAATGCGCCCAGCCTTCACGCGTCTTCAAAGGTGTGAAGATGGCCGGTCAGCATGGTAACAAGAAAGTAACAACCCGTCACCTGAAAGTAGCGAAGGTCGATGTGGAACGTGGCCTGGTGATGATCATCGGTGCAGTTCCCGGCGCTCGCAACGGTCTTGTGACCATTCATAAAGAGAGCTAAGGGAGTACAGAATGGCTACAGCTATTAAATTTAACTCAAACGGCGATCGCATTGCCGAGATCGAGCTCCCTGCCAGCATATTTGAAGTGGACGTAAATTCCCCCAAAGTGCTGCTTCACGAAGTTATTACTATGTACTTGGGCAATCAGCGCCAGGGAACGGTTCAAAAGAAGAACCGCGCCATGACAGCCGGTAGCACCAAGAAGCTTTTCAAGCAAAAGGGAACCGGTAATGCCCGTCAGGGTACCCGCCGCACCCCTGTCCGTGTCCACGGTGGTAAAGCCTTTGCGATCTTCCCCAAAGATTGGTATCGCAAGATTCCGCGCACCAAGAAGCGTATGGCCCTCCTGGTTAGCCTGACCGATCGTGCCCGAGAAGGCAGGATCTTCATCGTCGATCAGATGGTCTTTGACAAGCCGGACACACAGAAAGCCCGTGAGCTTTTGGGCAAAATCGTACCCGAGAGGGGACGTAAACTCGTCGTAACCAATGGCAATCACATCCCGACCGTAAGATCCTTTACGAATCTTCCCGATGTGATGACCAACAGAGCAGATTGCCTCTTTGCGTATGAAGTTCTGAAGAGTAGCTATATAGTTATGACAGAAGAAGCTCTGAAAAAAGTGGAGGAGGTATTCAGCAAATGATCCATCCGCGTAATATCCTGATTGCTCCGCTGATCACAGAAAAGAGTGGAGCCCAGCAAGAGGCAACCAATACTTATACCTTCAAGGTAAGTATCAATGCCAACAAGATAGAGATTAAGCAGGCCGTGGAGAGAATCTTCTCCGTCAAGGTCCTGAATGTAAACACCATACGTATGTTTGGCAAGCCCAAGAGATTGGGTCGCTATGCCGGCAGACGTCCTGATTGGAAGAAAGCAATTGTTACCCTTCGCAGTGGTGACCGGATTGCTGATTTTGAAGTATAAGAGGATTTGAAATGGCAGTAAAACACTACAAACCGATCACTCCGACGCTTCGCTTCAAGACCGGATACAACTTTAACGAGTTGAGCAAGGTTGAGCCCGAAAAGAGCTTGCTGGTGGCAGTACGCAAATCCGGCGGACGTAATAATCAGGGCCGCATCACTTGCCGTCACCGTGGAGGCGGACACCGTCGCCATTATCGTATCATCGATTTCAAGCGCGACAAGTTTGGCATTCCTGCCAAAGTCGCCACAATCGAATACGATCCCAATCGTACAGCCCGAATCGCACTTCTTCATTATGCTGATGGAGAAAAGAGATATATCATCGCCCCCGAAGGTCTCGCTGTCGGATCCCGCGTAATGTCCGGACCCGAAGCCGAAATCGCTATCGGAAATGCTATCCCGTTAGAAAAGGTCCCGCTTGGCTCCTTCGTTCACAATGTTGAGCTGAAGAAAGGCAAGGGTGGCCAGATTGCACGTAGCGCCGGAGCCTATGGCCAAGTTATCGCCAAGGACGGAGATTATGTGCACGTCAAGATGCCGTCCAACGACGTACATCTGATTCGCCGCGAATGCCTGGCGACCATTGGTCAGGTTTCAAATGGCGATCACAGTCTGATCAAGCTGGGCAAAGCCGGCCGTAAACGCTGGATGGGTATCCGTCCGACCGTCCGCGGTGTTGCTATGAATCCTGTCGATCACCCCATGGGTGGTGGTGAAGGTAAATCCAGCGGTGGACGTCATCCGGTTTCCCCCTGGGGCAAGCCTGCCAAGGGCGGAAAGACCCGTAAGACCCGCAAGTATTCCGATAAGTATATCGTGAAAGCAGTGAAAAAGAGATAAGGGGAATAGATAATGGCACGTTCAATTAAAAAAGGTCCTTTCATTGACGCTCATCTCCTTAAGAAGGTCGAAGTTCTGAATACCGAAGCGAAGAAAAACGTGATCAAGACCTGGTCTCGTCGCTCCGTGATTACCCCGTCCTTCATTGGCCATACCTTCTCCGTGCACAACGGCCATAAATTTGTTCCCGTATATGTCACAGAGAACATGGTGGGGCACAAGCTGGGAGAGTTTTCTCCGACCCGCACCTATCGTGGACACAAAGAGAAAAAGAAAAAGGGCAAATAGGAGATAAGAAATGGAAGCAACTGCTAAACTTCGTTTTGTCCGTGGTTCTGCCCGTAAAGCCCGCCTGGTCCTCGATCAGATTCGCGGCCGTCAGGTAACCGAAGCACAGAATATATTGAAATTCTCCCGTCGCAGAGCAGCGGGACAGATAGGCAAATTACTCGCTTCAGCGATAGCCAATGCACAGGTCAAAGAACCTAAGATTGACCTTACCAACGTCTTCGTGGCAGTCGCCATGGCAGATGAAGGCCCCGCAATGAAGCGTTTTATGCCCAGAGCTCAGGGAAGAGCTTTTATGATTCGTCGTCCGACTTGTCATATTACTCTTGAGATCCATAGTAATTAGGAGGAAGACCTTGGGACAGAAAATAAATCCTATCCTTTACCGTGTCGGCGTCAACCGTGACACCGAGTCCATTTGGTTTGCTCAAGGCAACGCCTACGTGGATGCCCTGCAAGAAGATATCAAGATCAGGTCCTATATCCATAAGCGCCTTACCGGCAAGATGGTATCGACCGTTAAGATCTTTAGAAAGACCAGCTCTATCACTATCGATGTATATACCGCCCGTCCGGGTCTGGTAATCGGTAAGAAAGGCGAAGACATCGAAAAGCTTCGCAATGAGCTGAATCTGTTGATCAATAAGAACCGTAAATCGCCCATCACAGTTTCGATCAATATCGAACAGATCGATAAGATGTGGCTGGATGCACGCCTGGTTGGCTTGGAAATCTCCCGCCAGCTCGAAGAGCGTGTCTCCTTCCGTCGTGCTATGAAAATGGCTATTCGTAATGTGATGAAAGAAGGTGCCCAAGGCATCAAAGTCCAGGTTTCCGGACGTCTTGGCGGAGCAGAAATCGCCCGCAGCGAACGTTACAAACAGGGACGCACCCCGCTTCACACGATCCGTGCCAACATTGATTATGCCATCATCGAAGCCAATACAACTTATGGCGTGATCGGTATCAAGGTCTGGATCTACAAGGGCGATATTTTAGGTTAAGGAGTGATTAAGTGTTAGCACCAAAGAAGATAAAATATCGTAAACAGATGAAAGGACGCCGCAACGGGCTCGCCTGGAACGGCTCCGATATCGATTTTGGCGATTACGGATTGGTGGCACTCGAAGCTGCATGGCTTACAAGCCGTCAGATCGAAGCTGCTCGTATTGCCATTACTCGTCATATGAAGCGTATCGGTAAAGTCTGGATTCGTATATTCCCGGACAAGCCCGTCACCAAGAAACCTGCCGAAACCCGTATGGGAAAAGGTAAAGGCGCTCCCGAATATTGGGTAGCCGTCGTACTTCCCGGCAGAGTCCTGTTTGAAATCGAAGGCGTTGACGTCAAAATAGCCAAAGAAGCCATGCGTCTGGCAGCTCATAAGTTGCCGATCAAGACCCGTTTGGTGGCTCGTGAAGGAGTAGAATTATGAAAGCTGATGAAATTCGTGAGCTAAGTATAGCCGAATTGGAAGCCAAGCGCGAAGAAGCCCGTATCGAGCTTTTCAACCTGCGTTTTCAAAAGGCGAAGAATCTCCTGGATCGCAACGATCGCATCCGCATCGTCCGCAGAGACATCGCCCGGATCAACACCATCATCAAAGAGAAAACGCAAAAGGCGTGAGGTAAGAAATGGCTGAAAATCGTAAAATGATCAGACAGGGTATAGTCGTGAGCGACAAGAACGATAAAACCATCGTTGTAAGAGTCGAACGCCAGTATATCCATCCTTTGTATAAAAAGACAGTGCGTCGCCACAAGAAGTTTATGGCGCACGACGAGACTAATGACGCACACGTCGGCGATGTGGTCCAAATTATGGAATCACGTCCCCTCAGTGCCCGTAAAAGATGGACTCTGCACAAGATTGTAGAGAGAGTTAAATAAGGGGTTATGGAATGATTCAAGTACAAACTGTGTTGAATATCGCTGATAACTCCGGTGCCAAGAAAGCCATGTGTATCAAGGTTCTTGGTGGCACCAGACGCAAGTATGCATCCGTTGGTGATGTGATTGTGGTAGCGATAAAATCCGCTTCACCCGGCGGAAAAGTTAAGAAAGGTGCGGTGGAAAAAGCCGTGATCGTGCGTACCTCCAAAGAAGTACGTCGTCCGGACGGATCCTATATCCGCTTTGCAGACAATGCAGCCGTCATCATCGACGACAAACACGAGCCCAAGGGTACCCGTATCTTTGGACCCGTTGCCAGGGAACTCCGCGAAGTCGGCTATATGAAAATAGTCTCGCTGGCCCCGGAAGTATTGTAGGAGGAAAGATGGCAGAAGCTAAATTGCATCTCAAGAAAGGTGATTACGTGATCGTGATCTCCGGCGCAGACAAAGGTAAGAAGGGCAGAGTCCTCAAGGCTTATCCCAAGACCAATCGCGTCATCATAGAAAAAGTAAATATGATCAAAAAGCATGCCAAGCCCTCCCAGCGCAACCCCCAGGGTGGTATCATCCACATGGAAGCCCCGGTGAATGCATCAAACGTCATGCTCTTTAACGAGAAACTGAATACCGTTTCCAAGGCCGTCTTCCAGGTTCGCGAAGGTAAACGCGTCCGCGTCTGCAAGAAATCCGGTGACGAGCTGTAGAGGAGAATGGAATGAATCGTTTACAAGTACATTATAAAGATCAGGTGATTCCGGCGCTGCAAAAACGCTTTGAATACACCAATCCACATATGGTCCCCAAGATGGTCAAAATCGTGGTCTCCATGGGCGTCGGTCATGCCACACAAAACAAGGCTTTGCTGGATAACGCAGTAAAAGACATGGAACAGATCACAGGCCGTAAGGCAGTCGTGACCAAAGCACGCAAATCCATATCAAACTTCAAGCTCCGTCAAGGTATGCCTATCGGCTGCAAAGTGACACTGCGCTCTGAAGTGATGTTTGAGTTCTTTGACAGACTGATCTCCATCGTTATCCCTCGTATCAGGGACTTCCACGGTATCCCGGCTGATTCTTTCGACGGCAGAGGAAACTTCTCCTTTGGTCTCAAAGAACAGACGGTGTTCCCGGAAATCGAATACGACAAGATAGATGCCATCCGCGGGTTGAATATCACGATTGTAACCACAGCACACACCGATGAAGAGTGCCGTGAACTACTCGCCGAACTTGGTATGCCCTTCCAAAAGAATCAATAAGGAGATTTATTTTGGCAAAGAAATCACTTATCTTAAAACAGCAGAGAACTCCCAAGTTCAAAGTCAGAAAATATAACCGCTGCATGATCTGCGGCCGCCCCCGTGCTTATATGAGAGATTTCGGGATGTGCCGTCTGTGCTTCCGCAAGTATGCCTCCATGGGGCAGATTCCCGGTATCACCAGGTCGAGCTGGTAAAATAAGGAGAAAGAATGAGCGTTAGTGATCCGATAGCTGATGCATTAACCAAGATCCGTAATGCATATCGTGCCGGTCATACGCAGGTGATCGTTAACCACAACAAGCTTGTAGAAGCGATTGTGAGGATCCTTGCAAACGAGAACTTTGTTAATAGCGTGCAGGTGCTTGAGAAAGACCCGCAAAACAAGATTAATTACAGACGTATCCTGGTAAACCTCCGCTATACCAATAGCGGTGAGCCCGTGATGAAGGGATTGGTTCGCGTATCCAAGCCCGGACGCAGAGTCTATGTCAAAAGCGACAAGCTCCCCAGCGTCTTCAACAACACAGGTTGTGCGATCATCTCGAGTTCAAACGGTGTGATGGTCGATCGGGATGCCAGAATCAATAAAGTCGGCGGCGAGTATGTCTGCCGGGTTTGGTAGGAGGATAGATGTCCAGAATAGGAAGAGCCCCTATCAAGCTGAGCTCCGGTACTACAGTTTCTGTATCCGGTAGCAACGTCACCGTCAAGGGAGCCCTCGGCGAGCTGCATTATGAGCTTCTCGATGGGATTACTATTGAACAGGAAGACGGAATCGTTCATGTCAAGAGAGCGGAAGAAACCAAGACTCTGCGCGCCTATCACGGCTTAACCCGTGCTTTGGTGCAGAATATGGTCACCGGTGTGACCGAAGGTTTCATGAAGACTCTTCATATCATCGGTACCGGTTATTCATCCGAGGTTATTGGGCCCTGGTTGAAGCTCTCCCTGGGATACTCCCATGATATTATGTACAAGATTCCCGAAGGACTCAGCGTGGAAGCTCAGGCTGTACCTCGCTCCAAGGGAACCCGTAGTGACCTCACCAGCATCATCCGCATCAAAGGGATCGATAAACAACTGGTGGGCGAATTTTCTGCTGAAGTGCGCGCTTGCCGTCCCCCTGAAAACTACAAGGGCAAAGGCATCCGCTACGAGAACGAGTATGTTCCCATCAAAGCCGGTAAGGCTGGCTCCAAGTAAATGAGGCACTAAGATGATAAAACAAAGCAATATAGAAAAAACCCGCCTTCGCACTCGTCGCAGAGCAGCTATCCGGAAGCGTCTTAGTGGCACTGCCGAACGTCCAAGACTGGCAGTATTCCGCAGCAACAAGGGAATATACGCCCAGATTATTGACGATGTGAAAGGTGTAACCCTCGTATCGATGTCCTCCATCTCCAAAGAGATCGAGCTCGCAGCCGGACTCAAGAAGACCGAGCAGAGCCTTATGGTAGGACAAAAGTTGGGCGAAAAAGCTATCGCCGCAGGTATCACCAAAGTCGCATTCGATCGCTCAGGCTACAAGTACCACGGCAGAGTCAAAGCTCTGGCTGATGGCGCTCGCAAAGCCGGCCTGGATTTCTAAGAGGAGGATAGCGTGAATTACGAAAGAAACAACGTCGAAGAAAGTCCCTATATCGAGAAGATTATCGAGACCAAGCGTGTCGCCAAAGTGGTGAAGGGCGGAAGAAACTTCAGCTTTAGCGCCATCGTCGTGGTTGGGGATCGTCAAGGCAATATCGGAGTAGGTTCCGGTAAAGCCAATGAAATCGTTGACGCCATCCGCAAAGCCAAAGAAAAGGCTATGAAGTCTATGTTCAAAGTGCCGATCGTGAAAGGTACAATTCCTCACGAATACGTTGCTCGCTATGGTGCTTCCCGCATCATGATGAAGCCGGCCCGTCCCGGTACCGGTGTTATCGCCGGTGGGACCACCCGTGCCATCTTCGAAGTAGCCGGTATTGAGAACATCCTCTGCAAATCCTTGGGCTCCAACACCCCGACCAATGTTGTCAAAGCCACGATCATCGGGCTCAAATCCCTGAGAACCGTGCAAGACATCTCCCGTCTTCGTAATAAAACTGTCGCGGAGCTTACCGGGCAGGAGGAAAAATGAAGATTAAAGTGACCCAAATACGCAGCACTATAAATCGTAAAGAAGACCACAAGCGGGTTATCGAAGCTCTTGGTCTGGGCAAGATCGGCAAAAGCCGCATCCACGATGATAGCCCTTCCATCATGGGTATGATCAAGAAAGTATCCTACCTTTTGAAAGTTGAAAACGTGCAGGGAGAATAATTATGTTGACCTTACACAATCTGGGGAAACCTGCCGGAAGGAAAAACAAGAAACGTCTTGGTAAGGGACAAGGTAGCGGACACGGCCATCAAGCAGGTCGCGGACACAAAGGTACCAAAGCCCGTGCCGGTGGAACAGTGCCTGCCGCCTTTGAAGGTGGTCAGATGCCCATCCATCGTCGCCTGCCCAAGCGTGGCTTCAAAAACATCTTCAAGGTTACCTACCGTACCTTGAATCTGAACCGCCTGATGACCGTTGAAGAGAGCGAATTCGATATCGCAAAACTCGAAGCAATGGGCTTTATCCCTTCCAAGGGACAAAAGGCCAAAGCTCCCGTCAAGGTCTTGGCAGCTCTTAATGAAGAATTCACCAAAGCCGTTCATATCAAGGCAAATGCCTTTTCCAAACGTGCAAAAGAGATTATTGAGAAGAGCGGCGGCAAGGCGGAGGTAGTGTAACTTGTTTAAGACAATTGCTAACATGTTCCGGATTCCGGACTTGAAGAAGAAGATACTCTTTACAGCATTGTTCTTGGTGCTCTATCGTCTGGGCAGCTTTGTGCCCGTTCCCGGCATAGACGCCGGTGCTCTCAAAGATTTCTTTGCCAGTCCCCAGGGAGGACAGGGCACGATCTACGGTCTGCTCGATCTCTTTGTCGGTGGTAACTTTGAGCGTGCATCCGTCTTTGCTTTGGGTATCATGCCCTATATCACAGCCTCAATCGTTATCCAGCTTCTGGGAAGCATTATTCCTTATTTTGAGAAGCTGCGTAAAGAAGGAGCTGATGGTCAGAAGAAATTGAACCAGATTACCCGTTACGGCACTGTCGGCCTCGCCGCCTTCAACGCTGTGACCATTACACTCTGGCTTACAAATCTTCCAGGCGTGGTTCCCAATCCCGGTTTCATCTTCCACTTCCTGGGAGTCGTTACACTGATTACAGGTACGATGATCGTGATGTGGCTGGGTGAGCAGATCACCGAGAATGGCATAGGCAACGGCATATCCCTTATCATCTTTGCCGGTATTATCGCAAGATATCCGGAAGGATTCATCAGGATGTTCCAAACCGCCGGCAACAGCGTCCAAAACTGGTTGCTTAGAATATTGGCTCTGGTCATCATGGTCGGCGTTACTGCTGCTGTGATTCTTGTGACAGAAGCTGTCCGCAAGATACCGGTACAATATGCCAAGCGTATAGTTGGACGTCGTGTTTATGGCGGTCAAAGCACATTCATCCCCCTGCGTGTGAATACAGCCGGTGTGATTCCCATCATCTTCGCACAGTCAGTCATCATGTTCCCCGCTACCATTGCCATGTTCTTTGGCAAGAGCGGTGGTTTCTGGGCGACACTGCAAAGATGGCTTTCTCCGGGTGCAGCTCTCTATACCCTGCTGTACGTCGGATTGATCATATTCTTTGCCTATTTCTATACAGCTCTGGTGCTTAACCCCACCGAGATGGCAGAAAACATGGTTAAGTATGGTGGACACATACCCGGCAAGAAGCCAGGAAAGAAGACTGCGGATTATATCAATTCGGTATTGGTCCGTATTACTCTTCCCGGTGCTATCTTCTATGCCTTCATCGCATTACTTCCCGAAATTATGACCAAGATCCTTGGCCTGCCCTTCTACTTTGGTGGCACAGGTCTGATCATCGTGGTCGGTGTGGCGCTGGATACTCTGCAACAGATCGAGTCTCACTTGGTGATGCGCCATTATGACGGTTTCATGAAGAAAGGTAAATTGCGCGGACGTTCGAACTAATGATTTATCTCAAAAACGACACGGACATTGTAAAGATGCAAAGAAGCTGCGAGCTTATAGCCATGCTCTTTGAAGCGCTGGAATCCAGGATTGTTCCCGGAGTCAGCACGCTTGAGCTGGACCAATTTTCTGAGGATTTTATCCGCAGTCATGGTGCCAGCCCTGCCTTCAAGGGCTATACGGTTGATGGGCTCAAACCCTTCCCGGGCAGTATCTGCGCATCGATCAATTCCGGTATCGTTCATGGGATCCCTTCTAACAAAGCTATACTTAAAGAAGGAGATATCATAGGTATCGACGTTGGTGTCTTGCTTGATGGTTTTTATGGTGACGCAGCCCGCACTTATGCGGTCGGTAAGATCGATGCATCTGCCGAACGCCTGATGCAGGTCACCCAGAAAGCCCTCGAATTGGGAATAGATGCAGCCAGAGTGGACAACCGCATTGGCGACATCTCGCATGCCATTGGTTCATACGTGAGCCAGATGGGGTACTTCGTAGCGGATAATCTTACCGGTCATGGTATCGGCAGATCTCTGCATGAAGAGCCACAGATTCCCAATAGCGGCAAGCCCGGACGTGGTCCCCGTATCAAAGCCGGTATGACCCTGGCGATCGAGCCTATGGTCAATATTGGTACAAACCGTGTCAAAGAGATAGGCTGGGAATTCTTCGTCGCTGACAACAGTCTTTCAGCGCACTTTGAACACAGTATCCTGGTCACCGATGGTGATCCGGTAATTCTTACAATGATAAGAGGTTAGTTATGTCAAAATCAGGTGTGATCGAAGTCGAAGGCGTTGTGACAGAAGCCCTTCCCAATACGACGTTTCGCGTAGAGCTGGAAAACGGACATGAGATTCTTGCTCATTCCTCCGGCAAAATGCGTATGAACTATATTCGCATCCTTCCCGGTGACAAGGTCAAGGTCGAGCTTTCTCCCTATGATCTTACCCGCGGCAGGATTACATATCGTTATAAATAATGAATGCATTAACCCTTACAAGGTTTCTCAATGCAGGGAGAATACAATGAAAGTACGAGCATCCGTAAAAATCATCTGCAAAGATTGTAGAATTATCAAACGCCACGGCGTTATCCGTGTTATCTGCAGCACCAACCCTAAACATAAACAAAGACAGGGATAAGGAGGACCAACTTGGCACACATTGCAGGTATCGAAATTCCCAAGAACAAACGGCTGTTCATTGGTCTTACCTATATCTACGGTATCGGCCCCACCTTTGCAAAGGAGATTTGCAAAAAGGCCAATATCGATGAAATGAAGAAGGTTGAAGATCTGTCAGTCGAAGAAGAAAAGACTATCCGTGACATCGTGCAAAACGAATACGTCGTGGAAGGATCGCTGCGCACCCAGACAGCTATGAACATCAAACGCTTGATGGAAATTGGCTGCTATCGTGGGCTTCGCCACAAACGTGGTCTTCCGGTTCGCGGTCAGAGAACCCATACAAATGCCCGCACCCGCAAGGGACCCAAATCAGGCGCGATTAAGAAGAAGAAATAGGAGCTATAATGGCAAAGAAAACCAGAATTAAAAAGAAACGTGTTCGTCTGGCATTTGACGAAGGTATCATCTTCGTACATTCCAGCTTCAACAACACGATTATCAGCCTTACCGACCGTGCCGGCAACGTGCTTGCCTGGTCCAGCGGTGGTAAGATTGGTAACAAAGGCTCCCGTAAAAGCACCCCTTACGCTGCCCAGATCGCTGCGGCCGAAGTTGCCAAAGCCGGTCTTGAAATGGGTATCGCTCGCGTCAGCGTGATTGTTAAAGGTCCCGGCGGAGGCCGTGAATCTTCCATTCGCTCCATCAATGCCACTGGTCTGAAAGTGACCTTGATCAAGGACGAAACACCCATTCCTCATAATGGCTGCCGTCCGCCTAAAACCAGAAGGATATAAGGGAGAAGAGAAATGGCAAGATATACCGGACCAAAAGCAAAACTATGCCGCAAGTTTGGAGAGAACATCTTTGGTTCTGCCAAGTTTGATCGCATTTTAAACAAACGCAAGTTCCCTCCCGGACAGCATGGACGCACCCTGCGTCGCAAGCTTAGCGACTACGGTGTCCACCTTCGCGAGAAACAAAAGCTGCGCCTTACCTACGGCTTGCTCGAAAAGCAATTCCGTAACTACTTCTTCAAGGCCGCCAAGATGACCGGTGTGACCGGCGACATTTTGATGCAGATCCTTGAGCGCAGACTTGACAACGTGGTCTATCGTCTCGGTTTTGCGGTCACCCGCATGCAGGCCCGTCAATTTGTAAATCACGGCCACATCAGGGTAAACGGAAAGAAAGTTGATATCCCGTCCTTCCTCGTGAAGCCCGGCGACGTCATCGAAGTCCGTGAAAAGAGCAGAAGCATCAAAGCCATCATAGAAGCGGTGGAACGCACAGAAAGCACATCGCCTTATGCCTGGCTTTCAGTAGATAAAGAGAATATGAGAGGCGAATTCTTGACAGTGCCGGCGGCTAGCGAGATCCCGGTCAATGTTGATACTCGTCTGATCGTTGAGTATTACTCCAAATAATGCTTTTGGATAAAAGCGAGGAGTCCACTATGATGTATCTCGAACCCTTACAGATGCCTGAATCACTGGAGCATGATAAAGATTCTTACTCCAGTACTTTTGGAAAATTCGAAATTGGTCCGCTGGAACCCGGATTTGGTACCACGATTGGCAATACGTTGCGTCGTGTCCTCCTTTCCTCGATCCAGGGAGCAGCCGTGCGCTTTGTCCGTATTGAGGGCTTGCACCACGAGTTCACTCCCATCCCGGGCACCAATTCCGATTATATCGACCTGATCCTGCGCCTGAAACAGCTCGTAATCCATTCCACCTCAGTGGAAGAAGTTACGGTCGTTTTGGAGCAGAAAGGCAAGGGCGTGATTACTGCCTCTCAGATTCAGGAAAATGCTCACATCAAAATTATCAACAAAGACCTCTACTTGCTCGAAGTCACCGAAGATACGGATCTCAGGATCGAGCTGATCATCGGCATCGGCCGCGGCTACGTCCCGGCAGACCGCCAGATCACGGAAGGCCACCCCATCGGATTCATTCCGATCGATTCGGTCTATTCCCCGATCCTCAAGGTCAATTTCAGCGTCACTCACCAACGTGTGAAAGAACGTATGAATTTCGACCGTCTGATCCTCGAAATCCATACCAATGGTGCCGTCGAACCCAAGATAGCCCTTTTCTTATCCGGCAAGATCCTCAAAGATATGTTCGCCAGACTCTCGCTGTTTGACACCGAGCCCGAGTATATCAAGGATGTCGAGCTTGATCCGGATCTGGAAGAAAAGGAACGCATACTCTCCATGAGCGTAAAAGAAATAGAGCTTACCGTTCGCGCTGCCAATTGCCTTGATGCAGCCAAGATCTATACGATTGGCGAACTGGTCTCCAAGTCCGAAGCCGAAATGCTCAAATACCGCAATTTCGGTAAGAAATCGCTCGAAGAAATCATTCAAAAACTCAAGAAGTACGATCTGGAACTGGGTATGGATGTCGATACCATCTACCGTAAGATCAAGGAAGCCAAAAGCCGTGGCGTAAAACCCGTCGATGAAGAAGGCTATGAAGCTCCCGCGGTCGAAGAAGATGAGCCCGCTACTCCCAGAAAACCGGTTCCATCAGCTAAAAAGAAGGTGAAACATGCGACACAGAGTTGAAGGTAGAAATTTCGGCAGGGAAACCGACCAACTGCGTCTGATGATGCGAAACCTGGTCAAATCCATGATCGAACACGGCAGACTTACCACTACCTTGCCCAAAGCTAAAGAGATGAGACGCTATGTCGAACGCGTCATTACCTACGGAAAGGCCAATACTGTCCACTCACGCCGTCTGGCTTACAGTGTGCTGGGTGATAGAACCCTGGTCAAGAAGTTGTTCGACGAAATCGCCCCGGCCTTCGCAGATCGCCCGGGTGGTTATACACGCGTCCTCAAAGCCGGATTCCGCAAAGGTGATTCAGCCCCCATGGCGATCATTGAATTCGTTGGCGAGGCAGCCGTCAAACCCAAGAAAGACAAAATCAAAGCCAAAGACCTGGCCAAATAAGCCAAGCCAATAGGCTGATATTAAACGGGATAGCAAATGCTGTCCCGTTTTTTTATCATATCGAGGGATTAGGATCTGTGACTGTAGAATTCCATCTCCATTTGTATGATTAGCATCAAGTAGGATTGATCTGAGAGATGATTCTTGCTGCCTTTTGAAACCCAGCGCCCCCCTTATGGTTACAGCCTCAAAAAAGAGGCGCTCTAGCCGCGATCATGCCGCGTTCGCGGCATGATCGCGGCTAGAGCGCGGCAGGAGCTCGGCTAAAGCCAAAGAGAGACAAGGAGATATGCTTTGCTTTTAGCGGTCTTTGACTGTGAGCAGGGCAGAGCTGGGGATCCAGTGACTGCTGCCATCCGGCAGTATGATCCTGGTCCAATCGTCTTGGACTTGTCCGATCAGGACGACTAGGGCTTCATTGACTGTCAGCGAACTCTTTGCCGAAGAATCAGGACGGCTGTAAAGAGCAGTATTGTCGCTTTGCACAACCGCTTTATTATTATGTGCCATTCGATAAGCCTTGGTACCGGTAAGTCCGGCAAAGAAGAGCAGGAATAGTGTAGAGATAATCAAAAGAAGAGTCGGCAGGCCGCGCTCCTTGTCCGGATCGTAGTGCATTAGCCAATGCAGACAGAGAGCGGAAAGCAGCAGCATTATCAGAGCAGCTATTGCAGCCCTGTTTAGATTGAAAAAGTCGTAAATGCCATAAAAGACCGTCTCGAGAAACTGTCTTTGGGGATAAAGCTCACGATCCCGGCTCAACCGGCATACGAAATCGAGATTGTGTGCAGCCTCCCGATGAGAAGAATTTAGATTCAGGGCTTTAAGAAAGTAGAGATTGGCCTGCGCCGGACGGTTCAGATGATAGTTTGCCAAGCCAATATCATTGAACAGATCCGGATTCTTTATGCCTTTGGCTTCAACAGCTTTGAGCGCAGCCAAGCGGGTTGAATGGTTCACGGCATTGAGAGTCATCAGACATGTCAAAGCGCATAGTATCAGGATAAGTCTTTTTATCATATACCGTTACTCCGTTCTTCCGAGATCAGTCTCACCAGATTCTGCAAGAGGACCAGATCCTCATTTAGCGAGGCTGCATCGGCAGCTCCGGGCATAAACTTTACTTTCTGGCAGCGTTCCAAGAAGGAATCAAGGTTTTTGATGATCTGCTCAGATACCTGCATCTCGCTGAGGGACTGTAGTTTCTGGGTATTTGACAGGCGGTTTGAGAGGCCGTAGCGCTCTTCTATGAAGCTTGATAATCCCTTTTCTGCAAGGCTGTAGAATTCTAATGAGAGATTCTGTGCGGCGGCTTGAGCTTCTTTGAAGTGTCTGGCCAATTGTCTATCCGCTTGTATCTTGGCATAGCGGGTGGGATTTTTGAGCTTGAGGTTCTTCTCCCGTGCCCACATGGCGGAGACAAATACAGCAACCAAAATCAGCCCCACAGGTAGCCAGAAGACGATGCTCCGAATCAGGATCGGATAGTTGCCAAAGGCTTCTTTTCCGCTGTAATCGCCGATTGAAAGAGGCGTGTCCCGGCTTATCAGATCGTTGAACTGAGAGAAGACCGTGGCCGGTTTTACCTCTACTTGGAATTTCTTGCTTTGGAAGACGCGGTACTTCCCGCTGGCAGAATCAAACCAATTGAAGCTGAGATCGGGAATCTCATAGCTACCGGCTGCCTGAGGAAGTATGGTGTAGATTACGGTGCGTCTGCCATCTATCCCGGCGGTGAGGTTATCGACAATCTGCGGGCTCGAGATCTTGAGATTGGGCTGGGTTACGGCAGGATTTGCAGCAAACTGGTTGAAATTGCCTCTGCCTTCGATCACCAGGCTATAGGTGATGGCGTCTCCCAGATTGATTTCTCTGGGGCTCAGACTTTCGCTGATGCTAAATCGTCCCACAGCTCCGCTGAAATTGCTGGGGCGTCCGCTATCCGGGAGCGGCAAGACGTTTATCCTGCTATCTGCAGATTGCACTGCTTTGCTCTGATAGCCGTAATTGTACAGCCGGGCAGAACCGCTGATCCGTGGAACCCTGATCTGCCCTGTGCTTTGGGGAGAGAGTGCTATGCGTTTGATCAGGGCACGGGTATAATTGCGTCCGTTGTAGTTAACGCGCTCGAAGTCCAGTTTATCAGGCTGGTAAAAGATTGATTTGCCATATCCCGGGAAGTCATCTTCGCTCCTGAGTTGGAACGATCCGATCGGGGAACTGGCATAGAGGTAGTAAGATACGACTACCGGTTCGCCTCTGTAAATGGTATTTGTAGCAGGGATGCTGATCAGAAAGACATCATCGAGTGATCTGTAATCGGGCTCTATATCCGGTTCATCGAAACTGAAGGGATTGAATGGGCTGTAGCTGCGGCTGGGGGCATTGGATCCGGATCCTGCGGCTACGACCTTAATCTTGATCGGATTAGTTGAATATGTAGTTCCGGCTATCCTAATGCTTTGGGCAGGGATGAGGAAATCACCGGTGGTGCCGGGTAGATAAACATAAACGTACTCTTTGCTGAGCTCCACCTGGCGTCTTAGGTTGATAATGCTGATCTGCTGTGAACTCCGGGTAAACATATTACGGAAGCTGAATCCCGAGATGCGCGGGGCTGGAGGATCATCCAGCTTCAGTTCGCTGTCGCTGATAACTTTGATCGTGAATTGGAGCTGTTCATCGAGGGCTATGGTGTTTTTGTTTACGCTGCTCATCACCCGGATCGATCCGAGGGCGGGTATTGCCAGAAGCAAGAGCAGGATCAGGGGGATACAGCGCTTCATTCTACCACCACTTGCCTGAGCTGCCTTCGCGGTTGTTTTGCTGATTCTGTCTATCACGGGATTCTTTCTGATCCAAGCCCTCAAGGATGTTTCTCAGATCTTCCTGTCTGGAGGGATCTGGTTCTTGATCCTTGTTGTCTTCTCCGCCTTGAGGAGGAGGTGGGGGAGGGTTTTGCTGGTTCAGTTTGCGCAGAGCAAGCTCATAATTCGCTTTCAGATCATAATCGGAGGGATTCTGGAGCAGAGCACGCTTGTAATAATCGAGCGCATCCTGATACCGCTCCAGTTGAAACGCAATGTTACCGAGATCATAAAGGATGTCGGAACCGAGCTCGGATTGCCGCTCCAATATCCCCAGGCTGTCCCTCGCCGCAGGATAAGAGCCCTGTTTGTAAAGAGTTTTGGCTATGTTTGCAGTAGCGATGGAATCCAGATCAGCACGGTTGTTCAGCTTTTGGTAGATACTCTGGGCTGCGGTGTAATTTCCGCTCTTAAAGAGCAAGTCTGCAATGCTATTCTTGAGTAAGTTCGGAAACAGCACAGTCTCGATCAGGAGCAAGAGCAATGGCGCTATCGCTACAATGGTCAGGATCAGGATCAGACGCTTAGGCTTTGCCACTTTGGAAGTCCTTTTTGCGGTAGGGAATTATCAGGATATCGATCATTATGAAGATCAAAGACATTATCAAGAATAGCTGATATTGGTATTTTAAGCTCTGCACGCGACGACCATCCAGACGGCTGCGTTCCTTGCCATATAGTCTGCTAAGCAACTGTCCGATCTCGCTTTGTCCTGGAGTAACATTGAAAAACTCTCCACCTCCGGCAGAGGCAATCCTGCTAAGGGTTTTGACGTCAAGGTAGCTGGTGACTTCCTCTCCAGTTTCTGGATTGGTGATCTTGGTTCCGCTTTCCGTGCCAACACCCATCGTGTGGATTGTAACGCCCATTGAGCTAAGTCTTCGAGCATTTTCCACAGCTTCTTGTCCCAGATTTTCGCCATCAGAGATCAGGATCAGGATGCTATTGCCTTCGCTGGCGTCAAACGACTTTGCGGCGAGCTCGAGAGCCGATCCTATATCTGTTCCCAGCTTTACGGCCATTGCGCTGCTGAGACTGCTGATAACCATGCGGACAGCTTCATAATCGTCCGTGAGAGGTGCTTCCAGTGTGGCGTTCCCGGCAAAAGCGATGATGCCGATCCGATCACCCTCAAGTTCGTCAATAAAAGAGGATATCTGCAGTTTGGCGCGGGCCAGACGGGTGGGCAGCATATCCGTGGCATCCATACTGCGGGAAATGTCGATAGCACAAATGATATCCAGACCGGAGCTTTTGATTTCTTCTACCTGATAATCCCACTGTGGACCGGCAAGCGCAATGATCAGGAAACTGAATGCCAGGATCTGCATTACCAGCTTCAAGACGGAATAAAAGGGGGATAAAGAGCTGTAGTATTGGGAGTAGAACTGCTCTTGGGCAAAAGCCAGGAAGCGCTTGTTGCGGGTATGCTTGAGCTTCCACAAGAGCCAGATCATCGGGATGATCAGGATCAGGAGCAGAAGGAGCCAGGGATTCTCAAAGCGCATAGATCAATCCGGTAGTATGGGGATTATTACAAGTTTGAGGCAGAGATCCAGGAGCATCAGCAATGCTGCCAGCCAAAGGAGGTTCTGGTACCGATCCCGCCAGTCGTATTGGAGTTTGATATCAAACTCCGTCTTTTCCATCTGATCTATCTGCTCCATAATAGCTTTGAACTGAGATGCGTCCGTGGCAAGTGCAGCTTTTCCGGTGCCGGTGAGTTCGGCGATGCGATCCAAGGTTGCCATATCAAGCTCGATCTGGACTCTTTGATACTGCGTGCCAAAGAGGGGGTGTTGAAAGGGGAAATTCACCAGCCCGGTGCTGCCGACTCCGATAGGATAGACCTTGATACCAAAGGCTTTTGCCATCTCTGCTGCACTGAGGGGATCAATCTCGCCGGAGTTATTTACACCATCCGTGATCAGGATCACCAGGCGCGTCTTTGCCTTGGAATCCTTGAGCCTGGCGACTGCCTTCGCTAAGCCGAGCCCGATGGCAGTCCCGGAGGCCTCGATATTGACTTCAAGCTTATCAAGCTGGCTTAGCATAGCTCTTTGATCAAAAGTAAGAGGGCTTTGGGTGATGGCAAATTCGGAAAAGGCCACCAGTCCGAAGCGGTCATTGGGGCGTTTGTTTACAAAATCAGATGCCACTCTTACAGCGGCTTGGAGGCGGTTATCCGGGGCAAAGTCCATAGCCAGCATTGATCCGCTTACATCAATGGCTATTACTATATCGACTCCCTTTTGGCTGATGTCTCGGATACCGCGTCCCCATTGTGGCCTGGCAAGAGCGATCACCAGAAAGAAGATCACAAGGCAGTGGAGTATGGGGAAGATGTAGCGCCACAGCTTGTTATCGGTGCGGAGCTGTTGCAGAATTCTGATCCTGGCAAAGGGTAGGCTGAGGCTTTCTCGTTTGCCAAATTGCAGATAGAGGTAGAGTGGTATCAACAGGAGTCCCAGCAGATAGACGGGATCAGCCAAGCGAAACATCATCATCTCCTGATTGATTGATACTAACGCTGCTAAGCCGGGGATCCTGAGATACAAAGTATTCTCTCAGCCAGTTGATACGAGTTTCTACTTCACCGGGTTCCGTGCTGCCCTTGGCAAATTTGATTACATCACATGCTTGCAGGAAGGCTCGGATCTCCAGTAAACGAGATACCTGAATCCGGTATAGACTCTGGAGGATCTCGTTGGTAGTCATCTCAAGCGCCGGGAAGCGATAGACTTGCTCAAGATAAGCACGTAGGATTTGGGCGATACGAAAGTGCAGCTCTGTCATCTGTCCTTTCTCTGCCAAGTTCAGTGCAAGGACTTGCTCCAAGCGCTGCAAAGCGAGTTCCCAAGGTTCAAGCGGACGTTCTGCTACTTTGGGCTTGGGTGCTTCTACGACACGTACTGGCTTCTTTCTGCTTGCAAGATAGCGGCTCAGGTGCCAAATGCCGGCCATAATCGCTATCAGCAATGCAACGAGATAGAGCCACCAATCTTTCTGCCAAGGATAGCGTTTGGGAGGCTTGATATCTCTCAAAGTCTCGTCTTCCTTGGCGCGTACTTCCAATACGTTTATCCTGAACCTATCGGTGTTATACGACTGTGCTGTCGGAATCACGGGCTCAACGACCAGAGGAGGGAAGCTAAGCGCACCGGTCTGCAATGGCACAATGGTAAGCTCTACATAGGGGAAATCGGCATTTTTGGTGATACGTTGGTTGCTCACTACTTCGAATTCCCTCAGACTATCCGGGATCACTACTCTATTGATGGCAAAGTCTGCTTTTACGATCAGCTTGAAGCGAGAGCCGACGGTGAGAGAATCCACCCCTTCCAGAGATTGGCTGATACCTGCCAGCATTATAGCAGAGCTTAGGAGCATCATCAAGATCAGGAATAGCTTTCTCATCTGCGGCTACGACTCCTGCGAGCACGTTTTTCAAAGAGCTTGCGCAGTTCATCAATATAGGAATCACTGCTACGTATCAACACGTGTTCGACCTTCATCCCTCTCAGGCTTTGGATCAGTTTCTCTTGTTCAAGAGCTGCTTGTTTCTTATAGGCTTGACGGATATAAGCTGATGAGCTATTAACCGTTACGATACTACCTGTCTCCGGGTCCCTAAGTCTCAGTATCCCGGCAGCGGGTAGCTCCAGATCAGCATCATCCAAAATCTGCAGGGCAATCACATCGTGCTTGCGCGCCAGTATCCGCAAAGGCTTCTCATACTCCTGATCAAAGAAATCCGACATTACGAAGATGATGGAGCGCTTCTTCAGCACTCTCGCGGCATACTCAAAGGCTCCGCTAAGTGAAGTGCCGGGTTCTGATGCCTGATGATAGAGGATTTCCCTGAGGATCTGCAGTGCGCTGTTTCTGCCTTTTCTGGCAGGGAGATACTTCTCGAGCTTGGTGGAATGCATGATCAGCCCCACCTTGTCGTTATTGGACAGAGCAGAAAAGGAAAGTACGGCAGCTATTTCTGCCAGTCTTTCCCTTTTGAGGGCAACCTTGGTGCCAAAATCCAGCGAAGCGCTGCTGTCTATGATAAAGAAGACCGATAACTCACGAGTCTCTTGAAACTTCTTGATATACGGTATGCCAAATCTTGCAGAGACATTCCAATCAATGCTCTTGTAATTGTCTCCGGGTTGATACTCCCTTACCTCGGCAAATTCCAAGCCCTGTCCCCTAAAGGATGAGTGATACTCTCCGCTGAATAGCTCATTCACTATCCCGGCAGTGCGTATCTCTATCTTGCGTATTCGCTTGAGGATTTCCGATGGGCTTTGGGTTTGCATCAGGGAACTTCTATTTCGTCAAAGATCCTGGCTACTATTTCTTCAGTGTTGAGCTGTTCTGCTTCAGCTTCATAGGATAGGATCACCCTATGCCTCAAGACATCCCTACCCACAGCCTTGATGTCATCCGGGATCACATAGCCTCGGTGTTCGATATAGGCATTTGCCTTGGCGGCTCTTGCCATATAGATCACTGCTCTGGGCGAAGCCCCATACTCGATCAAGCCCTTGAGCGAGGTCAGTCTGGGATAGCGTTCCGGATGCCGGGTTGCCTGCACCAGATGAAGTATATAGTCTTTGAGTTTTGCTTCCATGTAGATCTCATCGATCACACTCCGCATCTCTCCCAGTTTTTCAGGCTTGAGCACAGGCTCCAGCTTACGCTCTTCCTCAACGACCATGCGATCGAGAATCAGTCTCTCTTCATCCATGGAGGGATACTTGATCTTGAGCTTGAGCATAAAGCGGTCCACCTGAGCTTCCGGCAGGGGATAGGTGCCTTCCTGCTCGATGGGATTCTGAGTAGCCATCACAAAGAAAGGACTGGGCAAAGGATAGGTCGTATCGCCGATGGTTACCTGGTGTTCCTGCATCGCTTCCAGGAGAGCCGATTGAACCTTGGAGGGTGCTCTGTTGATCTCGTCTGCAAGGATGAAATTAGCAAAGATAGGACCTTTCTTGGCACTGAATTCCCCTGTCTTCTGATTGTAGATCAAGGTCCCGGTGATATCCGCCGGTAGCAGATCCGGAGTAAACTGGATACGTTTGAAGCCTGTATCCATCACTTGTGCCAAGGTACTGATGATGAGTGTCTTGGCAAGCCCGGGAACTCCCTCGATCAAAACGTGACCACCCGAAAGAATACCTATCAAAAGCTTGTTGATGATAGCATCCTGACCAACGACTACCTGCGCGATGCTTGCTCTCAGATCGTCCAAAACGGCCGAACTTTCCAGTACCCTGCGATGTATTTCTTCTATCTGCATGACTCCACCTTAAATAGCTTATACGCAAAAAACGGGAACAGAGCTAAGCACTATTCCCGAAAACCTAGAGCACCAGTTCTATCTGAACTCTGCTCGTTTACAATCAGTCGCTAAAGACCGCCGAGTAATTATTAACCGATGGCTTTGCGAACTTTGTTTGCCTTGAGGCAACCGCTGCAGAGCTTTACCTTTTGCACTTTGCCGCCGATCAGGGCGCGAATTTCGTGCAAATTGGGGTAAAAGCGACGCTTTGTGGCATTAAGAGCGTGGCTTCGGTTGTTGCCTACTTGGGCTGACTTTCCGCATATATCGCATATTCTTGACATCTTTCACCGTCCATAAATTCTATAAGTTGTACCATAAAATCCAAGGGCGCTTTTTTGACAAGGAATTATTTGGCTATCTGCGGGATGCGAATGTCAAAACGGCTGCCGTGAGGCTTTACGGGTATGTATTCCAGCCTGCCTTTGTGCTCTTGCACCAGTTTCTTACAGATCGCAAGTCCCAATCCCGTCCCATTGGGTTTCCCATCTG
Organism: uncultured Candidatus Cloacimonadota bacterium; assembly: GCA_964433815.1. Taxonomy (GTDB): domain Bacteria; phylum Cloacimonadota; class Cloacimonadia; order Cloacimonadales; family Cloacimonadaceae; genus PHBP01. Next base: position 23,661 of record CAYSSP010000019.1, read on the forward strand.
AAACAAAGGGTTTAAAGAGATTGTCTTTGATCTTTTCCGAGATGCCGGGGCCATTATCGATCAGGCTGATTTGCAACCAGTTGCTGCTAAAGTTTGTCGTGATCTTGATCTCTCCGCTGTCTCCCATCGCCTCAGAGCTATTCTTCAGCAAGTTCAGGATTACACGTTTGATCTTGGTCTCGTCGAAGTGTACGTAATCACGGACATTGTTTTCGATGATAAAGTCTATCTGCCGGCCCTGCATCGAGGTGCCATAAGTGCTCTTGATGTCTTTGAAAAACTCGTCCAAATCTATCTTTTGGATCAATGGCTCGCCTTCGTTGCCCTTGGCAAAATCCAGGATCTCACGTACCAATTGATCCACAATCTTGGTCTGTTTGATGATGCTATCCGTAAACTCAGAGCTGTTGGGATAGATGTTTTCCAAAAGCTGGGCAGTGAGCACGATCACGGTAAGCGGAGTCTTGAGATCGTGGATGATCTTACTGGCGGCCATGCCGATGGCTTCGAGCCGGTTTTTGCTGATCATCTGGTTCATCAGATCCACAAATTTGTCATTTGTGCTGCGCAGCCTTCCGCTGATCGTGCGGATCAAATTGAACATCACCATAGGATAATCAAAAGAAATATCCAAAAACACTTCCCGCGGGATCACCAAAAGCTCTACATCCTCGAGCGCAACTACTGATGCAGAACGTGGGGCATCATTGATTATCGACATCTCTCCAAAGCTATCACCCGGCTCAAGGATCGAGAGCTGCGCAAATGGCGTTTCCGGGCTGGAAAGACCCTTGTTGATCTCCACTTTCCCCTTGCATATATAAAAGAGACTGTCACCATGAGTATGTTCCAGGATGATCGGCTCTCCCTTGGGGATCTTGATGCGGATCAAATCTTTGGTATATTTATCTACTTCGGCTTCACTCAGGCCATAGAAAAGACCAACATGTTCGGCATTGGCGACTTCATTCATAATTTCCTCGATACAGACTCGTCTTCCTTGTATATCTAATCTGCGAGCCTCTGGATGTCAATGATTTTTTTACTCTTTATCTTCGGGCAGAGCTTTGGGAACTGATTTCTTCAATTTGCCAGCCGCAAATCCACCCGCCACGATCAAAACAGTAATCAGTATGCCTGCCAGGCTGGCGACCAGACTCTTCTTGTATGATTCAGGCGCAAAGACCATTTCCAAGGTATGTTCCCCGGCAGGGATCTTAACGCCTCTCAGGATATAATTAACCGGATAGATGGGTATTTCCTTGCCATCCAGCATAGCCTTCCAGCCTGCCGGATAATAAACTTCCGAAAGTACCAGGAAGCCATCCCCATCCGCTTTGAGCTGATAGCTCGAGCTCTGCATACCCCAGGCTGTCTGTACAACGCTGCCATTGGCAAGGCTGTCTGCGCCGTTTACAAGTGCATCCTTGCCTTCCAGCAGGGCTACCCGCGCAGGATCAAATCCTCCCCCGGATAGTGCCGCATAGACCGAATCAGCATTTGCCAGGAGCCTTTGCTCTTTCACAAACCAGGCTCTGGGCAGAGCAAAGTTATTCTTGTACACGTGCATATTCTGCTCGCCTGCAAAGACCGGATTGATTCTGCGGAAGTACTGAGCCATCGGCAGTGAATCCGGCAGTATGATGTATTTGGTCGAGAGCATATCCAGGATTGGCATGCTCTTCTCAATCCCGCCTTCATCAAAGATACCGGTCAAATAGCGGTAAAACTCACCTGTCCTGCCTGTCTTGGGATCTCCGTAGATCAATTTGAGCACATCGTCATAGCGTTTCAACTTGGCAGCCGAGTAGCCATCGATGGTTTGATGGAAATACGCCCACTCACCGGCAGGGCGCACTCTGGTAGTATTGAAGGGGAAGATGCGGAAATTGCTCTTATCTTGCAAAAGGAAGTTGTCATAATTGGTCATCTCGAAACGTCTGTCATGACCGTCCCTGCTTTCCAGGTTGCGCAGATGCTTGCCGGTATAAATCCACAGATCGATGAAGATGATACCGGTCAAAAACACCAAGAGAGCAGTCTTCTTGAGCTTCTTGATCATGTGCAGATAAGCCAGGCCCATGCTGATGGTCAATAGCAGTAAACTCACGATTCCGCTCTTGTAAAGCAGATCGAGCCGTTGCATCTTATACTCATTGGGCAGTTCAGTCAGGCCTTGCTGCTTGAGCTGTTCAAGCGTTCCTGCATTTACAAAAGGCAGTCCCTTAAACATAGGCTTCGCCAGTACCAGCCAAGCCACAAAGACTATTCCACAGATCCAGAAGACTCTGTAGATGAGAGTCGTAAAGCGTTTATTATCTTTCTCTTCCGCATAGCTGACGATAGTATCCGCGCCCAGAGCCGCAAGGATTACTCCGATAATCTGAGTCATCGTCAGGATCATCGAAGGCACCCTGAATTTGTTGAAATAGGGCAGGTATTTTAGGAGCAGATCGCTGATAAAGGGAGCAAACTCACCAAAGGACATGATGGTAAAGATCGCCGAGGCTATCCAGAGGAAGATTGCCATTCGCCTGTGTTTCCCAGCCAGGGCCAGGAAGCCCAGTGCCAGCACGACCAGTCCAAAGTAGTTATAGATCTGTGTGAAGGGCATATAGCCCCAATAGTTCTCATTGATGCCGCCAAAGAAATCCGGAATGATAAAGCCAAGAATCTCGAGGGGATGGAAGCTCCAGTTTTGCGCATAGGATTTCTCCAGCCCGGTTTCACCGCCCCGCATCGTATAGTGGCTGTATTCCATCGTGCTCATATAGGGATTCATCACAGCCAGTACTGTGAGTCCAAAAGCCGCTATCAAGAGAATGGTAAAGAGACCAAAGCGTTTGCCTTCTTTGGCTTTGAGGCTTTCTATCAGGTTGTAAATCCAGTACATACCGATGAATAGATAGAGGTAGTAGCTGATCTGTGGATGATTTTCCCTTAGCTGGGTAATCAGGAAGGTTGCCATCAAACCAAGGCTGAGGACATCGCGCTTTTCTCTAAGCCTAAACATCGCCCAAATTACCCAGGGGATGTACATTATGGCTCTAAACTTGGTATTATGCCCCACTTCGATCAGTCCCACCCAATGGCAACTGAAGATAAAAGCAATGGCACCCATGAAAGCGATCCAGGGATCCATTTTCAGATGCCTGAGCAGCACAAATATCCCCAATCCGCCTATGATCAGGAGGAAGATACGCCAGTTTATCACAAAATCCGTGATCTTGGTGATGCTCTCCAGGAAGGGGTAACGGTTTGGAAAAGAGATCATATAGCTGGGCATACCGCTAAACATATACGGCGTCCAAAGTGCATTGTCGCTATTCTCTTTGTTGTAATCGATGATCGCCTTGGCAGCGCCTTGCCACTGCGTGATATCTGAGGCGATCGGAGCTTTATGCTGGAAAGCCACCGGGAAATATATAAGGCTGACCGCGACGACTATTAAGGCCGCGAGGATCCACGGAGTGTAGGCGGGAGGGATTACAGGAAGACCATTAGCCATTGTGCCCGAGGGCGTTACTGGCTTGCTCATCACAGGCTTTTTGGGAGGATTTATCTTTGCTTTGGACATCTTTTCCTCTGAAAATCAGTTTTTTGCCATAGTCTCTAAATGGATGGATTGGTCAAGAAAAAAGTCCGGTGTCCCTCGAAATCTTCTTGTCTTATCAGCGATTAAAGGCTATATCCTCCAGACTCTCCTCTTGGCTGAAGCCGTGCTCCTGCCGCGCTGCTGCCGCGATCATGCCGCGAACGCGGCATGATCGCGGCATGATCGTCCTGTTTCTGTGGCAGTAACCAAGAGGGGAGAACGACAGGTTTACACTGCTACGTTTAGGTGGAGATCAAGAAAGATTGGAGATTTTGATGAGAAAAAACTTGTAATGGAACACAAATTGATACATAATAATGACAAGGAGATCGAAAAATGCTCGTATTCAGTGAATCCGCCTACAAGCTGGTAAGCCGTAAAGCGGAATTGTATAGATCGCAAAATCGCAAGCCACGGCTTGTGCTGCTGGCCAAATCCTGCAGCGGGGCGCGTTTTGCCCTTTGTTACGACAAAGAGGCGGATGGGGATATCCGTATCAGTTATCAGGACTTGGAGATCTTGCTTTCACCGTATCTGATCGAAGAATTCGGCGGATTTAGTTTTACGACCGAGCAGTTTTTCTTTGCTCCCAGACTCCTGATCAAACCCGATCGGGATTCCAAAACCTGTGATTGTGATCATAAATGTAATAAAGAGGTATTTCATGAGGCTTTATAAGCTCTCAATTCTGGCGGTGATGTGCATCCTTTGGGCTCTCGCATTTGCCGCTCCACACAGCTTCCTGCCGCTGCAGTTCACTCAGCCGGATGGAAGAGTCATAGACATCTTTGCGTCCGGAGACGAGTTTCATAACTGGCTGCACGATGCTGCGAACTATACGATTGTCAAAAACGACCAGGGCTATTATGTCTATGCGGAAAGTCAGGGCGACAATCTGGTTGCCGGATTGCTCGTGGTTGGCAGAGATCTGCCCTCACAGAGAGCTTTGGCTCCCGGCTTGATGATCAGTCAAGATGCAATACGCAGTAAATACGATAGATACAGCGGAACAATGCGCGATTATTCCAATGGACGCAGTCCGCATACCGGACAGTTTAACAACCTTGTAGTCTTTATCAAGTTTGCCGATTCACCGGAGTTTAACCAGCCGATTACGACCTATGACAATATGTTCAACAATGCCGCTCCGGGTGCGAACTCGATGAAGAACTACTTCCAAGCTGCATCATATCAACAGCTTAACGTTGATAGCTTCTTCTATCCGGCTCCCAATGGCACGGCAGTGGTTTCCTGGACGGATACCAATCCGCGCGGATATTACAGCCCGGTCTCCGGTTCCAATCCTATTGGATACGATCCTGATGATGACGATGAGCGTGCCATCCGCGAGTTTACCCTCTTGGCAAATTGTGTTGCAGGGATAGCGCCGAGTATTCCGGAAAGTCTTGTCTTGGATGGAGATGGCGATGGTTACATCGATAATGTGTGTTTCATCGTGCAAGGTTCGCCGGATGGATGGGCGGAGCTGCTCTGGCCTCATCGCTGGGTGCTTTACGGTGCAGATGCTTATATCCATGGAGCCTTGGTCTGGGATTTCAATTTCCAGCTCGAGAATTCGCTCAATTCCAGCGGAGCAAGCGTGCTCTCGCACGAGATGTTCCACTCTTTGGGAGCTCCTGACCTTTACAGATATTATGACAATACGATCAATCCGATTGGTAGCTGGGATCTGATGGCATCCAATGCCAATCCTCCTCAGCATATGAGCGCATGGATGAAATATCGCTATGGCCAGTGGCTTCCTGCTCCCCCGATGATTACCCAGAGCGGTGAGTACTCACTTTCCCCGGTGGCATCGAGCTCTACCAATAATATCTATCGCGTGCCGTCCTGGCGCAGCAATGAAAGTTATATCCTGGAATACCGTAAACCCGGAGCGTTTTACGACAATAACCTGCCGGGATACGGACTCCTGGTTTACAGGCTGGATGCCAGGGAAGAGGGCAACGCCAGCGGACCTCCCGATGAACTCTATATTTATAGGCCTTATGGCACCAATACCACCACGAATGGAACAATCTCCATGGCTGCTTATTCTGCCAATTCCGGACGCACGGAAATCTCCGAGGTTACGGTACCCAATGGCTTCCTCGGCAATAACGGAGCGGGCGGCCTGAATCTCTATGATATTGGCTTTACGAATGATACTATCACCTTCAAGATCAAGATCTCCGATCTGCAGCTTACCTATCCTCACGGAGGCGAGACTTGGTTTTATGGAACAAACAAGACAATCACTTGGAAGGCAAAAAACTCCACAGGAAGCGTGAAACTGGAATACAGCACGAATGGCGGAGCAGATTGGAGCACAATCGTTGCCTCCACCCTGAATACCGGAAGCTATGTCTGGCAGGGCGTGCCTTTGATCGATAGCGAAATCTGTCATGTCAAGATCACGCATCTGACTTCCGGGCATCAAGATAGCAACTACTATGCCTTCCGTATTATCAGTCAATTAGGCGTTCCTGAGCCGCTGTCACCCTTGGGTGGAGATATGGGTTCTCCCACCAATCCGCTGCTGAGCTGGACTGAAGTGATTGGCGCACTTGGATATAATGTACAGCTTTCTACAGATCCGGGATTTGTCACGAATGTGGTAAATCTCTTGGGACATCCGACCAATAGCTATCAGGTCAGCGGTTTACTGCCTTACACCCAGTATTGGTGGCGCGTTGCAGCTGAGGGCGAACAGGGAGAAGGTCCCTTCTGTCCAGATCAGGCTTTTACGACGGGTAACGTCTCAGAGCTTCCGGCTGTGCCGACCCAGGTTTCACCGGTTAATAATACGATAAACGTTCCATTGAATGCTACATTGCGCTGGAACTCGGCATATCTGGCAGATGCATATCATGTCCAGGTATCCACCAGCCCTTATTTTGGAACAATGGCTTATGAGAATACCGCGGTCACCGGCACCAGTATCGTTTGTGATCCCTTAAGTCCCAATACAAGCTATTATTGGAGAGTGCGATCGGTAAATCCTGCAGGATTCAGCAATTACAGCGGAAACCGCAGGTTCACCACAGGCACAGCAGTGGACAACGACGACGAGGTTACGAGCCCGGCGATCAACTCCCTGGCGCAGAACTATCCCAATCCCTTCAATCCGAGTACAACTATCAGCTTCACGGTCAAAGATCAAACCCAGCAGGTGAATGTCAGCATCTATAACCAACGAGGCCAGCTTGTTCGCAGGCTCTTTAGCGGAGTACCGATGAGCAATCTGATTACTCTGGTTTGGGATGGAACGGATGATTTAGGTCATTCAGTTGGCACCGGTCTGTATCTCTACAGGATGGAAACCACCAACTACAATGAAACACGTAAGATGATAATGATCAAATAGATATCTCTCACTCAACAAACAAATTAGCAGTCGCATATTGTGACTGCTAATTTTTTGCTTGCTTTTCTTGAGGCTCGCATTATAATATGGGTAGAAACTAAGAATTCAAGGAGGTTCAAAATGAAACTCGTACCTTATCGTAAGACAGACTACCGTCCAATGAGCAACATGCTCAGCTTGTTCGATGATTTCTTCAATCGCTTCTATGAAGAAGAGAGCACGGATGACAACTATCGTGCCATGGCCATGGACATCGTGGAGCAAGACAAAGAATTTGAAATCCTTGCCAACCTGCCTGGCTTTAAGAAAGAAGATATAAAGATCTCCGTGCACGAAAACCAGCTTCTGATCGAAGCTAATTGCGAGAAGAAGAACGAGGAGCAAAAGGGAACTATCTACCGTTGTGAACGCTATAGTGGCGCTTACAGACGCAGTTTGCTCCTGCCGGAAAATGCAGAAGTGAGTAAGATTGCCGCCAAGATGGAAGATGGAGTACTCAGACTCTCAATCCCGAAGAAAGAGCCGACTCCCAAGAAAGAGATTGTAATCGAGTAAACAAACAATGAGAGCGTCCGATTCAGGACGCTCTCTTTCTTAATTAAAGGGTATCAGCTACAGCTTGAGCAGCTTTCGGCTGGAGATTTTATGGGGACTACGCATTACCAGTATGTACAATCCACTTGGAATATCTGCCAAATCCAAGTCTTGACGATAGATTCCCGCATCACGTTCATTTCTCCCAGAATACACCGCTTGCCCCTTTACATTGTAAATAGTCCATTCAATAATGCTCTTTCTATCGGTGGAGTAATCCAGCCTGATCTGATTTGAGAAGGGATTGGGATAAGCAGCCGAGATACCGGTTACCAGGTTCTGAGGAGGTGGATTCTGGGGATCTTCACCAGTCTCCAAACTAAGTTGAATTGATCCGTGGAAGCTGCTGGTGCCATCATAGGAAACTGCTTCCAGCCAATAATATAGCTCTTGGCCTGAATACTCTGTGAAGTCCCTGTAAGTATAGCTGTGAGATTCCGAACTGGTACCTGCAGCTTGTATAAGTAGTGGGTTGATCTTAGTCGCTGATGACAAGTCTGCTTGTACCGCGCTGTAAACGTTGAAGCCAAGAAGCTCTGTCTCGCTGGAGGTGGTCCAGATCAGGAGTGGCTGATTGTCTAGCACAGCAGTAAGGGAGCTAAGTTCCACCGGCAGCGTAACATCCTCTGCCTCAAAGAACGCCATTATCTGCGCGACGAGATTAGCTCTGGTTGAAGGGAATACACCATCTACCAGTTCCCTGAGAGCATAGCTAAAGATGAAGCTACGTTGATCATATCCCCCCGCTGAGATGATTGCCACGTTTCCGTAATCGCTTTCCACAAAAGCTGTTCGTGATTGCGCACGCAGAGGCTCGAAAGTATCTATAAAAGACATATTGGTCTGTGTGCTGGAGCCAAAGAGCATCCCTGCAGTCGGCAAGCCGGATAGACCTGAAAGAACGTCGATGGCGTTTGTCGCACCGTCAGATGCGGAACTTATCCCCAAAAGAGGCCATAGTATCTCGTTTGCATCCTGTCCGCCTTCGATGTCAGGCAGGTAGTATCCGGGATCAAATCCAATTGCATCCCCGCCTTCCATGTACAATCTTCCACCTTCTTCAAGGTATTCTTTTACAGCAATAAACATCTGCGGCGTGGCAAATCTTACCACATTGGAACCCGGATTGCCGAAGCTCAGGAAGACTGCTTCGAAGCTCCTGAATGATGCCGGAAAGGTTGTGCCATAGGTGACTTGATAACCCAAACCCAGCAAAGTACTCCGGATGAAAGCTCCGCTCATGTCTCGTCCCCCTGCAAGTCCTTCCCAGACGTAGATTCCGCCATTTTGGATGAGCGCTTGAAAGGTCAGATTTGCTCCGGTAGCGATTGTCTTATCAGCAGTTATGGAGAGGTTGAATGTCACATATTGGGAGGCTGCTGTGGGGGAGACAGTGACCAAAAAAGCATCCTCCAGATCAAACCAGTCATCTGCCGGGATTGTGCGTGAGTAGCTATTGTTAACGATTGTCACATTAGGATTTGTAGTGCTGATGGTGAAATTCGCCGTGCTCGCGGCCACCCCCCAAGCAAAGTTTCGGAGCCGTAGATTCACAGAAAAGCTCTCACCCGGTTCAATAGCTCGGTTGTTGTTCGCATCGCTGGGAGTTCCCACGGTGAAGAGCCCCAGATGGAGTTCCTGATCCACTACCGGGTCTATATCCGTCAAAGCTCTGTAGGCGTTTAGCTTACCTTCTCCCAACAGGTTTTCCTTCCCCGGATTCATCAGGTCAATATCATCGCAAGTTCCTTTAAGTTGATTGATCACCTGTTCCTGCGTCCAAGTCGGATGATAGGACCGAATCAAGGCAGTTAAAGCTGAAGCGATGGGAGATGCGTAAGAGGTAGTACCGCTTATAGTTGTGTACGATGCAGTGCCGGAGGTTGACTCTGCGTTCTGATTTGGTGCACCCACATCGACGAAGCCACCATAACTGGAACTACTCCACTTTGTACCATCATTAGCAAGCGAGGCAACGGCTACAACATTCTGATAGGCAGCAGGATAGATAGGCACGGTGTTGTTTGAGTTCCCTGCCGCAGCGACCAGTATAGCCCCCAGCGAATATGCATAATTCACAGCAATCTGCGCAGCTTCGGAGTAAGTATTGCCTCCCCAACTGCAATTGATCACATCTGCGCCTTGTTCGGCAGCGTAAATAATTGCATCATAGCCTTTAAAGATGCTGGAAGGCTGGCCGACATAGCTGCACGAGATCGGTACTAAGGTGGGATTCCAGCTTAAAGATGCGACTCCGACAGCATTGTTGGTCCTGGCTCCCGCCAATCCGGAAACTATTGTGCCATGGCCACTTGCATCGGACGGATTGTTGGCTTCATCTCCGTTCGCATTTAGGATAAAGTCCCAGCCGATCAGATCGTCGATCTTGCCATTGCCATCATCATCGATTCCATTGATGTCCCCTGCATCCATCACCCAGGTTGATCCGTTGAAATAGAGTGTATATCCATTGGAATTTGCATCCTCGCCGAGGTTGTTCCAGATGTTTGGAGCCAGATCAGGATGCATCCAACTTGTTCCTGTATCGACAATTGCTATGATCACGTCCTCCGTACCATCTTCGCATTTATGGATATCCCAGGCAGCTTCGGCTTGCATTGAGGCAAAATTGAGACTGGTAGGATAACGCGGATCATTCGGCGCAGCAAAGATCTGATCGATGTAAACAGGCTCTGCCCAATCGATTAGCGGATCGCGCGAGAGCGCATTGGCTATTCCCAAGGGATTAAGTGATTGATCAAAGCTTAGCTCCAGAATCCTGCCGAGTTGTTCTCCGAACCTATTGCGAATGCGTGGATTATAACGCTTTTCAACGGATGTAACACCTAAGGATCTGAGCCTTGCATCCAGCTCCGGTATCCCGGTGGAATTGGATAAAACTGAGAGGCGGGAGGAGAATTCCTCTTTGATGGATACTAAGACTTTTCCCTGTAAGTAATTATCTGTGTTAATAGCGATTAAGCAAGACAACGAGACTAAAAAGAGAAATAAAACAAGGTAACGCATAAACGCTCCTAAAATATTTATAGTAAATCGCTTATATACTCCCTCAGACCTTTCTTCATGCGACCCAGCCCACGATCGCCACTGTAACGGGGAATGATGTGCAGGTGAAAATGATTAATAGATTGTCCGGCATGGCGTCCGCAATTCATTCCAAGGTTGTACGCGGAAGGCTGGTAAGTATCATCCAGCCAATTCTTTGCCCGTATGATGATGTCCCGGAGAGCTTCCATTTCAGCCTCGTCAATGCCAAAGAAATCTGCGAAATGTCTCTTTGATATTACCAAGAGATGCCCCTTGGTTACGGGGAATTTATCTTCGATAACCACAAAGAGATCATTCTCTATCAGTACTTCGGAGCTTTCCAGTGAACAAAAAATACAAACCATCTTTACCTCTTGAGACAATCTAAACTACTATTTTGAATAGTCAACCTCTATTAGATAGATGCATCACAAATCACGTGAAATGCCAAAACATATTGAAATAGATGCAGATAGAGATCCGGGAAGCCATTATACAAGGATGCAGACTCTCGTTGCTTTCCTTTTGAATCATGCCGCGCTCCTGCCGCGCTCCTGCCGCGATCATGCCGCGAAGACGGCAGGAACTCGGTAACATCGTCTCATCATTATGGCTGGATTCAAAGGGGGCGACAGAGGAGAGGAAAGATAGACAACTTAATCTGTATCAACGGGATACTGTCGGATAATCTGACGATAAATAGCGTCGAAGATCAAATCCTCAGTAATCTGCACATTCTGAGGCTCAAAGCCAAGGTACTTTTGCCACTGACCGATCACATAATCATGGCTCACGACTTTGTAAGTCCTATTGGGATCAAGGATCTCCGTTCCCAAGTTGTACTCTGGCTCGTGCATGTGAAGATGCCAATCCTTGCAGATATGTTCGATCCAGCCGGGTGCGCTGGTCTGACAGATGTCGTAAGGACGGGTCATCATGTGAGTCCCGTTCAGCTCAAGGAAAGTGAGTAGGTTTGCGCCGGTGCAGGTGAAGAACCCGACATAGTTTTCGAATGGCAGCATCTCATGCAAGGCGCGCAGAGTGACGGGTCCGGCAGGGATAGTGGTACGGAATCCACCGTTATTGAGGATGGCGATATCCGGTGTGTAAGAATCTGTGTATTCTGCCTTTAGGGACTCAGCCATCCAGCGGGAGAGGACGGTTTCACGGTATTTGTCCGGAATCCAGTCATTGGGAATCACAGCTATTACTTGGTCGAGCTCTTGTCTGATCTGCTCTTCGATGGAATTAACATAGTTGGTCAGCTCGGATCGGTAGTCCTCAGGGGCTGGAGTGAGCTGGACTAACTGATTGCTGAGAGATACTATACGGTCGTTCTTCACATCAAGATCGAGAGCTCCCAGCAAAGCCAAACGTGAGGCAGCGCTGCAGATGTAAATGCCGTTGACAAGTAGTGGTTCAGGGAGCCAGTCGTGGCTGTGTCCGCCGATGATAAGATCAACGCGGTCATCGAGTTGGGTTGCCAATAAACTGTCTGCGGGGAGGCCAAGATGGGTTAGTAGTACAATCAGATCGGTCTGACTATCCAATCTCTCTATGTGCGTATCGATGGCTTGTTTATATGGTAGAATGTCCAAAGCGGCTGTGTTTTCAGCTTTTACCTTCTCCGGCAGCTCAGTCAAAGTGAGTCCCAAGACCCCTATGCGCAGAGAGTCTTTCTCGAGAATAATGTAGGGACTATCTCCAAAGTAATCGCCATTGTCCCTGCGGATAAGATTAGCATTGACAGAAGGATAGCTCGCAAGACGCATCAGCGCTTGGGTGTTCGAATTAGGTGTGTCAAATTCATGATTGCCAAAGGTTGTGGCATCGAGGGACAGACGGTTGAAGACCTCGATCACGGCTGCGCCTATCACTCCATCTATGCTTTTGGCGGCAAAGGCAGTACCTGTTTGTTGATCTCCGGCGTCGAGATAGATGCTGCCAGGATGCTGATTTCTGCTTTGATTGAGGTGATATTCCAAAGCTGCAAAGCCGCCCAGCGTAACTCTCTGTTCGCCATCGCGGTATGTAAGGGGCAGCGATGCTCCGTGGGTGTCGTTTGTATAGTGAATCCTGAGAGGAACTGCCGCAAGGAAAACTGCAGCGAGCAGAAGTGGAATTATATAGTATTTCTTCAAGTTAGACTCCTGAGATTGAGGATGGCCTCTACGATCGGGAGGTCTTGGGGACTGTCAATGCCAATACCCTGATAATCGGTGGGGATCATCCGGAGTTTGATGCCATTTTCCAAGAGCCTGAGTTGCTCCAGCTTTTCCACCTGTTCCAAGCGGGAGGGAGACAAGCTGATGAACTTCATCAGGTTGGCTTTTCTGTAGGCATAGACTCCAATGTGACGAAAGTAGGCGGTCGGCAAGTTGTCCCGGTTGAACGGAATGGCAGAGCGGGAGAAGTAAAGTGCATCTCCACGATAATCGGTGACGACCTTCACGACGTTGGGATTTTGCAGGTCCTCTGTCTCGGTGATGGCTGTCTTTAGCGATGCCACACCCACTTCAGGATCGGAGAATGCGCTAAGGAGCTCTGCCAGACAGGCTTTCTCGATCAGGGGTTCGTCGCCTTGGACATTGACCAGGATCTCCGCATCGAGGCTTCGGGCTACTTCTGCAATCCTGTCTGTGCCGGATTGGTGACCAGAGGAAGTCATGCGGCAATCTCCGCCAAAGGCAGTCACTGCCTGCATAATCTCGGGACTATCTGTAGCCACAATTGTGTAGTCGAAGAGTTGGGAACTTGTGCAAGCTTCATAGACCCATTGGATCATAGGCTTGCCCAGGATCATTGCGAGTGGCTTTCCCGGGAAGCGGGTGGAGGCGTAGCGAGCGGGGATGATGGCGGCTGTTTTCATTCTAACTCTTAATCCTTGTCTCTTGTGGGACGGTTCTTACGTAGCCAGATCAGTAGCGATGAGACGTCTGTGTAGTTCACTCCGGGAATCCTGAGGGCTTGTCCGACGCTCAGCGGTTTGATCCTCTGGAGCTTTTCCCGAGCTTCGTAGGCAATAGCTTCTATCTTCATATAGTCGATATTTTCGGGCAAGAGAGAGCTTTCCTGGCTACGGAAGCGTTCCAGTTCCTCGCTTGCACGTTTCAGATAGCCTTCATACTTGATTTCCAGCTCAATCCTGCGGGCAATATCCTCGGTGAGATCATCCGGCCAGTTGAAACCATAAGCCGGCAGATCAGTAAAGCTGATCTCAGGACGCTTGAGTAGTGTGGCAAAGCGGATAGGCTCCTTGATCTCTGCATGCTTGGAGCAATTAGTGGTGTTAAGGGTGCTTAGAGTTCTCTCCTTGATAGTCAGCATCTCCTGAAAACTGTTCCAGCGCAGACTATCCACCAGGCCAAGCTTGTATCCCAGAGGCATCAAGCGCTCATCAGCATTATCCTGCCTGAGCAAGAGACGGTATTCTGCCCGGGAGGTAAACATTCTATAAGGCTCGTTGGTGCCGCAGGTGATGAGATCATCCAGCAATACACCGATATAGGCTTCACTACGATCCAGCACCAAAGCTTCCTTGCCTTCAAGAGCCAGCACAGCGTTGATACCTGCCATTAAGCCCTGAGCAGCAGCTTCTTCATAGCCGGAGCTGCCATTGATCTGTCCTGCCAGATAGAGCCCTTGGATCTTCTTGGTCTCCAGGCTGATCTTCAGTTCTTCGGGAGGTACATAGTCGTACTCAATGGCATAAGCATAGCGCATGATGCGAGCTTGTTCCAGACCGGGTATGGAGTGGATCATCTCTTCCTGCACATAGGCCGGGAGACTGGTGGAGACTCCATTGACATAGGCTTCATAGCTGGAGAGTCCTTCCGGCTCGATGAAGACTTGGTGCAAATCTCGCTGGGGAAACTTCACGATCTTATCTTCGATAGAGGGACAATAACGCGGTCCTATTCCCTCGATCATCCCCGAATAGAGAGCTGATAGCCCTATGTTCTTTTGGATGATCTCATAAGTTTTGGCGGAGGTATGAGTGATATAGCAGGATACTTGGTTCTGCAGCCTGACATCTCTGTAAAAGGAAAAGCCCTGTGGATCGTCGTCTCCGGGTTGTTCTTCCAGAGCTGAGAAATCCAGACTGCGGATATCCACTCTGGGAGGAGTGCCAGTTTTGAACCTGCCCAGCTTGATGCCCAGCTTCGCCAATGAGACGGACAAATCGTCCGCAGCAGGCTCTCCGCTGCGTCCTCCCGAGTACCTCAGGTTACCGACGTGAATGGTTCCCTTGAGGAAAGTACCCGAAGCAATGATGACTTTGGGAGCGTAATAATCCCTTCCGATCTGGCTGCGGACACCTTTGACAGAGCCCTGCTCCACGAGCAGTTCTGTGATCTGTCCTTCGATAACTTGCAGGTTGGGCGCGGCTTCGACGTGTTGACGCATGATCTGTGCATAAAGATGACGATCGTTTTGTGCCCTGGGAGCCCAAACAGCGGGGCCTTTCTTGCGATTGAGCATCCGATAGTGAATCCCCGTAAGATCCGCCACATAGCCAATCTCGCCTCCCATAGCGTCCACCTCTCGCGCCAGATGAGCCTTGGCAGGCCCTCCCACCGAGGGATTACAGCTCATCCTGCCGATAGATTCCAGCTTGATGACAAAGAGAGCCGTATTTGCTCCCATGCGGGATGCTGCGAGAGCAGCTTCCACCCCTGCGTGACCACCGCCGATCACGATTACGTCAAAAGACCGAGTAATATCCACTATGGTTGCAGACTGATTTCGTGAATCCAGCTCAATAAAGGTTCAAAGCCCGTATTATTCAGAGCCGATACCGGAAAGACCGGGATCTTTTCCACGCTGAGTTCTTTTGCCAAGACCTGTGCAGTCTTCGCGATCTTGGTCTTGGGAATCTTGTCGCTTTTGGTTGCTACAATGCAATGCCGGATATTCCTCAGGCGCAGCATCTCCAGCATCAGGAGATCTTTCTTGTCTGCAGGATGGCGAATATCCACCAAGACCAGGATAGCCCGCAATTGCGTACGCTGTTCAAGGTATTTGGCTATCATCTTGCGCCACTTCTCCTGTTCGCTCAGGCTCGCTTCTGCAAAGCCATATCCCGGCAGATCTGTAAGCTGAATAAAGCCCTGTTGTTCGCTTGGTTCTTCTTTGTAGCGTGTCAGGAAAAAGTTCAACAGACGCGTCTTCCCCGGATGAGAGCTGGTCTTGGCGAGTCCCTTGCGATTGGTTAACAGGTTGATCAAAGTGGATTTACCCACGTTTGATTTCCCCGCAAAAGCAAATTCCGGATACGCTGAAGCCGGATAATCAGCCGGTTCCACAGCGCTTTTGACAAAGAAAGATTCCACCAGCCTAATCATTGGTATAGACCACTGAACTGCGTTCAGATTCAAAGATTTCGACTTCGGCAACCTTGCAGCCGGGCTTGGCTATCAATTTGGCAAGCTCCATAAAGATATGTCTGGCAAGATTTTCAGAGGTAGGATTCATTCCGCCCAAAGCTTGAAGATCATTCAAATACTCATGATCGAGAGTATCCAAGACCTCTGCCAGAGCTTTCTTGATGATACCATAATCAAGCGCCATCCCGATTTCATCCAGTTCGGTGCAGGTAATGGCGATTCTGACTTTCCAGTTATGCCCGTGCAGGTTTTTGCATGCGCCTTCATAGCCACATAGTCGGTGTGCGGCAGAAAAGCTGTCTGTAACATTCAATTTATACATAGTAAATCCTTTTAGAAGTATTTCTTGCGGATAAAGATCAGCACCATGAGCAGCGAGATCATCCCTGCCGTACCCATCACAATCGCAAAGGCATAGGGATGCTCTTCAAAGGGCAGATGCACATTCATCCCGTAAATACTGGCGATCAGAGTAGGCAGCGAGATCACGATCGTGATCGAGGTGAGGAACTTCATCACAACGTTCAGGTTGTTCGAAATGATCGAAGCAAAGGCATCCATCATCCCGCTCAAAATGCTGCTATAGATATTTGCCATTTCGATGGCTTGTTTGTTTTCTATGATCACATCTTCGATCAGATCCTCGGCCTCAGGATCATTTTGCAGCCAGCGTGAACGCTGCATGCGTTCCAAGATGATCTCATTAGTCTTGAGCGATGTGTTAAAGTAAACCAGTGATTTCTCAAGGCGTAAAAGCCTGATCAGTTCTTTATTTCGCATGGATTGATGCAATTCGTTTTCGATCTTGGAGGTGCGGCGGTTGATCTCTTTGAGGAATTTCAAATAGTATGTCGCGTTTCTGAGGGCGATATGCAGGATAAAGCTCTGCTGCGTAATGTTAAAGGGACGGTGTTTGCCCTCCAAATACAGAGTCAAAACCTCATTCTCATAAAAGGACACCGTTATTAGTTTGTCCGGGATGGAGATGATGCCCAAGGGCGAAGTGGCAAAGGGAACAGTCGCACCGCGATGTTTGTAGTAAAGCGGCACCCTCATAATGATCAAGAGAGCCCCGTCATCGTATTCCATTCGGGCATTCTCGTCCGTATCTTCAAGATCGGTAATGAAATCAGCTTCGAGATCAAAACGTTTTAATATGGAGGAGATCTCCTCTGCATTGGGATTCTGCAGATGTATCCAAAACGCATCGTCCATTGATATCGATGGCTCGAAGCGGTTGTCTGATACTTTGAAATACTGTATCATAGCAATCTCCTTCATTTTTGTATTTGGAGTCATTATTTACAGGTACAAATATATGGCAACAGAAAAGTGAAGGTACCCTCCTCCGGCTATCCCGCCCTTTCGGTTTTGCCGGCAAAACAGGACGCTCCTGCCGCGATCATGCCGCGACCGCGGCATGATCGCGGCTACAGCGCGGCAGGAGCGCGGCAGGATTCAAAGGGGGAGCAAAAAGCAGGTTGACGAAAAAGCAAATCCCCATAAAGCAGGAACTGCGATACAGGAAACCAGACTGGGGAAAGTATAACAATATGAGGTAGCTATGAATGAAAAAGAACGCTGTAATTGGCCAGGAAATGATACTTTGATGCAGGCATATCACGATGAGGAGTGGGGAACGCCGCTTCACGAAGATCTTAAGCTTTTTGAATTCATCGTCTTGGATAGCTTTCAAGCAGGCTTGTCCTGGTCTTGCATATTACACAAACGCGAGAACTTCCGCCGGGCTTTCGATGGGTTTGAGCCTGCCAAAATAGCACTCTACAGTGAAAAGAAAATCGAGGAATTGCTGCAGGACAGCGGGATCATCCGCAACCGGCGCAAGATCGAGGCAACCATAGGCAATGCCATAGCTTTCCTGAAAATTCAGGAGGAATTCGGCAGTTTCGACAGCTATATCTGGCAGTTTACCCAAGGTAAGACTATCGACAAAGGTTATCGCGAAAACGCCGAAATCCCGGTGAGCAGCCCCGAATCGGATGCTATGAGCCGGGATTTGAAGAAGCGAGGATTCCTTTTTGTAGGCACCACTATCTGCTATGCATTTATGCAAGCTGCCGGAATGGTGAATGATCATTTGGTGGCGTGTTTCCGTTACATAGAGCTGAATAAACGATGAAATTCTCTTTCGGAGGCGGAATCTTGCGATTTCGCTTGACAGATGCTGAGATTGACACAGGATTGTGTGAACTTGCAGTCTGGGGGCTTGGAATCAAATCCGCGGGACTGCAAGGCTATAACAGGTTCATAATTATACATAGCTCAGGGAGGAGCTTATGCCGAAGTCTTGGAAAAAGACCATACGGATATTTCTTATAATAGGAATCGCTCTGCTTAGTTTGGCAGGCTGTTCGCGCAATGTAGTTCTCTACAAAGAAGCGCAAAAACAATACAACCGCGGCAATCTGGATTCCGCACTCAATTATAATATCCAGTCATTACGCCTCAAACCAAACTATAGCAAGGCACAAATCCTGATCCTTCAGGTCTATCCCGATCTGATTGCGCAGAGGGAAGCCAATGTAGCACGGTTGATGAATTCCCAGGATGTAACGCGTTGGGCCAGAATGATAGAGGAATACAACGCACTCGAGGCTATCCAGGAACAGATCAGATCTCTGCCCCGGCTGGTCAATCCCGAGACAGGTCTGACGGTTACTTTTGACTATCGTGATTACAGCGGAGCTTTGCAGGAAGCCAAGAACAACGCTGCGGAATACCACTATCAAAATGGGTTGAACCTTTCCCGGCAAGGCACAGATCTGGATATTCAAAAGCGTGCGGCAATAGAATTTCGCAATGCACTCAATATCGTGCCCAATTATCGTGATGCCGAACAGCGTTTTGCCCAAGCCAGAGCCAATGCAATCAAGCGGATAGCTGTGGTGCCTTTTGAGGATTTATCCGGGACAAACCGACGTTATGGAGATATCTCTTCTCAACTGGTAGATCAGATCATCAGTGCCGTGATGAGTGATCCGGAAGCTACTGAATTTGTCGAGATTATTACTCGTGATCAGCTCAATCCCGTGCTTTCGGAGCAGAGATTGGCTGCATCAGGCTTGGTGGATGAGAATACTGCCAGCCAGATCGGGGTATTGGTGGGAGCTCACGAGATTCTCACCGGAAAAATTACCCAGATTGCTTATGTACCGGCAAGGGTTACCAGACAAAACGAGACCGATAGCCGCAGGATAGTAACCGGGCGGGAAGAGTATGTCGATGATCAGGGTAATACGCAGACCAAGGACATCTATGCCGAAGTGGAATGCAACTGGACTCGCTATACCAAGACAGTCAGTGCACAGATCACCGGCACATACAATATCATTGAAGTCTCCTCCGGCAGGATCAAACGCCAGGGAACCTACACTGCAGAATATCCCTGGAACGATAGCTGGGGACGCAAGGAATCCGGTGATGAGAGAGCTTTGTCAACAGCTTCGGCTGCGCTTTGCCGCAAGCCCGAGCCTTTGCCTCCCGCCGAGATTGAGCTGGTAAATCAAGCTGTATCACGCCTGAGCACATATTTTGTTACTGAATTCAAACGCTATATCCAGCAGTGAGGGAAAGCCGGGTGAAGAGCTGGTCTATATCAATATCTCTGGCAATACTATTACTCCTGGGTGCTTGCGCGGTAAACAAAGCTCCGGATTGGGCAAGGGATCAGGAAACCGATCCCAATTTCTACAGCGCGGTGGTTTCGGTATCACGCAAGATCCCCAGTTACCGGGATTATGCCCGGGATCAGGCTTTGAGGCAGATCTCCTCCCAGATCAATGTGACCGTAAGAGCCGAACTGGAGACCCGTGAGCGGGAGAATGCCGGCTATATCTTTACCGATCTGGCAGGCAGAATCCAGAGCTCCAGCGAGACCATATTGCAGAATGTGGAGCTGGTGAGATTCACCGAAAACTCCTCCCAGTATTATGCCTGGTACAGGATCAGCAAGCTGGATTACCGCAGGCAAAGGGAAAGCCGTAAGCAGCAGGCTATGAATCTTGCGCTTAGCGCTCTGGGCAGATATGATGTTAGCTCGACCGATCTGGCAAATAGTATCACGGGACTGCTTCAGGCGATTGAACAGCTCGAGTCCTTTGCCGATCTCGATCTCAGGTCGGAGTACCGGGGCGGGATTGTCAATCTTTATACTGAGGCACTTTCTCGTTTGAGAGAGCTCCCCGGTCGCTTGCAGATCGAATGGGAAGTACCGGAGATCAGGATAGTGGCGATGATGAATGCCAATTCCAGCCTAAAGGGGCTTGTCCAGTATCGCGTTGGCGATATACTCTATCCGGCTCAGAATCTGCCTGTGACGATGCGTTTTAGCAGGGGCAGAGGCAGATTGAGCGGAAGTTCTACCACAAATACCGATGGCAGCATTGATCTGGTGATACAAAAAGTCTCTGATCTCGATCCTCTGCAGGAGATCACTCTGAGTATCGACAAAGGGCGTCTAGCGCAGATGGTGAACAGCAATACGCTAAGGCAAACGATCAATCAATTGGCATTTGCTGAGGCGAGATTGCGCATGGAAGTATCAAAACCGTCTATCTATCTGGATCTTGCTATCAATGAAAAGGAAGATTTCGAATCCTATCTGCAGCTCAAAGGCAGGTTGCTGGAGCTTGATCTGGAAGTCACCAGAGATATTCTGGCGGCGGATTACCGGATGCTGGTTACGATTACCAGTAGAGCCGGGACCTATATTGATGCTTTGAGAAATTATACTACCAATGCTGATATACAGACCAGCCTGGTCGATATGAAGACTGGCTCGACTGTCTCGGCAGAAACATATCCCAATGTCAAAGGAGCGGGCACGACGCAATCCACAGCGGATTTGCGGGCAAAGCAAGCTGCCTTGAGGATTTTAACCAGTGAGCTCTTGTATCGGTCGCTACAAACAACTCTTTTTACTCCTTAACCTGCTGCTGATTAGCAGTTTGTTTGGAATAGTCGGAAACAGCATAGAGCTGAGCAATCACTTCAATCTGGGGGCTGAGCAGACTTGGCCTGAGGGTGCTCCTGAAAGCACACTAAAGCTGATGTGGCAACCGGAGCTTGATATCGAACTGATCGGGCTGAATATTGTTACCAGCGCTCAGTTCTACTCTACACCCTTGCAGGATAGTCCCGCCCTGGGCAGCAAGCTGTACAGGCTGTGGGCTGGTCTGGACGCGGGGACTTGGGGCATCAAAACCGGTTTGCAGAGGTTAAACTTTGGCACCGCCCAAGTGATACGCCCCTTGCAGTGGTTTGATCGGATCGATCCTCTGGATGAGAGCCAGGAAACCGAAGGCGTAGTATCTTCAATCCTCAACATTAGTCTTGGGGAACAAGCAGGGCTCAAGCTCTGGGCTATGGCCAAGGGTGACAAATTGTATGGTACTGAGATCTACCGGTCGGAAGGCGTCGAGCCGGGAGCAAGGCTGGAATTTCCTGTGTCTTACCTGAATCTTGGGCTCAGCTATCACTTCAGAAACTTCAGAGAATCGTCTATTCTCAGAGATGGCAAGGAGGATCGTTTCGGGCTGGATGTCCGCTACGACGGCGTCTTTGGTGCTTGGACCGAGGCATCGCTTTCCTCTTTTGATTTGGAGACGAACCGGGTTATACCTGAGCTGACTTTGGCTTCTGTAATCGGAACGGATTATACTATTGGCATCGGTAATGGGCTATACATAATGCAAGAAACGGGATTGTGGCAGAGCAGCCCGGATGCTTTTGGCGATCTCACCGCTGATAAATTTGCTACATCCATACTGGCATCCTATCCTCTGGGATTGCTTGATAAACTGCAAGCTCTGGCGATGTATGATTGGACAGAGGACACTCAGCATCTGACGCTCCAGTATGGCAGGATCTACGACTACTGGAGCATAGATTTTAGCATCACGCAGCAAATAGAGAAAGATAAATATCCAGAGATAAGACTAAACATTAGCTACGACATATAATTGAGGAATGATGGAAGATAAACTGGTGATAATCAGCAAGATGAGCAAAGCCTTCCCGACAGGTGAAGGAGACTTTTTGGCTCTGAGGAATATTGATCTCAGCTTTATGAAGGGTGAGTTCAGCGGGATAGTAGGTCCCAGCGGCAGCGGCAAAACCACTATGCTCAATATCATCGGTTCGCTTGATACTCAGACAGATGGAGATGTCAAGGTAATGGGTCACGAGATCAAAGAACTCAGTTCCAGGCAAGCTGCCGAACTACGTAGTAAACATCTGGGCTTTATCTTCCAAACTTACAACCTCCTTCCTGTTTATACAGTGTATGAGAATGTGGAGTTTCCCCTCTTGCTGCTCTCGATGAACAAAGATGATAGACACAAAGCTGTGATGCAAGCTCTCGAGTGGCTTGGGCTTACGGACAAAATCAAGAGCCGCCCTGCTCAGCTTTCAGGCGGACAGTGCCAACGTGTGGCAATTGCCAGAGCAATGGTAAAGCAACCCAGCTTGGTGCTTGCGGATGAGCCTACCGCCAATCTGGATACCGAGAACTCCCTGCATATTCTGGATATGATGAAGAAGCTCAATCAGGAACTGGGCACCAGCTTCATCTTTTCCACTCACGATCAGAAGGTAATCGACTACCTTAAGCGAGTGATCAAACTCGTTGATGGAGAGGTTGTTTCGGATGATACTAAAGCTTGCTAACCGCAACATCATAGGCAACGGCAAGCGCAGCCTGATCAATATGTTGATCCTGTCGATCGTATTGGTGGGGCTATTATGGATGATGTCGATGTTTTATAGCTGGGTTAATCTCTCCAGAACCCAGCTAAAAGAGTGGGAACACGCGGAAGGTATGCTCTGGCAAAAGGATTATAATCCTTACGACAGCTTCAGCTTTGAAAAGAGCATTGCTCCCATCACTACCGAGCAGGAAGAAGCAGTGGAGGCCGGCCGCATGGTACCTATCCTGCTCAGCCAGGCAGTAGCTTATCCGCAAGGCAGGATGATGCCTGTCGTACTTAAAGGCATCCCTCATGATCAGCAGCTTCTCAAGATTCCCACAGAGTATCTGAATGGCGATGATCCCGCTCTGGGAACTGCTCTGATCGGTAAGGTAGCTGCCAAGACGATGAAGCTGGAGCTTGGAGATATCGTGACTGTCCGCATCAAAGATGCCACTGGGGTCTATGATGCGATGGATTTTAAGGTAGCTCACATCATGAACAGCCCCGTTCCATCAGTTGATGCAGGTACGATCTGGGTGGATTTGAGCTTCTTGCAGAGCTTTCTGATGGCTCCGGGAAAGGCATCTCAGCTTGTTCTCAGTGATTCTGAATTGCAGAATCTGGCAACCCGGGATTGGATCTACAAATCCCGCAGCGACCTCATGAAAGATTTTAACGAGATGCTCGCCACCGAGCTTGCTTCTCAATCCCTGCTCTTTGGTTTGTTCATCTTTCTGGCGATGCTGGCCATCTTTGATACACAGGTGCTGGCTCTTTTCAAAAGGCGCAAAGAGATTGGCACTCTTACGGCTCTTGGGATGACGCAAAGGCAGATTATTGGACTCTTTACGCTCGAAGGCATTCTTTACATGGCTTATGCGGTGCTGATGAGCATCGTGATCGGTTTACCGATCTTTCTCTGGTTTGGGCTCAAGGGCTGGGTTCTTCCGGAGAACTACAGCGATTTTGGAGTGATAGGCTTTACCGAAGCCATCTACTTCAAGTATCCTCTCTGGATTATTGGTTTGGTCTTGTTTGTGATGTTTGGCACTACTGCTCTGGCCAGTTGGCTGCCTGCTCTCAGGATTTCCCGGATGAAACCGACAGATGCCCTCAGAGGCAAGGTCAATTAGGAGCGGCAGATGTTCAAATTCATTGTAAAAGGAATCTTCAGAGACCGCAGCCGCTACCTCTTCCCGGTTATCATTATAAGTGCCGCAGTATCATTGATAGTCTTTTTCCTGTCCTTTATGGATGGGTATATGGAGAGCATGGTAAGACAAAATGCCCGCTTTGAGACAGGACACGTCAAGATCGTCACCAAAGCTTACAACGAGCTGATTAACCAAAAACCATACGACCTCGGATTTCTGGATAATCAAGAGCAATTCAATACTTGGAAAGCCGAATATCCCCAATTTAAGTGGGTGGAACGGATCAGTTTCGGGGCCATCCTGGACAAAGCTGATTCCCTGGGCAATTCCTTGAGTCAGGGCCAGGTAGTGGGCTTTGCTGTTGATCTGATCTCAGATGATTTTGAGATACATAATCTAAGGATCGATCAAAGCTTGGTGCAGGGTAGGATTCCCAAAGCTCACGGCGAAATACTCCTCTCCGAGCGAGCTTCTCAGGCAATGCAACTCAGTCTGGGTGACAGCCTGATGCTGATGGGTTCCACTGCGGAAGGCGCGATGGCATTTGCCCAAACCAGTATAGTCGGAACTGTAAACTTTGGTTACGAAGCACTGGACAGAGGCGGCATCATCGTCAATCTGCAGGATGCCAGAGACTTTCTCGACATGCCGGGCGGCAGCAGTGAGATACTGGGATTTTCCACCGGTGGCGATTACAACGACAAAACTATCAAGAAAATCAGGGATTCCTTCAACGCAAAGTACTCCACTGATGATGAATACTCACCAGTTATGCTGGCTTTGACGGATCAAAACAACCTGGGCTATATGCTGTGGATAGCAGATTTTACTTTCCTGATGATCAGCCTGGTCTTCATCCTGATTCTGGGTATAGTCTTGTGGAATTCCGGTTTGATGAGCGGTATCAGGCGCTATGGAGAATTCGGTGTCCGGCTTGCTATCGGTGAAGAAAAGAAACATATCTACCGCAGCTTGATGATTGAATCACTTTGCATTGGGATTATTGGCTCACTCGTTGGCCTGGTGCTCGGTTTTATCTTTAGCTATCCTTTATCAATCTGGGGATTGGATATGTCTCACTATGGCAAAACATCCACCCT
The DNA here is from genome assembly GCA_964433815.1 of uncultured Candidatus Cloacimonadota bacterium. Lineage (GTDB taxonomy): Bacteria > Cloacimonadota > Cloacimonadia > Cloacimonadales > Cloacimonadaceae > PHBP01. The sequence goes on from CAYSSP010000019.1 coordinate 48,616, forward strand.
GGTATTCGAGAATGTGATACGAACCAAACTAAGCTTTGGCATCTTTGTAATTGGCTTTATCCCCGGGATTTGCGCCTCCCTGCTGGGAACTGCTCTGGCGGGTTCAGCTATATACAAGCGCCAAACATCCCAACTCTTTAAGGAACTCGAACAATGAAAAAGCTACTTATTCTAATACTGGCTGCATTTGTCTTGGCTGTGCAGGCCCAGACTCCCAGCCCGCAACAGATCTTACGGGCAATAGATCAAAACCTTAGCTCCACGACTGTAAAATCTACCTCGCGGATGGTGATCAATTCCCGGCGCAGCACTAGAACTGTCGCGTCCATCAATTACTCCCGCGGAAACACGGATTTTTACACAGAGTACACCGCTCCTCCGCGCGATAAAGGCACAAAGATGCTCAAACAGGGCAATAGCTTATGGATTTATGATCCCAATACCCAAAGAACCGTCCAGATCTCCGGGAATATGCTGAGGCAATCAGTGATGGGCAGCGATCTGTCCTATGAAGATTTTATGGAAGAGAGCTCGCTCCTGGAGCAATATACTGCCGTTTTGGAAGGAGATCTCACCTATGAGGGAAGGGATTGCTGGAAACTGCTCCTGACTGCAAAGAACAACCGCATCTCCTATCCATCCAAACGCCTCTATGTGGACAAAACGCGCAATGTTCCACTGTATGAGGAGTGGTATGCCCGCAGCGGACGCCTGCTAAAAACGATCAAGTCTTCAAACGTCACCCGGATAGGTAATCGCTGGTATCCTCGCAGAGTAGTCTTCAAAGACGAATTGAAACAGGGACGCGGTACCGAATATATCGTTGATTCGATCGAATTTGACGTACCTATCCCCGCCTCGATATTTTCCAGGACGCAGTTAAGCAATTGAAAAACGCACCTATTATCATCATCGGTGCCGGTCCGGCTGGACTGCTCGCGGCTATTGCGACAGGTAAAAATGCTATGGTGCTCGAGCGCAATCCTTATGCCGGCAAGAAGCTGCTACTCAGCGGTTCCGGCCAGTGCAACTTCACCAATGCCTTTGACAATGACGACTTTCTCTTTCACCTGCGCAACGCTTCCCATTTTCTCAAACCGGCTCTTTATGCCTTTGATAAAGATGCCTTTATCGATTTGCTTGCCAAGCAGGGCTGCAAAAGCAGTAAAAGGGAAGATGGCAAGTACTTTCCGGAATCCAAGCACTCAGCAAGCGTAAGGGGTGCTCTCTACCGGGCTGCTTTGAGTTCCGGAGCGCAGTTCAGCTTTGATACACACGTCAGTTCTGTCGCCAAACAAGCTGAGGGCGGATTTCTGGTGAAGACCGATAAAGAGACTTTTTCTGCGGATAAGATCATCCTGGCAACCGGAGGTAAGAGCTACCCGCAGACGGGATCGGACGGTCTGGGATACGTGATAGCCAAATCCCTGGGGCACAAGATAGAGCCCCTGACGCCTGCTTTGGCATCAGTGCAATTGACCTCATCCTCCAGATTTACAGATTGTGCAGGAATTTCACTTAAAAACGTGGCGATTGCCTTTTGCTCGCCTCAAGGCAGGATCAAAGATCGCGGAGATCTGCTTTTTACTCATACCGGATTGAGCGGTCCGGTGATTCTGAACAACTCATTTATGGTCAAAGCCGGATCATCGATCTCCTTGACCTTTGTGGATGACGGCGCTCAAAGAATGCAGAAACTCGTGACACAAGAGCCTCGCAAAGCTCTGCAGACTGCGTTGAAGAGCTTTTCCCTGCCTGCAGCCCTGATCGCCAGAATACTCGGCTATCTGGGGATAGACGGTAATCAACAGCTTGCTCAGCTCACCTCCAAAGACCGCAATCTCCTGGGAGCGTATCTGCAGAGTGCGGTATTCCACGTGAAATCAGTGGAAAGCTTTGATACAGCCATGGCGACAGCCGGAGGGATAAATCTCTCAGATATCAGAATTCGTACTATGGAATCAAGGATCTGCCCCAATCTCTACTTTGCAGGAGAAATCTTGAATTATCACGCCCCTACGGGTGGGTTCAATATCCAGCTTGCTGCCTCTACGGGTTGGCTGGCAGGGAGTTCTGCCTCGCTTTCTCCTTCATAGGATGCTTGTTGTATGGATCTATCCTGCTTGAATCATGCATGAACAGGCAGGAAATATCTATCCTGCAAAGCTTTGGCACGATTTCACTGAAAGAGGGAGCTAAGCTCATGATAGATAATAAAGATATGAAAGAATTGTAAAAGAATAGGAGGATTATAATGCAGAAGAATTGGTTTTATATTGTTCTGGGAATACTGGCGGTTTTGATCCTGGTTTTGGGGACCTTGATCGCGATCAAGCTGGTGGGCAAAAACAGCTCAAAGCTAAACCCTGAATACAAAATCAGTATAGATCAGATTCTGATGGACCAGCTCGGCGATCCCGTCGGAGCAGATCTGAAGTATCTGGGAAAAGTAGTTCAGATGAATGCTATGATCAAGAATCTGGGCTTTAGCGGCGAGAAGAAAGCTACACTCATTGCAATGGGAATGGTAGGAAATGACGAAAACCAAACGATTACCTGCTATTTCGAGGGCAAAGAGAATATGGCTGTTCTGCGTGCTTGGAGCAAAGGAAATCCTGTGGAGGTGATAGGCAAAATATCCGGGAAGGACGAATTTGGGAAGTACATTATGAAGCCATGCAGAGCACTTCCGCAGGCTCCCTCTGCCCCAAGTCAAGCCGGCGAACCCGAGGAGATTCCCATGGGCGAACCGGTGCAACGCCTTGCTCTGCCAACCAGCTCCGCGGCCTTGCCGGTGCTCTTTGACGAAGTGAGGATAAGAGAGTATCCTTCGCTCAATGGAAAGATTATCGAGACAGTCAATACGGGTGTGATTCTTACCTGGAATCCCGGTCCCGAAGCGATCTCCACCAATAGCACCCAGGTCGTCCTGAGAGATGTTAACTACACTGCCAAATGGTATAAAGTCAAGACCCCGGAAGGAAATGTCGGCTGGATCTATGGCGCTGCGGTGGGATTGTACGATTCTATAGATTAATGCCTCAATAAGACACTAATACTGCTTTGTTAGCTGCTACCTAAGCTGATTAGGCAGTTGGTTCTGGCTTTTGTTTCAAAGTGCCCCTCGATCGCAGGGGCACTTTGCAGTTTGATCCTTAGACGGGGCATTCCTCAAGAAGCTGTTTTAGCCCATTGTGTTTCTTTATGGAGAATTATTATACTGTGTCTGCAAGGGATAGAGGGAAAGTACCAGCTTATTTCTTATCTGTCCCAAAAATACCGAATCTGTCCCCCAATGTATTATAGTGGCCTCTGTAATTCCTCTCATATGAATTGATCTATGAGGCCGGCAAAGATCATTTTATGTGGCTCAGAAAGTGATCTTCCCCAGAAATTGCGGATGCTTTGGCATAATCTATGCTTTTTGATTGACTAAAAAAGGCTTTTCTAATAGTTTAGCAAAATCTGAGTTTTGGTGGTTCTACCTGAATTCCAAGCTCGCTAAATAAGAACTATATATATGATAACAAAGAAGATATAATGTGGAGGAACAATGCTGCAAGGTTCATACGTTGCACTGGTTACGCCTTTTAAGAATGGCGAGATCGATTATATCGCCCTGGAAGGCCTGATAAACTACCATCTTGAGAATGGTACTAATGGGATAGTACTGCTGGGTACGACTGCCGAGACCGCTAATTTGGCCTCGGATGAAAAGGATGCTCTGTTGCGCTTTGCCATGCAGAAGATCAACAAGCGTATCCCGGTGATGATCGGTACAGGCACAAACAACTATAACCAGAGTCTAGCTGCCACCAAAAAGGCGAAAGAACTCGGTGCTGATTATGCCCTGGTCATAACGCCTTACTACATCAAGCCCACTCAACAGGGAATGTATGAGTATTTTAAGGCTATTGCTCAGAAAGTTGATATTCCGATTGTGATCTACAATGTACCGGGAAGGACAGGCGTCAATATCAGCGCTGCTACTACCGTGAGACTCGCCAAAGAATGCCCAAATATTGTTGGCGTCAAAGAAGCCAGCGGCAATATCGTGCAAGCTACCGAGATTATTCGTGATGCTCCGGCCGGGTTCTCCCTGATGAGCGGAGAAGATGCGCTGAATATGCCATTGCTGGCAGTTGGTGGCAAGGGAACGGTATCAGTTACTGCCAATGTAGCTCCCAAATTGATGAGCGAGCTTATTGCAAGTTGCCTGGCCGGGGATTATGCCAAGGCCGGTGAACAGCACAGAGCCCTTATGAAGCTTAACAATATGATGTTTATTGAAACAAATCCGATCCCAGCCAAGGAAGCTTTGGCGATGATGGGTTTGATAGAACTGGAATTCAGGCTTCCGATCTGCCCTCTGATGGAGGCAAACCGCAAGCTTCTGAAAGACTGTCTGCAAGAATACAAACTGGTTTAGGAGTTTTTTAGAACAATGAAAAAGTCAAATCACGGCTTCACGCTGAAAAGAAGCCAGGAGATCGCAGAGATCAAGGCTACTGCTTATCTGTATGAACACGAGAAATCCGGTGCGGAGCTGATGCATCTGCCCTGTGATGACAACAATAAAGTATTTTGTATTACCTTTATGACTCTTCCGCAAGATAGCACGGGATGTCCGCACATCCTGGAGCATTCAGTGCTGAACGGATCTAAACATTTCCCTGCCAAGGGTACTTTCAACGAACTGACCAAGGGTTCATTGAGTACCTTCATCAATGCGATGACCGGCTCTGAAGCTACATATTATCCGATTGCCAGCACCAATGCCAAGGATTTCAGGAATCTGATGCATGTCTATCTGGATGCGGTCTTCTTTCCCAATATCTACAAAGAGCCGGAAATCCTGATGCAGGAAGGCTGGCACTATGAGCTTAAAAACGCTGATGACGAGCTAGGAATCAGGGGAGTTGTTTACAACGAAATGAAGGGTGCCTTCTCTTCGGTGGACAGGCTGGTGATGAATAAATCCATGCGTAGCCAGTTTCCCGATACACCTTATGGCAACGAAAGCGGCGGTGATCCTGCAGTAATCCCTGAGCTTAGTTATGAAGCTTTCCTGGATTTTCACAGAAAGTACTATCATCCCTCCAACAGCAGGATCTTCCTCTATGGCGATCTTGATTTGGAAGAGGCGATGAAGCTGATCGATAAAGAGTATCTTAGTAAGTTTGAGCGAATCGACCGTCCGGATCCCATCCCTCTGCAAAAGCCTTTTGCCAAGAGGCTGGAGCTTAAGGTTCCCTATCAGGCGGATGAAGGACAAGACCTTGATTCCGGCTATTATATGAGCTTGAATTATAGCTTCTCGACCGTGAAAGATCTTGAGCTGGTCAATGCCGTAGGACTATTGGGCGACCTGCTGCTCAATAATACGGCTGCCTCTCTGAAGCGTTTGATCATGGCAAGCGGATTGGCGGGTGATGCCTACTGCGCAGTCAATGATGATATGCTCCAGCCTACAATCTCGTTGATCTTCAAGCGAATCCACAAGGATAACATCGAAAAGCTTGAAAAGCTGGTCAATGACGAACTGCAGAGACTGGCCAAAGAAGGATTTGACAAGCGTTTGGTCGAAGCTTCAATCTCCTTTAGAGAGTTTTATATGCGCGAGGGACAGACCAATTATCCCAAGGGACTCTTTTATCATTGGTACAGCGCTTCCGCATGGATTCTGGATGGCGATCCCTTTGCTGTCCTGAGCTATGAAAACTCGCTCAAGAACCTCAGGAAAGGGCTTACAGAGCCGTATTTTGAGGGTTATCTCAAGAAGATGATTCTGGAAAATAAGCACTGTAGCCGCATAATCTTTGAGCCGGATACCAAAATGCTCGCAAGGCAGGAAGATGAACTGAAGCAGAAGCTTGCTGAGTACAAGGCAAGTCTCGATAAGAAAGCCATTGACAAGCTGGTGAAGCAAACAGCCCACTTGGCTGAGTATCAGAATGCTCCGGACAAGCTCGAAGATATCAAGAAAATACCCTCGCTTGATCTTACCGATATCGATCCTAAGGCGGAGGAAACTCCCCGAAATGTGGATGAACGCAAAGATTATACCTTGATAAGTCATCCGCTTGTGACTAATGGCATTGCTTATTTGAAGGTTTATTTCGATCTCTCTCATGCCGCCGAAGAGGATCTGCCCTGGTTGCAGCTTTATGCTTCGCTGGTAGGTGAGATAGATAGTGAAAACTATGGCTTTGTGGAACTTAGTAATGAGATCGATATACAGACCGGTGGACTCTCGCTGGGGTTGAATATGCTCAATGATTATATCGATGCAGATCTGATTCATCGCAAGTATATGCTATCAGGCAAAGCAATCAGGGACAAGTATCCCAAGATGCTCTCTTTGATGCAGGAATTGGCTTTGAAGCCTGTCTTCAAGGATACGGATCGCATCCGCAGCTTGGTTAAGATGCTGCGTAGCCGCTGGGAATCCTATATGATCCGCAATGGCGTGACAGTAGCTATTACCAGAATGCTGATGCCTTTTTCACAAATGCATCACCTGAGTGACATCTACAACGGACTGGGATTTTATCACTTTATACGCGACCTGGATAACAACATCGAGAGCAGAATGGCTGAGCTTCTGAAGAACATGCAGGCCGTAAAAGATGCTTATTTTACCCGGCGCAACCTCAAGATCAGCCTCACGGCGGATGAGGAAATCCTGCCCGGACTAAGCGCTCAGTTGGATGCTTTTGTTCAAGCTATTCCACTTTTGGAGCCGGAACCCGTGGAAGAGCATTTCGCCAGCCGCGAGCATAATGAAGCTATCTGCGCTCCGGTCAAGATCCAGTTTGTGGCCAAGGGCGGTAATTTCTTCCGCAAAGGATATTCCTATACGGGGAAGCTGAGAGTGCTTGCCAATATCCTGCGCAATGAATTCCTGCACAAGGAAGTGCGTGTCAAAGGCGGAGCTTATGGCTGTATGAGCGGGTTTAGCCCCACGGGAGCACAATACTTTGTCTCCTATATGGATCCCAATCTTACAGACACCTTGGATGTCTTTGACCGGGTGCCGGAGTACCTGAATAGTTTCGAGGCAGATGATCGCGAGATGGCAAAGTTTATCATTGGCGATATCTCCTCGCTGGACTATCCGCACGGACCGGAACGCAAAGGCGCAAGCTCGACCGAGGATTACCTCACCGGTTTTACTCAGGATGATAAACAGCAGATCAGGGATGAGGTCTTGTCCACCCGGGTCGAGGATATCAGAGCCTTTGCGGATATGATCGAAGCATTGATGAGCAAAAACCATTATGCCGTCTTTGGTAATGAGCAGAAGATCATGGAAAACAAGGACCTGTTTGATCAGATCACACACGTGTTTTAAGCGGTGAAACAAAAAGATAAGAAACGCAGTATTAGACAATCCGGCAAGTTGACTCAGCTTAACTTGCCGGATACCGATATCCTGGATGATCTTGATCCTGAGAAGGGATACAAGACCAGACGCAGCGGACACAAGAGCGACGTCTCTTTTAAGAGGGGCATGACTCTCAAGAAAGGGCGCATCCGGGAGATTAAATCCAACTACCAGAATATCGTAGAACTTGAAGATGATGTGATAGTGGCAAGTCTTTCCGGGCGATTGAAGCAGTTTCAGTTTGAGACACATATCCTCTGCTCCGTGGGAGATTACGTAGAAGTGGATGTCTCAAGTGCGCCGGATTACCGGATTGAGCATATCCTCCCACGACGCAACACTCTGTCGCGCTATGGTGGGGGAAGCTATCAGAAGCAGGTGATCGTGGCTGCAAATATTGATCAGGTTGTGATCACCGTCAGTTGGCGGCAGCCTTTGATCAAGCCCGGATTGATCGACCGATACTTGTGTATTGCGGCTATTGATGAGCTCGATCCTATCATAGTCATCAACAAGATGGACCTCTGCGAGTATGAGGAAGATGTGGATGAGCTTACTGAGTATTACCGCAAGATTGGAATCCCGGTAATCTTGTGTTCCACTCTTACAGGTAGAGGTATAGAAGAGCTGAGAAGCCTTCTGAAGGATAAAGATTCTGTCTTTAGCGGGCAGAGCGGAACCGGGAAGAGCTCCATCATCAATGCCCTCGAGCCGGAGCTGGAGCTGGCAACCGGCGAGATCAGCAACTTTAACGAGAAAGGACGCCATACCACTACTCAGGCAATCCTCTTGCCCTGGAGCTTTGGCGGGCATTTGCTGGATACTCCCGGTCTCAAGACGGTCAATCTCCATTCCGATAGTAAGAAGCTGATCCCAAGTGTCTTTCCAGGGTTTGGAGAATTCACCGATAAATGTAAGTTCAGGGATTGCACACACACTCATGAAGAGCAATGTGCGGTATTGGAGGCGCTTGAGGCGGATCAGATCCCGATTGAGCGTTATGACTCCTATCTGAGGCTTTATGAATCGCTTTGAGGTGAGAACTTGAAGAATCTGGGTGTTTATATCCATCATCAATTGAGAGACAGACAAAAAGTCTTTGATCTGCTCCTGCAGCTTAGAGATGACTATCACTACAGGTTTGTGGGAGTGCTGGAGCAAAGAGAGCTGCTGCCGGACTTTGTAGAAAGCTACAGTCTTGAGGATAAGATCTTTCCTGCCTTGGATGCTATCTTGGTATTTGGTGGTGATGGCACAATTCTAAGGGCAAAAGCTCTTGCCTTGGCAACCGGAGCACCTATCCTGGGTATCAATCTGGGATACCTGGGCTTTCTCTCGGAGACCACTTTGTCTGAGATTCGAGCCTCTCTGCAGACGCTTCTCAAGGGCAAATACAAGATTCTCAAGCGTATGCTGCTATCTTGTCGGATCAAGAGAAACGGAAGCTTTATCTATAGCAATCTGGCGCTGAATGATGCAGTGATTTACAAGGCGGATACACCCCGGCTGATAACCGTGAGGATCTATAACAACCGTCGATTTGTCTTTGAGACACGCTGCGACGGGGTGATAGCCTCCACGCCAACAGGTTCCACAGCATATTCTCTGGCAGCAGGAGGACCTATCCTATCGCCGGAGATGGAGGCAATGGTGCTTGCTCCTCTTAACCCGCATCTATTGAGCATACGTCCCATGGTCTTCCCTGCTCAGGATGAGCTGATGATGAGAGTCGGCAATCTGGAACTGAGCGCCTGGCTGCAGGTGGACGGCATCAATTGCCATAGCCTGGAAGAAGGGGATGAGCTATATATTACAGCTTCAGACCGTACAGTTAGCTTTATTAAGTTGTCAAACCGGGGATTCTACCGCATCCTGCGCAACAAGCTGCACTTGGGGAAGTAAATGCTAACTGAGCTATATATCCGCAACTATCTGTTTGTAAAAGAAGAACGAATAGCTTTCGATCCCGGGATGACCATCATAACAGGTGAGACCGGTGCCGGTAAATCAGTACTGGTAGGCTCTATTGCACTGATCTTTGGTGACAAAAGCCTTGATCCGGAGCCTTATGATCCCGCACTACCGGTTTATCTGGAAGCCAGCTTCAATCCTGCTGAAAACGCCGAGTTGAAGTCCTTTTTGGCAAACGAGGGCTATGAGAATCTCGAGGAATTGGTCCTTGCCCGCGAACATAATCTTTCCGGACGCTCCCAATACTATCTAAATGGTCGCAAGATAGCTCTCTCCTTTATGAAAGAGCTCAAGCCCCTGATCATCGATTTCCACCATCAGAGAGACCAGCAAAAGCTATTGGGGGCTAACTACCAACTGGAACTGCTGGATAGTTTTGGAGATCTGGGGCCAATCCGTGAGCGCTTTGCGGAATCATACCGTGCCTTACGCTCGATGCTGCATAAACTGCAGGAGCTGAAAAGGCAGGATGCTGCGGATCGCCAGCTTAGAGAGCTCTACCAATACCAGTTTGAAGAGCTGGACAAGGCTAAGCTACAGCCGGATGAAGACAAAGTACTGCAGGCGGAATTTGATCTGCTGTCGCATTCGCAGGAGATACGCGAGCTTGCGATCAATGCTACCTTGGAGCTTACGGAAGATGATGGCAATCTCTATGATCGCTTGCGTTATCTGATCTCCAGGATGAGCTCTTTTGGGCAGATAGAGCCCAAGTTTCGCAAAGCTTGCGAAGCACTGGGTGAAGCACAGCTTGCCATTACTGAGGCAGCTGCTCAGATGGAGGAGATCGGATCATCGCTAAGCCAGGATCCATCCCGCCTTGATGCAATCCAGACAAGGCTTGATCTGATTAACAGCCTGATCTACAAGCACAAGGTAAAGAACATCACCGAGCTTAACGAACTCTTTGCTCTCAGACAGAAACAGCTCGATACTATGGACGATAATCAGAGCCTGATCAAAGAGCTGGAAGAACGCAGCACGAAAGACTTTATAGCACTACTGGAACTGGCTGATGACCTCAGCGAGCAGAGAATCAAAACAGCAGCCAAACTCAGCAAAGCTCTACTGGCTCAAGTACGCGAGCTTTCGATTCCCAAAGCCGAATTGCAAATACAAATTGACAAAAAACAGTTCGATAAAAATATCATGCAAAGCAGTCTTGCTGCAATGGATGAGACAGGTCAAGATAGCATAGAGCTGTTGTTTTCCGCCAATCCGGGCTCAGCAGTGAAGCCTCTCGCTTCAGTAGCGTCGGGTGGTGAGTTGTCCCGCGTGCTGCTTGCTATCAAGAAAGTTCTCTCCGAAAGGATGCCTTGTCGGTTGATAATTCTCGACGAGATAGATTCCGGCATAGGCGGCAAGACGGCAGAACAGGTTGCGAGCTATATTTCCCAGTTGGGGCAGAGGCATAGAGTGCTCTGCATAACGCATCTGGCTCAGCTCGCAGTCGCGGCCGACAGCCATATAGCGATAGAGAAGTTTTCAGAGAACAAGAAGACACTTGTGAAGATAATAAAACTGGCAGATGAAGACAGACAGCGAGAAGTTGCCAGAATGCTTTCCGGCAGCATTACGGAGCTGTCCCTGCTGCATGCCAAAGAATTAATAGAAAAACGAGGTAATAAGTGAGTAAAACACACGGTAAATCCAGAGTCAGAGGAATCGCTGTATTTGTTGTTTTATTAGCCCTGGCAATTTCAGGCTATCAGACCTACAAGTTTTCCGGTCAGAAGACCACAATCGATACCCGGACTCCGGATGATATCTTCAGGACAACCTCTTGGATGTA
>CAYSSP010000020.1:0-57579 GCA_964433815.1 uncultured Candidatus Cloacimonadota bacterium
GCAAGATACTACCTCCAACCTCCTACTTTCTCGTTATTATGTGCAAAGGTCTTATCTAAGGAGAGAGTAAGGGGAAATGGATCGCACAGAACAAGGGCTGGTGCTGAGTAACACCTTTCTGCCACAACGGGTTAAGCTCGGTTAATGCTTTTTCGACATCGCTTTGGTGATATCTTTGCCCAGGAGCTTGCTCTCGATCATGATACGGATGCCATTGATGATGTGGTTTGGCTTCATAGCGCCCGTCCTGAGGCTTCGAATAGCGAGTGGAATCAAGCGCCAGCCTTTGGATAGATAGATCTTGATATAGGCTTTGGAGAGGAAGGATTCCATCTCCTTGGGGCTCATGCCGAGGGGCCGGTACACGCAATGGGTCACATCGTAATCTTCCCAATTGTAATGCAATATGCGGCCTTCGGACTGGAGTTGCTCATAGACCTTGGTGCCGGGGAAGGGGGTGAGGATGGATATTACGATATAGCCGAGACGGTGCTTGCAAAAGAAATCCAGGCTCTGCTTCAGGTACTCGGGCGTGTCGTATTGATCTCCCGAGCCCAGGATCATATACCAGTTGTGAGTAATGCCTATCTTATCCATTACCTTGATGGCCTTGGCGATATCACCCAGATCAATCTTTTTGTTCAGGTTCTCGATTACCTCCGGGATACCACTTTCCAAGCCGATGGAGAGTAGCGAACAGCCGGCGCGCGCCATCAGGGCGATCAACCGGGGCTCTTTGGCTATAATCGAGACACGGCTCATACAGTTCCAGCGGATCTTGAGCTTATGGTCTATGATACGGTTGCAAAAATCGGTAAGCCAAGCCTTGTCCACAGTGAGATTATCATCGTGAAACCAAAATTGGTCGTAACCCCAGGAGATGAATTCCAAGAGCTCGGAAAAGACGTCATCGACACTGCGCTGGCGGTATTTTCCACCGTAAAAAGCCGAGATGGAGCAAAATGAGCATTGGAAAGGACATCCGCGGGAGGAGACAAGCTTTGGCGAAAAGGAGAATTCCGGCGCAACGAGGTCTCGGCTGATGCGTGGGATTTTGTTCAGATCGTCCAGTATGGCGATCTCACTATCGTTGTAAAAGACTCCATCCTTTCGAAATACGATGCCTTCCACAGCCGGCTGAGGCTTGCCTGATTCCAGGCTGGACAAGAGCTCTACAAAGACTTCCTCGCCTTCTCCGCGGCAAACGTAATGCACTCCGGTCTCCCGGATGACTTCCTTGTACATAAAGGTGGCGTGGTGTCCGCCGATGATGGTAGGAAGAGCGGGGTGGGCAGAGTGGATGTGATTGAGTATTTCGCGGGCAATCGGATAGGTGGCGGTGACGCAGGAAACTCCCAAGATATCAGGCTGGTAGCGGCGGATATAGCGATCGACATCCGTGCTATCGGCGATTACGACTGTGGTTTTGTGTCCGGCATCACGGGCAGCAGCAGCAACATAGAGCAGCCCCTGCAGGATCTGATTGCCTTTGCGGAGAGCTTCCAATCCCCCCGTTTGAGCCTTTGGGGAGATCAGAAGGACTTTCATAGTGCGTCCTTTTCAGCCAAACGGCGGGATAAGACCGCCAGAGAGGCGAACATATCGACGTTTTCCACGATGATATCGGTAGGCACATGCAGCTTTTGCGGAGTGAAATTCCAGATGGCTTTGATTCCTGAATGTACCATCAGATCAGCTACCAACTGGGCAGCTTCCGGAGGAACGGTGATGATGCCGATCTTAATGTGCTTTTTGGCGGCCAGAGAGGTGATCTCCAGCACGGAATGCACCGGAACCCCGTGGACAATGGTGCCGATCTTGGCAGGATCGTTGTCAAAACTATCCACGATGGTAAGCCCGCGAAGAGAGAACTCCTGATAACCCAGAAGAGCACTGCCGAGATGGCCGACTCCCACCAGGTAGCTGGAGGATGTATCGCTCCAGTTCAGGAGTTCCTCGATCGCTTTGGCAAGTTTTTTGATATTGTATCCGCTTTGCGGCACGTTGTTTATGGAAGTGTAGGACAGATCCTTGCGCACCAAAGTCTGGTGAAAATCGGTAAATACGGAGATCTTGGTGGCGGAAACTTCACGCAGGCCTGCCCGGGTGAATTGCTTCAGCACTTCCAGATACTGGGGAAGGCGCTTGAGAGTAGAAGTCGGGATTCTGTCCATGGTTTACTCCTATTCGACGGGGAATGAGTTTACAAAGCCCGTCATATTAAGGGTTGATAGTATTGTTCCGATCGTCACAACCAGCACGATCAGGAGCTTGAAGTAGTCCTGAGCTTTGAGCATGGAGACGATATCCGGGTTTTTGGAGAGATAAGCGGATGCCGCGTAAAACTCTTCGCCGATCAGCGTGTAGTCACAGGTGGTGATAAAGAACGGGATCTGAGTGATAGCATCGGAAGCGGCAATCTGGATCGCTCCGGTCTGGTTGCCTGTCTCTGTCATCAGGAGGGCTTCGGCATTGAAATAGCCCATATAGAAGATGGTCGCGACACGATCACGGATGGTAATGCCATTGACCGCGGCGGAGAAGGCAAACTGGACGTCTGAGACGAAGAAGATGTCGTTTTGGTTGTAGCTATCCGGGCGTCCTACTTCACTGTAAGAAGTCTTGACTATCTCCTGAGCCACGGGGACTACGAAGTAATCCACATGCGGGGAGATCAGGCGGATATCGAATTCGGCGGTCTTTTTGGCTATCTGGGAGAGGATCATCATCGCGGAGATGGTGCAGGGATCACCCAGAGTACCCCAACCGGGAACGAACATCACGGGGCGTCCCATCTCTGTAGCACGGCCGACTGCATTGTCAAGCTCCACCAAACCCGCGATCGGGCGGATATAAGGATCTCTGCGGCGTACGGTGAGGATGCTGTAAACCACCAGGAGCACCAGGATGACGCTGCCTATCAGAGTGATCCACTTGGTGCTGTCAAACCACTCGTTTTTGGGATAAAACCACTGGCTGCCATTTTTGGTGTAAGGCTCGGACATCTGGTAGAGTCCCTTGCCATTGGTGGCGATCAGTTGGTAGGCTTGGCTGCGGCTGTTGAGATCACGCTCTGCCAGGAAGGTCTTTAGCCATCTGTAACCACCACGGTTTTCTGCTTTCAAGGCAACAGGATGCTTGGTGGCAAAATCCAGCAGCAGCTGATTTTGGGATAGCACTGCTGCCAGAGAATCCTTTACTGATGGTTCCGTGGCAGTGGCAACGGAGGCTTCCAGCTCTTTGACGCTGTCTTTGAGCTCGGCAACCTGCTTTGTCCATTCGTCTTTGTAGAGCGGAACGCTGATAGGAGCGCCGGTAGCAGTATCCGCAGCAACTACGACATAGGGATCCAGCTTGAATCTATGGGTCTTGCTGTCGTAACCGCTAAGGCCTTTGTAAAGCATATCTTCATAGGCGATGGAGTGGTCGTAACTGCGGGATAAACCGCCCATACGGTTTCCGGGGGTGAAGATGGGGCTCAGGCGATTGGCAATCATGAGGTCATAGTAGAGCTTGTTGAGTCTTTGCCCTGCCAGATCCATCCTGTTTCCGCTAAAGCGGCGGTTTGCCTGGTCGTACTCGACGTGTTGGACCAGCTCTTCGCCAAAGTCTTTATCTTTGTTAGTCTTGACGGCTATCTTGACGGTGATGTCTTCCAGCTTTCTGCCTTGAGGCACCTTAAGATGGATGATCTGATCCATAAAGTACTCATAGACAGTACCGAGATTCTGGCCGTCGGCAGAAAAGGTAAATCTGATGCGATCTACGTCGTATGCCTCATTATCTGCCAGCTCATAGTTGATACGCAGGCGATTATGCTTTTGGTTGGCATAGGAAGCCTGGGTAATGAAAACTATGGGCTTGCCGATCGAGATGAGGAGGTTGTCGCCTTTGTCATTGCGCTTGTCCAATACTTCAAAACCGGGGAGGGTGGGGAGATTGGTGTTGAGGGCAGTCGCAATCGGGCGGCCCAGGCTGTATGCGTAAAAGCCGTTGTAATCCATATAACCCAGGACAAAGCTGTAGTTCTCCACAGCAATGCCTGCAGGCAGGGAAACGGTCTCATAGTAGTTTGTACTGAGGTACTGATTGGGGCTTTGGAATACCTGGACGGCTCCACCCTTCCACAAGGGAGATGAATCCTGCATGGGATCGGAATTCATATCTGCCAATTGAGCCTGTTCAAAGGCTGCCAGATTGGCTTTGGGCATCAGCCAACCTTCCCACATATAGATGTCGGAGGCAGCATTGGGAGGTCCCCATTCCAAACGCAGCTCGTTCTTATCAGTCAGCACGACGGGATGGCTGATAGCTGTGGGATCGGGGCGGTTGTCCACAGGGCTTACTTCCTGAACGTCTGCAAAGGGCAGTAGTTGCCCGCGCTCGTTCACGCCCAGTACGGTGTAATAATATTTCTGCTGGGGCAGCACGTTGGCAAGCAGGTATTCAAATTGATTTACCTTGAGGCCTGCGGCAAAGCTGCTATCGGCAGAAACGATCTTTTTGGAGTGTTTGTAGAAGGCATTGCTGCTGATCACACCCATTACGGAATAGCGGTCGATCAGTTTTGCCAGGACGGAGGGATCCCGCGGGACGCCTCTAAAGAGCGGGCTATCGGGAGTCTGCTGCTTTTCCCGTTTCAATTTGCCGGGAGCAGTCTCAAAATCTATCAGAGTGGGATAGTCTTTGTCATAAAAGAAGAGCTCATCGCTGAGGACACCCATTTTGGGATCTACTTCCAGATGACTGAGGAAGAAGAGGCTGTCGGGATGAACGCCTCTGTAAACGTTGTATTGAATGATGCGGTTTGATTTGTGCAGCGGTTTCCACTTTAGCATGATGCCGGTGCCGTCGTCAAAGGGAATGTCGTTGGCGCTGAATCCCGTGATTTTGCCCTCTGTGGCAGGATCGCTGACCCGGTCTGAAATCAGGAGTCCGAAAGCTGATAGGATCACCAGACCGATTACTATTATATATCTTTTCATCTTAATCCCCGAAAGGTTCGTTTCCTTTTGTATCAATGCGCCACGGCTGTGCGGAAGGTATTCTCCCGCACAGCTGCAGCATTGTAGAGAGCTATTTTATTGCGCCGAAGACGTCGTTTACCAGGAACTGGATACGACCAATCAGCAGGGAGATACGCGCCATCACGGTGAGTCCGAAGGAAGCACCGAAACCGATCATCATATACCACTTGCCGACATCCACAAACTTACCATAGACTCCGGTATGAGCTTTGGAAAAGAAGAAATACAGCAAGACTGCAATCGTTCCGATAAAGATCAGGAACAGATTGAAGGTCTCGATCGGTACCATCGCCTGACGCATCTGCACCAGGATGAAGGTATGCATGGATAGCGGCACGCTCGCACCGACACCCATCATCGAGAAGGCTATCGGATAGCGGGAGAGCCAGCTAAGCTTGCGGTTGAAGCGCATCAGATAAAAGAGACCCATGAGACTGGGGATGATCAGCATCCACTGCTGTTTCAGGATCAGGGGTTGATACATAAAGGGTATGAACACACGGGTATAGGTAAGCACCAATCCGTATCCGAGGGAGATACCCACCAGTAGCTGTTCTGCCATCTGGTAGAAAGGATTGTCTTTATACAAGAAGGAGAAAATGCAGAGGGTGAAGAAAGCTCCAACCAGGTTACTGAATAATTCAAAAGACATTTTATCCTCCTCAGTTCTTTGCTTGACGTGCTTTGGCTATGAAGTAGCCAATGTTACCCAGGATGATGAAGACGATGATCATAATATGCGCCACCGACTGGGCGTTCATTCCGATACGGGCAACTTTGAACTTGTAATCGATATTGCGGGTCATCCGGTTGAGGTCTTTCCAGGCCACTATGCCCAGTTCATCCTGTTGTTGTTTGCTGATGGTGGTTACGTCAAAGACGACCTTACCATCCTGATCTTTCTTAAGCTGGTCAAAGAGAGCTTTCTTTTCGGGGTATTTGGCGGTAAACTGCTCATACTCGGCAGGTGTGAAGGTGGCAGTGGTCTGAGTCGTGATATTGATCAGCTTTTGGACTGATTCATCCTGAAGGACTTCACGGCTGAAGGAACGGCCGGGAACCATCTTGTTGCCATCGTCGTCAACCTGGACAGCGATAGGTGTGCCGGGCTCTCTGTAAGCCGCAAAAACATCCACCAGCTTCTCATATTCGGCGGCACCCTTGAGACCTGCAAGCATACCGATGAACTGACCGGATTGCAGGTAAGGATACTGGTCGGCAGCCATCACGGCGGTAACGCCAACGGCTACGTTCAGACCGAATTTGGGACGTGCATAAACGATCCAGTAGGATCCAGCTACACTGCCGGAAAACTCAATTGCCAGGTTCATTTCGCTGTAGTTATTGATTCCCTTCATAATCGGGAGGCTCTCCAGCTTGCGTCCTTCGGCATCGGTCTTGACCGTATTGGCGATATTATCACCCATACCGATCACGGTAGGCATCGCCAAGGTACCGGGGATATAGCCAAAATTACAGTAATCCACACCGCTGACGATATTGGGATACTCTTCTTTGACGCTGTTGATGGCATAATCGATGATGGGAGCGCCGGAGGGCAGCCAGGTAAGGGTAAAGACTTTGACGTTGCGTTCAAAGCAGTGCCTCAGGATGGCAATCTCCATTGGATAGAGCTCCGGCATCGTTGATGCATCATGGTAAAAGCTCAGCAGGATGGCACGGTCTTCACGTCCTGCAAAGCTATCGATCATCTGATAGAGGTTCTCGGTGGGCGGAGTGGTAACGTTATCCGAATTGTAAGGAACCATCAGCGGAATGATGATGGCGAGCGCCACCACGATGTAGATCCATCTGCGGTCCAAAGCCTGGATTCTTTCAAATATGGTCATTCTTTGGCTCCTTTATCAATCACCGCCGCCCAAATAAGAGCGCTCGATACCAAGTAATATTTTGAGGGTTGTGGCGACCGATCCAAGGCCCACTCCCAACGCGATTCCACGCTTGGAAGCAAGATTGGGTACGTCCAGAATCCACTGCGAGATGTCCGGCAAGTGCCTGGAGATCTTGACTCCCAGAGGAACCTGTGCCAGCATCACGACGATAGCCGCGACCAAGAGCACGGTTGCCTCTGCGCTTCTGGCGCGGAAGGCTTTGTATGCCGCCGATGCCATATAGAAAGCCAAGAGCGAGAACATCGTGCTACTCATCGGCATCTGCATATTTTCAAACATCCACATAAAGAGACCGCCTTTCTGCGTGCCTCCTATGAATCCGGCCAAAGCCGTCACAATAAATCCTGCAAAGAAGAAGAAGCTATACTGCCACTTGGGTGCTTTGCGGCGGATCTTGGCGGTGTGCATCATCGAAAGACTGATCACACCCAATAGGGCTGCGAAAGGCGCCATGGCACGGGCCCAAGGCAGATAGAACTTGTAGTAGAAATCATCCTGGATGATCTTGTGGGGCGAGAAAGCCCAAAACACCCAGATCAAACCTCCGATCATCACGATTAGTAATGGTACGGTCTTTTTCATTAAAAACCTCGCTCTTATTTAAGGGGTAACAGATTCAGTAAAAAGGTTAGCTGGAAGCTTGCCAGGATAGCCCCGACAAAGATAACGCTCAAAATTATGAACTTGAAGTAGTCCTGAGCCTTGAGCGTGCCAAGCAGCATCGGTTCACGGTTCAGGTAGGCGGAAGCGGCATAGAGTTCCTCGCCGATCAGGGTATAATCGCAACTGGTGATAAAGAACGGGATCTGCGTAACAGCATCCGTTCCTGCAACCTGGATGGCTCCAATGGAGTTTCCGGTTTCCGTCATCAGCAGTGATTCGGCTGCAAAGAAGCCCATAAAGAAGTTCGTGGCGGCACGTTCACGCACCATAATGCCATTGAACCCGGCAACATAGGCAAATTGCATATCGGTAAGGAAGAAGATGTTATTCTTGTCGTAGCTATCCGGACGTCCCACCGCAAAGTGTGCTTCGCGTACGATTTCCTGCGCTATCGGCATAATGATGTAGTTGTAGCAGGGAACGATCAGTTTGGTATCGTATTCCGCAGCTTTCTTGGCAACCAGCCCCAGGATACCCAGGGATGCCAAAGTAGCAACGTCTGATAATCCGCCGTTACCCATCGAATACAGCATCGGGCGTCCCATCTCGGTGGCACGTCCTATGGCATTGTCTATCTCGTGCAAACCTGCAATCGGACGGATATAAAGGCTCTTGCCGCGCTTTGCCAAAAAGACGAAGATAAAGACGGAGAATCCAAAGATCAACGAGGCAAAGAGGGTGGTCCACTTGTTTTTGTCAAACCAATTGGAGATCGGGATATAGTAGTTGTAATCACCCTTATCGTTTTTGTCCGGGACGGATTCCGTAATCGCGCCTTTACCATCGGTTCTCACCATCATATAGGTCTGATAGCGGCTGTCCGGCTCGCGCACGCTGGCGATAAATCTCATCCGGGCTCTGTGACCCTTGATGCTATTTGCTTTGAGGAGGTCTTTATTTTCCTTGTTTGCTTGGATGGTCTTTTGCAGATTGGCGATTTGTTCTTCAAACTGCGCCAGGGCAGCGGGAGGCAGCCCAGCAAGCTCTGCCTTTTGAGCCATCATTGCGCTGAGTCTCTCTTCCAATCTGCCGATTGTTTTCTTGGCTTCGTTGGCTGCTTCATCCGCAAAGATATTTGTGCTGAGCGTGGTCTTGGCATCTTTATCGAAGACCAGGTCTATGCTTGAGGAGACCAATGTATAATCGCCCCGGTCATCGCCTTTCTCGAGCTTTCTTGCCACTCTCTCGCCATTCATAATCGTCACCAGGCTGTCACCTTCCTCAAAGCGGAAGCCGTTTACCAGCTTGGTGATCGAAGCGGGATATGAATTTACCACATCGAGATTGTTGTCATAAGAGGTATTGCGTTTTACCAGCGCAAAGTCATTGCCGCGCATCGATTGGCGATAGACCACATTTTGTAGCCTGGAGACTTCCACACCGTTGCGATAGAGCGCGCGGGATGGCATCAGGGTCATCATCTGGTCGTTCCAGACCAAATCCTGCTCCAGGACGTAGTCCTCATTGAGCGCCGGCTTGCCCTTCATCGTCATCTTTACATGTAAACCGTTTTTGTAATCATAACCGGCAGGGATGTTGATATCTACGATATTATTCGTGTAGAATTCGTTGATGCGGGTAAATGCCTTGTTTTCACCGGGCTTGTAGAAATCAAAGTAGATGTTCTTGACTTTTTGAGTCTCAGCCAGATTGAGCTGATAATTGACTCTCAGCTTGGTGCCGCGATTATTCAGCGTGCTGGTTTTGGTCACAAAGACCACCGGATCGTCCCAGAGTACCGTCAGCCTGTCGCCTTTGTCATTTGGCTTGTCTTGCACGATAAAGCTTGGCACGGGCGGGAGCTGAGAGCTCGTAAGTACTCTCACCGGCTTAAGATCAGACATAGCTGTCTGATTCATACCATCGGCAAAGAGTATGGCAAAGCGTGAGTTCTTGACGTCTGCCGGAGTCAATCCTATCTCAGCAAGATTCACTTGAGCATAGTTCTTGAGCGATCCTCCGCCCAGCTTCCCACTTGCCACCGGTTGGGTTTGCATTATAGTGGGATCATTCTTGGCGATTGCCCACTGCTCATCGGTCATCGAGGCGGGCATACGGAAGATCATATAGCTATCAAGATCATCTTTGTAAATCGGATAGTCCCATTCAAAATTGAGCTTTTGCTGATCTTCGATCAAGGCACAATAGAGGTTGGTTGCCGGTTCCGGAGGATTATCTGTGGGGACACCCTCTTTGACTTCGGTGCGATCGTAAAAACGATTGCGCTCGTTAATCGCAACTACGCTGTAGTAGTATTTATTCCCGGGCAACATAGTAGCCAGCATCGTCTGCTGGAACATCTTGAGCCCGGCATAGGCAGTGGAATCTGCCTGATCCGCGGAGAAGACTTTCCGGGATCTATAATACATATCAGCTTTTTCCACCATCGTGATGATCTGCAGCTTTTTAGATAATTCCGCTGCAATCCTCACATCCCTGGGAATCTTGCGATACAGAGGGCTGTCAGCAGCTTGCTGCTTTTCCTTGCGAAGCTTGCCGGGGGATTCGATATCAATAAAATCTGTGTAAGAGCTATCGTAGTAATACATCCTTTCAGATGTGACTCCGCTCTTAACGTTCACTTGGACAGAGGCATGGAAGAAGAGCGTATCCGGAGAAATTCCCCGGTATATGCGATATTCTATCACTCTCTGATCCTTGTCGAGGGGTTTCCAACTCAGCATCAGACCGGTGCCGTCATCATTCGGCACGTCTTCGACTTTGAAATCCTCGACCACATTTGTGGCTTTGCTTTTTTGCTGTTGTGCAATCATCACGGTAAAAACAGTGACAAAAACTACCAGCAAAACGAGGATCAAGCGACGCTTGTCTAACCTCATAGGCGGTCTCCTATTCTTCTGTAAAATATAGTTTTATAGCTTCCTATCACGAGAAAAGCCTTAGGTATAATTGTCAATCTCTTTTTTGGCAGTGACGATCAAGCCTCCGGGCTCTCTGTGCTCTTTTTCAATATTTGTGCTTTCACGGATTTTTGGATCAAGGGATTTCAAGAGGGCATCATCGCCTTTATTGCTGCTGTCATCATTCTGGCAAAGAGAGCTTTGATAATGCCCGGTTTGTAGGGATATACCTTGTCCAGGAGCCCTTGTTCTTTCCAATAGAGATGATCAGCTGTCCTATCCTTGCTGCCTGCATTGGCTGCCGCTCTAAAGGCTGTATGATAGATGATGTGATACCAGCTTGGCTTGTAGAGCTTGCCGCCTTGTATATCTCTGCCAAAACGCTGTGCCAGAGCCCTGATCTTTTTAAGATCCCTGGCTTTGGGATTGTACTCCGCATCCCAGCAAGCAATTGGCAATTCGTATGCGTGGTTGTAACCCATCTGGTAGAGGGTCTCTTTGAGAAACTTTGTGCCCTTTGCTGCTGCCGCTGCCGCTGTCGTGGTGATTACCAGCGCCTGCTTGCCAAAGAAACGCGGACGGTGGAAGAACCACGCCAGGTGGTCAAAGAAGTTCTTTGTCTCAGCATTGATCTGGAGGATATAGATTGGCGCGCCCACGATCAACGCATCCGCACTGAGCATCTTCTGCACGATCGGGCTGATGATCCCGGTATGCGGACACTTGTTTTCGTCTTTGAGAATGCAATTGAAACAGCCCAGACAAAAAGGCAATTGCAGATCTTTGATGCGGATATGCTCAAAATCCCAATCGGGCTGCTTAGCCAACTCCTCCACCACCAACATAGTGGCTTTGTAAGTATTTCCCTTGCGGGGACTTCCGTGTAAGACAAGGCATTTCTTCATAGTTCACATACTCCAATTTGAGGATTCCAAACTTCTATCTGCCAAAAATTGTCAATCTCGCTGTGAGAAATGCGTGTATGTCACAGCCTGTCCCGCAAAAGGGGACATACTTTCCCCCTTCCCTCCCCTTAGCTGATGCCGCGCTCTAGCCGCGATCATGCCGCGATCATGCCGCGAACGCGGCAGGATCGCGGCAGCAGCGTCCCATGATTGTGGCTGGATTTAATAGGGGGGAAGGCGGGGCTTAGCCCAGTTTTGCTTTGAGAAATCCCTGTCTTACCGGCTCTTCAAACTTCTCTATAGCATAGCGTAACATAGTACGCGGCATAGTTTTGTAGTGCTTCAAAAGAAAATTGTATTCCGTTTGATAATCCACCAGACCCATTTCGCGCAACATCCAGCCCACTGCCTTGTGGATCAGATCGTGTTTGTGATGCAGCAGGATTTCAGCAAAGCAGAGTGTTGGCTCGAATAGCCCTTTGCGGATGAAGCCGTGGGTGGCGATCATTGCTATACGCTGCGTCCAGAGATGTTCCGATCTTGCCATCTCGATCAGGCAGGACCAGTCCTTGTCCACCAGCCATGCTCCCAGGATCTGATGAGCGCTGGAATCCACCAAATCCCAGTTGTTGATATACTTGAATGAAGCCAGGTAGATGTCCACAAGTGCTTTGCGGGATGGCTCATCCTTGCATTTTTGATACCTCATCACCATAATCATCAGGGTCGATAGGCGTACCTCGTGGATTTCGTGCTTGAGAAGAGCGGTGATATCCTTGAGGCTCAGAAGCTTGTAATGCGTTTTGCAGACTGCGCGCTGCTGCGGAACGGTCAAACCCCAAAACAGGTCTCCCGCTCCGTAGCCGCCTTTGCCACACTGGAAGAAGCCGAGGGCGGAGCTCGCCTTGAGCGGATTCCGGAGCGCATACAGGTCATCTAGAAATGCCTTCATCTCTTTGCTAATCATTGTTTCTCCACGGTGATTATCTATGATGGATCGGACAAAGGGCCCGGTCTTAGCTATCCAGTCCCTTTTTACCGACGGTTGCGATGTAGATTACGAATTCTTCCTTGCCGTCGATGCCCAAAGCACTGTTCATCAATTCATCCAGATAAGCGCCGATCATACAGGCTCCTCCGCCAATGGCTTCGGCAGCGAGATGCAGGTTTTGCCCGGCGTGTCCGGCATCGAGATAGAGATAGCGGTATGCTCTCTGGCCATATCTCCAGGCAGTGCGGTAAGGCACGGCAGTCCAGAAGAAATTAACTGCGGAAGTGGCTGCCATTTCCTGACGGAAACAGCCTTCAAAGAGCTCAGCTTCCTTTTCGGGGGAGGAATCGAGGAGTACCAGGCAGTGCTTGATGGGATGGTAATAGTAGAGCCCCGGTCTCAGGCCTTCCACTCTGCGGATGTAGAGGTAAGTCTCCAGGGGATGACGGCTTCCGGCTGAGGGCACATTGCGGAAGGTGATCTCCATCCGCTCGTTGCTGCGAAAATCACGCGCCCAACTGCAGCTCCAGAGCAGGAAGGAAAGTTCGTCCAAGCTGATCTGTTTGTTGGCATATTTGCGCAGACTGCGGCGATCCGCTATAGCTTGATGCAGGCTGATCGAAGGAATCGCGATTGTGCCGATTGCCGGGAGGGAAAAGAGTTCGCCGCTGCGTGCTTTGATGGCATCGGGACGGGTAATCTGCTTTTCCTGATCGCTGGCTTCTCCATAGACATAGCGGCTGAGGCGCACAAAATCTGCCCCGATCTCACTGGCGCGGGATCTATCCTGCATAATGTCCTGGAGGACAGAACCCAGGGTCTGCTCATAAAGCATATACTCTTCGTGGCTGATCTCGGCTTCTTTGATCACTTCATCGCGCGTAGCGCCACGAGCCTTGTGATAGAGGTATCCAAAGGTTTTGATATCCATAAAAGCTCCTATTTGCTGATGGCTCTCACCGGGCATCCGCGCCAGCGGTCTTTACCGCTGATGCAGACACCGCATTCAATGCATTTACTTTGATCGATCACTGCTTTGCGACTCTGCATACTGATCGCGCCGACCGGGCAATTACGCGGGCACAGATTGCATCCGATGCAGCCGGCAGCGTTTACACGATAGCTGGAATTGGCTTGGTGAAGGGGATTTCTATCCAGATCACGAATCTCGACCGTTCCCCTGTGATCCGTAATGGAGATTACTTCGAGGTTTTTGGTCTCACTGTTTTCAAAAGCACGAATAGTGACCTGAAGGCTGTCCGAGGGAATCCAGACGGAATCGCGGATAAGCCCGGCAGTGAGTAGCATTAGATGGCTACTGCTTGCTGTATCGAGATAGACGCTATGTCCAGACAGCCTGATCCTTCCGGTGAAAGTATCGGGCTCAGCCGTAGTTAAAGCATAGAGGGCAAGGCCTGCCAGCAGGAGAATCAGTATAATAGTGGTATTTCGCTTCATAATAGCTCTGTCCTTTTGTCGTTTTTGAGTTTGTCCACGATCAGTTTTACATCTTCAGCCCGGTCTTTGGTGGTGATCAGGATAGCGTCATTGGTTTCCACCAGGCAGAGATTATCCACACCGATCAGGGCTATGAATTTGTCACTGTAAACGTAATTTGATGTGGAAGATATGGCGATACCTCCGGCTGGGATGCTGTTTCCATCGGCATCGGCAGGGCTAAGCTCGGAGAGAGCTTTCCAACTGCCGACATCGCTCCAACCGAGATCTACCGGAATCACAACGCGGTTTTGCGCCGGCTCCATTATGGCTATATCGATAGGCAGCTTGGGCATTTGGGCATAGACTGGGGAGATATCGGTAATACCTTTGTCCCAGAGCTGATTAATCTCTTTTGTGAGATCAGTCACAGCGCTCTGATGAGTGGCAAAGGCAGTGGAGATAGTCTTTAGCTGCCAGCAAAACATTCCGCTGTTCCAAAAGAACTTGCCGCTGGCGAGGAAGGCTTCGGCTGTGGCGCGATCCGGCTTTTCCTTGAATCTTAAGACGCTATAAGCGCCCCCACTCACAAGCTCTCCTGCCTCGATATAGCCATAGCCCGTAGCAGGATGATCGGGAACGATGCCAAAGGTGACCAAATTGCCGCTGTCAGCTTGTTCTGAGGCTTTTCTGATACTGCTATGAAAAGCGGGAAGATCGCGGATCACGTGATCTGCAGGCAGTACCAGGACTGTCTCATCGGCAGGATATTTCCTTTGTAAATAGGTGGTGCTGAGGGCAATGCAGGGGGCTGTATTCATCCCAAAGGGCTCCAGGATTACGTTTTCCCGGGGGATTTGGGGCAGATGCTGATAGACCAGATCCTCCTGTCCTTTGGCGGTGACGACGTAGATATCATCAGTAGCAATCACTCCTGACAATCGCTCAACCGTGAGCCGGATCATAGATTTGTCGCCTACAACTTTGAGGAATTGCTTGGGCATATGGGCACGGCTCTGCGGCCAAAACCGGGTGCCGAATCCGCCTGCCATAATCAAGGCTATCATCTGCTCTCCTATTGATTTAAGACTTGCGCGTCGGCAGGATATCTGTAGGTCCAGACCGAGGCGGGGATGCTCTGGTTGGTGCGGATATTGCTAAAGGCATAGCTCACTGTATTACCGGAAGATTCTGTGTAGCTGAGATTCTGTACTAGTCCGCTGATGCGGGAGATTTGGGCTCTGATCTCGCGGATCATCGGGTCGTTGCGCGGGATCAGGCGGACAGTGGCATTGGAGCGGTTTTCACTGACCACCGAGACGGTCGATTTGCCCCAATACTCCTGCAATAGCTGGATCGGATTCATCCCGGCAAATTGCGGCTGCATATCCCCCCGCAGGATGGTATTGGACATCGCATCATACATTGTAATCTTTCCGTTATCAATCTGCAAACGCTGTATCTGGGGACGTGTAAAGTGCATCAGCATCTTCCCCGGGACATAGTAGATATTGCCTTGGTAGGTGATGGTGCGCTTTAGCGAGCTGTAGTTATTGGTCTGGCTTACGCCTGCCTGAAAGCTGCTAATGCGGTTGTAGGCATTCACCAGCTTGGTGTGAACCTCGGCAGGACTGATGGCAAGGAGGCTGCTCAGCAGCACTGCCATAAAGACTATAATCAGGTATCTTTTCATCTGTTTAACCTCAGTTATCTTCCCAGAGGCCAATCTGCTCCAGATAGTCACGATCTGCCAATACATCTCTGGACTTGCTACCCAGGTGCGGGCCGATGATGCGGGCTCGCTCCAAGAGGTCGATCAGGCGTCCGGCTCGGGCATAACCGATCTTGAAGTGACGTTGCAGCATCGATACGGAGGCAGTTCCGCTGCGCACTATCACACGGGCGGCTTCCGGGAAAAGTTCATCGTCATAATCTATACTGCCCAGTTCCCCTTCTTCCTTCGTGCTAATGCTAAATTCCTGCTTAGGCTTGGGCTGCATAGAGAGGAATTCGGTGACCCTGGCGATCTCGTGATCGCTCACGAAAGCACCGTGGATACGCTCGGACATAGCTTTTCCGGGAGGCATAAAGAGCATATCACCCTGCCCCAATAACCTCTCTGCGCCAATGGCATCAAGAATCACCCGGCTATCAACCCGGGAGGAGACTTGGAAGGCTATCCTGGCGGGGAAGTTTGCCTTGATGATGCCTGTGATCACCTTGATAGAGGGTCTTTGTGTGGCGAGAATCAGGTGAATACCCACCGCGCGTGCCATCTGCGCCAGGCGAGTGATCGGCATCTCGATCTCCTTGCCGGAGGTCATAATCAGATCGGCAAATTCATCCACAATGATCACGATAAAGGGCAGAGGCTCAAGATCTTCACCCTCGGCTGCTTTCTCGTTGTAGCTGATAATATCCCTGGCTTTGGCTTCCTGGAGCAGTTCATAACGGCGCTCCATCTCTTTTACTGCCCAATACATCGTTTCCAGGGCAGTATCAGGATCGGTCACGACATTGCCGATCAGGTGGGGAAGTTCGTTGTAACCGGCAAGTTCCACCCTCTTGGGGTCGATCAGGACCAGACGCAGGTCGTCCGGAGTAGTCCTCAGGATCAGGCTCATAATAATAGTGTTGATGCAGACGCTTTTACCGCTGCCGGTGGCACCTGCGATCAGGAGGTGAGGCATCTTTGCCAGATCAGCTACCAGGGGCTTGCCGGAGATATCCTTGCCCAGCCCAAAGACCAGCTTGTTCTGGTTGTTACGGGCCTCTTCACACAGCAGGATATCCCTTAGATAGATCATATCCCGGGTAAGATTGGGAATCTCTATGCCTATCAAGCCACGCCCCGGGATGGGAGCTTGCACGCGGATGGATTTTGCTTTGATCGCCAAAGCCAGATCATCTGCCAGAGAGACAAACTTGTTTACCTTGATGCCTTTGGCAGGCTCCAGCTCATATTGGGTGATGATGGGGCCGATATTGACGTTTCTTACCTCTGCATCTATGCCAAATTCAGCCAGCTTGTCCTGCAGGATCTTGCTGGTGCCAAGTATCTGTGCTTCGATCTCCTTGCGGTCACGCTCGGAAAGCTTGACGGGACTCTCCAGAAAGTCCGAGATAGAGGGGATCACATAGTCGCGATCGTCCTCTTCTTCCAGTTCCGGCTCTGCTTTGGCTTGCTTTTGGGCAAGCTTTTGCTTTGCTTTGCCGGACAGCTCCATTTCCTTTAAAACATCTTTCGGATCAGGCAGATCAGGCCCATTGGACTGAGCGTGATCGGTGATTACAGGTGCAGGGGCTATTGCATTATCCTTTACAGGTATTGGTTCGTCCAGATTGATACTGGGTTTTGCTGGCTTTTGCTTCATCTCTTTGGCTTCCCGCTTGCGGCTGAGCTCCTCCATAGTTTCTGCCAGCCAATCCTTGATCCTGCGGTATTCGATGATCAGGATAAAGCAAAGGATCATCCCGGTGATCAGGATGATATGCGCTCCGGTGCTCCGGAATATACCTTCGAGAAAGCGCCAGACAGCCAGCGGAACGATACTGTGGCTATAGGTCTCAAATCCCGAGCAGAGCAGCACCTGCAAGAGGAAGGCAATGATCACCAGCAGATATCCCTTTTGCCTGCTGCGATCCAGCTCCGGCTCCAGGAAGTATTGAAAACTCACTATCCCGATAATCAGAAAAGCGATCAGCGAGAGCCAATAGCCAAAGAGATAAATAAACACAGCCGAAAAGAGGATACCAAAGACACCGATCGGATTGGCAAGATCAAGCTGCGTATCGCCAAACCAATTGAAGATATTGCCGCTATCCCTCAGCTCACGATAGTCCTTGAGGATCGAGCTCTGTCCCATCACCAGCGCAATCAGCACCAAGAGACAGATGATCGAGATCAGGCCGCTGACCAGCCTCTTCTTCCAGAGTGGATTGCCCTTGCGAGCCTTTGACTTACTAGTCTTCTTTTTGTTCATACGTTGAATCTTACAGAGATAATGTCACCGTCTTTCACCAGGTATTCCTTGCCTTCCAGCCTGAAGAGTCCCTTTTCTTTGAGGACTTTCTCGGAGTTGTGAGCCAGGATATCGTCGTATTTGAAACATTCCGCGCGGATAAAGCCACGAGCCAGATCGGAGTGGATCTTGCCTGCCGCTGTCACCGCGTTGTCGCCTTTGGTGATGGTCCAGGCTCTCACCTCGTCCTCACCGACCGTAAAGAAAGAAATGTATCCCAAAAGTTTGTAACAGAGATGCGTAAGCTTGTCCCGAGCCGATTCAGCTATCTCCATATCTGCCATAAAGAGTGCTGCTTCATCGGGCTCCAGACGGCTGAGTTCCTCTTCAAATCTCCCAGCGATAGCTTCGACCAGATAGCCTTTGGTGCCGATCTTTTCCATCAATTCACCCTGCTCTTTAAAGCCATCTTCGGAGCAATTCAAGAGCACCAAGAGCGGCTTTTGCGAAAAGAACTGAAAGCCTCGTATCGCTTTTTCCTCTTCTTCGCGAAGCTCCATCCTGCGGATCGGGACATTCTGCTGAAGCTGCTCACAGATATCACGGAGAGCCTTTTCTTCGACCTGGATAGCAGGAGTCTTGACTCCGCGCTTGTAGCCCAGCTCGATCTTTTCCAGGCGTTTCTCCGCCACCATCAGATCCATCAGTATCATCTCATCTTCAAAAGCTTCAAGCTGCTTGAGTGGCTCTGCCTCGCCATAGAGACCATCCAGCTCGGGATCTGCAAATTGACGCAGCACCAATACAAAGCCTTCATTGGCCTTGATAGCGCTAAAGATAGCATTCTCCGGGTTTTCGCTATGGGCAGAGAAGATCCCCGGGAAATCCTGATACTCGATCGTGGCATAGATGGTCTTTTTGGGATTGTATATCTCTGAGAGCTTGGTAATACGTTCATCTATGACCTGCACGACGCCGATATTGGCTTCATCAGCCGCCGGAAGATACTTGTCCGTGGGATGCTGCGATCCCGTAAGCGCATTGAATACAGTAGTCTTGCCGCTTTTGGGCAGTCCGATCAGAGCTATCTTCATTGTTTAATTCCTTTATCAATCGTCGTTTTGAGTGCTTTGAGTTCGCCATCGGTGAGGAAACGCCAGCGTCCTGAGGGTAGCTCCTTTAGCTTGAGCGGGCCAAACTGCAACCGCTTCAGGCTGGTCACCTTTGCCCCGACTGCCTCGATCATCAGCCTGATCTGGCGTTTGCGCCCCTCTGTGATCACCACCTTGAGGCTCATAGCACTGTCGCTTTCGGCTTTTACAAAGATTCCGGCAGGTCTGGTGCGACCGCCTTCGATCTCCACACCGGTGCGCAGAATCTCAAGCTGTGCCTTGCTGAGCTTGCGGTTGATATCGCATTTATAGACCTTTTCCACCTTGAAAGAGGGATGCGCCAGGCGGTTGATCATATTACCGTCGTTGGTAATCAGGAGCAAGCCTTCGGAATTCTTGTCCAGACGCCCGGCATAGTTATATCCTGCTGCAAACTCAGGAAGGAGACTATAGATCGTTTGGCGTCCGAGCTCATCGCTGGCGCTCACAATGTAGCCTCTGGGCTTGTTTAGCACCAGATATTTGTATTCCACAGCGGCTTTGACCGCTTTTCCTTCGCAGATTACTTCGTCTTTGGCAGGATCTACCTGGGTGGAAAGATCTTTTACCACGGCTCCATTGATCTTGACCTTGCCATCCGTAATCAGAGCTTCGACCTTGCGGCGACTGCCAAATCCGGCTGCTGCAAGAAACTTGTTTAATCGTGTCACCAAGCCTCCAGGCTGTTTTGTACAATTATTCTAAAGAGCCCTTTGATAAGCTCTTCTTCTGCTTCTGCCTTGGTATTCCATCTTGCGCTGGATTCATCCGAAACTTTATAAATCTCGCTTACTTGCAAATTTCGGTTTTCATAGAGCACGCTGTTGTTGATCAGATCGGTAAAAGTAACCGATACCAAGAGGCGTAACTGATAGTCCTGCACTTGGTTGGCGGCGTCGTAACTATAGATATCCTCCGTGTAGGAGAGGATATTACCTTCCAAAGCGCAATCCGGATTCTGCGTAACAAGCTTCAAACGCCCGTCATTCCTAAATTCCAGGCTCAGTTGATTCAGCACTGTCGAGGCTATCTCAAATTCACTGGATTGATTCTCAAAAGCCTCCACCCGAACTTTTTTTAAGTGGGGGTAAGCATTTGAATATACGGAGTATGCGCACCCACCAAGGAGTATCGCGACGCACCAGAGATAAATATATTTCTTGACCATATTACTAAACTCCAAAATTCATATATCTTTGTCAAGATAAACCTTGAAAGCAGGTCCGAAAACTTAATTTGTCTATATAGACAGGAGGTAACCCATGGCGAAAAAGTATCTGTCCAAAGCAGAGGCTGCCAAGAAACTCAAGGTCTCCGAGAATGTAATTCAGGAGATGATCAACACCAATGTCTTCGAAAGCAAGATTGTTGGAAAAAACGTCAAAGTCGATGAGGATTCACTCAATGAATGGCTCGAAAACCTCAGCGATCACGAAGAGAAGATGCTCGCCCTAAAGCGTGTGATCTGCCACTTTGAAGAGTATATGCGCCCCGAAAACATCTTCCTCGACTTCCAGGCTGAAAACAAGTACGATGCCATCCGCGTCCTCAGCGAAAAAGCCAAGGATCTCAAGCTCGTGCGCGATGCCCGCTGGCTCTACGAAGTAGTCGTCGCCCGCGAAGAGCTGATCTCCACCGCCATCGGCAATGGAGTCGCCCTCTTGCACCCGCGCCATCTGCATCCCTCCAAAATCAAGATGCCCAGCATCCTGTTTGGACGCTGCAACGAGGGAGTGGATTTTGACGCTCCGGACAACAAGCCGGTCAACATCTTCTTTATGTTGCTCTTGCACAATGACAAGCAGCACCTCTTCTCGCTCTCCTACATCTCCAAGCTGATTATGAATCCCGATAATCTCGCCAGCTTCAGCTCAGCCACAGATGCAGAAGAGATTCACAAAGCCCTCACAGTAATCCCCGAAAACGGAAAGTAAGAATGCCAAAGCTACGCTTTATACTTGGTTCCAAGTCCGATGAAGCCCTCTGCAAGCCGGCTCTGGACGTTCTGGATGAATTTGGTGTCGATTACGACTACCACGTCTCCAGTGCCCACCGCAATCCTGCACGCACCACCGCACTTGCCACCCAAGCCGAAGCAGAAGGTGTTCAGGTCATCATAGCTGCTGCCGGAATGGCTGCGCATCTGCCGGGAGTAGTCGCTGCTCATACAGCACTCCCCGTGATCGGATTGCCCATCGCCTCCGGCGCTTTGCAAGGCGTTGACGCTCTTTACAGCATCGCACAGATGCCTCCCGGAGTTCCGGTTGCCTCCGTTGCCATCAACGGCGCTAAAAATGCCGCTCTCTTGGCTATTCAGATCCTGGCAAATTCGGATTCCGTCCTGAAAGAGCGCTTCAAAGCTTACAAGGCTTCTCTGGCGAAGTAAATCAAAATATATCAGTTAGATAGCCATCAAGCAGAGGACGCAATCTCTGCCGGTTGTCTTTGCTTTCCGCTTGAATACTCAGGCGATCCTCAGGTGATGCCCGGGTGATCCCCGGGTGACGGCCCGGGAATCTCGGCAGGATCACGGAGTGATTGCGAAAGCATTCAAGAGGAAGCGATGACAGAAGCAAATATCTGGCAAGGGAGCCGGGCAGTGGTCTTTTGCAGAGGCTGAAACAACAGGTTGATGAAAAGTAAAACCACAAATCCATATTTCAAGCTGTATATCAGGATCACACTGCTGGTACTGATGCTGGGGCTCAGCTTGCTTTCAAGCTCGCTTTTCCATATCCTGGCAATCTCCCGCGAGCCCTTTATCTATGTGGGTTTCTAAGTAAAGCAATGCCTTTCGAAAAGAGAGCTCTCCGCGTTTTTATCAGCATCTTGGTGTCGATTTGCGGGCTCATCTCGGGACTGCTGGGGCTGGAGTTGATCACCAGGCTGGTCCTGCGCTTTCCGGATAGTGGAATTGAACGTTCCTACCATATCTATCCCGGCGATACATACAAGGGCACGACGGCATTTGAGCATATCTACAGGCCACATTCGGCATATTTCAACAACGAAGCCGGATACAAGATCCACCATCGTAACAATCTCGGTCTGCCCGGCAAAGACATCGCTCCGGGAAGGCTGAAGAACGTCTATGTGATGGGAAATTCCTTTATCGAGGCAAGATCCACAGCTTCCGAGCGGCTCGCCACCAGCGTTATGCACGACCGCTTGCAGGATGAATATCCCAATCAATACCGGGTGCTAAACCTGGGTACAGGTGGGCAACCGCCGCTTTACGGGCTTTACCGGCTGAAGTTTTGGGAGCAGACATATCCGGCGGACAGGGTGGTCTTGGTCTTGGAGAACTCGATGCTACGGGAGACCAAAGCCTGGCAGGATAGCATCTTCGCCCCGGATGAGCAGTTTGGCACTCCTGTTACCGAACATTCCCTGATCCACAATCTATCCCGATACTCAGCGGCTGTGAATCTGTATCAGACCGGGGAATACTATCGGAAAGCCAAGCTGGAGCGGGAAAGGCAGGCAAAACTGCCCAAGAGTAAGGAAACTGCCAATGATACTTTAGAATCTTATCTGCGGCTCTGGGCAGTGGTGAAGGAATATCACAGAATCTATGGGGACAGGCTGATGGTCTATTCGCTGATGAGCCTCTGGCAGAGCAAGATGATCAATATTGATTGCCGCTTGGCGGGGATCCCGGTTGCCACCGACAGTTTCTTCCGCTACAAAGACAAGTATCATCTCGGCGAGGGACACTACGGGCATTTCAACGATCTGGGCAATCGCAAGCTGGGGCTGCAGCTTTACGATTTCTTCGTGGAATCCGGAAGATAATATAAGGCTCTGCCCGGCTGGTTAAAGCCAATGACAGAGCCGGTTGAGGAACGATTAGTATCTGATAATCATCTTTTTGAGGATCTCTCCGCTCTCGCACTCCAGACGGATCAGGTAGATACCGTTGGCGCAGGGGGAGCCATCCGAGGATAGTCCGTCCCAGATTAATTCCACTTCGTCCGGGCCAAGCTCCGGGCTTTCAAGCTGTCTTACTTTCTGGCCTCTGAGATTGAAGATCTCCAGTCTCTTTCTGCCCGGGGCACTGATCCTGAGCTTCAGCTCGTTGTGCATCGGATTTGGGAAAGCGATCAGGGAGCTTGCCTGAGGCTGGGGAGTCAGCTCTTCCTCGCCATCCAGACCGCTTACATTGGCTCTGGCGTGATAGAAGAAGGAGTGGGGATTATTGAGGTTTCCACCGCTCTGCAGCTTTCCTATGAAGAGATCAAGGCTGTTGTTGCCCAGTGTTTTGAGGTAGAGCCTGCTTTGATTGGTCTCTTCGGAGGGGATCAGCCAGCTTTGGGGGAATGTTTCCACGGGAGTGATTGTAGCGCTGATCAGCTTGGCAATCTGCAACTGGTAACCATTGTCATAGACCAGACGGCTGATCACTTTGGTGCCGTCCGGGCTAACTGCGAGGGCATTGAGCTTGGTCATTACATACTCTGTATTCTGATAGAGAATCTCGCCGCTGGTGGGCTCAATCTCCAAGATACGCAGGCGGAATTGATTGCCAAATGGCATTATCTGCATCACCAAGGCGTGGTCATCCGCAGTAACCGCCAGGGAGACGATATTACCTTGGTCTGAGGTCTGGTCACTGAGATCGTAGAACTGGTTGTTCAGTTCGCAGACAAGATGGTCATTCACGCTGTAAAGAGCGGTCTCCCCTCTGCGGGCAAAGCCCTTGTCTCTTACGCGTTTGGAGTATTGATGCAGAAAGCGACGGCTGAAATTGCCGGCATTTAGTCCCCGCTCTCCCAGCCTGATTCCAAATGAGAAAAGCTTGGGATTGATACCGTTGCGTCTGTCGCCCCGGTAATCCTTTTTGTAGCCGACTCCACCGCCTGTGGTTCCGGGATAGTTCATAGCTGAGAAGGCTACTCCCAAAACAAGGTTGGAATACTGGTTGTTTGAAGGTCCACCGCAGAAGTCCAGAGCAGTGTTCCAGTATCCGCCCAAATTGTATTCCGAATCAAAGTAAGAACGGTGCACGTAGCCTCTGCGTCGCTGCATCAGGCTGCCCCAGATCTGGAAGGTACCACGCTCCAGATAAGGGGTGGATTCGGGCCAGAGCGGATTGTACCAGGGATAATCAACAAAGCTGGGCCATGGATTGCCGGTAGTTTGCGGATAGATATAGCGGTGCAGATCGATATAGCTGTAATTGATTCCTTGATAGTTATAAGTAGGAAAGGAGGGGTGAGGGTGTTGATATTCAAAGCTCAGACAACCGTCTGCGCGGGGATCGCCTTCTTCGTAATTGAGAGCAATCAGCGAGGCATAGATCTTGATCGGGTTACTATCCGCTCTGCAGAGGGGGTGGATGCGGGCTCCGGTCTGAGGATCAGTGTAGCCGTATTTGAGGAAGATCTGTCTGCCGGAGATCAGCTTGACAAAGTCGGTGGTGTTGGTATTGGGTACCAGATCGGGAGCCATACCGGGAGCCGTGCCCTGCAACAGGATGTCTCCCACGATGCTGATCGTATCAGGGCAAATCCAAGTCTGATCTCCGCCAAAGGTTCCCTTGATCCAGAGCTTGCCATTTACCCTCAGCTTATCGCTGTTGATAGTGCCGGAGCCGTAATAAGACCAGGTCGTATCCCTTACAGTGTAAGTATTTGTACCTAGGTAAGTACCGCCTATTGGATAGTTTGAAAAGACTTGGGCGGTCTCGGTGCGGGGAGCGCTGAGCTGCCCCAGCCAGACTTGGTAGTTGCGGTTTGTAACCGTAACAAAAGTGATGCGAAGAGGATCGTAATCGGTAGGTCCGATCACAGTCCCCTCGTCCAGATCCGGGTGAATCGAAGGCATTTCGATGGTGGGAGCATTGGTCACCAATCCGCCTCTGAACACGGCTGCTTCGTTGTATGGCTCCTCCGTCAGAATGCTTCCGCTGGTCACTACCGGACCGTAGAAGGTAGGCCAGCCGCCATTACTGCCGACTTGGGTTCGCTTGATCCAGATGCTGCTGTTGCTACGGATAGCACCATAGATCACGTCACCCCCATGGAAGTAAACCGGCATCAGGTTCCAGGATATCTCTTTATCGGTCACAAACTGAGGACAGACCATCTCTTCGGGATCTATCACGCTGCAAAAATCCTGTTGTCTGTCTTCGGGATAGGGCAGATCAAGCTCAAAAGCCCGGAACTGCTCTCCGCGATGCTCGATGTAGGGGCTCTTTTCGAAGCTGCTGCCCATCGTCATTATGCTCCAGTATCCGCCATTATCGGTGGATTTGGCCATCTTGCGGACACTGCCCTGCATAAAAGTAACCAATATCTCGTTGCCGTTTATGGAGAGGGTCGGACGGCAAAAACCGCCCCAGGTGACATCTACCACAGAGCTATACCAGTGCGCTCCGCCGTCTGTGGAGTATTTATAGACTACACTGCTGATCTGGGAAGGACTGTCGCTGACGTTTTCATTATAGACTATTGCGAGGTAATTTCCGGATGCATAGCTGGACATTTCGCCTGCAAAGTGACCGCTGCCTATCTGGGTAAAAGGCGTGATGGCTGCCGACAGCCAAAAAATAGCAAGACTCATACAAACTGCAATAACAGTTTTCAGACTCATCTGAACCTCCTGATAATCAGACTTTCCGTTAAGACTCCGTATTGCATATCTTCATATGCAACATTTGTTCCTTTTGGTTTCTTATTTTAAGGGTACTTGGTTTTGGTGACTGCGGTTTGAGGCGGAAGGCTTTTACGTCCATAGTTCCTGCTTGGCTTGTGCCACGTTTACGGGACGCTCCTGCCGCGATCATGCCGCGACCGCGGCAGGAGCGCGGCAGCAGCGCGGCAGGAGCTCGGCTGGAGCTCGGCTGGAGCCAAAGAGGGACTGGAGGCGCAGAGCGCTTTAGTCAGTAATCAGTAGTCAGTGAACAGTGAACAGATATTACGGAATGCGCTTCGCGCAGTTAATAGTTAGTGAGTTAATAAGTTATTGAGTGATTAGCTGCGCACCGGGTGGAGATTTGTGTTCTTTATGGATTCCTGCCTACACGACTCATCAAAGCAAGCGCATTGACGATTCGTTCGCAGGAATGACGGAGGGGGGGGCGGGCTGGATGATAGGTGATGTAGGAGCGACATCTTGTCGCTCAGTTAGCTGTGCGTCAGGATGACGCACCTACAATCGGCGCTTTGTTGATTCGTACGCAGGAATGACGGAGGGGGGGCGGGCTGGATGACAGGTGAAGTAGGAGCGACATCTTGTCGCTCAGATAGCTGTGCGTCAGGATGACGCACCTACAATCGGCGCTTTGTCGATTCGTACGCAGGAATGACGGAGAAGGTCGAGCGGAGTGCAAGGCTCGAACTCTGCGCAGCTCTAACAGTCTAACTGCTAACTTCTAACTGTGCGAAGCACACAGCGCAGCTATCACTCATTAACTTACTAACTGATTAACTATTAACTGTGCGAAGCACAAGAAAAAGGCCCGCCGGGTGGCTCCGGCGGGCTTTATCTGCGAGCTTAGTTGATTTGGGAGTGTTTGTTATTTGCTGAGGATAATTCTTCTGCTGTGGGCGGTATCTCCTATCCTGAGGCGCACGATATAGGTGCCGCTGGCAACTCTTTGTCCGTTGTCGCTTGATCCGTCCCAGATCAGGCGGTAGTTGCCCGGCTGTTTGCTCTCGTTTGACAGGTTTTTCACGATCTGTCCACGCAGGTTGTAAATCGCCAAATTCACCAATGATGGGTCTTTGACGCTATAGCTGATGGTTGTGCTGGGGTTAAACGGATTGGGATAAATGCTTTCCAATCTGCTTGCCAGGGGAATTGAGGGGCTGGGATTCTGGCTGGTTTCGCCATAGATCAACGAGACAGGTCCGTGGAAAGCGGTGCTGCCGTCAAAATCCAGGTTTTGCAGCCAGTAGTAGTAGGTTCCGGGCTCGTAGAGCTCGCTATCCACAAAGACATAGGTCTGTGTCTGGGAAGTGTTTGTAGCTGTCACAAAAGCATTCAGGAGGATAGCTTCGGAGAGCTCCATACTCTTTCCGCGATAGATCTGGAAACCTGAGACATTGGTCTCGGACTGGGTGATCCAGCTAAGCTGGACATAGTTTACGGCATTGATTGTGGCTGTGAATCCGGAAAGTTCCACCGGCAAAGTCTCGTCGTCATTGCGTCCTATCCTGTAGTCAGCCTTGGTGAGGCTGCTGGGGATTACGACCGTGATATAGCGGGTTGGTCCGGAGACATCGTAAGTGCCGGTGTATTTGGCTGCGCCCTTGAATACCGCGGGCACTATTCCCGTCCAGTCGAAATTGCTGTCGTCTGCAGATGTCCAGTAGAAGGTGACCGTCTTGTTGCCGGAGTAGGTGCCGTTGATGCTCCATACTCGGTTTACAAAGTCGGGCATCTCCGCGGGAGTTGTCATAGTGACGCTAAATCCGCTGATCAGGGCTCCGCTGGGCAGGATATTGATGTTTTTGACATTGGGAGAATAGTATCCATCCACGATTCCGGCATTGCTGTAGGTACCGCTGAGGACACTGAGCACGTTATTGACTGTGATGGCGTTTGTAAAGGTAACCCCTGCAGCGTTGTTGATCTCAACATCGTAGAAGCTGGTGGGGAAATAAGTATTGGGATTCTGCGCTGCTGATCCGTCGAAGATCAGTTTGGAGCCGATACCCGAGGTCATTGTGCTGCTGATTTCCGGGATCAGCATACCTGTAAGCCTTAGAGTTCCGTTGTTTATCAGGTCGTCACCGCTGCCATTGGTAAGGGTAAGATTGACTCCATTGGCTACACGCAGGACTGCGCCGCTTTCGATGACGGTCTGATCGATGATGATCCCGCTTGTGAGGGTGATTACGTGGGGATTGCGGATGGTAATGGCGAGAGAGTTTCCTGCATCGGGAGTAACTACTGCCGCGTTCCAGCTAAGGTTATCGGTGGAATACTGCCAGCTGGAGGTCTGGTTCCAGTTTCCGGTCTGGAGACTGCGATAGTAGAATACGGAAGAGGCAGTGCCTCTCAGATAGGGATAGCCATCGTTGATGGTAGGGCTGATACCCCAGATATTTACGAAGTCCCAGTTGTTAAAGGATGCCTGCAGCTTCATCTGAGCTGTCGGAAGGCCTGTTCCGCCGGGGGAAGTGGCAAAGCCGGAAGTTTGAATGTCCCAGTAGCAGTCTTCACAGCTACCTGTGGCATTGGTTCCGCCCAAGCCGGGAGGCAAGGTTCCGCTGGTGCGTCCGACTAATCCGCCTATTCCGCCCTGCCAGTCTCCGGGTACTATACCCTGGGTTACTGTTCCGGTGGAATAACTGCGGAAGACGGCTCCGCCGATCGTACAACCGACCAATCCGCCTACTCTGTCTCCACCTGAGACATTACCGCGGGCAAAGCTGTCGATGGTGATACCGTTTTCGTTACAGCCGACTAATCCACCATACTTGATGTTGTAAGGATTGTTGATACCGCCTGTACCTGTGGGATCGGCAGGATTGCGGGCGATATTTGTGGGATGAGTGGAGGATACGGTTACATAAGCGTAGTTATAGCGCACTATCGGCACACGCTGCTTGGCTTCGCTGTTGTTTGCGCCTACCAGTCCGCCGACTGCTCCCAAGCCACTCACTGTGGCTGTTCCGGAGCTGGCTATGGCAAAGTTTCTTTCGATGATAGCGGTAAAGGAACGCGCGGGCAGGGTATAAGGCAGGAAGACTCTTCCCACCAACGTTCCGGTGCCTCTGCGTCCACGCACGTTGGGATCCAGCAAGCTGACGTTGCGGATCACTGTGTCAAAGTTGTTACCTGTTGTAATGCTTCCGTTGGAGACATACCCAAAGAGTCCGACCATATCCTCGCCATCCGTGGGATAGCTGGTATCGGCGACCGGAGATGCCCCGCGATTGATATACAGATTGGAGATGTATCTGCCATTACCATTGAACTGTCCGTGGAAAGGCTCGACGCTGTCGCCTATGGGACGCCAGCCCTTGTCGCTCTCCCACATCAAGGTCCAATATGCTGTATTGGAAGGAACTTGATTGGTGTTTGCCTGGATGCAGATGTAAGTGTATTCCATCAAGCCGGGATTGTAGCGGACATAATCACCCACAGCATAGGATTGGCTGCTGTTCCAGGCACTTACGTTTATCTTATTGGTTGCCCAAAGGTCTATGTCATTGGTTTGTATATAGTATTTATCAAGGTACGAGCTACCACGTATATTATTCAAATCTCTCACATTGGCTATTTGATAGGGATTGGCAGCGGTTCCCGCGCCTCCGGAGAACTGAGCCGGCAGCTTCACTACCATTGCTGCGAGCATTATCACTATTGTAAGTAAAATCTTATATTTCATCATATTAACTCCATCAG
Source organism: uncultured Candidatus Cloacimonadota bacterium (assembly GCA_964433815.1). Taxonomy (GTDB): domain Bacteria; phylum Cloacimonadota; class Cloacimonadia; order Cloacimonadales; family Cloacimonadaceae; genus PHBP01. The sequence goes on from CAYSSP010000020.1 coordinate 29,270, forward strand.
TCTCGAGTTCTGTTCTCATCAGGTTATCCTCAGCATATCGAATCACCTGCTAAATTAGTGTACAATCCTATGATAATCAGGCGGACGGATAGAGGCAAATATTTTTTACTGAGGAGCAAGCTTGATTTTGTTGAAATTGTTCACTATTCCGATATTCTGCTTGGCTGTAACTGCCCAATTACAAAGAGTCTTAGCGCTACAGGACGCTATTCTGCAATGAGATTATACTTGTAACAGAACGCTAAAATACCCTGCGAGTATATATCGAGACCTCTGCCTTTGCTGGCGTTTCTCCCTCCGCAAGGCTGCGGTTTAGCTTGTCCAAGATCTTGGTATAGCGGCGGCTGGACTTTGCCGGGAAATCTGCCATATACATCGCACTTGCCAGTTCTGCACCCCTGCTGTCGTAAACACGAGCCAGGATCCTGAGTTCCTGATCCTTTGCCATCCTGTTTTCCACCTGATAGCTGAGCTCTATGAACTGGCTACCGCTGTTTTCGATCCTGATATCGCTGATCAAGACCTGCTCTGTAAGCTTCTTTTGGCTGCTGTTGTTGAGCCAGATGCCAAAGCCAATGGCGAGCAGGGCGAGGATGAGAACACTGTCCTTGAGCTTGTATTTGCGGGGGAATTCCATTCTATCGATGACCGGCATATACAATTCCTTAATATCTGAACTGCCAGGCGAGGCTGTAGCGATCGGGTTGACGATCGGATAGAGTCATCGCTGCCAGTAGTTTATGATGAGCCAAGAGATCAATCTTGAAGCTGGTGCTCCAGCTATAGTAATCCATTGCCGTTCCCTGAAACCAGCTTGCTTCTCCGGCATCTTGCTGTACACCCGAGAAAGCATCGAGGTAATTGGTCTGCCAAGAGGAGCCAAAACTACCCTGGCGCACCTTGGAAAACGCCGTAACCAGACCGAGATGGCGCATCAAAGGCAAATACAGCTCGATAGTCAGATCCATCAAATTGGAGCCCTTGGCATAGCCCAGAGGGCGTTGATCGTGAGAATACATCGTGTGATTCATATAATGCGTGTAAGTAAAGGGACGCACCGCAGTGAGTTCCGCACTAATCTGAGGCTGATCACCACTCTCCCAGAGCCGGGGCAACAGGGTGCTAAAACCCGTCTTGACCGCGTATTTATTGCCCCACCAGTTCGTAAAGAGCTTGCTATAGCTCATCTCATCCAGGGCACCCTGCAGATAAAGCAGCAAGCCGGGACGCATTTCCCAGGAAGCTCCGGCATAGATCAGGACGTTGTCTCGATCCCTGAGGTTATGCTCGATAGCGCGCCAGAAAGCCGCCGGAAGCAAGTAGTTCAGATCCCAGTTGCGATTCCCATAGACCACGGTCTCCCCGGCATAGATATCCAGCCGGTCGCTGGGCAGATAGCTGATCTGATGCAGTGCCAAGTACTTATCCGGATAGTTCTTGGCATTAACCGCTGCATTATCGTAGATACTGTAGGTCGAATCCGCCTGCAATGAGGCATTGAGCATAGAGATGCGAAATTCCCCCAGCCTTGCTTCAGCAAGCAGGTAGCCGTAGTCGTTGACCTTGTCCGAGAGGATAATGCTGCCGGAGATATTGTCTCCTACTGAGTATTTGCCCCTGCCCAGAGAAACAGAGAGGATGCGATCGCGATAGCTGAGATCGGCAGTGGCGTTATCGAGGCTGATGCGTTCCGAATGTGTGCTGCTCCAGCTATCGATCAGCGGGTCACCTGCCGCGGCTGGCTGATCTCCAAAGAATTCACCGCTCCACCAACCGGTATTGAGGCTGACATTATCGTTGAAACGGGCATTGATGATCCAGCCTTTGTATAAAAAACCATAATCGCCTGCGGGCGTAAAATCCTGTTCGTATCCCGCCACAAAGCGGAAACTGGAGCGGAAATCATACTTGAGCGTGGAGAAGTTGTAGCGGAACATATCCCGGTTGCGCGGTTCAAACGGAGTCCAATTGCTCCCGATTGTCGGCGGATAATAGAGCAAGATGTGATCGCCCCTGATTTCAGGCGGTTCAGGCTGCAGGCTGAGAGCTTCCAAGACAGCGTCTGCGAAAGATTTCGGCCCGATAAAGGGTAGCTCAAGACCCGGTTTATCGGAGGCGAGAGATTGGATCTCAAGCTCTTCTGTGTCATCCAGAAGGCTGCTCTCAAGCCGGCTTTGCAGCTTTGGATCAAATGCACTGGGGTAGAGGAGCGGACTGATTGCCAGAGCCGCGATTGACAGGCAAAGCAAAAGGAGCGCAAGCAGGAAGCTCTTCAAACCGACCTCATCACCGATCGCTGAATTGTGCGCTGCTCACGATGCTTTCGATCTCTTTGAGCGGAATCTTCATCTCGCGGGAGATCTGGCGCGCTGTCCAGCCTTCGCCCAAGAGCTTCATCACCATCCGGGACTTGGTCTCGCTATCCATAATCAGAGTCGCTCCATCCAAGCCCAGATCGGCTTTCTTTGCCTTGAGCGGCTTCTCTCTCACAGGTTTGGGAGCTTTGGGCTCTTTGATCTTGAGCGGCTTGGGTTCCTTTATCTTTACAGGCTTTACTTTCTTTTCCCGGGGAACCGGTGTCATTAAGTTCTTGACAGACATCCAAAATGACTTTGGCAAAAGCAATAGCAGCGCGATCACAAGTGCCAAAAGCAGAGCCGCCAAGTATAGATAGGGATTAGCCTTTATGGCCAGGCGGAGATTTTGCATAAAGGGGATACGGGTGGGCTTGAAAGCTGGTTTGACTGTCGTTTTGGGAGCAGTGACGGAATCTGTCTTGGTGAGTTCGGGAGCAGGCTGAGGAGCCGTCTCAGGTGTGGTGACCGCCTCCGGTTTCGGCTCAACGGCCGGCTTGGGCCGGGGGCTTGTAACCGCAGGAGCCGGGGGAGCAGCAGGATTGACTATATCGACTTGGATGACGCTACCGATCTGTTTGTGAGTCAGTTGATAAGCATCCATAGTGCGGATGCTGATTACGCTGCCGTTGTCATCCCCAATCAGAGAGATCCTGTCTATGATAAAGCTTAGCCGGCGGTAATTGGCAGTCTCGGTGCCCAGTCTGGCATCGGGCAGTTCGATCGTGATAAACTTACCGCTGCCGGAAAAACGGTAGGAAGCCGGCTCTGATAGCCTGATCGTTACTCTGGAAGAGGATTTATGGTTATCAACAGCATCTACGGAAAGCACGGTTGCAGATCCGGCGCAAGCTGCGTACAGACAGATAGTGACAATCACAAGTATTACACGCTTCATAATAGCTCCCAATTACTTGAAGGTTGCAGTCATAAAGTACTACAGCTTCCATTTCCAAGCGCTTTGGGCTTTCCGTCAAGTCTTTTCTGTATGGGAGGGCTGTCCCTACCCGTGCCACTGCTACCTCTTTATTCCTGCTTGGCTTATACCGGATAACAGGGGAGCTCTTGCCGCGATCATGCCGCGACCGCGGCATGATCGCGGCTGCAGCGCGGCAAGAGCGCGGTAGGAGCCAAAGAGGTAGTGGGGGGCGCAGAGCGCCGTGGACAGTAAACAGTGATCAGTAAACAGTGAACAGATGTGCGGAATCAGCTACGCGCGGTAGATAGATGGATTCCTGCCAATGCGCTTCGCGCAGTTAATAGTTAATCAGTTAGTAAGTTAGTGAGTGATTAGCTGCGCTCCGGGCGGAGATTTGTGTTCTTTATGGATTCCTGCCTACACGACTCATCAAAGCAGGCGCTTTGCTGATTCATTCGCAGGAATGACGGAGGGATATATGAATATTTACCACAGAGAAGCAGAGAAAAGCAAAGAACAGCAGAGAGTTCATCCAGAACAGAGGTAAGTAGTAGAAGAGGATGTCTGCCAATGATAGTGCATGAACCCCACAGCATACGAATCTCAGCCGGTGCGCAGCGCTAACTGCCTAACTGCTAACTGCTAACTGTGCGAAGCACATCTCTCCTTCCTCCTTTACTCCTTGTGAAAAAAAGGTCTTCCAAAAATCTTTGTGCTTGACAGATAAGGGGATGGGAAAAACTTTGGGCATCTAAGACAAATCCATAAGGAGAAAAGATGTACGCCATCGTTGAAATTAAAGGATTTCAGTTCAGGGCTGAAAAAAACGCAGTGCTTCGCGTTCCCTTACTGAATACGGCGGAAGCTGGTCAAGCTCTCGAGTTTGATCGTGTCTTGCTCGTTCGCTCCGGCGACGAAATCAAGATCGGCACCCCCGTAGTCGAAGGCGCGAAGGTCCTCGCCAATGTCGTCGAACACGGCAAAGGCAAGAAGCTGGTGATATTCCACAGCAAGAAAAGAAAAGGTTACCGTGTAAAGAAAGGTTACCGCGAGCAATTCACCAATATTTTAGTGACTGATATTCAGGCATAAGAGAGGATATAATGGCACATAAGAAAGGTGTTGGAAGTAGTCGTAACGGCCGGGATAGCAATCCCAAATACCGTGGCGTAAAGAAACACGCCGCCGAAGTCGTGATCGCCGGAAATATCATCATTCGCCAAAAGGGAACCAAGTTTCACCCCGGTAACAACGTTGGAATGGGCAGAGATTTCACCCTGTTCAGTCTGGTTGACGGCAATGTGAAGTTTGAGACCAAGAAAGACGGCAAGAAGTTCGTCAGCGTGATACCCAGCGAATAAGTTGCAAGCCCTTCGGGGCTAAAGAGATATAAAGCCTGTGCGCGCAAGCGGCAGGCTTTTTCTTTTGTGCTTGCTCCCAAGCTCCGGGCAGGGAGGCTTTATCCGGCAGCGGGGGGAGTAAAAATAACTGTGGAAAGAGCTTGACAGCCTGCGCAGATGCGTTTGATGTGCGAGAAATGAAGAAATCCAGATTACTCAATTGTGAAATCAAGCGCCACAGGCAGCCGGAGGCCGCCATGTGTGCGGTCTGTCCGCGTTTGAAGCGCTGCCGGGTCTTCCCGATCTGGTATCGAACTCACAAGCGCGAGTATCTGGACTTTGTAAGCCAAATCACCACTAAATTCCCAGAAAAATACATAATGGAGGTAATCTTCATGGCAGAAAAGCAGAACTTCGTCCAAATCGTGGACATTCAGAGCGGTAAGATCGAGAAGATCATCAATCTCTCTGAAATCGAAGCCATGACCGCAGAGGAGAAGCTTGCGCTCTCCCGCAACAAAAGCTTGTTTATCGTAACACACCGTCTGGAGCCGGTCGTCAAAATCGAGCTCAAGAAGACGGTAGTAAACCACGAGATCGTTTTTGCAGGGGACAAAGAACCGGTTACCGAGCCAGAGCCCAAGATCGAAGAGGCTCCCCCGGTCAAGACTCCCAAAGGCCGCAAAGGCAAGAGCTAAAAAAGAGTTTTACAAAAATAGCCTTTTTGAAAAAGTGGCTCAAAATCACGGGATCTGTCCCACATAGTATATTAGGGGGACACATTGTCACCCGCATTGATAAGGAGATATTATGTTCAGACTCGCAGATCATCATCTGGAAGCAGCCCAGAAAATAGCTGTTACAAACCGCAAGAAGAAGCGTTGCGATGAATGCTACGACCGTGGCTGGATAGGCCTTACGGAGCAAAACCTGCTCGTGCTCTGCACCCGTTGCGTCGATATGGAAAAAGCTATGGACGCCTGGAAGGAATATGTCAGCGGTCACGAAGATCTCAAAGAACACTTTGCAGAGCTTTTTGAAGAGAAAGAAGTGGAAACCGAACACACAGAGACCGAAAAGCACAACATCCACGATATGAAGAAAGCCAAACCTACTAATATGCCAAACTTTACGCCCGGTATGAAGCGTACCGGCAGAGCAAAGAAAATCTGAGGATAAGTTACAAACGAAAGATGTATAAGACAATAGACCTCAAAGAAAGCCCCAGACACCTGGAATCGCGCATCCGTGCTTACTGGGAAAAGCACGATCTGGCAGAGAAAAGCATCAAAATCAGAGAAGGCGAAGCTCAATTCGTCTTTTACGAAGGTCCTCCCACCGCCAATGGCAAGCCCGGCATCCATCACGTTATGGCCCGCACCCTGAAGGATGCGGTCTGCCGCTATAAGACCATGACCGGCTATCAGGTAAAACGCAAAGCCGGCTGGGATACTCACGGCTTGCCCGTCGAGATCGAAGTCGAAAAGCAGCTTGGACTGGAAGACAAGAAAGCCATCGAAGAATATGGCATCGAGAAGTTCTGCGTTGCCTGTAAAGAATCAGTCTGGAGCTACCTCGATCTCTGGCAGGAGATGACCCGCCTGATGGGCTATTGGATCGATCTGGAAAATCCCTATGTGACTCTGCACAATGACTATATCGAATCCGTCTGGTGGATACTGAATAACTTCTTTGAACGAGGTCTGATCTATAAAGCACACAAGATTGTGCCTTATTGCCCGTCCTGCGGGACACCGCTCTCTTCCCACGAAGTAGCGCAGGGATACAAGGACGTCGAGGATCCCTCCGTCTTTGTGAAATTCCGCTGTTTGGACGAGGATAACACCTACTATCTGGCCTGGACTACAACGCCCTGGACGTTGATTTCAAATGTGGCGCTGGCGGTAAATCCTGACGAGACATACGTCAAGGTCTCGCATCAGGGGCAGTTCCTGATCCTTGCCAAGGCGCGTCTGGAAGTATTGGGCGAGGATTACGAGATTATTGCCGAGTTTGACGGCAAGAGCCTGGAACGCCGGGAATACGAGCCGCTTTTTACCTTTGTACCGGTGGAGAAAAAGGCTTGGTACATTGGGCTGGCGGATTACGTCTCAATGAGCGATGGCACAGGGATTGTGCATACTGCACCGGCATTTGGTCAGGATGACTATAGCCTCGGAATGAAGTATGATCTGCCCTTTGTGCAGCCGGTTGATAATGCCGGCAGATTCATCTCCCTGGTGGAGCCCTGGGCAGGTCAGTTTGTCAAAGCTGCCGACAAGGATATCATCCGTCATCTCAAAGAAAGCGGTGCTCTCTATCGCAGAGAGCAGATCAAACACAGCTATCCGCACTGCTGGCGCTGCACCAGCCCTCTGATCTATTATGCACGCGAAAGCTGGTACATCCGTACCTCCGGCTTCAAGCAAGAGCTTCTGGATAATAACAGCAAGATTGCCTGGTATCCGAGCTTTGTAGGCGAAAAGCGCTTTGGTGAATGGCTCGAGAACAACGTTGACTGGGCACTTTCACGCGACCGTTTCTGGGGCACTCCGCTCAATATCTGGGTCTGCGGTGATTGCGGACACAAGAGCTCAATCGGCTCCATCGAAGAGCTGCGCAAGCGTGGTAAACTCACCGACGGCAAAGAAGTTCCCGCCGATATAGAGCTGCACAGGCCTTATATCGACAATGTGGAACTGGACTGCGACAAGTGCGGCTCCAAGATGCAGCGCACCAGCGAGGTTATTGACTGCTGGTTTGATAGTGGTTCCATGCCCTTTGCGCAGTGGCACTATCCCTTTGAAAACGCAGATATATTTGATAAAGAGCTCTTCCCTGCTGATTTCATCTCAGAGGGAATCGACCAGACCCGCGGCTGGTTTTACTCCATGCTGACTATCTCCACGATTCTGAAAGGAGTATCCAGCTACAAAAGCTGTCTGGTAAACGACCTAATTCTGGACAAGAACGGCCAGAAGATGAGCAAGTCCAAAGGCAATTCCGTGGATCCGATCCAACTGATGCAGGATTATGGTGCCGATGCCATACGCTGGTATCTCCTGGAAGTCAGCCCTCCCTGGGTGCCGACCCGCTTCGACGTCGAAGGCGTCAAAGAGATCCTCGGTAAGTTCGTGGGAACGCTCAAGAATGTCTATTCATTCTACGCAACCTACGCCAATATAGATGGTTTTGATGCCAATAACTATCCCAAAGACAGCCTGCGCACCGCCGAGATAGACCGCTGGATCATCTCGCGTTTGCAGAGCCTGATCATCGACAGCACCGCCTGGATGGAGACCTATGACTTCACCAAGGCTGTCCGTGCGATCCAGGACTTTGTGATCGACGAGCTTTCAAACTGGTATGTACGCCGCAGCCGCAGGAGATTCTGGGCTATGGAGCTCACCCAAGACAAGATAGATGCTTATCGCACTCTGCAGCTTGTCCTGGTGGAAGTCTGCAAGCTGATTGCGCCCATCATGCCTTATCTTGCGGAAGAGCTCTACACCAGCCTGACCGGTGATGAGAGCGTGCATCTGGTAAAGTATCCCGTCCCCGATATGAGCTTGATAGACAAGGCTCTGGAGACGGAGATGCAGCTTGTGATCGATATTGTATCGCTCGGCAGAGCTGCTCGCAACGACTGCCAGATCAAGATCCGTCAACCGCTCGGCACCATGCATCTGCCAATCCGCACCAAGGACACTGTCCAGCGGATGTTCGAGCTCATTCAGGAAGAAGTTAATATCCACAATGTCAATTACATAGCAGAAGATGACGACTTTGTAAACTATGAGCTGAAGCCTCAGTTCAAAGTCATGGGACCCAAATACGGCTCCAAGATGCAGCAGATCTCCAAAGCTCTCGCAGCAGCCAAGCCCCAGGATATCCTGAGTGCCTTTGCCGATAGCGGCAGCTTCAAGCTCAATCTGGGCTCCGAGGAGATAGAGCTGCTCTCCGAGGACATCGCCATCGGCATCAAGCCCCGCGAAGGCTACGTCTTCCAGTCCAAGGGCTCGCTCTTTGTGGCTCTGGATACCGCGCTCACGCCTGAACTCATTCTGGAAGGTTATGCCCGCGAACTGATCAACAAGATCCAGTTCAACCGCAAGGAGCAGGGCTTTGAGATTATGGACAGGATATCCGTGCATTGGGCGGCGGATCACGATATTGCCAAAGCCTTTGCCATTCATGGCGATTACATAATGAGCGAGACCCTCTGTCATCACTTGTCCCAAGTGGAAAAGAACGAAGCTCAAATGACTCAGTTTGATATCAACGGCAAGGAAGTCTGGCTTTTAATCAGCAAGCTTGACGCCTGAAATCCTGGAGGTTAAGATAGCCCGTTTCTGCATCAATTGCGGCAAAGACATTCCTCAGAAGGCGAAGTTTTGTCCCTTCTGCGGTGAGAACAACGTCACTGAAGAAAGCGCTCCCAAGCCTGCTCCCAAGCCGGTTTTCAATCTCGAGGATGCAGCCGATATCAATACCGGCTATACCATCTTTGAATCAGGCCAGGATTTCGAAGGCTACAAGATCAAATCCCTCCTCAACAAGGATTCCGAAGGCTTCAAATACATAGCCGAGAAGGACGGGAAAGAGTATCTGATCAAGATATTCTTCCAATCCAGCTTTTCCAGTGTCGATAATCTCTATAAACAGCAGATGCGGCTTACCCGAATCTCCAAGCTTCACGATGTCCATTGCGCTGAGGTAGTGGAAGTTAACCTTGTCCAAGAGCCCAGCTACCTGATCACCGAGTTTATCCGTGGCAAGTCTCTCGCCCAGCTCAAGACCGAGATCCCCGATGAAGACAAGGAAGCCTTCATCAGCAAGCTGATCCCCGATTTGATCGATACTGCCATCGCCATCCGTAAGAGCGGACTCACCATCAATAATCTTGCTCTGACCGGGGCAATGCTGGATGCACAGGGACGCTTGTTTGTGCTTTCGAGCGCCATCAAGTATGAGGAAGAGGACGAGCGCGAGGATATCTTCACGATCGGTATGCTCGTATCCCAGTTCCTCGCCACAGGCGGGCTATCCCGGTTGATTTACACGCGTGAATCCCTGCGTGAAAACAAGTTCAGCTATATCAGCGGCGTGACCGTCTCGCTCAACAAGCTCCTCGCTGAGTGTTTGCATCGCAATATCATGCAACGTGTTAACGATCTCGAATCGCTAAAGCGTGCATTCAGATCTTTGCCGGAGATCCAGGAAGACAGCATCTGGATTCAAAAAGACAAGGGCAAGGTGGTGACTCCCGAACCGCTCAACAACCCCGAACCTCCCAAGTTCCGCGGAGACTGGACGTTTTGGCTGCTGATTTCCTCAATCATCGTTCTGGCTGCCGTCAGCATCTTTATGCTCTTTGGCAGAAAAGCTATCGATACGATTTCTGAAGCTTTTTCTCCGACGCCAGATTCCCTTGCGGTGGAGGAATATATCGATAATCCTCAGACTCCTTTCCGCGATAGCATCAGGGTCACCAATTACGCTCCGGTGAGACGTGCCGCAGAACGCAGAACCCGCCGCGGGCTTAGCGATGTGGCAACGCCGCAACCCACCCAGACTCCACAAGCTCCGGCCACACAACTGCGTGCCCCAATGCCCTCCAATTTTGTCTATGTGGAAGCTGGCACCTTTGGTTTTGGCAGACTCACCGAGAACAACCATAACGTCTCTCTCTCAGGATTTTACATCAGCAAATATGAACTTACCCAAGGCGAATGGAACCGCTTTATGCGTCCTGCCAACGTGAGCAGCCCGGGAGACCGGATGCCTGTGGACAACATAAGCTGGCGCCAGGTAGTGACTTACTGCAACGGACGCAGCGATGCCGAGGGACTCACCCGGGCTTACCGCATCACAGGCTCCGGCAACAACGAGGTCATCACCTGCGATTTCAATGCCAATGGCTATCGTATGCCGACCGAAGCAGAATGGGAATATGCCGCAAAAGCAGGATATCTCTACAATTACAGCGGTTCTGACGAGCCTGCGGACGTCGCCTGGTACAAAGGCAACAGCGCCGGCAGAACGCATCAGGTGGGCGGGAAAAGCCCCAATGCCCAGGGTCTTTACGATATGACAGGCAACGTCTCCGAATGGGTCTGGGACTTCTTTAGCACCGATTTTATCCGCAATCTGAGCAGCTTCATCAATCCCAAAGGTCCTGCCGAGGGGACTCAACGTGTGATTCGCGGTGGCAGCATCATCAACGGAGAAGGCAGGAATCTCAATATTCTCTGGCGTGAAAAAGGCTACCAACGAGACGCTTATCCCTATGTAGGCGTTCGACTTGTCAGGACCAGATAGAGCCCGGAAACAAACTCCCTCCATACCTGATAACCACTTTCAAATAAGACTCATTCGAGATATCTCGCTCCTGAGTCTTTAAGCTCCCTAAAGTATAGCAATCTAATCCCCTTAGACTCCCTCTTTCACCTGAACAATGCTAAACACATACAGGACAGCCGTTTCCTGTTTGTTCATGCAGGATTCAAGCAGGCTACAAGCAGGCAGGATGCAGGAAACCAAAGAGGGAGCAAGCCGACTTGCGGGTGTCATGACCTACAGCCTTTACGATGCAATAGCGCTGTACTACTTAATATCAGATCAATCCGGGCAGCTTGTGCATGATTGGCAACAGCTAAAGAAGAGAATATCGGGAAAACTGCTTGACAGATGCGAATAAAATAATACAAACAGGATGTCTTGTAGTTTATGCGGTAAACGCTTATTAAATGTGTGATTGAAGACCAGGCTGATTAAAACCCGAAGGCAAAGGAGTTCTTATGCGAGTCTCAATTTTGGCAGTTTTATTTTTACTTATTTTCACCACCGCTATGGCACAATCTTTGGATATGGAGTTACGAAATACCGTTATGACCTCCAATCCTGATCCAATCAACCACCCCATTCACAATTACGAGGATTATCAGGCTCAACTATCTTCCCTTGGCACTCCTCATCAGGAGGTGGTAAGCACCAAGCTCGATCCCGAGCGCAACCGCGCCAACTTCCTGGTGATCGTAAGAGACGTCTTGTATCCTTCGATCCAGTCCTCCATTCAGACCTATCAGGATGATCTCTACAACGAAGGATTCAGCACGGTTGTCCTCTCTTGGTCAGGTTCACTATCTACCAGCCTCAAATCCACGATCAGCCAGTATTACAATTCCCACGCAATTGTTGGCGTAATGCTGGTGGGAAATCTTCCTGTGGCGTGGTATGAGTATGAGACGCTTAATGATGAGGGAGAATTGAGCGGAAACTGGGATGAATTTCCCTGCGAGCTTTATCTTGCCGATATGGACGGCACTTGGACGGATGCGGATAGTGACGGTAAATGGGATTCGCACACAAACGGCACGCATCCCGAAATCTGGATCAGCCGTATCCGGGCGGACAATCTGCCCACCATCGGCCAAAGCGAAGTAAGCCTGATTACTTCTTACTTTGCCCGCAACCACCTGCATCGCACCGGAGGCAGCCAGGGGACAAACCAAGCGCTGGTCTATGTCGATGACGATTGGCAGGGTAATGGGAGCGGATTTCAGCAAGAAATGCGCAATCTTTATACAAATACCACTCTGGTAAATACTTCCGCCGAGACCAATGCGGTTGATTATCGTGAAAACAGGCTGCCCGGAAACTATGAATTTATCCAGGTGATGGCACACAGCAGCCCGACGCATCACAATTTCAAAGTCGTGATCGATGATGTCGAGACCAGCGGAAATGTGCTGTCTTCCGAGCTTCCCAATGTGGCAAATTCGAAGTTTTACAATCTCTTTGCCTGCAGCAATGCGCGTTTTACGGATCAGAACTGCATGGGCAGCGTATATCTGCTGGGCAATAGCAATACCCTGAATGTGGTGGGAACAGCCAAGACCGGCAGTATGTTGGAGTTTAGCGAGTTCTATTATCCCCTCGCCCAGAATCTCAGCTTTGGCCAGGCCTATAAAGAATGGTGGGAGCAAGCCATCCAGGATGGTGGTGCCAGTTATGACCGAATCCACTGGTTTTATGGCAATCTGCTCTTGGGAGATTGCAGCCTGAGAGTGCGTTACAGCCCCAATGGCGTTACTTGGACGGGTAACTACTCCTCGGAATGGAGCCACGCGCAAAACTGGAGCAATGGAGTGGTGCCAACTGCCTCTTCAGACGTCTATATCCCAGCCAATACTGTAAATTCGCCTTCTATTTCGATAGCAGTAGCACAATGCCGCAATCTCCAGATAGTTGGAGGAGCCAATCTGGGCATCTACAATAATCTTTTTGTCAATGGCAACCTCTCAAATTGGGGTACGATCACTCTCTTCAACAGCAGTACGCAACTTATGGTTGCGGGCGATGGTATGTTTGGGGACGGATCGGTGCTCAATACGAACTTTCCATCGGCAATCATATACTTTCAGGGAGATCTGACGATTCTGAGCGATGCAGATGTCACGATATCTGCACCGCTGTACTTTGGAGGCACTGAAAACAGCACATTTGTTAATCATAGTCCTAATACCTATTTTGGTGATTTATCGATCCAAAAGACTGCCGGGGCAGCGTTGATTATCAGCGAAGTAAGCTCCGCAAACTTCAAGATCAATGGTCATATCAGCGTGTACAGCAACGCTATTCTGATATGCAATTCCACTGCTACCATTGAGTTGCACGGTAATCTAAGCTCCAGCAATATCACCATTTCCGGGATCAGGATGATGGCAGGGACCATTGCTCTGGACGGATCTGTGCATTACTTGGACACTCCGCATGTGGACGACCGCATAAATAGCCTCAGCCTTGCGGCGGGAGGAGCTATCAACTGGATGGCCACACCGCATATCTATGGTAATTTTACCTCTTACGCCGGAACGGTAGTCCCGGTCGGCGATCCGGGGCTTCTCATCGATGGTAACTGCACTATCGGCGGCAGCCTCACGATGAGCAGCGCTATCGGGGATTTGGTCGTGGGTGGTAATCTTATCTGGAACTCTGGATCGAGCATCACAATCTCCAATTCCAATGCGGAAATCAAAGTCGGAGGAGATGTGGATTTCAAAACCAATTCAAACTTTGTAATGAATATAGGTTATTTGGAATTTACCGGCTCAAGCGTCTCCAATCTGATCAATCGGAGTACCAATACGGTCATCTATCACCTGAAGAATAGCAAAGCTGCTCCGGGTTATCTGAATATATCCTCTGATGGAAACGCCAATTTTACGGTTCAAGGCAATATCTGGAACTATCAGGGCTGCAAGATGACCGGTAACTTTAGCGGTATAATCACCTTAAAAGGGAATTTCACCAGCTATAATACGATCTCGGACGGCATCATGCTGCTATCCCCAACCCTCAAGCTGGCAGGCACTAATCAGAATATCAGCATCGCCAATCCCACCGACTATATCAAGAACTTGTCCATCAATACTACCGGTGTCGTGCTTCTGGAGAATCCGCTTACCCTCAAGGGAATGTTTACCCAGACCTCCGGGACTTTCCGTCCTCTCACCAACCAACTTAAGATAGGCGGAGATTTCTTTGTGAGTAGCCCCGGAGTCTTTGAAACAGCAGGCTCTACGGTGCAGTTCAATGGAACCGGCACTCAGAACATCAATACCTCCTTCGATTTCAACGTATTGCAGCTCAACAAGCCTACAGATGTGTTGATTATCCCTTCAGGGGTAACGGTCACTACGCAATCCCTGAAGTATATGTCCGGAACTCTCAGGGTCATGGGAGGTACTTTCACCGCCAATGACATGGTGGATAACGGTATTGTGGGTAAATACATTGTCAATAACGGGACCTTGAACCTCAATCAGGATATTGGACAGGTAATCGATCTGGATGCAGATATTACGATGACAGTCGGCACCATGAATATCACAGGCGGTTATGGACTGCCAGCCACGTGGGCTTTTGCCAGGCCAATCAATCTCACTATGAGCGGAGGAACGCTTAATCTGCCTCCTCAGGGAGCGATCCTGAGCAATACCGGCAATGCCATCAATCTCAATATCACGGGCGGAACCATCCGCACAGCCGGGCCTTTCCAGATCCAGCGCTCCGGCTTTAATCCCGCAGGCGGAATCATCGAGCTCTATGGCACGACCGATTGCGATGTAAGTGGCTATAGCGGCAGCAAGTTCTATGATCTTAAGATCAACAAAGCCAGCTCCCGCGAGGATGGGCAAACGCGTGCCAATACCGCCAATCTCACCGGCGATACCATCGTCGATAACGATCTGGAGATTGTGAGCGGACAGCTTTCAATCGGAGCTTGTGCGCTTACTGTCAATGGCGATGCCACTGTCTATTCGGGCATCAAGATGATCAGCACCTTATCTGTCTTTAATATCAATGGCATACTGAATCTGGAATCGACTTCCTCTTCGCAGTTCACAGCCGGCAACCTCAATCTCTACTATATCTACACCATCCAAGCCGGTGCGACGGCTACTTTTGGCTCTGCGCATTATATAAACTTCATCGGCAGCCGGATTCAATATCCTGTTTGTTACAGCCAGACGATCAATTTCCGCAATGTCACCATCGATAAGACCGCCAATTTCGTCCAGTTCAGCGGTTCTGATACCAATACCAATTACTTCAAATATGCCGGAACGCTCAATCTTGCCAGTGGCAACAGCCTCAGATTGATTGATTACACTACCTGTAACGGCGGCAATACGGTGATCAACGGCACCCTGGTAGTAAACAGCCAAAACCCGGTCACCTTCGTGACTCTGAACCACAACGGCACCATCAATCACCAGGGCGGAAACTTGTCCGTGAGTTCCAATTTTACCCGGGGTCCCAGCTCCGTACTAAATCTGAGCTCCGGGGAGTTCAGTATCAATACTCCCTACTCCGGCACCCTCTACTGGCTGAGCGGAACCACCAATATCACAGGCGGAAGCCTGGTCTTTGCCAATAACGGTATGCAGCTCGGGACCGGCAGTATCTTTACCCAAACTGCCGGCAGTGTCAAGATTGGCTACAACTTCCGGGCTGAGATCGCCAATATCTTCCAGCCTGCCGGCGGCAGCTTTGAATTCATCGGGAGCCGCAACAGCAACGTGCTCTTGGGTACAGGCTGTTATTTCTACGATCTTGGTGTAAACAAGAGTTCACTGGATTACAATCTGAGCAACGGCAGCAACCTCCTGGTAAACAACGACTTGATCGTACAAGGAGGTGTCTTTGCTCCTGCCACCGGCTACACCTGTTCGATCGTGCGGGATGTATTGATCAGTGGCGGCAATATCTCCTGCGGGGCAACTAACCAAACCCTCCGCGTGGGCAGAAACTGGCAAAACACTGTTGGTCCGGATGCCTTCACCGAGGGCAGCGGGATCGTGGAGTTCTATGGCCCGCTGATGAGCGTAATCGGCAGCGAAACATTCAACAAGCTATACATCAACAAAGGCTATGGCTTTTTCCAGCGTGCTGTAGTGCCGGATGGAGCTACTGTGGTTGTAACTGATGAAGTTTATATACCCTATGGCTGTCTTGGCATCGATGCCGGAGGTATCCTCGATGTTGTTGGTGACCTCACGATCGAGACTGATGCGGGCTTGTCCTACGCTCCGGCGAGCGGAATCGCCACCCTGCGTCTGGGAGGATACCTTGAGAACTATAATACCACAACCTCTCAAACCGTAGGTATCTACACTAATTCCAATAGTTTGATGATCCTGCAAGGTGCGCTGGATCAGTCCATTGTCTCCGACGCTCCCTATCTCTATGCCGGAACGCTCCAGGTTGAAAAAAGCTCCGGCATAGCCAATATCTGGGTGCCTTTGCAGTGTAAAAACGACCTCATAATCAACCAGGGCACCGTCAATTTCCCCACTACCGGCGGCTTACTGGAACTCTATGGAGATCTGATCCTGGCAGACAATGCCAGCCTCAACCTGGCGGACGATACCCTGAAGTTCTTAGGCGATAGCAACGCAATCATCGATAGCTACGAAACGATACCTGTTGCAACGGTTTACGTCACCAAGACGGCTCCTGCTTATCTGGAATTGACGCGCAATCTGGTCTTCTCCGGGCTGGGCTCCATCACCATCAATAGCGGTGAGTTCAGGCTAAATACCTATGACTTCACCCCTTCCGGAAGCGTCAATGTGACAGGAGGAGCAAAGCTGGTGCTGGGAGCCGGTGCTGCGCTGAGGATGAGCCCCAGTATGACTCTGAGCGTCTGGAATACAAGCAATCCGCATTCCCGTCTGGTCTCGATCGGAGAAGCCGGCAATCCTGCCAGAATCACCTGCAGAGATGGATACTACGCGATCAATATCGAGAACTATGCGACGGTTCAGGCCAGCTATACGATCTTTGAGAAAATGGGAACCAACGGACTCAGTTTCAGCGGACGTACAGGGCTCGATCCCGCCAATCCGCTGGATCATTGCACCTTTAGAAATGGCATCGCCGGCGGAAGGCTGATCACTTCTGTATCTACTGCTATGATGACCGTTCCCGATGCCGTGTTTGAAAACACTCATCCCGCTACTTCCCTCTACAATGTTTACAAGACATCCGGCTCGACTCTGACCTTCGTCAATGCCACCGGCAATTTCAGCGGGGAGGCTAATGATTACGATCCAAACAACCTGGTCAATTGGGAGATTCTGGGTCCGCCACCCATACCGCAGAATATTGCAGTTCAAATGCTTACAAACGGAATCCAGGTCTCTTGGACAGCCAGCACGGGAGCCACAAGCTACCACATCTATCGCAGTCTCGATCCGGCATCGGGTTGGACTATAGTTGGCAGCACAGCGGGAACTTCCTGGATAGATTTATCTCCGCCTGAGGACAGAGCTTTTTATCGTGTAACAGCAGAATAAGAGCTTTGGCAGGAGTTACTTAGCTACCTGCTTCCTTATTGAGTAAAGCAGTCATATTTAGGCGCTCCTGCCGCGCTCCTGCCGCGACCGCGGCAGGAGCGCGGCTAGAGCGCGGCAGGAGCTCGGCAGAATCCAAAGGGAAGAAATAGCGCATCAAGATATCTTAGCAGTCCAAAGATCTGTTTGCCAATTTCAGCAAAACGCTTATTATCTTTTGTAGAAAATTACTACTGAGGAGATTTACCATGCCAATATTAGACGATAAAGTATTGACAGAGGTCAAGAAACAGCTCGCGCCGATGACCAAGCCAGTGACACTCAAATTCTTTAGCCAGGATTTCGAGTGTCTTTATTGCAAGGAGACGCATCAGCTTTTGGAGGAATTGCTCACCACGAATCCGCTTTTGAAGCTGGAGACTTATAAGTTTGAGAGTGATGAAGCAGCGGTCAAGGAATTTGGAATCGAGCAGATTCCGGCGATCGCGGTCGTGGGTGAAGAGGATCACGGGATCAGGTTTTATGGCATTCCTTCGGGTTATGAATTTACCAGCCTGCTCAATGCCATTCTGATGGTTTCGACCGGGATTGCCAAGTTGCTGCCGGAGACCAAAGCCTGGCTGGACAATCTGAAGGAAGACATTCATCTCAAGGTTTTGGTGACGCCCACCTGTCCATATTGCCCTCCTGCCGTGATGCTGGCACAGCGTCTGGCAATGTACAGCAAGCGCGTCAAGGCTGAGATGATCGAGGTCTCGGAATTTCCGCATCTGGCACAAAAGTATGCCGTGCAAGGCGTTCCCCGGACTGTTATCAACGAAAAGGACTTTGTGGAAGGTTCTGCTCCTGAGAAGATGCTTTTGGAAAAACTGCAAAGCGTGATCAGGGGCTAAGATGCCTGAATTACCGGAAGTGCAGACCGTTTTGGACGGCCTGGAAGCGGCGGTAAAGGATCGGATAATAGTCGATTTGGAGGGCTACTATCCGGGCACTTTGAAGCTTTCACCCGGCTTGCCTCAGGCTTGTTTTCCCCGGAGTTTTGCCTCGTTTGAGCGCAGGGGCAAGTATATGATTATCCGGCTGGAGGGAGGGCTGGCGCTGATTGTGCACCTCAGGATGACCGGAAAGCTGGTCTGGGATCCCGCTCCGGGAGAGATTCTGCCGCACGAACGTGCCAGAATCAGTCTGGATGCCGGGCAGGCAGTGCATTTTATCGATATCCGCACCTTTGGCAAGATCATCCTCTGCACCGAAGATGAGATCGGTGGCTATTTGCCGGATCTGGGGCCTGAACCGCTGGGAGATGGATTTGACAGGGCATATCTGGCGGAGGCGGTGGCAAAGCGCAAGGCTCCGATCAAGAACGCTCTTTTGGATCAAAACCTGGTGGCGGGGCTGGGTAATATCTACGTCCTGGAAATCCTTTACAGAGCAGGGATTGATCCACGCCGGGAGGCCTGCGGGCTTAGTAAGGTGCAGCTTGGAAAGATTGTCAAACACACCAAGGAAGTGCTGGCAGAGGCTCTGGCGGCAAATGGCACCAGTGTCTCGGATTTCCGCTCCATCGATGACAAAACAGGGGAGTTTCAGAACTTCCTGCGGGTTTACCAGAAAAAGGAATGTCCCCGCGGACACAAGATCGAGGTGGTCAAACAGGCGGGACGCTCCAGCTTCTTCTGCCCGGTCTGCCAGAAATAACATTGTGGAGCCACACAATCTCAACAATCAATAAGATTTGTTGACAAATCCGGCGTCTCGTCTGGACTTTCACTATTCGGAAAACGAGCTTAAATGAGCCGAAGGAGAATATATGAAGCACATCACGCTGATGCTGGCGATCCTGTTCGTATCGGTACTTGCAGCCAATCCCCGGGGTATGACCACAGCTCCCCTGGTGGATGGCGGTGCTACGACAATTCAAGCTCAGAGAATCTACACAGACTACCAAAGCCCTGTCCTGCCACAGCCGGAGATGTCTCCCCGGGCAGAGCATAACAGGGGATTCCAGGCGTTAATACCGGCTCGCAGTCAATACGGTCTGCGTTTTAACACTCTCACCAATCATACCGAGCTTTACTCCAGCTTGGGAACCTATAGTGATGATCTTATTGCGGCTCTGAACAAAGCTCCGCTGTGGATGAGAGCTGAGTTAGAAAACACTCTCCTCCAGCTAACCGAGGTCAAGCGTGATATCTATGCCAATCTGATCCTGAACGCTCAGTATCCCTTGATCGATGAGATTGCCTTTGCCATTGCGCACAGCTCCCCCGAATATCTCAATAGCGATCTGGCTGATCCACAGCTCTTTGTGGAAAATGCCAGCTTCCTCTACAGCATAGATCAAAACCTGCAGTATGTGCAGATTGTAGATTATGGCACCCACGAGACAAATCCCAATTACTACAGCACAACCAGCTACAAAAGGCTGGATGCAAACGGCGTTTTGGAAGAAGTCGAAGTGCCCTATGAGATCTACTATTGGTACGTCGTGCATCCCAAGCTGTCGGACGAGATCCCTGCTTATATCGATCCCTCCGTCGTGGAAAACAACAGCACTCATAACAACAATATCGCTCCCAGTCCGACCGGAGTCTTCTGGAGGAGCTGGCTTTACACGGTTCAGGAGGGAGATTACCCCGTCCTGGCAGATACGCTGAACCAATGCCAGACCCTGTTTAACAACAACGGCACGGGTGGTGATGCCATCCGCACGATGCAGTGGTGGATCAACCACACCATGGGCTTCACTTCAAACAACGAGCGTCCGCACCAGCCGGTTCGCATCTACCGCAAGCATATAGGACGCTGCGGAGAGTATCAGGATTATACAGCTGCAGTTGCCAGACTGGGCTTGATCCCTTGCACCAGCATCCTGTCCGTATCCACAGATCACGTCTGGAACGAGTTTTGGGAAGGCTCCTGGAGGCAGTGGGAACCCGTCAATGGCTATATCGATACACCTCTTGTCTATGAGAATGGCTGGGGCAAGATCTTCGGAAGCGTCTTTGAATGCAGGTCAGATGGATACTTCAGCCCCGTAACAGATCGTTACTCCGAAGGAAGCTGCCAGGTCAGGATCAAAGTCGTGGACAATGCAGGGCTACCGGTGGATGGAGCCAGAGTGATCCTGGCAATCTTTGAGACCTCCCCCCGGATTGATATGATCGGCTTTACCGGTAATGACGGCTGGGTGGTCTTTACAGTCGGTGAAAACCGGGATTACCGCGCCAGAGCCGAGACTCACTGGGGCATTTACCCTGCCATAGCCGGCACCTATGCCGCGCTGACATCGCAATCCGTCGATGGAGAAACTTACGACTATCTCTTTACAATCGACCAGCCAATGCCGCAGCCTGTCTTCACTCAGATCGAGCCTCCTGCCAATCAATCTCCTGAGTATTACCACGGGATCAGCTTTAGTTCCACTGCCTACTACCTGAATGGTCGGGTTACCTGGGACGATATCAGTTCCCTGGGCACCTATCCCAAGTTTTTTTACAAAGTCGCTATTCCTGATTCCGTTGCCGTCTTTTCGGTCAATCCCGACGATCTGCTCTTCTTGCAGTATGATCTGATGGCATCTGTCTTCAGCCCCACAACTCCTCAAGAAAGCGGAACTTACAACTTCCATATACCTGTGGGCACCACCGACTGGTACAGCTTGCTGGATAACAGTCACTCCAGCGCCAATGCAATTCTGGTAAGCGGAAACTTCAACTATCAGGATGCCGCGGCAAATGAGGATGGGCAGCAGAATCCCCAGGCACGCATAATCCTGAGTACCTATCCCAATCCCTTTACTAACGAGCTTTCCATCAGCTATAGCCTCAGCAAAAGCCAGCCTGTGAAACTGAGCCTGTATAATCTAAGAGGACAGATAGTACGAGTGATCTACGATGGACAAGCTACTGCGGGACAGACGGATCTCGGTAATCTGGAGATCGATGCCCTGCCTGCCGGGATTTACTTTGTCAGGCTTTCCACTCCGGAGGGTTCCCAGATCAAGAAACTCGTCAGGATAAAGTAAGGACTATCGATGGCTACCCTTCTCAAAATCAAGCTGGACAAGCTCTTCTATGAGAGCAAGGTACTGCTGCAGGACGTTTTGATAGAAGTTCAGAGCGGTGAGCGCATCCTGATCGTGGGACAGACCGGAACCGGTAAAAGCTCACTGCTGAGCACGCTAAACCTAATGAATCAAAGCTATCACGGCGAGATCCTCTTTCACGGAAAAGCTCTGGAGAGCTACAAGCCGGAGCTCTTACGCAGCCGGATATGTATGGTGATGCAGGAGCCCTGGCTGGAAGAAGGCACTATCCGCGAGGTTCTCGATGCTCCGCTGGCTTACCGCACCCGGCAGAGCTATCGTCAGGAAGGCAGGGATGAGTTGCTCAAGGAGTTCTTTGATAGCTTCCGGCTTTCGACTGCTTATCTGGACAAGCCGGCTTCCCAGCTTTCGGGAGGTGAAAAGCAACGGGTGGCATTGATCCGCGCTCTGCAGTTCAAGCCGGAAATCCTGCTCCTGGATGAGATTTCATCAGCCTTGGATCAGGAGACATCCGGTATCATATCACGTTGTATTTTTGAGACTTACCCCGGCACAGTGATAGCCATCTCGCACGATCCCCTCTGGCAAAGCCACTGGCAAAGACTCTGGCGCCTGGAAGGCGGAAAGCTTAGCGACAGCACGCAAATAGGAGGCATGTGATGGATATCAGTTACCTGGGACTGGGACTATCCTTTCTGCTCTTGCTCTTTCCGATCCTGATCTTTAGCCAGCTCAAGCTCAAGCTCACCGGTCAGCTTTTCAATTCCTTCCTCAGAATGGTGATCCAACTCGCAGTAATAGGTCTGGTTCTGCAATTCATCTTCAATCAGGTAAATCTCTGGCTTACACTGCTTTGGATGCTGATAATGATCACCAATGCCGTCTTCACTTTGCGTAGCCGGCTCAAGTTTCAACGTCGAATCCTGACCCCCATTCTGATTATGGCACTATCATTTACCAGCCTGATTGTGATGCCCTGGATCATTATTCTGGTAATTAAGCCTGATCCGCTTTACTCTCCGATGTTTCTTATTCCGATCTATGGGATGGTGCTGGGCAATAGTATGAATAGTTGCGCATTGGCTCTGGAGCGGTTTGAGACCGGGCTTTCGGACAATTGGAAGGCATATCTGACCCGGCTTAGTCTGGGTGCCAGTCTTTGGGAAGCTGTCTTGCCATCCTTCAAACGCGCGATGCAGACCTCTCTGATGCCGCAACTGCTTACCATTGCATCAATTGGCGTGGTTAGCCTGCCCGGAATGATGACCGGACAGATTCTGGGCGGTTCCAGTCCGTTGGTTGCCATCAAGTATCAGATGATGATTATGATCTCGATCTTCACCAGCGTGACACTTACGGACTATCTTGCCATCAGGATTTACCTCAGCCGTCGTTTCGACAAATACTATCTGCCCAAAGGCGAATAACGCAACAATCATCAAGGGCTTATAGCGAGCGATATCAGGATCGTTCTGCGCCCGGATGCCTACATTCCCTCTGCTTCGCTTCCTGCATGTATCCTGCTTCTATCCTGCTTGAATCCTGCATGAACAGGCAGGAAGCGGCTGTCCTGTATGTGTTTAGCAGTGTTCTATTGAAAGGGTGCGCATGGCACAGCCAGTCAACGGACACGCGTTAACTAATTCACATTTTAGCTAATTAGATTAGCTATAACGGTTTGTGATATCCTCCATTTTGGGCAATAGAAAGACCTTGAATTCGCTTACGCTGATCTCGGGAGCCGCGAGGAATTCTATCTGATCCTTGAAAGCTACGAAGTGAGAGAAGTTCTTGTCTATATGGGCTTTAAGATCAGGATGAACGGCAATGCGCAGGCTCTTACCCTTCACAAAGTATTCGGCACGGCTCAGCCAACGGTAGATGCGCATGGTGATGGCATCCTTGGAGATAATGCGTCCGCTACCGTTGCAGCAGGGGCAGGGCTCCGAGAAATTTGCCAAGAGTGTGGAACGCATACGTTTACGGGTAACTTCCACCAAGCCCAACTCCGTGAAGCTATAGACTTTGTTTTTGGCTCTGTCGCGCTTGAGTCCGCGTTTCAGAGTCTCCAATACTTCCGCTTTGTGGGCGTCGCTGATCATATCGATAAAATCAACCACAATCACTCCGGAAAGATCGCGCAGCCTGATTTGGCGGGCAACTTCCGCAGCCGCTTCGACATTGGTCTTGCGCACGGTTTCGTCGTAATTGGATTTGCCAGTGAAGCTGCCGGTATTGATGTCGATAGCCACGAGTGCTTCGGTCTGCTCGATACGGATATTACCGCCGGAGGGCAGGTAGATGCGGGAATGGAAGACGGTTTCAATCTTCTTTTCGATACCCCAGGCATCAAAGATGGGAGAATCTTCCTTGTAAACTTCCACATTCTCAATCAGATCCGGCGAGATGTCTTCAAGCTGGCTTATGATACTGCGGGCAAAGGATTTGTCATCTACCACGAGCCTATCCACATGCTCTCCAAAGAGGTCGCGGATCAGGTAGTTTTCGAGGGCATTTTCCTCAAAGACGCAGATGGGTGGTTTGCCGTATTTGAGCTGCTTTTCGATCAGGCGCCAGGTTTTGGCGAGAGCATTGTATTCGTTCTTAAATTCTTCTTCTTCACAGCCTTCCGCTTCGGTGCGAACGATGATACCATAGTTCGGATCCTTGATGGCGGAGAGGATGCCGCGGATGCGTCCGCGTTCTGCCTGGGAATAAATCTTGCGGCTGATGGCGATCTTGCTCTTATTGGGGAAGAGCACCAAGTATTTGCCGGGTATGGAGATCTGGCCGGTAAGGCGTGCGCCTTTGGAGCCGATGGGACCCTTGTGCACCTGTACGATGATCTCTTGGCCGGGTTTTAACAGGTTTGAAATCTGCGAAGAATCTGCAGGATTGAATCTCTTGCGGGGCTTCTCCTGATCGTAAACATCGAGGAAATCGAGCACGATATCGGAGTAATGCAGGAAGGCAGTGCGTTCCAGCCCGATATCGATGAAAGCGGCACCCATCCCGGGGAGGACGTCTTTGACGATTCCTTTGTAGATGTTGCCGACCGGGTTTTGCTTGTCTTTGCGCTCTACGAAGAGCTCCACCAAGCGGTTTTCTTCGAGAACAGCCACTCTCTTTTCGAGAGGATGGACGTTCACGATAATCTCTGTATTAAGTTTGTCTTTTCTCATATTAATCCATTTTGTAGGGTAGGTAATAGAGCCACTCCCGGGTGGAGAGACGGCTCAGGAATTCCCGGGCAAGATCTTCGGGATCAAACGATTGACGTTTGGTCAGGCGTGAGAGCATCATCGGGAAAGACTTGCTCTCCATCAATAGCTCGTAGATACTTACTTTGGTAGGGTAATTCTTTGTTTCATAGCTGCTTAGCTTGGCAAGCTCGGCTGCTTTGGCGATGGCTTCTTTCAATCCGCCGATCTCGTCGATCAGGCGATTGGCCTTGGCATCGGTGGCGCAGAAGACGCGTCCTTCTGCCACTAAAGCAATCTCTTCCGGGCTGTAGCCGCGGGCTTGCATCACTCTGGCTTTAAATTCGTCGTAAACTCCGGTGGAATTACGTCTTAGAGATGCCAGAAATTCGGGATCGTAGGAATTCAGAGGATCGAAAGCTCCGCTGAATTTGCCAAAGCCGATGCTCTGGGAGCGCAGGCCGATCTTGCGGGAGAGTCCGGTGGCCTCGGGTATCATCATAATCACTCCGATGGAACCGGTGATGGCAAGCGGATCTGCATAGATGTAGTCGGAAGCGCAACTAATGTAATATCCGCCGCTTGCAGCCACGCCTGTCATCGAGACAACTATGGGCATATCGGCTTTGAGGCGCATCAGCTTTTGATAGATTATCTCGGATTCGAGGGCGCTGCCACCGGGGCTGTTGACCCGGAGCACGATGGCTTTGACATTGCTGTCGCGCTCGATGGCCTCGACGATACGCTGGACTTTGGCAGCACTGATGGTGCCATCGGCAGCATAGCCGGAGGAGGGACCGATCTGACCATTGAGGTTCACAATAGCGATCCTGTCCTTACTCCCAAGCGTGGGCTGGGCATCTTTGTAATCCTTGATACGGATGCTGTTTTGCTTGGTGATCTGGTAGCTGGCGAGGAGGCTGTCACGTCCCGCGAGCTGGTCGATCAGCTTGTTTTCAAGCGCGTAAGAGGCATTGATAAAGAAATCGGGACGCTGCTCAAAGATTTCCTGTGCTTTGCCGGGTTCGAGCTTGCGGGATCTCTCCAGCGCCTGGATCAGGTAGTCATAACGGCCTTTCAGGGCAAGCATCAGGTTCTCTTTGGTGCCTTCAGAAAGTGAAGTCTGGGAATAAGGCTCGCCTGCTCCTTTGAATTCGCCGGATTGCATTACGTGCATAGTGACGCCTATCTTATCCAGCATCTCCTTGTAAAACATAATGTTTGCGGAGACTCCTTCCAGCATCAGTCCGGCTGAGGCGGAGGGTTCCATGGCGATCTTGCTGGCAGCCAGACAGAGATAATAGTCCTTTTGCCCTGCCATCGAGAGATGTGCAATCACCGGCTTGCCGGATTTGCGGAAGTCCTGCAGCGCCAGTTCAATCTCGCCGATAGCGCTGTAGCTGGCTTGCACAAAGGAGGGTTCCAGCAGGATGCCTTTGATCTTGCTATCCTTGGCTGCATACCTGATCTTGCGGCAGATATCCTCTACCGAAGGTTGGCCCCAATCCCAGAAATCGTTTGTCTGCAACTCGTTGTAATCAGCCACCATACCGCTGGGATCAACGATCAACCAGCTATTTTTGGCGACTGTTTTGCGGGGACCGGCCATGCCTGCGGTCATAGAATAGCCAATCCAGAATGCCACGATTAAAATGATGGGAACAGCAATGCAACCAATGAGGAGAAAACGTTTGTTGTCGTTCATTTGAAACTCCAGTTTATAAAGAGTGTGCCATTTATAGGTAAAAAAGAAGAGCAAAAAAATGGCGGAGATGTAGGGATTCGAACCCTAGATACGCTTTCACGTATACACGATTTCCAATCGTGCTCCTTAAGCCAACTCGGACACATCTCCACGCTCGGTTGGGTCAGCTTTTTTGCCAAGCCTTTTCTTGTCAAATAGTTTTCAGTGTTTAAAGTGGCGGACACCTGTAAATACCATTGCAATATCGAGCTCATCACAAGCCCGGATCACCTCTTCATCACCTTTTGAGCCACCGGGCTGGATCACGGCTTTGACGCCGTTTTGATACAGCTCGTCGATGGAATCACGGAAGGGGAAGAAGCCATCAGAGGCACAGACGGCTTTGCTGAGATCGTGTTTGAACTTGATTGCCTTCATAATGGCGATGGTGGTGGAATCCACACGGCTGGTCTGTCCAAAGCCCATACCCATGGCACGGTCCTTGCCCACCAGCACGACTGCGTTTGAATTGAGATAGCTTACTGATTTCCAGCCAAAGATCATCGCCTCAAACTCCTCTGTGGAAGGCTGGCGACGGGTAACGACGCGCCAATCTTCGATGCTTTCGCCCACCAAATCCCAGTCTTGCACGAGGTAACCCCAGGTGAGGGCTCTTAGCTGGAAGGGGTTGCTGGGCTTTTCAATAAACTCAGGATCAAAGCGGATCAGACGGCGATCTTTCTTCTTTTGCAGAACTTCCAATACGCCTTCCTGATAGGCGGGAGCGATGATGATTTCGGTAAAGATCTTGTTGATCATCACAGCAGTCTCCAGGTCGAGCGGCTTGTTTACCACTACGATACCGCCATAAGGAGAGATAGTATCTGTGGCAAAGGCTTTGCGATAGGCATCCGCGAGCGAGAATCCGCTGCCTATGCCGCAGGGATTGGTGTGCTTAAAGATTATCACGGTGGGCTCGTTGTAGAGCCTGATAGCCCTCAGGGCAGCGTCGATATCCAGCAGGTTGTTAAAGGAGAGCACCTTGCCATGCACGAGATCCCAGCCCTGCCTGCGGTCTGTGTAAAAACCGGCTCTTTGATGAGGATTCTCGCCATAGCGCAGGTCGTAATGCAGCGTGCAGGAGAGATCGATATAGGCGGGAATACGAGGTGCAATACCGCCTTCGGCGTGTTCTTCCTCGAGGAAATCCGCAATGTCCGCATCATAGTGCGAGACCTTGGCAAAAGCCTTGAAGGCCAGATTGATCTTCCAGGATAGCGGCACTTCTCCCTCTTCCCTGAGGTAGTCGAGAGTGGGCTGATAGTCGTTTGGATGAGTCAAAACCACTACGTGGCGGTGGTTCTTGGCTGCCGCACGGAGCAGTGCGGGACCTCCGATATCGATATTCTCGATGATCTGTTCTTTGGTAGAGGTCGGATCAGCCAGTACTTTGGCAAAAGGATAGAGATTTACGATCACGATGTCGATATGATCTATCTGCAAGTCCTTCATTATCTTGGCATGGTCCGGATTGCTCCGGTCGGCAAGGATGCCGGCGTGAATCTTGGGGTGCAGTGTCTTCACCCGTCCGCCCAGAATCTCCGGGAACCCGGTAAGATCAGATACTTCTACCACCACTTTGCAAAACTGCTTCAAGTGACGGGCTGTGGACGACGTGGATAGGATGGTATAGCCCAGCCGTTCCAGCTCCACCGCGATGGTCTCGATCCCCGTCTTGTCACTAACGCTGATCAAAGCATACTTTGTCATTCTTCACCTTCTTCATCTATAACATTTATTAATTCTTTGAGGTCACTGCGGGCGACGTAATCTTCCAGCTTCTTATTGAGCTTCTTATCCGAATACATCTCCAGCGTAATACGCACTACGCGTTTGGGATCG
>CAYSSP010000021.1:0-52883 GCA_964433815.1 uncultured Candidatus Cloacimonadota bacterium
CAGAGGAATCGCTGTATTTGTTGTTTTATTAGCCCTGGCAATATCAGGCTATCAGACCTACAAGTTCTCCGGTCAAAAGGCCAATATCGATACCCGCACACCGGATGATATCTTTCGGACAACCTCTTGGATGTACAAGAGCAAGCTGATTCTCAGTTCCAATGAAACTGGTGCCATCCAGAAACTCAGCGTTATCATGAATGATTTCACCCGCGACGTCCCGGTTCACAGTCGCGAAACGGCCAATGCCGGCACCTATATCTTCAAAGTGGATAACAACAGGTTGCCTGAGCTCAAATCCCGAATTTCAAAGATTGCCTCAATTACGACCAGCGAAAGCTTCACTGATTCCAGCCTCGTCTCCACCAATGTAGATTTGGAAGAGCAACGCCTTGAATCATATCGCAACGAATGGGCTACTCTCGATGCCATCAGGCTGCGTTCCGAAGTGGAAAATCGTCGAATGGACCACCTCAACCAGTTGATCCGTCAGACCTTGGACAAGCTTGAGCGTCTCCAATCTGCTGATCAAAGCCTGCTTTATGTAATCGTTAGTCCTGCCGGGAGCAATGCCTCGCTTACCGGAGTCCTGGTATTTTTCGTCAAAAAATTCGCCATTTATCTCTTGGTATTAGCTGTAGCAGTGATGATAGTGTACTTTGGCGTACGCCTTTTGATGTATCTTCTGGCAATGCTTGGAATCAAGGGATTCGGACTGGACAATGCCCTGCAAAACTACTCATATCGTGGATATGGTGGTTACGGTTCCTATACCGGACGCTATAGTTATGGCAACCGCAGCCGTAAAGTTAAACGTATATACAAAGACAAACGAGCCGCTTCCGAGGACGACCAAGAGGAGCCTCGGGACTAGGAGTTAGGATGACAATGCAAGCCTGGCATATCTGGATGGCTTTGGGGATCATCTTTGCCATCATCGAGATAGTTGATCCCGCCTTCTTCTTCCTCTCTTTTGCTATCGGTGCAATCATCACCGGTCTGCTCTGCTTTCTGCCCTTTATTGGGGGAAGCGTTCCGCTGCAGATTCTTACCTTTGCCATTTTCAGCTTCGTAGCATTCCTTTTTATGCGCAAGCTCGGCAAGAAAGTGCTCAGCAATACCGGAGGAGCCACGAACGTACAAGCTTTGATCGGAAAAGCCGGTATTGTGACCAAAGAGATCCTGCCGGATTCCAAAGGCTATGTCAAGATCGGTGGAGAGGAATGGTCTGCAGTATCCGAAGACAACACCCGGATCGAAGAGAATGCCAAAGTAACCGTGCTGGCTATTGAAGGCAACAAGGTAATAGTAAAGCTCCAGGAAGCCTGATAAGGAGTCTCACTGAGCAAAAGGTCTGCCTTTGACATCGACGCCGTAATGGAAGAGCTGGGAAAGCACTTCCATACGGTGCAAACGCCCATAGTAGATCTGATTCAGGCGCAAACCCAAGACCCCTTCAAGGTCTTGGTCAGCACGATCCTCAGTGCCAGAACCAAAGATCAGACTACTGCTTCTGCTGTATCAGCCCTTTTCAAGGTTGTTCAGAATCCATCCGATCTAGATGCCATTGATGCAGATGAATTGAATCGCTTGATTGGCAAGGTGGGCTTTCACAGAGAAAAGACCAAGCATCTCAAAGCTTTGCCAAAAGCATTGAACGAGCTCTTTGGCGGAGAGATTCCCTCCGAGATAGAAGATCTGATCAAACTCCCCGGCGTAGGCCGCAAGACGGCTAATCTGGTGCGCGCGGTGGCCTTTGGCTTGCCTGCGATATGCGTAGATGTTCACGTTCATCGCATCTGCAACCGCTGGGGCTATATCAAGACTAAAAGCCCTCTGGAGAGCGAGATGGCTCTGAGGGATATCCTCCCTCCCAAGCATTGGCTGACGGTTAATTCCTATATTGTGGCTTTTGGACAAAACCTGTGCACCCCGCTCAGACCACGCTGCGAAAGCTGCCCTATCAGCCGTCACTGTGCCAGGATTGGTGTTTCATCTCCCAAAACGAAGAAGGATAAAGATTCCTGATGTGTGGACGCTTCGCTCAGGTGATCAAGCACGAACAGCTCAAGAAGCTGATTGACGAATTGAAGATCAAAGACCTGAGCGAGCAGATCGAGATCAACTACAACCTGGCACCCACTCAAACCACTGTCGCGATCCTGACTAAAGACAATATTCGTTATCCCGGGCATTTCCGCTGGGGCTTGATCCCCTCCTGGAGTCGGGAGATTGGCAAGTTCAATTTGATCAATATCCGCAGTGAAAGCATCCTCGAAAAACCTACTTTCAAGACAGGGCTTGCCCGTCGCCGTTGCCTGATTCCCGCCAATGGATTCTATGAGTGGCGCAAGGGCGATAAAGCTCCCTTCTTTATTCATCCTGCCGAGGGTGATCTGCTCTATATGGCAGCGATCTATGATAGCTGGACAGCTCCTGATGGATCGTATATACCCAGTTGTGGCATCATTACAACAGCAGCAAATACCGATATTTCCGGTCTGCATGATCGTATGCCGGTAATCCTTACCAGCTCCTCTTTTGATGCCTGGCTCAATCCCCAAAACTCCGATCCCAAAATTCTAAGCTCACTGCTCAATCCTCTTCCCGATGGCCTGCTAAAGCTGCGTCCCGTATCCAAATACGTAAACAGCATACGCAACAACGATGAACGCTGCTGGCAGGAAGACATCCCTGCGGAAAGTATATTCTGATGTATAAGCCATACAACGACAATTTTGACAATCTCGATACCGAATCCGGCGTTTACCGCAAGATCCTGATTATTGAAGATGATCTTTCCATGCTGCGCTGCGTGCAAACGATGCTGCGGGAACTACCCCTGACCGAAGTGCTCACAACTTCATCCCCTGAAGATGCTTTAAACATACTATCCAGCGAACCGATCAGCGTCGTAGTTTCGGATATTTGTATGCCCGGTTATAGCGGAATCGATTTATTGGAACGAATCTACAAGTTTAATCCCAATATCCAGGTGATTCTGATGACAGGTATGATGGAAGCATCAGTGATGAGAAGGGCTATCCAACTCAACGCCTTTGACTTCCTGCGCAAACCTTTTGAAGCCGCAGAACTGATGTTAACCGTAAAACAAGCACTCAACAAGAATCAGCTTCTGGTACAAAACACTCTCTATCAAAACAAGCTGGAGATGCTGGTTGAAAAGAGAACAGTCGAATTGCTTCAGGCAAAAAGCCAGCTTGAGACGCACTACCTGAACGCTATCAACTCCATGATCAATGCTATAGAAGTATCTGATGTCTATACGGTTGGCCACTCTGAGAGAGTTACAACCATCAGCCTTTTACTGGGGCGCTTGCTCAAACTCGATGCGGAGGAACTGCGTTATCTGCGTATCGGCGCAATGCTGCACGATTTGGGCAAGATCGGCAGGATAAATGCGCTCGTCACCAAGAATCACCGGCTTAGTCGGGATGAATACGACCAGATCAAGCAACACCCCATCCACGGCGCCAAAATCATCTCTCCCTTGGGCTTGCCCAAAGCTGTGAACGATATTATTCTTCAGCACCACGAGCGTCAGGATGGCACAGGTTATCCCTATGGTCTAAAGGGAGATAAGATCAGCAGCTATGCCAAAATTGTAAGTGTTGCAGATTCCTATGATGCAATGACCAGTCGCCGGGCATACCGTACCAATCTGGAGCCCAGGGCTGCCGCAGAAGAACTGTTGGAACACTCCGGTACGCAGTTTGATCCCCTCGTAGTGCGCACCTTTTACCGCGAATTCGACCTCATCCTCAAGACAATTTCTTCAAAATCCAGCCTCAACGAAGAACTCTTCAGTAGTATCTAAATCCCATTAGAATCAATACTGCAGTAGGCAAGCTCTGCATCTTAAGACTATATTCCCTAATGCTATATGATTATAGCTAGGTTTTGCTCTTAGCTGTTTGATATGAGTCAGATACTATTACTCTCCTCAAGGATAAAGCCATCATAACTGGACGATCCTGCCGCGATCCTGCCGCGTTCGCGGCATGATCGCGGCAGCACCGCGGCTAGAGCGCGGCAGCAGCTAATAGGAGAACAAGGATCAAACTTGATGATAATAAAGAGAGAGCGATCACCCAAGCATGATATGCAGCTTTGGTCAATCGCTCCCTAAGGTTGGTATAGTGATTTTTATAGCTTGATGGTGGAGACTGTCTCCGGGATGATCAGAGGTGCGTCGGTGGCTTTTACCACATCCTCTACGCTAAGTCCTTCGGCAATCTCACGTAGGATTAAGCCATCGTGGCTTACTTCCAGGACTGCCATCTCCGTTACGATCAGGCTTACCTTTCCTTTGGCTGTAAGCGGGAGGGTACATTCCTTCAGAATCTTGGAATTGCCGTATTTATCTGTGTGTTCGGTAGCGACGATCACTTTCTTTGCTCCGGTAACCAGATCCATTGCACCGCCCATTCCGGGGACGATCTTGCCGGGAATCATCCAGTTTGCCAGATTGCCGTGTTGATCCACCTGAAGCGATCCCAGGACGGTGATATCGATATGCCCACCTCGAATAATACCAAAACTGGTGGCGCTATCAAAATAGGCTGCGCCGGGTGTGCAGGTGATAAAACCTCCGCCGGCATTTATCATATCTTTGTCCTCGGCACCGGGTTCCGGGCAGGGACCTACGCCCAGCATACCATTTTCTGATTGGAAAACCACGTGGACTCCGGTGGGAATGTGATTTGCCACTTCGGTGGGCAGGCCAATACCGAGATTTACATAGTCGCCATCTCTAAGCTCTTGGGCGATACGTTTTCCGATCATTACACGTTTATCCATTGGAGGCCTCCTTGTGCAATACCAGGTGACTTACAAAGACTCCGGGAGTGATGACATCTTCAGGATCGATCTCTCCAATCTCGACTATTTCATCTACTTCCGCAATGGTGATGGGGGAAGCGGTTGCCATGATCGGGTTTGAATTTCGGGCAGTCTTGCGATAGATCAGATTACCCATTTTGTCAGCTTTGTAAGCTCTGATAATGGCGACATCTCCACCAATGGCGGGTTCCAGCAGGAAGTCTTTTCCTTCCACTGAGATCACCTGTTTGTTTTCCTGAACGACTGTTCCCAGTCCCGTGGGTGTGAGTACTCCGCCAAGGCCAAAGCCATGAGCTCGGACACGTTCCATCAGGGTTCCCTGGGGAACGAGCTCGATCGCTATCTCACCGCTATTCATCTGGTTTTGAATCTCTTTGTTGGTTCCGAGATGCGATACTTGTGCACTTTTTACCAGACGGTTCACGACCAACTTACCGATCCCCCGGTTTTCATAATCCGAGGCAATCACTACCATGTGCAAATCCTTGACTCCTTCTTCGACGATGGCATCGATCAGGTTTTCAGGTGCGCCAACTGCGAGAAAACCGCCTATAAGCAGACGGCAGCCTGGCTTGACCAGTTTCGCAGCATCAGAGGCACTAATGATCTGTGGCATTGTAACTCCTTTATTCTATATAATCTTTGATTAGATGTCTGTCTTCTGCGCTGATGGTGATCTCGAGATAGACAGCGTCGTCCCGGTAATCCTCGACGTGTATTTTGGCAAGCTCATGCAGCTTTGCCACCAGTGCAGTATTGTCATAGGGGATATGCAGTTTCAGTATCTCAGTATGAAAGATCATTTCCTGGGCTCGTTGGAGTAAACCATCCAGATTATCCTGAAGTTTTGCCGAGATAAAGATGGCCTCGGGATATCGCTTGGCAACAAAAAGCCGGAAGGTTGAATCCAGGGTGTCAGCCTTGTTCAAGACCAGTATCTGGGGGATATTGTTCGCTCCGATCTGGGTAAGCACATCGTTGACCTGATCAACATAATAATCCAGACGGTCATCTCCGCTATCGACTACATGGAGCAGGAGGTCGGCATTCTGGACTTCCATCAGGGTAGCTTTGAAGGATGCCACCAGATGGTGCGGCAGCCTCGAGATAAAGCCTACCGTATCGGAAAGCACGACCGGAGCACCGGTGTCCAGCTTAAGCTGGCGCGAAGTACTGTCCAAAGTGGCAAAAAGCTTGTCCTGAACCAAGACACCGGCATCGGTGAGAGCGTTAAACAGGGTTGATTTTCCGGCATTGGTATAGCCAACGATGCAAATCTTGCGCACATTATCCCGCTGCTTACGTTGAGTCTCTTTATGCTGGACTACTTGATCGATATTGCGTTTGATGGCTCGAATCTGGCTGCGGACCAGGCGGCGATCTATCTCAATCTGCTTTTCACCCATACCGCGGGAAGCGCTGCCGCCTCTGCTACGCGCGGAACCGCGTTCCTTATCAAAGTGTCCCCAGAGCTTGCGCAGACGGGGAAGCTGGTATTCGAGCTCGGCAAGCTTGACCTGTAGCTTGGCTTCACGGGTCTTGGCATGATCGTGGAAGATGGAAAGAATCACTTCGGTTCTGTCAATCACACGGATGCCGTAGGTTTTATCGATGTTGCGGGCTTGAATAGGGGAGAGCTCTTCGTTTACGATCAGGATGTCTGCCTTGGCTTGGAGCATTCTGTGAGCGATGTCCTCGAGGAATCCTTTGCCAAAGAAGGTGCTACGTTCCGGGTTTGCCCTTTTTTGCTTGTAGCGTCCGAGCGTCTGAATCCCGGCAGTTTCAGCCAGGCGCTCGAGCTCGTCCAGGCTGGTCTCGGTCTCCATCTCTGTCTCGCCTTGGCGGATCAAATGGGCAAGGAAGGCAGTCTGTTCAGTAGATTCCAGCTCTTCCCAGACTTCTTCTTCTATATCAAAATCCAATAACTCGTCGAATTCTTCTTCTTTGCTAAATGCCATTACTACCTACCTTATTACAGCGATTTGTCCCCTCTTGGTTTCGCCATCCATCTCAATCACATAATAGTAGATTCCGCTGGATATCCGGGAACCGCCTTGATTGATAAGATTCCAGCGCCAGGTGATATTGTTGGTCGCTACATTGAAAGGACCAATGGCACTGCTGTAAACGATATTGCCACTGGTATCATAGATGGCTATCCGGCCTTTCTTGCCGGCAGGGAAGTTGATAAAAGTAAGCCAATGCTGCTCTCCTGCGTGGATGGGATTGGGGTAAATCTTGACCTTGGAAAGATCCCTGATATCCTCCAGCAGGAAGCGGGCGAAGTTGTATTGGGGAGAGATCTGGTTGCCGCTCAGGTCCTTTAATCCGTTTACTTCCAAATAGTAGGGTTGGTTCGAGTACTTTAGCTTGCTTTGGAAGGTGATCAGGATTGCGTTATCCTGCAAGAGCGCTCCAATGATGCGGTTCTCTTGATCAGTGGCTGGGAGTGTAAGGCGATAATTACTCAGATTGCTCACACCTTCCTGACTAATCGTTTCGTTGAAGACTATCAGAACGGATTGGTGACCGCTATTGGTAATGGCATCCACAATCCTGGGAGAAGTCGTATCAACTACATAACCGAAAGTATATGTGTTTTGGAGCGGGGAGACTCCGGTTAAGCCACGTAAGTTTTGAAACTTGATTGTATAGGTTCCCACGCTTGAGCTGAAGGGTCTGCTAAAGCGTAATTGGATACCCCAGTGGTTCTCTATCAGGTTTACGGAGCTGGGCGTTCCGATAGCTTGGTCAACCCAGTAGTAGCCGGGGTTGATGGCATCGGGAGCCAAAGCCTGATTGAAGATCAAGCGTAGTTCATACGGACTGATCATAGTAATCGAGGTTACAGCGGGTTTTCTATAGGGGATCACTCTCTCCCAGAGGGTTGGGACACTCTCATTGGGATCATAGCTATTGTGGATTGATGAGATTCTGTACTCATAAGGCTGGCTTTCCACCAATCCGGTATCCAGATAGCTGAGACTGTCAGTCTGGGCTATTCTGTGAATTGTGCCATCAGGATTCTTGCGATAGACGTTGTAAGCAGAGGCTCCGTCTGATAACCAGCTTATCAAGACTTCATTCTCGTTTTGAGGTACCACACCCATCAATATGGGAGTGGGAGGACCAGTAAAGGGAGTGTCCTTTCTCCATTCTGCTGCGTAAGTGGAATCTGCTGTACCTCTGGTATTGGTGAGGAATCTGATCTTGTTATCTTGGTCTGTCCAGCTTGCTATCTGGTATGTTTGGAAGCTTTCTCCATAGAAAGTTGGTTTCCAGTTTCCGTTCTCGTGCTTGATAGTGTATAGGCTGGGTGATAGCGCGAGGATGATCTCATCTTTGCCATCATCATCCAGATCAGCGCTGTGGATGCTGTTCTGGGATTGGACGGTATTGAACATTATCGATCCCATAGAGCTGTAAGAATCATTCGCGGTGCTTGTAAAGCCTTCGAAGTACCAGAAATTCATATCTGGATTTAGGATGTTTGTGTAGTATCCGCCTACGAAAAAGTCCTTGGTTCCGTTACCGTTGAAGTCTCCGGTCGTAATCTGATACGTATTGGCAACCGGCAATCTGTGAGACCAGCTAAGCTGCTGGTTGTTATGATTCAAAACTTCATAGATCATCACGTCGCCATCTGTATCCGCACAGAGGATATCCGGTAGGTTGTCATTGTCCAGATTCTCTACCAGGATTGTGGGAATAAAGGTGTTTCTGAGCGAGGTGGTGGTAGTGTTTCTGAGGGTGTTTCTGGCTCTCATCACTCCGGCATTATCCCTTTGATAGGCCTGAATTACGTTTTCCGTAGGGAGGTTCTTCACCACCAGGATACCGGTAGGACCGCTGGTATAATTTGCCATGGTTCCGCCCGCCACGGCTGAATCTGCCCAGACTATCTCATTGGGATAGAGCACGGTGGTCTGTGTTTCCCGTAGATAGACTCTATCAGCTTTCAGTCCCAGTAACTCCTGACCCGAGGCATTTGTATTACCCAGAGACAAGGGACGGAAGTTATCTTCAAAGTCATGCATCATCAGATGTCCTGCAGGCGAAGGTTCATATGCCCTTACTCTGCCATAACCACTGGTTGGGAGATCCATGGCGATGTATTCTTTGATCCCGTTGCCGTCAAAATCGTGCACTTTGGACATTGGAACTCTGGCAGGCCCGAGATTCTGGCTGGTAAAGCCGTGTGTCGGGATAGTCTCATATTGGACATTGATAAAATTAGGATAGAGCTGGCTAAGGTACGCCAGACCGGAGAAGTTTGTAGCACTGATCTGTATTCTTACCGGTCCCGGGGGAACTCCCACCGGGAAAGCCCACACCTGCAAGCTATCCAGATTGGTCGAGTAGCTGTAATGTTCTGTTCCATCTGAGGCGATGATGCGCAGGCTGCTTCTGACCGGCTCGTTGAAGATTGCAGTAGCATAGTACTTTGCATTCTGTCTGTCGTATCGCTTGAATCCAGCCAAGGTCTCGGTTCTAAGCTGTGGGATTGAATTGTCATACAGCACAGTCCTATAGTAGTTATAGGTATTACCCAAGATATCCTTGTACTGGATTCTGATAATATAGTTTCCCTCGGGCATATGATCCGGGATATAATACTGAGCTATTGCTCCATCTTGTACTTGCTGATAGTAGTAATAAGGATCACTGGTATCATCGTGGACGTTCTTCCAGTCGCTGGCAGATGGTGTATCCTTGCTGGATCTCATAACGGTGTAACGATGGAAGTTAGTTCCTGAGATGGTTCCTCTAATGGTAAAGGAACCGTTTATCCCCTGCATTTCCATTGGATTCGTTATCTCAATCAGGGGTGGATTTGTATTTTCCATGAGCTTGCGGACATTCAACAGACCGTGCCCATACCTGATATCAAAGCCCAACGCTCCCAGATCGTCTGTCGAATTAAGCAGACGTGAGCGCACTTCTGTTGGGGTCAATTCAGGCTGGAGAGCTTTGAGCAGCGCTATAGCACCTGCCACATACGGAGAAGACATGGATGTCCCGCTTTGTTCAATATACTGATCAGGTGCATCAAGCTTGTAGGTACTCAAAACCAATTCACCAGGGGCTACCAAGTCCAGATCTACTCCATAGCTGGAGAAACCCGCCAAGACTCTGGACTTGTTTACTGCACCGACAGAGATCACGTTTGATAGCCTTGCCGGATATGACAATATCGGTACCGGGTCGTTTCCTGCAGAGGCAACCAAACTAACACCCTTACGGTGAGCATATTCACAGGCATCAGCAATGATCGGAGAGTAGTTTGGATCTCCCCAGCTCATATTGATGACTGAGCTTCCCATATCGGCAGCATAGATCACTGCTGCGGCAGCATCGTCATCCTGAAGATAACCCTGAGATTGAGTCGTACGAAAACCCGCTCTTACTGCAAGTAGTTTTACTGACCAAGCCACTCCGCTGACGCCAAGACCATTGTTGCCGACTGCACCAACGATACCTGCAACGTGAGTTCCGTGAAAGTTCTCGTCCGAAGGGTCGTTATCAGGCTCCATAAAGTCTCCCAGAGCTTGATCTGCCAGTTCAGGTGCGTCACAAAAGTCCCAGCCCATATAGTCGTCGATATAGCCATTGCCATCGTCATCTATGCCATTATCAGGGATCTCTGCTTCGTTGACGAAGATGTTTTCTGCTAAGTCAGGATGGTTCAGGAGTACTCCAGAATCCACTATTCCTACTACAACAACTGGGCTTCCCGTGGTGAGATTCCACGCACTTGGGATAGAGCAGATATTGTGCAACTGTCTCGAAAAGAGCGGATCATTGGGCTCTATCAGCATCTTCCTGAGATAATTCGGCTGGATATATTCTATTCCCTCAAAGCGGTACATCTCTCCGGAGAAATCAGCCGGATTCCTATCTGCAGGTATAGTGACGGAATAATACTGGGGCAGGTGCATCCCCTTGAGAGGTCTCAGATTGGTCGCTCCCAGATTATCCAAAAAGCTGTCGAAAGCACTTAGTCCGGTTCTATCTCCGCGCACAGTTATGGGTGCTTCTGTCTTGAATAAAAGCTGTCCGGGGCTAATGCTATCGGCTCCGGCAATCCCGATGCAGCAAAGCAGCAGGCTGATGATCAGCAGTGTGTAATATCTCATTCTTATCCTGTTTAAAAGTGATAGCTCAAGGCCAGTGAGTGGATGGAATTGAGCTCATCCACAGAATCCGCCCAGCCGTAATCCACACCAAAGTTCTGGTATCTGATACCCAAGCCTGCGCTCAGGGCATTTCCGCTATAGTTGATCCGGTATCCCGCTCTCAGATAGAGCAAATCACGATAGGAAAGCTCCGAGTGCACCGTTCCCTTCAGCTCTTCATCGATCGGCTTTGAGACGGAAGCTCCCACCAAGAGTCTTGCTTCGTTGATGCTGATACCCTTGCTGAGATCCAGATCTGCCAAGAGCGGCAGATCTATTGCTTCATCGTTCATCTTGGTGCTCAGGCCGATGTTCCTGATAGCCAAAGATAGCCTTGTATCAGCGATCGGAGGCAGCCAAGTATAGCCCAGATCTGTCGAAAGCCCAATACTCGATGCTGTCGCCAGTTTCTCGTAAAGCACACCGGCATTCAAGCCCAGATATTGGCTGGGAGTGATCCTCAGTGAATAGTTTGCCATAATGCCCATATCAAGCGGGCTGTAAGTTCCAATGATGTTACCGGCATCATCTCGTTTCTCGATCGTGCCATAGCTGAGATTCCTGAGCAGCAGCCCGAAGTGATTTCTCCTGGTTGAATAGCTGTAATAGACATTGGTAAAATCTGTATCCTGCAGCCATTTGGTATGCGAAACCCCCACGCTGCGTTGCTTGTCGATCGTACTGATGGCAGGCTGTAGCGCAAAGGCACTTGTAACGGAAAGAGCATCAGGTGCTCTGCCGGCCAGGGCCAAAGCTGCCGGATCGGTAGGGATACTGAGAAACTTGAATCCGTATTCGCCGGAATTATCCACTTGTCCATAAGCCAGAGAGATCGCCAAGCTGATGATCGCCCCAATTAGAATTGCTTTATATCTCATTTTCATACTCCATTATTTCTCGATAGCAAAGCGTAAGCTCTTCACATCATTTCCGGCTTTGACGGTTGCCAGATAGACTCCTGATGCCAGCCTGGCAGCAGGGATACTGAAGATCTCACGATTGCGCAAATA
Organism: uncultured Candidatus Cloacimonadota bacterium; assembly: GCA_964433815.1. GTDB lineage: Bacteria > Cloacimonadota > Cloacimonadia > Cloacimonadales > Cloacimonadaceae > PHBP01. Next base: position 12,050 of record CAYSSP010000021.1, read on the forward strand.
GGCTTTGGCAATAGCTCTCTGGCTGAATACCAAAGCACCGCTGACATCATATATTTTGAGCTCGACCGGGCCATCCTCGCTGGTCATAACACTGAGGCGCACCACTTGCTCGTAGATTGATTTCAAAGGATTGGGATAGAAATAGACTTCACCCGGTACGAAGACCTGATTCGTAGCATAGACATTGCTCTGGACCGGTGGTTCATAGGAGGAGGTTCTTTGCAGATTGGCATATTCGGTAATCCAAAGGCTATCCAAGCTGCCGGGAGCGGTAGCACCCAGTTGTTTGCGATAGATTCTGCCCATATCCGTTGCGACCCAGGCATACCAGAGGTTGTCGCTGGCTTTGCCGATCTTAGGCAGACCTCTTGAGGTTTCGGGGAAAGATACCGGATAACCGCTCTTGAGCCTGAAGCCATCATCCCAAGCAGCCAGACGGTTGTTTGAGAAGCTCCCGATAATCTCCATTCTGCCATCATTATCCAGATCCAATACCATTGCTCCGGAGCTGATTGTTGCAGGGATTGGACTGCTGAGCTCTGTCTGTCCGACCAGCGAACCAGAGGCGTCCAATACGATCACACCGTTGGCTGTCCCCAAGATAATATCGGGACTGTTGTTTCTGTCAAAATCTGCTATGGTAAGCGGAGCCGTGCAAGTACGATCGTGAATGTAGGGGTAGCCCGGTATCAGATTCATCTGCATATCAAAGGCATACACGGCTTTGAGAGTCTGAACCAAGAGATTGTAACTGCTTTGTCCGTGATTCAGTTTCACCGTGCTAATCGAAACTATAGTGGAATCGAGCTCGATGGGAAGCGTGAATTGCTCCAAGATGCCGGTATTTACATCCAGCAGCATTCCCAGATACCGGTTGCCGCTTGATTTGGTCAGCATCCAAAGCTTATCATCGGCATAGCTCATATTGGCTACTATCCTCTGCTCCAAATCCACAAAAGGATTCATCGCATTATTGGATTTCTCGATGCGCATGATACGGGTGCCAAGATTCTCAGCAGCCGGATTGAGGCAGACGATCAATTCATCCCCAATATCAACCGGCTGAGCAGCCCAGCGTGTATTAACCTGATTGAAGACTGTCTGTAGGCTTCCGCCTTCCAGCTTCCTCATCCTCGCAAGGTTTTGCACCTGCTGAGGTAAATAGACAGCCGATCCACTCGCCGTATAATTGTATGCCAAGCTATCTGCCTGCAACGGGTAACCCTGCATCAATTGCTCATTCTTCCAAGCATAGATACTGCCATCGGGCATAATATAGAGCAGTTCCTGTTCTTGGTCGTTGTCGAGATCGAGCCAGGTCGCGTTGAATACATTCTCGCCTTGGTAATAAGTGTCCAGCTTCCAATCCAGTCTTACTGAAAAGCTCATCTGCAGAGCTGATTCTGAGATGTCATAAACTTCCACCGGAGTGCCCCCGTAATAGCTGGTTGCAGCCGGTAGCGAGAGCAGGCCATCAACGATGTTGGTTCCAAAATAGTCGTTGTTATCCTGGCGGAAACTGTCGTAAGGGCCGCCATTCATGTAAAAGTCAAACAGAGCTGTATCAAGATGTTCGATCCCATCTGCCTCTTCGAGATCGACTCCCTTGTGGAGTGCATTGCCATTTACCCGGTTCTTCTCAAAGCCCGGATCGAAATTCGCCTCGATAATATTCTCGTCAATATGCCAGATCAGGATCCCGGAGCCATCCGTAACAGTGCTTTGATTTGGCAGCAGTGGTCCGCCCAAGCCGGGAAGCATAAAGTCCCATTCACAGCCCTTGTAGCGGTTTTCCATAAAGTTAAAGTAAGGTCTGAGCGGGTAATGCTCGTAATAATCCTGCTCTCCCTCGGGCAATAGCTTGAAGCTGAAACTTGGTTGATTATCATGAGGATCCAAGCTGGCATCGGGATTCTGCTGGCGGTTTTCCACCAAGAAGTATTCCCGGTTTGAGATAGGAATCTTATAGATCGTGGGGTGGCTGGGATCAGGATTGAGATAGTAATCCACCACCAGGTCCTCGGCATCCTGATTGATAATCTGCGGAGTATCCCAGCCCATATATGCCCTGCCCCAAGCGGATAGCTGAGCAGGCACATAGCCATTGGCATTCCAGACGCCGGTTCCGAGGATGCACCAATTGCCCACACCTTGGCTCCGTCCGTTTGAACTGTCATTGTCAAAGAGTGTCGGCAAGCCGATCAGATGGCTGTATTGATGGCAGAGCACGCCGTAAAGGCTAAACAAGTAACCGCTGGTTTCAGGGCTATCCAGATAGTAATCAAAGTACTCCTGCTCCGGCACAATCACGATATTCTTCAGGAATACTCCGTCCGCTGTGCTGATTCCCTGAAAGTCGTCATTTTCCGGATCCAGTGCGGCTTGGAGATTCTTTCGCGTTACAAAAGTGGACCAGATCGATTCGGTGGCCAGTCCCGATATATCGGCTTCCTGTCCGCCTCCGGAGTGGAAAACGATTATTCCGCCATATTGGTTGAAATCCACTTCTGGATCTGCCATTGCTGCCAGTTCCACCAGCATCTCTTCCAGCTTATCATCTATATTTTCCGCTGTATCCCCACCGTAATAGGCGATCGGCCTGCTCATTGTAAAGACTTGCGGCCACATAGTCCATTCCAGGAGATAATTCCCTCGCGATGCATCGGCATAGAAATCTGCCAAATGCAGCATCCAACGCTCAAAGAAAGCCTCGTCGTGCACCAGACTATCCGGATAAGCGGCAGAATTGGAAAATGCCAGATCGGGGAATTGTACTCTCAATACAAGGATGTTGTTTAGTATCTCGCCTTTGGGAGCAGAGATCCCGCCCTTGGGCAGCTCGGGCATCGAGCGCCGGTAGGCAGTCGGTATTTGACGATACGACGGATGAGGTGGCACCAGGGCATAAGCCGTGCTTGCCGCCAGGATTAGCAAGATCAATACACTTGCGAGTTTACTACAGTTCATCAGTTCAAACCCCTTGGCAGTTTTCCGGAATACCGGTAGATTGGTAAAGATATAAATCCACAGCATCGGACAAGCAAGTCTGCCACGCTGGTGCAAGCTTATTGCCGGCATAACATTAGTCAATAAAAAAAACGCTCCTCCCGCGTGGAGAGGAGCAGTTTTTGGTCTAATCTTGGTCGATTGATCTTTTAGACGGTTTTTCCGGCCATGATATCTGCTTCGTTGCACTTGCAGATGGACTGGAATTCAGGCTGAGGAACCCAGCCGCCGGTGGATTTCTTGTTAGTGATCAGCTTAATGCGCTTGATCTCGGTCTTGCAGACTTCGCACATGATCTTGCCTTCATTGGTCCTGTCGTGTGCAGTCTTGGCTTGAAAGCTCTTAACTTTTCCCATTTTATCCTCTTATCTCTTATTTATTAGCTCTTTCAACATACTGGCCGGTGCGAGTGTCAATCTTGACCTTCTCGCCGGCTTCGACGAAGAATGGTACCATCAGACGCAGCCCGGTCTCAGTAAAAGCGACCTTGCCGCTGCCCGAAGCTGTGTTACCTTTGACGTTGGGTTCGCATTCGGCGATGGTCTGAACCACAGAAGTGGGCAGTTCCAGGCCCAATATCTCTCCGCTGGGAGAAGTAAGCACCATCACTTCCATATTTTCCATAATGAGCTTGTCGTTGTCACCGATCTTGGCAGCATCCACCGTGATCTGTTCGAAAGTCTCACTATCCATAAATATGTAGAAATCTCCATCTCTGTAGAGATATTCTTTCTTGGTGCGCTCCACCCTGACGGTGGTGAGAACATCACTGTCTCTGAAAGTGTTTTCTATTACTTTACCGGTGCGCACGCTCTTCATCTTGGTGCGGACAAAGGCGCTGCCTTTACCGGGTTTTACATGCAGGAAATCTACTACTTCGTAGAGGTCGTCCTTGAATTCAATTATCATTCCATTACGGATATCAGCCATTGCTGCCATAAGCTTTCCTTTAGATTATTCTTCTTATTGACACCACGATTTTGGATATGGCAATTTTGGCAAGCAATTTATCTGTTTCAGTGTAGTTTCGCATCAATAAGCCCATAGCAAAAGCCTTGCTAATCCGGATCGAATAGCATCTACCGGGCAGAGGAGAGATCAGGTCGTGAGTAAAAGTATGTATTTTTTGTTTCTGCTTCTTGCGGCTATCCGAGTAAAAACAATAATGCTATACATCATTCTCTAACCTTTCTTCCTCATAGAGTTATCCCGTGCTCCTGCCGCGCTCTAGCCGCGATCATGCCGCGAGCGCGGCATGATCGCGGCAGCATCTCCTCTTCGATGTGGCAATTTCCTAAAGGTGTGGGAGAGATCGTTTTTTTATACCTTGACACCATTCGTTAGTTTCGTCAAGACTGTTTTTGTGACAATATCATGAATGAATTGGGGAGAATATGAAAAGATTGGTAGTGCTTGTTTTGTTGATATTGCCTGTTTTGATGATGGCTTACCAGGTGAAGAATGGAGATGTGTCGGGGCAGACATGGAATGCCGGAACTTACTATATCGATGGCAATCTCAGCGTATCCGAAGGCTCGACACTTGTTCTGATGCCCGGTGCGATATTGAAATTTGGTTACGGGATCTCCTTGAACTGCGAAGGAAGTCTCAATGCGGTCAGTGAGGGGGATTCCATTTACTACACATCCATGCACGATGACAGTGTGGGTGAAGTGATATCCGGCTCCTTTGGCAATCCTGCCGGAGCGGGCTGGTATGGCATAAGAGTAACCGGAGCACAAGCTACAGCGAATATGCAACGCAACAGCATCAGGTATTCTATCAATAACTATGGCCTGTACTTTGACATCCTGCAAGACAATGGCTCCTATGCCATCGTGTTCTATTACTGCAATGTAAACAACATCGTAGGCAACAGCTTTTCTGGTAACATGTACGACACCGTGCAATACTATCAATGCACGATCCTTGGATCAGTGCAATTCAGCAACGCTCAGCGGGTCGTACTGAACCAGTTATACATCCCGGAAGGTCAGTCTTTGACCATTGCGGCCGGAACTCTGATCAAGTTTATAGGCGGTAATATCACTGTCTATGGAGAGTTGAATCTGCTGGGAGATCAACAATCACCGGTAGTGATCACCTCATATAAGGATGATACGCAGGAAGGCGATTGGAATGCAGATGGGGCTGCCAGTATGCCTGCAGCAGGAGATTGGGGCGGCATTGTGTACCAATCTCTTTCGCATGCACCTCAGATACAGCATCTGCGAATGTTTTACGGTTCTGGAATCAGCCTCTATTGCACCTATCGGGGCACTATCAGCAACAACGTATTTGCCCATAATAACGGCAATGCGATATACCTCCAGAGTTTTCCGCATGATCTTACAAACAATATGATTATAAGTACTATTGGTAACGGTATCAATTTGTATGGAGTGAGCTCTGAAACGCCCTATCTGATTGAAGACAACTTCATCGGGCAGAGCAGCGAGTACCCGGTTTTAACAAGCTATAGCACAGTTTATCCTATGAGTGCCAATATGTATGTGGAAAATCGTATCAATGCTCCCTGCTTCAATTATAGCACGCTGGTGGGAGATCACCAATGGGGCAGCGGAAACGTTGCGGTGATCAATCATCTGACCATTGCAGAAAGTTCGTCTTTGGATCTGGCTCCCGGGGCTGTGGTGAAATTTATGGCAGGTCCATTGACCGTCAATGGTACCTTGGTATGCGCCGGGAATGAAGTACAGCAGATATTCTTTACTTCATTCAGAGACGACAGCATAGGTGGTGACCTCAATGCGGACGGAGAAGACAGCGTTCCTCAACCCGGGGATTGGGGGAATATTATCTACAACGATACTGCCGGAGCACCCCAGCTCTCCTATGTTGTTGTTCGTTATGGCGGCATACAGGTTTATACTGCAAATCGCGGTAACATCAATCATATCAGCGTACGCTATGCAGGCAATACCGGTATCACGCTGCAGTATCATCCACATGACATTCAAGACAGTGACTTATCATACAATCTTGGGGATGGTATCGGTCTTTACTACGTCAGTTCCGAGGATGTATATACGATCTCGGGCAACCAGTTGAATAACAATGGCCAATATGCCATAAACTCCCACTATTCGGTTCTGTATCCCTTGCAGAACAACACGATACAAAACAATTACTTCAACGCAGTTTATCTGGTATTTTCCACATTATCGGGATATCATCAAATCAACCCCGGACAGCAGTATCTGATCTATGCAGCAACGGTTCCGGTGGGAAGTACGCTTGATGTTCAGGTAGGATCAGTCGTGAAGTTTTTTTCCGGGTCACTTGAGATATCAGGTACACTTTTGACAAATGGCAGTGCCGTCGCACCTATAGTATTCACTTCATATCGAGATGATGTCCATGGTGGAGATCTGAATGCCGATGGCAGTCAAAGCTCTCCCGATCGTGGAGATTGGGGTGGCTTGCGCTTTGGCGATACTGCCGCAGCCCCCGCTATGAACTACGTGTATGTATATTACGGTTCAACCAGTTTCATCAATACTTCTGCCAGCGGTTATCTGCGTTATTGTAAGTTCAATTACTCCAGTGGAAACGGGCTTCAGATCCAATATGCCGCTCATAATGTTGACTATTGCGAGTTTTCTTACAATTCCGGGAGCGGACTGGCGATGTCATATCTAAGCACCACTCAGGCATATAATGTTCGATTCAACCACTTTAATTCCAACGATGCCTATCCGCTGATTTTCACATATAGCAATGTTTTTAGTCTGGTGAATAACAGCTACCATAGCAATCGTCACAATGCATTGGCTTATATGTATTGTAGCGTGCCATCAAATATGTATGTTGTAGAGGGATCAGTGATAGCGGTGCAAAACCTGGTAGTGCAAAGCGGAGTAACATTTACTGTGTATCCCGGAACTATATTCAAGTTTCTGGGTTCGGATATCGTCGTGAATGGCAGGATCGTTGCCCAGGGAACCTCGACAAATCCCATTATCTTCACCTCCTGGCTGGATGACAGCCACGCTGGTGATACAAATGCCGATGGCAATGCCTCTGCGCCATATCCGGGCAGCTGGACAGGAGTTACCATCAATGGGGATTATTCCATTTCAAATCTCCAATACTGTCACATCTTATACGGACGAGGTCTCACGCTCAATTCTACACATCAAAGCACTATCAGCCGTTGCAAGATCCAATATTCCAGCGAGCATGGCATATCGCTATATACTCCTCAAAACATTAGCGATTGTGACATCAGCCGCAACTTGGGGCATGGTGTAGCTGCATTCTCCGAAATATCGACATTCAGGCGATGCTATATCCAATTCAATCAAGGTTATGGCATTTACATCGTCGGGACTCCTTTAAACTTGGGTACCAGCGCTTCCCACGGGAGAAACTTCATTCGTTACAACAACAGTAATGGATACCAAGTTTATTCAACATCAAGTTCATTAGTGCCCACAATAGGCAATTTCTGGCAGTGGGACACCGCAGCAGAGATTGATCAGCATATATGGGACAACGATGAAAACCCAAACAGCGGAGAAGTAAGCTTTGGTTCTTGGTATTATATGAGCCTCGAAACCCCTGTAGTATGGATAGAAACACAAAATGACACAGCGTTTTTGCGCTGGGACTGGGTTTTGGACAAGCTCGGCAATCCTGCTCTCATCCAGCATTATCGCGTGGAATACTGCTCAAATCCTTATGCTTCAGAGCCTGTATGGACAGAACTGGGACAATCTCAGAGCAACGACTATCAGTTAAATGACGGATTATTACCCGATGCAGTCTTCTTCCGGGTGGTTGCAGTGGAGGTAACTGAATAGCAATGAGTTGTCTGGTTTTATCCCTGTAAAATGTACCATGCCGATGCATTTAACGGGTTCATTATGAGCTTGATGGAGAAATTGTTCCACAGCCAAAGCTTGATAACGAAAAAAGCTCTTGACAATCACAGCAATGCCCTCAGACTGTTGCCAAGTATTTCTCATAGTAGTGTTTTGTATTGAGGCGGGAGACTTGCAGCTTTGCCGCTGAAATACCGTTGGATCGGCAATTTCACAGTTTTATCAAGCTATTATTGCCATTCGCCCAAGCTTGCTTATATTGTAAATATTAGATGAATACAGAAGGAGTATGATATGAAGACAAAGATTTTTCTGGTCACGCTGCTATTGATGGCCTTTGCAGTGGCAAATGCCTATACCAGCCCCGGATGGACTTATGGTTTTGATTTGGGCGCTTCCCTTGGAAACAATGCCGGAAGCGATGAAAGTGTGGGGCCTCTGCTTCGCGCAAACCTGCAAATGAAGATGTTTGAATTTCTCTCGATCAGGCTTGGTACCGGCTATACCCAGCTTACAGCCCCGGGAGTTTACACGACTAATATGGTCTTGGCCGATAGCCGTGCTTATTTTCACCCTTACAACAATCCCAAATTCACCCCCTTCCTCTATGCCGGCTATGGCGCAGTCGTAGATTGGAAAGAGAGACTTTTGGATGCGGTGCCTTATTATCCTGTAGGTCTTGGTTTTAAGACCGAACTGATGCCCGGTATGGCTCTGGAAGTATCAGGTGGATACAATCTTGCCAACTCTGACAACCTGGATAACAGAGTTCGTCTCGATGGTGATGAGAACTGGCTTTCCGGCGAAAAGCAGGATGGTTATTGGACATTTACAGCGGGTTTGGCTTTCTACAGCGCTCCCAAGCGTCCTGCCCCAGCCCCGGCTCCTGCGCCTGCTCCCGCTCCGGCACCGGTGCCTGCTCCGCAGCCGCCTGTTACTCAGCGTCCCGTTACTCCTCCGGTAGTCACACCTCCCGTGGTAGCTTCACGTGATACCGATGGTGATGGACTCACCGATGAGCAAGAGACCAATCAATATCGCACCAATCCCGCCAATCCGGATACCGATGGCGACGGACTCACCGATTATGCTGAGATTATGCAGTATAACACCGATCCGCTGGTAGCCGATACCGATGGCGACGGACTCAATGACGGTGCCGAAGTCAACACCCACCGCACCAATCCCCGTCTTGCCGATACCGATAACGACGGACTTACCGATTTTGCCGAGATCCGCCAGCACAATACCAATCCGCTGGTTGCCGATACAGATGGTGACGGTTTGAAAGATGGCGAAGAGGTCAATACTCATCGCACCAATCCCACTGTTGCCGATACCGATGGTGACGGTCTGAAGGATGGAGCAGAAGTTAGCACCCATCGCACCAATCCGCTCGTCGCGGATACCGATGCCGGTAGTAAGAGCGATGGCGAGGAAGTTGCCGCGGGTACAGATCCGCTCAATCCCAGAGACGATGTGGTCGATCTCAGAGCCGGTGCCACCTTCAACTTGGAAGGAATCCTCTTCGAGACCAATTCCGCCAATATCCTGCCTGCTTCCACTGAGATACTGGAACGCGCTTACACTGCTCTGAATGCCAATCCCACTGTCAAAGTGCTGATTATTGGTCATACAGACAATGTCGGTAGTGATGCCAGCAATATGAGTCTGTCACAAAGACGTGCAGCCTCCGTGAAAGCCTGGCTGGTCAATCGCGGTATCGCTGCTGATCGTATGAACACCGAAGGTAGAGGCGAAAGCCAACCTCGTGCTACAAACGACACTCCGGAAGGACGTCAGCTCAACCGTCGTATTGAATTCCAAGTAGTAGAATAAACTACATCTACAGTCTTATCGGGGAGGACTCTTGTCCTCCCCTTCTTTTTGCCTGGAGTAAAAGAACGATCTTAAGATAAATCTTGACATTTCTTTGTATGGGTAGATAATTGCAGCATCAGCAATAGGATGGAGTTTGTATGAAGAAGATTTTAATGGCAGGATTGATTGTCCTGCTGAGTTTATCCCTCTTTGCCGAGCGGAAAGCTTTGGTGATAGGTAATTCCAGCTATGCGGGAATGACCCTAACGGCTCCGCAAAACGACATCAATGCCATGAGCAAAGCATTGGGTTCCTGGGGCTTCAACGTAAGTAAACGTGCCAATCTTTCTTATGCTCCGATGCGAGCGGCAATTGATTCCTTCCTGGTGAGTCTGAGCCCGCAGGATGAGGCTCTGTTCTACTTCAGCGGCTTCAATGGCAGTGACAATTCCAATGACTTTCTGCTTCCTGCCGGGAGTAATCCCGGGACTCTGAGACCATCAGCAGCCAATGCCATCGGTGTAAGAGCTCTGATGGATTCCTTGGCTCATGCCAAGAGCTCGATCATTATCCTCGAAGCAAGCCGCACCTGGGCTCCTCAAGGAAGCAGAGCCATCTCAAAACCCTTGCATGGCGTAGGCAGTAAAGCTCCCAACAAACAGGTGATTATCTACCCGACAACGCCTGACAGGGTGGTTCCTGATCTTAATGCCGAGCAAAGCGTCTTTACCGCTGCCTTCATCAATGCTATGGAGAGAGCGGAAAACAGCTTCCTGATGACTATGCCGGGGCTGATCAGCGAAGTGATGCAATCCAGTCAACAGCGGCAGATCCCGTGGTTTGCAGGAAGTCCGGGAGTTGATTACCGCCTGAATCCCAATATCTACAAGGGTCAGGGACGATATGACATCCTCGATCTGGAAGGTGGAGGCAGCCTTTCCTGGTAATTGCAGCCTTTTATTAAAAGAAAATCCCCGGTTTCACGCCGGGGATTTCTTTTATCTTTGTGAGTATTATTTCTTGATGAGATCCAGAGGTCGGGCAATGTAGCTGGTGTGAAGCAGCTTGTGTGCCTTGTGGGAATTGGGTTTGCCCAGGTATTCCTTGTAGAGCTTTTGGATAGAGGGATTGTTGTGAGATTCACGTCGCTCCATACCTTCATCCTCTTTGTAGAGGCCTTTGGCTCGGGCAAGACGGACTCTGTTTGTAGAGCGATAAGGCTGTCCACCGCCACCAACGCATCCACCCCGGCAAGCCATTACCTCGATAAAGTGATAAGGAGGTTCCAGCCCCTTTTCCTTGGCTGTTCTGATCTGGTTCATCACTTTGGTAACATTTCCAAGCCCGGATGCGACTGCGATCCTGATCTCATTGCCCAAGATGTTGATACTTCCGGTCTTGATTCCTTTGTGTCCGCGCAGGAATTCGATATTGGGATTGGGAAGCTCCTCGCCTGTGATAAAGAAATAGGCTGTCCTGAGGGCTGCTTCCATCACTCCTCCGGTAGCTCCAAAGATAGTACCGGCACCGCTATATTCGCCAAGAGGATTGTCGGCTTCGCCATCTTCGAGCTTGGCGAGGTCAATACCGCGGGTCTTGAGCATTCTGGCTAGCTCGCGGGTAGTGATTGTGACGTTTACATCCTTGTAACCGGAAGCGTACATATCTTCCATACGCTCGATCTCATACTTCTTCGCGGTGCAAGGCATTACACTGACTAAGAAGATTTTTTCCGGATCCAGCTTCATCTTTTCCGCCCAGTAGGTCTTTACCATTGTTCCTACCATCTGGTGAGGTGATTTTGAAGAGGAGAAGTGAGGGATCAAATCCGCGTGGAACTTCTCCAGGAAGTCCACCCAACTGGGACAGCAGGTTGTAACCAGCGGGAATCTATCGGGATGATTCTTGAATACATCGACAAACTCAGATGCCTCTTCCATAATGGTGAGATCTGCTCCAAAGTTTGTATCAAAGACATACTTGAACCCGAGCTCCCTCAGTGCAGAATACATCTTGCCTTTCACGTTTGTCCCTGGTTTATAGCCAAATTCTTCGCCCAGAGCTACGCGGACAGCCGGAGCTTCCTGAGCCACAAGGACGAGATCTTTATTGTCCAAAGCCTGCCAGACATCGTCGCTGTCGTCATTCTCATAAATTGCTGCGACTGGGCAATGTGCCGAGCATTGTCCACATTTGACGCATTCGGATTCTTCCAACGGACGGTTGAAGGTGGGACCTACGAAGGTATCAAAACCACGGGCGGAATTCTCCAAGGCGTGGACGTCCTGAATCTCGCTGCAGACGTAGGTGCAACGCCCGCAATTGACGCAATAGCTGGGATCAAGCGTGATTGAAGGCGAGGATTCATCGCGGCCTTTGTACTTCTTGCGCAGCTTCTTGAGCCCGGTATGGCGGATGGCAAGATCTTCACAGAGTTTCTGCAGCTCGCAACGTCCGTTTTTGATGCACTCCGGGCAATTGTTGGGGTGGGTGGAAAGGATGATCTCCACCGCTTCACGGCGTAAATCCAAGAGCTTTTTGGTCTTGGTAATAATCTGCATCCCATCTTCACAGGGAGTGGAGCAGGCTCGGACGATGCGTCCATTGATCTCGACCATACATACTCCACAGTTTCCAAATGCGGGCAGATCTTCGTGATAACAGAGGTGGGGGACAGGATAGCCTGCCTTGGTGCAGGCGTGTAAAACCTTGGTATTCTTGGCAACTTCAACTGCTTTGCCATTGATATAGACAGTGATCATCAACGTCTCCTTGGGCGTAATTTCTCTTCTGAGCTAATTATTTGTTTTTGGATAAAGATGTCAAGTAGAAAGCTTCCCGAAAGCATACTGATCTCCTTAGGCCTCTGCTTGATATCCTGCTTCTATCCTGCTTCTATCCTGCTTGAATCCTGCTTGAACATACAGTAAACATCGGTTCTGCAATGTGTTAGCAGTGTGCAATCGAAAGAGGGAGCTATAAGAGCTCAATTCACAACTGCTTAGGCTTGTGAATCAATACAGCAAGAGGTAAATGGCAGACTAATTACCGGGATCAGTCTTTGATATACTGCATACTCGCAGGACTGAGGATGTCATTGTAAATACCCCAGATTTCGGCATCTGAAAGTGTCCTGCTGTAGAGACCGACTTGATCTATCAGACCGAACATATACATATACTCGGAAGCTCCCATTGTGCTGAGAACCTTGATGTCCTTACGTCCGATGGTAAAGCCATTGGTCGTAGGGATGGCAGGGAGTGGCGAAGCAGTGTCCGATGTTCCCACAGGCAGTCCATTGATGTATGCTTTGAGTCTCCCATTGGCATAAGTGAGCCCAAAGAATATCCACTGATCACGGTTGTGAGGCCAACGTCCACGCGGAACGAAAGGTACAGAGACAGTGGATTGGACATAAGAGGTATTCACCGAGGAGAAATGCATCTGTCCCCCGCTGAACCAGATACCTGCGCTGGGTTTGTAACGCAGGTTTTGTCCCGGGTGACCGGCAGTAGGAGTCAAGGTATCCCAAGGATCCGATGGAAGCCAGATTATAGTAGCTGCCTGGTGGTTTTCCCTGATCTTGGCAAAACAGATCACTGTAAAATTGCTACTTACGACCATAGAGGGGTGCCCGGCAAATTCGATCCATCCTCCGGTGGAGCCAAAACTGGCACATTTCCAGCCATTGGCTCCCATTCCCATAGGGCGGGTGGAGATATCACCGTAGAACAATCCATGGTTCAGGTTTGCGGAGCTATCGATCACGTGGTTAAAACTTGGGGAAGGATTGAACTGGGGCTGATCCATCTCCAAATAGAAGCAATCAGGCTCTCCGAAGAGGCTGGAATTGGGAAAAGCAAATGCTATTTCAGCAGGATAGGTGATCTGAGTGCCCATCAGGTTTGATCTTACCCGGGTAACTGCTCTGTACTTTCCTGCTTCTCCTGCGAAACGGTATTCTACTCTGTCTATGATGCTGTTTCCGATGCGGTAATTGTTGTACACCACAGTCGTATCAAAGGCTGTTCCGACATTTGCCAAAAGACCTAGCTGGATGCTGTTTCTTACCGCCATACGGAGAGCATAATCACTCACGTTTTCTGCTTCTTTCTCGGCGAGTTGTTGCACTTTGATCTGGGGTAGGCTAAGCATCTTGTTCTGCAGGTGCAGCATAATACCGGCATAAATTGTCCCGATCAGGATGGAGATGACTAGCATAGCTTTGCCCATATCATCCTCCTGCCAAATAAGCGTTCATCAGATAACAGCGCATTTGCAGGCGTGTGTGTAAAGGCTCCGCCCCCACACTTGGTGCGTGGTGACGGAATGTGATCCGGTATTCTATTGATCTTACAGAGGCGGGGGTGGTAGTTACGTGATCGTCGATATCAAAGTATCTAAAGCCTAATTGATCTATCCACTGGATGTAACTCATTTTGTCCAGAACAACGTTGTCCTGCTTTACCAGCAGAGACTTGCCAACAGCCGTGCTATCAGCAAGCTCCAGATTGATGGTGTGGATAGTAGCGCTGATGGTATTGGTCGTATAATCCCATTTGGTCCGGAAAGCTAATCTGGTAGTACCTGCAGTGGTGATCGTAGTAGTCGGGGTCATACCTATCCCGGCAAAAGAGATGAGTTCATTGAGTTTGGTTGTAGACTTTTGCATATGGTCTATCATACCAGCCATGAATATAGCTGCATCAGCCGTATCCTTGAGCTGATACTGGAAGGTAATCATCATCAGCATCAGCATACTGCCGATTACCAGAGCTCCCAGGATATCGATGATTAGATTCATCAGAGGTTAAGGTGGGTTTTGGTAAATAAACGGCTGATCTGGATTGGCTCTCTCAGGCCCGACAAGGCTGATACTCTTACCGATACACGGGTAAAGATACTGCCTGTGATGGGGGTTGCCAGGGCTTGTCCGGTGGAATCCGCCTGAACAGCAGTGATGGCAAGAGCATAAGCTTCACCTACGTAATCCAGATTGACGTTTCTGTTTACATTATAATTGGTAATGATCTGATCAAAAGCGAGATCCTTGCTGAGTAGTTTCGCATCGATCTCATCCAATACACTGTGAGCCAGGACGGTTGCCTGAACGAAGGAATTGGCGTCGTAAAGGCGTTCTTTCTGGCTCCAGGCTCCACGATTGTAGATCAAAGCCACGGATGTAAAGAAAACCATTGCAAACATCACGCAAACCATCTCCATCAGGTTCATCATTCCTCCGTAGTGGCATAAAGGACTTCTGCCACAGAAGTGAGCCCTTCTCTGATCCTGGCAATACCGGAATCACGCATGGAAAGCATACCCCGGGCTTGCGCCAGATTACGTATCCTTTCTTCGTCTATCTCTGTAGAATTGCGGATGATTTCAGCCCTGATCTCGGGATAGAAGTAGAGAGCTTCCGCTATGTTGATACGTCCACGGAAGCCATCATTGCACTTGTCACATCCGACTGCTTGAAAGATAGAGCCGCTATCCAGCTCTTCCTTGGTGAGTCCCAGTTGCAATGCCGCAGGGTATTTATCCGCAGAAATCGGTTCTTTGCAGTGTTCGCATAGTTTCCGTACCAGTCTCTGTGCTATGATGATATTGATCGAGTATGCCAAAAGGAAGGGCTCTATGCCCATCTTGTAGAGCCTGGTGATTGCTGAGGGTGCATCGTTTGTATGGAGCGTAGAGAGAGTCAGATGGCCGGTATTGGCGAGCTTAACCGCTATATCAGCCGTGATCTTGTCTCTGATTTCACCAACCATTACTACATCCGGATCGTGCCTCAGGATAGAACGCATGGCTTGGTCAAAAGTCATCTTGTGCCCAATCTTAAGCTGCCTTGCACCTTTGATTACGTATTCTACGGGATCTTCACAGTTCAAAACATTCAGTGATGGCGTTATTATGTTGTTTAAAGCAGCCATCAAGGTAGTGCTTTTACCGCTTCCTGTTGGCCCGGTTACGATTACAATACCCTTGGAAGTATTGATGGATTTGACAAATTCATCCTCTGCCTGTGCCTGAAAGCCGAGCTTGTGAAAATCTGTTATAACCTTCCTATCATCTATTACTCGGATCACTATACTTTCGAAACGGCGTTCGTATTCGGCAGAAACGATAGGCAAGATTGATACTCTGTAACGGATAAGATGGTCATCCACGATCCTCTGCGCATACCCGTCCTGGGCTGAATCCCGCTCAAAGCGATCGATACCCACGCAGCGGTCTTTTACTACTGCAGCAAGTGCTTCTGCCGGGGTACCTTCCTGCCTGTGCCAAAGCTGCAACCTGCCGTCAACCCGCAGGTACAGCTCCACAGACATCCTTCCGGAGGGAATAATGTGGATATCTGAGGCATCCTGCCTTACAGCTTCGATCAATACGGAATCGAAGATATCAACCAGGATACTGCGGTTGATCTCCTCATCCACAGCCAATTCATCTACATCATCGATTGCACTTACGGCTTCGCTGATAACCTGAGGTGCCTCGTTTATTGTGTCGAGAAAGCTCTCGTGACAATTAGCTATCTTGCAGGTAAGGTTCTCGATGGCACTGCGTTTGCTCCAATAAACATCTACGTGCTTGTACTTTGTGTCCTTACTGATGTTTTGTATCAGGGGATGCAAAGGGTTTGCCGCCAGAATTTGCAGGATATCTCCCTTTCTTGGCAGGTATCTCAGAGGGAAGATACAATTATCGAGAAGCTGGGTCAAGAGTTCTTCGTCAAATGTCTTGTGCAGCTTCTTGATCTGTTTGATCTG
Organism: uncultured Candidatus Cloacimonadota bacterium; assembly: GCA_964433815.1. GTDB lineage: Bacteria > Cloacimonadota > Cloacimonadia > Cloacimonadales > Cloacimonadaceae > PHBP01. The sequence continues at coordinate 28,497 of CAYSSP010000021.1, forward strand.
GGAAGCCTGGATTGAATCCACTGGAATGTTCATCTCGCCAAAGGCATAGTGGCGGGCAAGAGCCGAATACACGGTATCAAAATCGATCTTGTAGTCTGTAACCAGTGCATTGGCAATCGCGTCTGGGGTGGCGTCTCCGCTTACTTTCAGTCGATCACAAATTCTGTTTACTATATCAGCATCTATCTGCTGGACCTTGACCAGGTATTTGCCAAAGTTACCTGTGATACTCATCGCTGCTACTCCTTAAAAACCTGTAGGTGGTGAGATAGTGGCGATTTCTGCAGAGATCACCGTGAGTAACGAGATCACAACTGATATGAACAGGGCTACCAGGGTCTGGATATACTCAATCAGGCTATTCATCTTGTAGGTAGTCTCCGCTTCGTAAAAGATGGCAATCTGCTGGGCAGCTTGGAGGATATTGCCGGTTTCCTGCCCGGTCTTGAGCCTGGTGATAACGGTTTTGGTGAAAACACCGGAGGCTTCCATTGCCGGTACAAATGCTTCTCCCTCTTTCAACATCAGGGGGATAGTGATCGTCTTGATCTGTTTCTCAATCCAGGCATTGCGGCAGGCTTCGGCAGAGATACGGATGATGTCAATATTATCACCTTTGCCGTTATAGATAGTGGAAAAGACTCTAAAGTAGATCTCAATTGCCGACTTATGGATCAGATGGCCTACAATGGGTAGCTTCGTAATGGCTTGATCAAACCAAATCTTGCCTTTCACAGAGTTTTTCCATTGCCAGAAAGCCCCGATTCCCAGAGCCACAAGTATCAGGATGATCCAGCCAAACTGCTTCAGCCAGTGGCTTAGATCCAGTGTAGCGGTTGTCATTGCCGGTAGAGGCATATTATAATTCAGAAAAAGCTCCGCAGTAGCCGGGAAGATCTCCTGAACATAGTAGCCAACTGCTCCAAGGGTTGCCAAAACAGCAAAGAGCGGTGATATCAGAGCTTTCTTGATATTGCGCTTGATCTCCAGATCACGCTCCATAAACTTAGCGGTTGCTTCAAAGATCTCTGCCATGTTTCCGCTGCGGGTTGCCAGACCCAGCATATAGGAAGGAAATCTGCCAAAGACGTGGCTGTACTGCGTAAAGACATCTTTTCCTTCAACGCCTGATTTGAGTTGATTCTCGATCTGGATCAAGGTCTCTCGCAGAGTCCGGTTGGTCTGCTCATCCGCAAGCATCTCCAAAATCTTACCAAAGCTCATCTTGTCTTTGAGCATTGTGGCGGAAAGCTTGATAAACATCATAATATCCAGCATCCCAGGTCTGAATCTAAAGTCAAAGAAGATCGGGCTGATCTTGAAGTTTGTATAACCCATCTTAGTAAGCACCGCAGCGAGCTCATCTTTGCTATATGCTGCCTGATGCTTCTGAATCGGCTTCCTTCCGGGCAGATAGACCGTGTATTGAAATTCTTTCTTACGCTCCAGTAGCTGAACCTGGATCTGATACTTGGTCACCAGCTTAGCCAGGTGTTGCCTGGCTTCCCGCAAAGAACCCACTGTAAAAGTACCCTGTACTTGCTTACCTTGAGGCCCAATGCCTATAAATCTGTACTCTCCCAACATATTCTTTTTTCCTTTTCGTAGTCGCAATTATCCATCACTATTCGGTTGTCGTCAACACCCACGGGCGTCAAAAACAGTTTCAATCTCATAGTCCGGAATCGGCATCACACCGAAGAGAATAGACGAGCATATCTTGTTCCTAATGTACTCTATCTGTAATGGCTTGTATCGTAGTGATATAGCAGTATCAGCCCTGTATTGATGGTGTATTTTTTGCCACAAATCCCCATTATGCCTGTTTTAGGGAAGAAACAGCAACTATCCTTGTTATCAGAGGAAATTGGCTTCTGACGAGGCTTTAAAGACGTGTGCAATATAGAATATTTAACCTTAATGATGAACAATGGTCGTAATACCAGAGTATAACATAAGATAAATATAAGACCTTCAAGAGTATAGCTTTATCTATAGATTTCCACGAGGCAATTTGTACACCCTCGAATATTCTGATGCCGGCAGGTATAATGATATTGGAATCAATGAGTTATGGTGGTAAATGATCATACATTGAGACCAAACAAAAAAAGGCTCCCGGTATGGGAGCCTATGAAAGTAACGGGAATTATCTGATTAGTCTTCGATCTGGAAATCAGGATTGACTCTGCCTTCCAGGACGTCCAGCATAAACTGTGCTGATTCGTGAAGATCGCCAGCGGGGAAGTCTCTCAGGAAGCTGCGGAAGAGCTCCAGAGCTCTGGGCTTGTCGTTCATTTCTTCCGAGATCAGGAAAGCCTTCATAAAGCTGGCTTTGTAATCATCTATGTTGTTCTTGTAGTTTGCAATGATCTGGTCGTAATAGACTATGGCATCGTTGTAGTTTCTCTGCTGAGCAGCGGAATTTGCCAGCTCAAACATTTCTTCTGCACTGAGCATTAAAGTGATGCGTTCCGGATATTTGCGCAGATGATACTCTACGCTCAGTTCCTGGATCACCTGATCTTGCTTTTCTTTTTCTTTTTGCTGTTTGAGTGTGCCCTGAATGCGGGGCTCAATCTCTGTAAAAGGAGTAGTAGTCACTTCGCTCTCTCTCAACACTCTAAAGAACACGATATTGCCTTGGGCAGTAGTAAAGACCGGGCTCAATCCATTGATTGGAGTAGCCCAGATCAGGCGGGAAAACTCCTGATCGGGTCCCACGCCTGTAACTGTGCCATTATTGTACTGGTTCTCGAGTACTGAACGTTCGGGTTGGGTAGAATAGCGTGTGATCAACTCTGTCATTTTTGCTTCATTGCGAGTGCGCAGAGCAAGGTTAAAGAGACTCCAGGCACGGTTTGCAGTTTCTTGTTCTGTAAACCACAAGACCTGGATTGCGCGATTGGGCGGGGTCTGATAGCTTTCGATGTTGGCATTGTAATATGCCATAGCATCGTCACTGGTCACCACTACTTGTTCGCGAACCAAGCGACGATAAGCGTTGCTCAATATGTGATATCTGCGCATTTGCTGATAATCAGGCGATTCCACAAGGTACTGCTGATAGTTTTGAGCTTTGGCTTCTACAAACAGCAGGTTGCGGATCAATTCCTGATCGATAAGCTGCTTTACTCCATCTCCACGTGTGTAAAATACCTGCTCCTGAGGGGAGACTTTGGAAAAAGCCGTTAGCAGATCTCCGATGGTCATCCGGATCTCGCGGTTACTCGCAGCAATCACAAGGGTATCTTTGATCGCAAGACTTTCATCGGGACGTCTTAAATCAATCAATGATACTTTGGTGGTATCGACCACTACATTATACTTGGTCATCAAACGGGCTTTCAAGGCATTCAGATTGTCCCTGTCCAGGATGGGACGAATGCGTTGCTCCAGCTCTGGTTCGACTTCTTCATAGGTCTTTTGATATCCGGGGATCATCTCTACTTTGCGCAGGATATGCCATCCGGTGGAGGTCTGCACAGGCCCGATATACGACGCAGAATTGGTCTCGGCATTGCGGATCAGCTCTTCAAGCTGAGGGTCGTTGCCAACGCCCGGGATATTGCCATTGAGGCGCACGTTGCGGATTCTGCCCTGCAGTCCGCGGGCATATGAATTAATATTCAAACTATCGGATACTTCACGAAAACTAATACCACTCTGTAATCTGGCAAGGGCATCACGAGCCTGGCTTTCACCGGCTGCCTGCATATAGTCGATAGTGATATTTGGCTGCACGAAGTACTGGGCTTGATTGTTTGCATAGTACTCACGCTTCATCTGATCCGTAATAATTCCCATTTCAGTGATGTTTCTGCGATAGAATTCCTGAATCAAGAATTGCTTTTCGGCAGTGGAGATCAGGCTTACAACTGCCGGATCCTGATCCATACCAAGCTCAATGGCTTTCTTGTAAAAAAGCTCTTCGGTGGCGATCACATCCAATACCTGGATCTGACCTTCAGCGGTCTTGTATCTGCCCTGTACCTGGGGTTGCAGCTTGCTGATCTTGTCGAGCAAGTCGCCCCGGGTGATCGTACCGCCATCAAACTCTGCCAGAATGTCGCTTTCATTGATTCTGTTTTCACTTTGAACCTGTATGGCTTGCTCCAGAGCAAACAAATTGCCCAGCATACTGATCAATAGCAGGATCGCCGTAACAGTCTTGAATGTGTATTTCATCAATGTCTCCTTGAATAATTCGATTTTTCCACTAAGGTGCAAGGAATGGGAGCAAAACTTATCCGTCAAGTCTTTTCCCCCAAAGCTGCGGCAGAAAACGGCTCCGGGATTAGCGAGTTCACGTGCTTTGGCAAAGAAACAGCATAGTGGATTCCTATTTGAGCTCTGCTTCCATTGTACCCCTTATTTACTACTTACCACTTACTGCTTTCCTGCAGTCTAAAGCAGATCAAGAGCAGATCAAGAGCAAATCAAGTCGAACGCGGTTCGAGGTGAATTGCTCTTGATCTGCTCTTGATCTGCTGTAGATCTATTGGGGCAAAAGGCGGATAGACCTGCCTATCTGATATATCAACAGAGGTTTATCTATCATTACTCTCCCAGAGAGAGGTTTTTTAGTGTATTCAGGCTAATCTCTTTGTCTGTAGTTGGTGAGTATGAGAGCTGGAGATTGTCTCCCACGGAAGTGATTGGCAGATAGCTGCTCAGATTGCTGGTTGCGATAAAGAGCAATCCCGGCTTTTCGGCAAGGCTGAAATAATAGAAAGTCCTGCCATCCTTGATGTCGGAACCTATTCTGGATACTCTGCCGGTGAATGTCTCTGATGCCACCGGTCCTTCGGCAAGCGTGCCGACCCGACTGCTGGCAAGAGCCATTTGATAGCTGTCTCGAGCCGCTTTGATCGATTCACCCACTCCGACCAGGGAGAAGTCTTTGACTGAGACGAAACAAAACATCTTTACCAAGCCGGCACTGTCCTTGAGGGTCATAAAGTATGTAGGCTTGGCATTTAGATTCACCAGGATCGGGAAGGTAGCAGAATAGCGGAAGTTTTGGACCTTGCCTTCAGCAGAGCGCATAGCGGCAAACTCGGTAGCGCCGGATACTCTATATAGGTGAGTGCTCTTGTTTCTGGTATCGATCAGAGTAAATCCGACCGTGCCTTCATCGGAGCCTACACTGGATAGTCCGGTATAGAAATAGCTACGCTCATCCTGCCCATAGATTACGTTGTAACCTTCTGTGATCATCAGCATATCGCGTTTTCCAAAAAGGGTATTCCAAAAGCCCCGGACGTATTTTCCCCACCAGGAGAGTTGTGGCATTACAAAGTATGATGGCTGCACCCGATCTACCCAGGCGGGAATCTTGCTGTCGTCATAACCTGCTGCGGTTTTGATCAAAGGATATTCTGCGATCTTACCGGTCTGAGCGTGGACGGTGACCAAGGCTGTGGCCTCCGGCGCCAATACACCTACCTTGTGTTTATATGTTGTAATGGTCCAGTATGGCTCGCCATTGTCGTCGAGCTCGAAAGTGTCTCCTGCCATTCCTATATTAGTATAACCATTCAGGTAGAGATGTCTGTAGAGATTTTGCCCAAAGTAAGCGTTACGTTGATATATTACATTGATGGGCTTGCCATCGATCTCTCTGATAAAACTTACGTCCTGGGGATTGGTCGCGGATACCATTATATAGCCGGGTGTGCCATTAGCACGATTCCCTAGCCACTTGAAGAATCCACTGTGAAGCAGGGGAGCCACCCAATAGAGATTGCCCTTGACCATCTGTATCGTAGGAGTACCCAGTTTCACTCTGCTGCCCAGGGCAAAGTCATCACCCAGTTTCTTATCGGCGAGCGACGAGGCAAATGCGAGATCGACTATGGGAACTTGATTGAGATTGACCGGAGATACCAAATCCGTAAAATTGGTGGAATCAACTTTCCCGATTATATTTCGGTAAGCCTTGGAATTGAATATGCCAGTCGAGAAAAAAGGCACAAAAATCAGCCAAGCTATCATAAGGATGATCAAGTATCCGATGTATCTGCGAATGCCAGCTATCATAGTGAGAGGAAGCAGAATGATAATGAATGGCACTATCCACTGCGTAAACTTCAGGGACAAGACAGGCATTTCAAAGTAAAAGAAGAATCCCGCCAGGATGAGGCTGATCAGGATCGGCAGCCAAGCCTTCACGTTGGGAAGATTAAGCTTCAGGTCCTTGGTGATGATTACTTGTTGGTTCATTCCGACTCCTCAAATTTAGATATATACTGTGCGATACCCAGTCCGGCTTAGAAGCTGTCAAGTCCAATTCAATGATTCATTGATGGAATTGCGTTTCTGATGTAGAGAATATTCAAAAGATACAAGGTAACTTGCTTGTATTGATAACAATCATCGAAGGCAGGGCAGGAGATTTTTAGTTGGCTGTAAATAAAATCGGAATCGAGGCAAGTATTTAATAACTTGACAGATAAAGAGCTTTTTGTTCAGATGGACAGGATAGTTCAGAGGGAAAAATCGCTCTGATTTGGCACGCAATGTGCATATAAGAAAAGCAACGAGAAAAAAACACTTCCCAGGAGGAAAGAAAATGCTCAGTAAAATGAAGAACCAAAAGGGTTTCACCCTTATCGAAGTCTTGGTGGTCGTGATCATCGTTGCCATTCTGGCAGCCTTGGCCGTTCCCCGTTACCTTCGTTATGTTGAGAAGTCCCGTTCGACTGAAGCTCAAACCGCAATCAGCACCATTCGTAAATCATACGATGTCTATCTCCAAACCAACGGTACCACCGAAGGCTACAGCCTTGAACTGGCTCAGAAAGATGCCCGTCTCGGCGAAAGCACAGTGAAAAACTGGAAATTCGAAGTTATCGGTAACCCCCCGAAGAAGATCATTGCTACTTCCACCCAGGATTTCCCCGGCGGTGAAGGCAAGCAGGTTTGGTACGACATAGTTGAAGCGAAATTCCATGGCTACGGCGTGGACCAGTGGACAGATCCTGAGAGCGGAGGAATCGAAGCCGACTAATCGGAGGACGGGAAATTGACTATTCATGAATTACTCCGCTTCACTGCTGAAGCGGGAGCTTCGGACCTTCATATAGCCGCCGGCTCTCACCCGATGGTGCGCGTCAACGGCAAGATGAAACGTCTGAACCTGCCCATTCTCTCTGTAGAAGAGATTGAAACTCTCGTCTATGGAGTTATGAATGAAGTACAGCAGGAAATGTTCAAAAAAAATCTGGAAATTGACTTTTCGACAAAGCTCAGCAACGACGTTCGTTTCCGTGTCAACGCATTTCACCAGATCAATGGTATATCCGCGGCTTTCCGTGTGATTCCAAATGAAATCAAGACATACGATGAACTGAAGTTGCCCGAGATTCTGAAAAGACTCACCACCAAGGAAAAAGGTTTGATTCTGGTGACCGGGCCGACCGGTAGCGGTAAATCAACTACATTGGCTACGATGATCGATAGTATCAACGAATCGAGATTCTGCCATATTATTACAGTTGAAGATCCAATCGAATTCGTGCACCGTAGCAAGAACAGCCTGATTAACCAACGTGAACTGGGTCATGATACCTGGAGCTTTACAGCAGCGCTGAGAAGCGCTCTGCGTGAAGATCCGGACGTGATCCTGGTGGGTGAAATGCGCGATTTGGAAACCGTATCGCTGGCTCTTACAGCTGCCGAAACGGGACACTTGGTTTTTGCCACACTACATACTGGTAGCTGTACAAAATCCATCGATCGAATTATCGACATGTTCCCCAAAGAACAGCAACAACAGGTTCGCTCGATGCTTTCCGAATCACTGGAAGCTGTGATCTCGCAGACTTTGCTGCCTACCAAAGATGGCAAAGGACGCGTGCCCGCAGTCGAGATTATGGTAGCCAATGCTGCAGTCCGAAACCTCATCCGTGAGGAAAAGACCTATCAGCTTCCTTCCGTGATCCAGGCCAGTACCAAAGAAGGTATGCAGACGCGTGACCAATCGCTGTACAACTTGGTGATGAACAACCACATTGAAAGAACGGTTGCTGAAGAAGTTGCCGAAAACCCAAAAATGTTTGCTTCTGGAGCTGGATTCTGAACACGAACAAATCCATGATAGCGAGTAACAATTCCGTTCGTTCCGGAAGCCAAAGGTTGGACAACCTAAGATCTCAGGGTGGATTCACCCTGATTGAAGTACTGGTATCAGTCGTGATTCTCGCGGCGGTTATCGTTACTATCTACATCGGTATAATTTATGCAGAAAAAACCATTCTGAATAACTACCGTGATCGGGTTGCCACATTATTGGCTTCCGGTGAGCTGGAACTGCAGCACTATTATTACGCAAAGTTAAACGGCTTTCGCTTGCACTCGGGGAAAGACGTTGTGATCGATAAACTGCCCAGAAACAAAACCTTGATGGGTAGAATGACTATTGAGCTCAAAGAGGATACCGATGTCGCGGGTGGACAGCTTTTTGAAATGAAGTATCTGATCGTGACGGTTCGATGGACTGATCCCGGTACTCGCAAAGTTCGTTTTATTACCCTGCGGGAAGATTACTACTAGGATGATGGAAATGAGAAAACTGCTACCCAACCAATATGGTTTCACCCTGATCGAAGTGATCTCCGTGATCACCATTTCCACTCTTCTGATCCTGATATCTGCTGTGGGATTAAGCGTTTACTTTGCCAAGTATAAAGAGCTGAATACTTGGGTGGAATTGCAGAAAGATGCTCTTGCCTGTATAAATACCATCAAGACCGGTGTAGCTGTTGGTGATCCGGTCAATGGAGAGTTTTACGGGGTTGCCAATGCCAAAAGGCTTGAGATTATGGGCGGTATTTTCAATTCGGATACGGGAACAGGAATTATTTGTTATCCACCTGTAACTGATATATCCCAAGATATTGATAAAGCACAGTTTTATTTCGATGGGGAAGCCGTACGTGTGAACTATGTTTACAAGGGTGTATCCTTGGCTTCACCGAAATACCTGTTCCCCGAAGAAGGTGCTTTAGATCGGATTCAAGTAACGAATTTCAGAGTGAAAAGGTTGAATCAATCAAATGAGACGATTCTGATTCAAGTCGATCTCTCAGCTAAAGTTGAAGTACGTGATGGCTATTTCAAAGAAGTAAATTTTAGCACTAATATGGGAAGGAACTAGTTACTGGCAAATGCCAAGGAGCTATTATGAGAAAGCTATTGTTTAATCAGCGGGGAAACATCTCGATCGCTATGTTGATGGCGGTGATAGGTGTGATGAGCGGTCTAACTATGACCAGCCTGGCAATGCGTGACATTGTGGCTTATCACTGGGATTATGAAGGTTTTCAAGGCCTGCATTTTCTGAGAAGTGAAGCTTCACGCGGTCAACGTATCCTGGAGCGCGCAGGAGATGTGAGCGGATCGATATATACACCCCAAAGAACCGTCGAGATGAAAGGCTCTAATATGAGCCGTACATTTACACTGCAGTCAAGAATATTCAAGGATTTGCAGATCGCCGCTGGTGCCTCTATGGGTGGAGATTATGCGGGTGTTTTAAGAACCCAGGGCTTCGTAATTAAGTCCCTGGTAAACGCAAAAGCAGGTATAGGTCAAGCCGCTTTCTTAAACTCCAGAGGATCGATTGTTCGTTCATACGGCGAGTTCTTTATGAGAAAACAGCGCTATTCGGAGTTTATGTATTTTACCGATACAGATGAATCCACCAATGGTACTAATGTGTATTTCTATGGCCCGGACATCATACATGGCCGTGTGCACAGCAACACAGATATCTGGATCAAACAGGCCGGTGGAGGAACAAATCAGGGCTGGCCAACCTTCTATAATCTAGTAACAACCTCAGGCAAGATTAGAAGCAACAGCGGACAGATACCTTATGAATCTGTGTTCATCGGAGGATATCTGGAAGATTATAACAAGTATGATTTTCCATCGCAAGCAACAACTCTCCAAAATGTAGGGCGCAGAGTGGGACCGACTTATTACGATCCTAAGTACATTGTGATGGTGGTAGTGAGTAATGCATCCTACAACGTAACTCTTGGTACCAAGAGCGATCCAGAGCTCGAGCATGCATTTGTCTATAATAATTATCCTACTCCCCCACTGGGTACTCCTCTTTATAGGAATACTTATACCATACAGGATACAGTATGGTCTGCTATGGGTGGCGGATCGTGCTACAATCAGTCTTTCTATGTCCCGAACGAATTGTGGATCAAGGGTACTTTCACAGGCCAACAAACGTGGGCTAGCGCTGACACTATGTATTTGATTGGAGATATATTACTTACTGGCACGGATGTTGGCACTCCGCCGGATGGAACGCCAATGAACACAAACGACATAGTCGGCTTGGTATCTGAAAAATCAATACTCATCAAGTACGGATATCGTGACCCGGCGGACAGTACGCGCAAGTGGCCCAATTGCGGTCAAACAGACGGACTTGGGGATGACGCAGGGATCAACATCTATGCAGCTCTCTGTGCCTTGGGTGATGGGAATGGCAACCCTCACTATGACGGTGTCTTCTCTTTCGAATACCAGCATCCGCATCCCGCAGTGCCGGATTTCCGGATTGGGACTGAGATTTTTACCAAAATCGATTTGCATCGAAGGAGATTCCCCCAGACCACGTCTAATCCATGGCCACCCAATGTCGATTTCCCATGGTATAATCCGCTTTGGCCAGAGCGACAGCCGTATATGGAGCGTGGAGATATCAATCTCTGGGGCTCAGTAGCCCAAAGACGCCGAGGATTTGTCCACAGAAGTCCTCTGGATACAGAATACCAAACCAATGGCGTCTGGAATATTCCGATTGATGCCTGCGGTGGCTCAAGTAATGTGAACTATGTTGATCCCGTATTGAATATCACTATGAATACCAGGCACTATCCTGGTGCTACCGGAACCGGAACAGGATATGCCAAGAACTATCATTATGATACAAGATTCTATTTTACCGCTCCCCGAGATTTTCCGGAAGTAAACCTTCAGGGTGGCTTTGCTCCGATGGAACCAGAAAGCTGGGTAATCAAGCGTCCGCCCCGAACCTTATAAATTGAATGTCATAGAATAAAGAGGAACTATGAAGAAGACAAAAACGCTAAAGTTCAAAGAGACAGTGGGTATCGACATCGGTTCTCATAGTATCAAGATCGTGCATCTGAAGAAATTGCACGATGGGTTCAAGCTGCTCAATTACGAGGTCCGGCCTACAGTTCCGCAAGGGATCGAATATATTCCTTCCGACCTCCGTCCTGAACGCTTTGCCCCGGTAATTATTGAGATGCTCAGAACTCTGCATATCAACCCCAAAAGCATCAAGCATCTTGTTACCTCAATCGGGGGTGACAATACCAGTATCAAACAGATCAAGACGATCTTTCTTCCTGATGAAGAGCTTGAGTCTGCGCTGTTTTTCGAAGCCAAGAAGCATATCCCGATCAGTGGAAGCGATATGGTGCTAGACTATCAGGTAATCAGTGTTGAAGAGAAAACCAACAATATGAATATCCTGTTGGCAGCCAGCACAAAAGAAGTATTGAACGACCATACCAATACCCTCGTTTCTGCAGGTCTTACACCAAATCTGGTGGATATTGATTCTCTGGCAGTCACAAATAGCTTTGCGCTCAATGCCTTCGTCGAAGAAGGAGTCTATGTTCTTTTGAATCTGGGTGCTCATAGAACCAATATGGTGATTTGGGGACCCGAATCCAAGCTTTTCGCTCGCGATATCCCCTATGGCGGCTATAACTTTACGCGCGATATAATGCGTAAACGCCAGATGGAGTGGGATGCCGCTGAGGAGTATAAGTTTGAATGGGGACTTACTGATGCACCGGGAGCTTCGGATGTCAAGACGATCTCAATGCTCGATATCTCTGAAAAGAGCACCGAGGATGCCATCGTCGAGGAAGTACGCCGAGCTCTTCGTTTCTATGTGAAAGAAGCCGGAAACAGCGACTACAGAAAGGTGTACCTGATGGGTGGCAGTGCCAAGCTCAAAGGCCTTGCTGAGTACATTCAGGACAAAGTGAATATTCCTACCGAAGTGTTCATGCCTTTCATCAATGTTGAAATGCCTGAAAAATTCCAGGATAAAAAGGATCCCCAACTTGCTCTTGCCATCGGTTTGGCGATGAGAATGGAGTAGGGGAGGAGAACGGATATGGGAACAGTCTTTTATTTCAAAATCAATCTTAATAAATACGGTGAAATAAAAGTTCAGGCAGAACGTGAGAGAAAGACCTTTCTAAATGCCGCGATCGTTTATTTAGTGTGTTTTGTTCTTCTAATTGCCGGATTGATTGTTGTGAACAACAAGCTGAAAGCCAAGGTTGAGACCCGCAGGGCTTATCTTGCACAGACTCAAAAGCAGCTCGATAGCTTCCAGACCAATGAAGATTATCTGTCCAGCGCAGATCTGGACAAGCTTGCCGAGACATTCAACAACAGAATATTCTGGGCAAAGAAGATGATCGCTTTGGGTGAGGAAATCAACGATCAGCTTGCCGTCAGTAAGTTTTCCTTTAATAATGGAATTCTTACTTTGAATGGCATCACACCGGTCAATTCAAACGTACAGGAGCTGGATCTGATCAATAGCTTCATTATTCGTCTCAAGAGCAATCCTGAGATAGCAAACGATTTCCCGCAGATCAAATCAGGGCAAATCAGCCGCCAAATAGTAAAAGACACGGCGATCCTGGAATTTGTAATCGAGTGCTATAGCAAAGAAACTCAAAAAGCACCAGCGGCGGGGGAACGATGAAAGAACGCTATACAATAATGGTTCTGGTGATATTGCTGACAGCAGTGATCTTCTTCACACTCAGCAGCAGTATGCTCAAATCCAGCCTGGATAAGATATCTGATTACGACAACAGGATTAAAACTGCCCAGGAAAAGCTGAATAGCGCCAGGATTCTGGAAGAACAGCTTTCGCAGTTTGCCCTGATTATAGACAACAGCCTTACCAAAGAGGGTGCTTTCTCCTTTGATGAGGTTAATGAGTTCAAAAGACGTATCGGTGAGATGGCTCATCAGCGCTCCATATCGATTACCAGGCTTTCGGATAGCAACAAGTTCTCATTCCCCGGCCTGATCGAAACTACCTATAGTATGGAATTGGAAGCGACTTACGTGCAGGTTGGTCAGTTTATATCCGATATCGAAGCGATGGACAACTTGATCAAGATCCATGCACTTGATATCAGCCCTGCCCAGGTCAGCAATACGCAAAGAGATCAATCCACCGGCGGACCAAACCGCTACCGGGTGACGCTCGAGCTTTCCATCTTCAAGGTAAAAAGGGAGGTATAATGCAAGCAAGATTCGTTAAAGACTTCGCAATTGCATTGATCGTGATCGCCCTCATCGCTATGGGAATCAAACTGTATTCAATGTATAATACAATGTCCAAAGTTCCTGCCCGTTCTATCCATACTGAAGAATCGGTCTCTGATACTCTGCTCAATCGTATAAAGATGATCGAAACATCGATCCAGGATCGCAAGAGCTTTGTCTTTGGGACAAATCGCGATCCGCTCCGCCAAGGAAACATCATCAAGGATCAAGTGGACAGGATGAAGGAATTCGAGGATATGGTTCGCAATACCTTCCGTCTTAGCACTACTGCGATCGATGAATTTGGCAATAAGATTGCCTACGTCGAGTATCAAGATCAGATCCACGGCGGAAGAGTCGGCGATGTGATCGAAGGCCGTCGCATCGTAAACATTGGTGACAATACAATGACTTATTATTATGGTGGCAGCACCTACACAACCACTGTGCAGCCCAGGCCTCAAAGACCGCAGGAGGATCTAAACAATACCTCCTCCAATCTCGATAATTACTAAAAACAAAGGAAATAGAACATTGGGAGTTAATATGAAAAATATGGTAAGCTCTAGAAAGTACCTGAGCATTATCTTGCTGGCTGTGATGCTTTGTGCAATCAGTCTGGTCTTTGCTCAGAACAGATCACCATTATTAACAAGAGTTACCTTCAACGCAGACGACGCAACTCTCTCCTCAGTATTGAACGCTCTGTCACGCCTCAGCAACACGAATATCGTGCTTGCTGTTGATCAGGCCGGCAGCGGTCAGCGTGAAGAAAGACGTGTTACGATCAATATAAAGGACGTTCCTATCGAGAATGCGGTTGCCTTGGTAGCCCGTGCAGTAGGTCTTTCTTATCGTGTGGTCGGCGAGAATACATTCTTGGTCGGCGAGCGCCAGAGAATCACAGAAGAAGCAGGTGAACGCAGCTATGTGATCTATCTGAACAATCTTGATGCCGCATTAGTTGGCAAAGCACTGGAAGGAACCGGTGGGACCATCGTTCCTATCGAAGGTCAGAATGCCATTATGTTCTACGGAAACCCTGAGAGCTACAACCAGTTAGTAGAGCTTATCAACGGTATCGATGTCGAACAAAAGCAGATCGAGATCAGAGTTCGCTTGATCGAAGTACACCTTTCCAATGCCAAGAAGTATGGTATCGATTGGTCAAGACTAAATCACCTTACTACCATTCTGGCAGAAGATCCTGTCAATGGTGATGGTGTAGGTCTTCCTTACAATTACAACGATGAGACCGGTTATCTGCCTCACGGCGATCCGACCGATTTTGGTGTAGTTCCGGATCAACAATACTTCCAGAGAATCAATGGATTCCATGATATCGGTCACTTCAGCCGTCAGCTTACAGCTCTTGACATCACTATTGACTGGCTGCTTGAAAACAATGCTGCCAAGCTGCTCACGGATACCCGTGTAACAGCCCTTAGTGGCAACGAAGCCGAAATTCATATCGGTGAAGTCGTACCTTTTGTTGTCACCGATAACGATCGTCAAATTCAAGTCGAGCGTGAAGAAGTTGGTATTATGCTCCGCGTGACCCCCACAGTCAACGCACAGGGTATGATCACCGCTCACATAGCTCCCGAAGTTAGCAGCGTAACAGATCTTGTCGGTGGATACGTTCCCCGCACCAAGGTCCGCAGGATTTCCACCCGTGTCACTGTTCCCAACGAACAGAGAATTATCGTGGGTGGACTGCTCAATTCCACTATCAACCAAAAAACCACAAAACTTCCCTTCTTGGGCGACCTTCCTTTCGTCGGAAAGCTGTTCCAGCACCGTTATGAAATGGTCGAGAACACTGATCTGATTATGGAGATCACTCCCAGATTGATTTCTACTCATCAATCCAGCCCCGCCCCGATCGTTGACGAGCGTCTTACTCGCAACCTGATTGAGTTTGAGGAAGAAGAACAGGCTCAGGAGGAACAACAATGAGAAAACTTCGTTCCCTTAGTCCCTTCTTTATGCTATTGCTTTTGGTGCTGGTAAGTCTCTCCAGCTCCTGCGATAGACGTAATCCGCCTATAATTTTGCCGGATGTACCGCCACCACCTCCTAATTCTCAAGTTAGGATCATTACCAAGGCTGTGGCCTCTCCGGACACGATTTATTCTGATAATAACATCACTTATTCCACTATCAGTATTACTGTGAAAGATGGTGAGGGATTTGCAGCCACAAATCAGATGGTGCAGTTCAAGACCGATCTTGGCCGTGTGCTGACTAATGTCGCTACTGATAGTACAGGTGTTGCCAGATCAATCTTCTGGGATGATGGTGATGTAGGTACTGCCTCAATTTATGCGATAGTACGCAAGTACCACGATTCTGTGGCCGATAGTATTGTATCTGCTGATACAACGATGGTAAATGTCGAAATCGTTGATGTGCCCCCGATCCAGAGCCTTTCTTTGGAATTCCCGACACCAGCTTCGATTGGACCTCAACCGATGACAGTAACACAGGCGATTACTATCCGTGCCCGTGCTATCAATATCTTGGGCAATGATGTACCAAACAATACTCTGATTACCTTTGCCACTACCCGTGGTAACTTTATGGATGCCGAAGGAAATCTCTTGGGAGATTCCGTCGTTGTTCAAACTGTTAACGGGAGGGCGTCTGTACAGCTACACGCGGGGACTATCGCCGGAAGCGGTATGGTAACAGCGAGATTGGCTGACAAGAGCGCTCAACGTGGTATCATCGTATCGCCCGGAAGACCTGCTAACCTGGAGCTCAAGAGCTTTGTTCAGGTTGATGGGACTATGATCGAAGCCGATACCAGTTTTGTGGGCAGTCCCAATCCGATTTTTATGCAAGCGAAACTGACTGATATGCATAATAACCTGTGTCCTACCAAGCCGGTTAAGTTCACGACGAACCTGGGTACCTTTATTAATACTACCCAGACAGTAACAATGAACTCGGATATCAATGGCACAGCTACTGTCCGGTTCACCCCCGGTCTACAAGCCGGTGCTGCCACAATATCAGCCTTTGCCAATGGCGACACACTTACAAGCTCTCTGATATTCAATGTTTCCAGTGATGATATTCACTCGATTCAATGGACACAGGAAGAGCAAATTACGCTTTCAGTAGCGAATACCGGTGGTACTTCATCAGCTATCCTGCGCGTCAAGCTCAAGGATATCAATGGCAACTTGATCGATACTCCGCAGAATGTGTATTTCAAGATTATGAATACCAATCCGCCTGCCGGAGCCAACCTCAATAACCAACCTGTTCAGGATAGCGTATTGGTCGTATCCAGTGGCGGTGAAGCCCAGATATCGGTAAATAGTGGTGCTACAGCCGGCGTGCTGACTGTCCGTGCCTCTTGCACCAAGAATGGCAAGTATGTGTTTGCATCCAAGCCCAATATCATTATTCAGGCTGGTCCTCCCCATACAATCGTACCCTTTATCGGTGGATTCAACACCGGTACCAATATGGGTGGCGGATTGTGGAGAGTGATAGCTGGTGCAGTGATAAAAGATCAATGGGGTAATCCTGTGGAACGCGGTACAGCAGTACGGTTCTTCCTGCCAGGTGATACATATAATTGCCAGATTGTTGCCGATGCATTCGTCGGAAACGTAAGCGTAAATGGTGATTCCCTTGCCGGTGTTGCCTATACAGTGCTTACTTATTCCGGAACCTATACCTATGAGCCACTTACCATCAGAGTCGAAACTCTCAATGGTCAGGGTGCCAGTGTATATGGACAATCCATCGTGATACTGCCTTTGCAGGATCCGCGTTTCGAAATGCAGGCAGTTCCTAGTCTTCTTAACTTTGGACAGGACGCTCCTGCTTTCAAGGAAACAGATGTCCATGCCCTGTTAACCGACTCACAAGGTAACTTCATTCACGATGCCAAGATTATGTTGGTCTCGACCCGCGGTAACTTTGTACAAACCGCCGGAACCAATAACGATCCAAACGATCCGCCTTGGCAGATCACTACAGATTGGAACGGCCTTGCTATTGGTCGAATCAGGTTCTACGTAGTGGAAATCCCGCTACCTGATCCTCTTACGCAGACTCCCGGTAATGCAGCCGGAACAATAGTCGGTCGTATCTTGGGTACAGCTATTACTGCTGAAACAGTTGTTCAGTTGTATAGATATCCCCAAGCTAATCCTCCTTTCTAAGAAATGAAATATCGGGATGGGGGACCACGAGTCTCCCATCCCATAATAATAAGTAAAAGGAGTTGATATCGGTTCAAGATTAGTCTCAAGATAGAGATTCATACTTTTAGAATAAATAACGAGGATACAAAATGAGCTTTAACCCTGAGTTTGCCCGTCTTGGCGAGATCTTGGTACACGAAAGATTCGTCACCGAAGACCAAGTCAAAGAAGCCTTGATCAAGCAGTCGAATTTTGGCCTGAAAATTGGTGAGACTCTCATCAAGCTTGGCCATCTGGAAGAATCCCAACTATTGGCAGCCCTTAAGATGCAACTGCCCTATGACATAGTTAACGATTCAGAACTCGTGGATCTGGACGTCAATGTAGTATCGATGATACCGGAGCCTTTCGCAGTCGAGAACCATGTCATAGCCCTCCGCAATGAGCCTGATGGAGTAGTAATTGCTACTACCGATCCTGAAAATCTTACTGTAATCGATAGCATGAAAAAGCTGCTTGGTAAGAATGTCAAACCTCTATTGATCGGAGATACAGCTCTCAGAGATACTATCGAGAAATATTACAAGAGCATTCGTACTACTACCGAAGTCGAATCAGCAGTCGGTGGCTTTGACTTTGTCGCAGTTGATGATGAAGAAAATGAGATCACAATAGCTGCTGCTTCCGGTGATGCTGATGCACCCATCGTTAAGCTTGTAAATCTGATTATCAACGAAGCTATCAAGGCAAATGCGACAGATATTCACATCGAACCTCTTATCAAAAACACACGCGTGCGTTTTCGTGTGGACGGAGCACTGCGCGAAGTAATGACTCCGCCTATCGGAATGCATGCCGGTGTGATCTCTTTGATCAAGGTTATGTCCAAGCTCAACATAGCGGAACGCAGACTTCCTCAGGACGGTCATATCGCGCTCAAGACTTCTTTAAAGAGCGTTGACGTTCGTGTATCCATTACTCCTACCGTGCTCGGTGAAAAGGTCGTGATGCGTCTTTTGGACAAGGGTGAATTTGGTTTCAAGCTTTCCACACTGGGCTTTGAGCCCGAAGATATGATGATCTTCAATAAGATCATTCGCCGTCCCTATGGTATCATCATAGTTTCCGGTCCTACCGGTAGCGGTAAATCAACTTCTTTGCACGCAGCACTAAAAGAGATTGAAGATCCCGAAACCAATATCATCACTGTGGAAGATCCCGTGGAATACCGTCTCGAAGGTATTACTCAGATCGAAACCAAAGAACAGATTGGTCTTACCTTCGGTTCGGCGTTGCGTTCTGTCTTGCGTCAGGACCCTGATATAGTGCTGATAGGTGAAATTCGTGACGAAGAAACTGCAGATATCGCTATCAAGTTCTCTCTTACAGGTCACCTTGTGTTCTCGACTCTGCACGCTAATGATGCCCCCGCCACTGTTACACGTTTGATCGATATCGGTATTAAGCCCTATCTGGTCGGTTCATCTCTCTCCCTCGTGATGGCTCAGCGTCTGATGCGTAAGATCTGCAAACACTGCAAGACTGATTACAAGCCTACCGAGGATGAAATCCGCGATGCAGGTATCACTCCTGAAGATGCCTCCAAGATCACCTTCAAACATGGTACTGGCTGCGTTCACTGCGACAACACCGGTTATGCAGGCCGTACAGGAATATTCGAGCTTCTCACAGTTGATCCAGAAATCCGTAAGATCATATATGATGGCGGAAACCAGGATCTGATTCGCGAATCTGCACTCCGTTCTGGCATGCGTACACTCCACGATGCCGCGATTGTCAAGATGAAGCAAGGTCTTACCTCCATTCGCGAAGTGATCAAGCTCACAGTCATAGATTAGAAATAGAAAAGGGATAAAAGGTTTAGCCTATGCCAAATTTCTCCTATATCGTAAAGGATGCCAAAGGCGCTAGAGTCGAAGGTATGATCAAGGCCGACACCCTTGATATGGCCGTCGATAAGCTCAGCAAAGAAGGCAATACTATCATCGCTGTCAAAGCTGCGGCTGAGGGTGCTTATAAAGGCAAGCTCTCCCTCTTTGACAAGCTGATGCTCACAATCTACAAAATCCGCACCGGCGTTTCGCTGAAGACTCTGGTCTTCTTCACACGCCAGTTGTCAACGATGTTCTCTGCGGGTTTGACCATCGAAAAGGCCATATCCGACCTGGAGAAGATGGAAAAGAACGCCAAGTTTGCCAAGGTCTTGCGCAAGATCTCCGATGATATTCGTAAAGGGTTCTCCCTTTCCGAAGCTATGGAACAGCATCCTGGTGTTTTCAATCCGCTCTACGTAGCTCTTGTACAGGCCGGTGAAGTATCCGGTACCTTGCACACAGTGCTAAATGAGCTGTCCGATTATCTGGAAAAGATTGAAGATACTCAGCGCAAAGTGAAATCAGCTATGGCTTACCCGCTCTTCATTATCGTCTTTTTGGCCTTTGCTACCTGGGCGATCTTCTACTATATCGTACCCCAGTTTGAGCAAGTCTATTCAAACTTCAATGCAGATCTGCCTGCGCCTACTCTTGCGGCTATCGCAATCAGTAATTTCATCACAGGGAATCTATTCCTGTTCATCCTGCTACTGATCGCTATGGTAGCTGCTATCTTCCTGTTTTACCTTACGGATCGCGGACGCTATATAATGGACACAATCAAGCTGAAAATCCCCGTTATTGGTGGTGTGATAAACAACTCCATTATGAGCAAATTCTCCCGCACTTTCAGTATTCTGATGACAGCGGGTGTGCCAATTATGGAGACTATCGAGCTCACTGAAAACGTCGTGCAGAATGCTGTGGTCGAAGGAGCCGTTCGCAAAGCAAGAGTTCTTGTCAAAGAAGGTTATGGCGTAGCTAATGCCTTCCGTAGAACTGGGGCTTTCCCTTCGACTCTGCTTCAGATGATTGCAACCGGTGAAGAAACCGGTGATATGGACAAGCTACTTGCCAAGTCTGCCCAATTCTACGAGAAGCAAGTAGATGCTGTGATCGATCGTCTTACAACCTTGATCGAGCCCCTGCTCATCATATTGATGGCTGCAGTGGTCGGTAGCGTAATCGTTGTGATCTATCTGCCCATCTTCGATCTTGGTGAAGCTATGAGCCAAGGCTTCAATTAGAGCTCAATCCTATAGAGATAGAATAAGTCCGGGATTATTATATCCCGGACTTTCATTTTGTATAGAAAAAACTCTGCTCTAGAGATCGCGATATGCTCTGAAGTTCGTGAAATTCAAGGGGATCTCCTTGAATCCACCTTTCTCATAGATACGGGCGGCATTGGGGGCAGCAGTATAAAGATAGAGATAATTATCGCTGAGAGATTTATGATACTTGATCAAATGGTCGATCAAAGCGCTTGAATAGCCCTTTCCACGATGGACAGGATGTGTCAGGACGTCATCCAACCGGGAGTATCCGGCAAACAAACTTACTGAAGCTACGCAGACCAGTTCGTAATCAATGAAGCCACCGATGAGATGATAAGAAGGGTGGTGCAATTGTTTCTGAGCGACTTTGATCAGCCAATCTCCACCACCTCCTGCGATGATCAAATCCTGAAGGGCCGGATCAACAGAGTGTAATCTCCTATACTCCATATCTGGATTTGGCATGATGTGGCTTTCTTCTTCGTGCAGGTAATACTTGAGCGTTTCCACTGGTTCCACGGTAAATCCATGCGCTTCCAAGTGCGGTTTCAGCATCTCATATTCGCCTTCTTTCAAAGACGGGTAGATTCTGGGTGTGATGCCCTTTCCTTTATAAAAGCTTAGTATCTGCTTGATAGTAGCCTCGACCCCCAGATGGTCTATGATGATGGCATGATTGCTATCGTGAGAGCTTTTGTTACCCTCGTTCCAAAATAGTAGGCCCCAATCCTCTGTTGTCATGTTGGTGAATCGGGAAGCAAAGTGCAGTTCCGTGTCGATCATTCGTTTAACGTTAAAGATCATAATTCCACCTCTTGGATATATATTACCCGATTGTACAGCAAAGGCAAGTACTAATAGTTTCGATAAATTAACCCTCTCAATTGTTAAGAAGAATTAATCGATTTACTGCGCTTTTTGCTTGTCAGAATGCTTAGCCTCCGCAGACTAGTATTTCAATGGAAGCAAGGAGTTGTAATGAAACAAAGCATTTATCTGGTGGAAGACGAAAGCGATATCCTCGAACTGCTGATCCTCAAACTGAGCAGTGCAGGCTATCGTTGTCGCGGTTTTGAGAATGCTGCGGATATGCTGGCTAAGCTTCGCGAGGACCTGCCGGATTTGCTATTGCTGGATCTAATGCTTCCGGATATGGATGGCATGGAACTCTGTCGAATGCTCAAGAGCGATCCCCAATACTCTGCACTTCCTATTATTATGCTGACTGCCAGGATTGATCTGGAAGACAGGGTAAAAGGGCTGGATTATGGTGCAGATGATTACATCACCAAGCCCTTTGAAGGTGAAGAATTACTTGCCCGGATCAGAGCTGTATTGAGACGCAGCCAAGGTCTGAAGGATAAAAACATCATAATTCTGAAGCCGGCACTAAAGCTTGATTTTAACCGTTTCGAAGCTTTCATAGATGATGTCAGAGTAGATCTCACCCTTACCGAATTTAAAATTCTGCAGATGCTCAGTTCGCGCCCCGGATGGGTTTTCAGCAGATCGCAATTGTTGGATCAACTTTGGGGTACAGACAAGATTGTTGTAGAGCGCACCATTGATGTACACATCAAGAACCTGCGTGATAAGATCGGGGAATATGCCGGCTCGATCAAAAACGTGCGTGGACTTGGTTATAAGTACGATCCAGGGGATACACCCAATGCCCAAGGCTGATAAGCAAAGCCTAAACCGCCTGCTTTTCTTCAGTGTCGCATTGCTCTTGGCGATTCTCATCGGATTGCTCTACACAAATCAGGCTCCCTATATCATTGTAGGCGTGATGGGCTTGTCTATCAGCGCAGTGCTACTCTTTATCAGTAGGAATCTCAGGCATCATTACCAAATGATCAGCGAAGTCGCAAAGCAAATCGCCCGTGGGGACTATAGCCTAAGGATTCCCAGCCTGGATTTGGGTGAGATTGATCACTTGGGCAAGAGCTTAAATGACATGTTGGGAGCTCTGGACAAGACCATCAGTCATCTGGCGATTCACCGGGAAGAGCTGCGGCTGGTGCTTAGCTCAATTGATGATGTCCTTTGGTCTCAAAACCGTGACGGCAGGATAGTCTGGGCTAATCGCTCTTTCGGAAAGCTCTTTCCCCAATATGATCCGGAAAAACGCCAGTATGCACGGGAGATTATCGAGGGCTCTGTGTATGAGATTATAGATCATTGGAAGTCAGAATCGCATCCACGTATTAAAGATTTGCATTTGGGAGAGCATCACTATCTATTGAGCGGTAATCGTAACGATGCCGCAAACCGTACAGTTTTCCTGATGCAAAACATCGATAGCATCTATCAGGCAGAGCAGATGAAGAAGGAATTTATCGTGAACCTGGCGCACGAGCTGCGCACTCCGCTCACTGCTATCAAAGGCTTTTCTGATGCGATGGAAGAATTCGTTGTCCCCGAAAACAAGCGCTACTTGGCGATTATTCAGAATCATACTCAACGCTTGATCCATCTGATCCGGGATCTGGAGCAGCTTATTCGCCTGGAAGCTGTCTCTCAAGCTGATTTGCATCCCACCAAACTTCCGGTATTCTTCGAAAACCTGAGCATGATACTTGATCCGATGGTTGAGGAAAAAGGATTGGAACTGAGGATCGAATTGGAAGATCACTTACCAATCTTTGAGTGCGATCCCTTCCGTTTTGAGCAGATATTTATCAATTTGGTGCAAAACTCCCTTAGATACACGGATCAGGGGTGGATAACCATCAGATGCAAAAGACAGAATATGAATCTGTTTATATCAGTTGCCGACACAGGTAGCGGAATTGATCCCATACACTTACCAAGGATCTTTGAGCGTTTTTATGTGGGCGATCCATCCCGCAATCGCAAACTCAGCGGAACCGGCTTGGGACTGGCAATCGTAAAGCATATTGTGCTGATGCATGGCGGGACGATTTCCGCCAGTAGCTCTCCCGGGCAAGGAACCAGTATTGAGATGTGCTTTCCTCTCACCGATACTTATGCCATCGAATAAACTCATGGTCTCAGATGAATTGCTGAATCAGCATCGAGGCTTGATCGGCAGCATAGTAAAGAGCTACAGGGGAAAAGGTCTGTCGGATGATGATCTTTTCCAGGAAGGGATGATTGGATTGATCAAGGCTGCCAATAGCTTTGATCCGGGCAAAGGTGCTCAATTCTCCAGCTATGCCGTTTATTGGATTAGAAAGTATATTTTGGAGGCTCTACAGAGGGAACATCGCAACTCACTGGGGGCGGTTGAGCTAACTGAGCCTATCATGTGCTCCAGATCTGCTCCTGATATACAGGTGGATAAGCCGGCTTTATCAATACCTGCGGTATTTCCACCCTTGGAAGCTCAGATTTTGCAACTATCTCTTGGACAGAACCTTACTCTCAAGCAGATCTCGGGGCTTCTGAATATCAGCGTGGAACGCTGTAAACAGCTAAAGCTGAAAGCAATCAGACGCTATAAAGCTCTCAAACCTAAGTAGTGTGATACTGCACTCTACATAGCGATAAATCTCCATAAACTATGCTCTTACCCCGAAGCTAGGAACCTGTTTATTCCAATAATATCCATCCGATCACAGTATACATCACCTGGCTTTTTTCATTGTATCCTTTTGACTTATGCCGAGCTGCTGCCGCGCTCCTGCCGCGATCATGCCGCGGCCGCGGCATGATCGCGGCAGG
>CAYSSP010000022.1:0-49933 GCA_964433815.1 uncultured Candidatus Cloacimonadota bacterium
GAATACATTCCCATCGATAGACATTTTGGCTCTGCATTATGCAAAGGTCTTAAGGGTAATTGATCCCCATTGTCAGGAGTCAATGCTGAAATTTTGAACTATAAATAATACAACCACCCTGACAACAATTCCAAAAAACAATCTGGAAACTTGTAACTTTGGAAAAAACTATAAAAATCAGTTGACAATCCTAAAGTAGTACAAGCTGATGTACTTGGATGGAAATATCTTGCAGAACATCCAAAGAATAAATAGTATAAAGGTTTTTGTATATGAGACTTAAAGACGGCAGTCCCTGCTTTTTGTTAAAATTTTCAATGCCCCTTTATCCCCCTTTGAGGCTCATTCTCACTACCTGTACAAGCACCTGCACGCAATCTGAATATAAGTATCCGATAAATAATAACTCATAAGGAGTATCTATGAGAAAACACCTACTCTTTATCATGTTCCTGGTCGCGCTACTGGGGACGTTCACAACCGCCTTGGCGGACATAACGATTGGATCAGGTGCAGTGAATGTTTACAACCTGCCCCTAACAACGAATTATGGCTACAACTACACCCAACAGATTGTAACGCAAGCTCAACTGGGCGCAGCTAATACTCTTGTCGGTATTAAGTTCTACTTTGTTTCCGGTTCTACTGCCAGCAGTAACAACTGGACAATCTACCTTGGCAATACAACAAAAACGGCATTTAATACTACTACTGACTGGGTGCCATTAAGCGGATTGACCCAAGTTTTTAGCGGAACTCTTGTGATGCCGACAACCCCGGGTTGGTGGGAGATTTCCTTTACCACACCTTTCTCATACGATGGCACCAGCAACCTGGTAATAGCCATAGACGAAAACTCGTCAGGCTGGGCAACTACCAATGCAACTTGGTATGGCTACAACTCCGGAACAAACACGGCAATGTGGTATAGAAACGACTCTACAAACCCGAATCCGGCTTCACCACCTACTGCCTCCAGCAGAAGCAGCTCGCCAAATCAAGTCATACTGATGACTCCCAGCGCAAATCCCCCCAATCCCGCAACTAATCCAAATCCTGCAGATTTAGCAACAAATATTGGATTAAGCACCCCACGTTCCTGGTCTAACGGTGGCGGCGCACCTACCGGTTACGACGTTTATTTTGGCACGACCCTACCGGCTGAAGGTAATCCAAATATCGGTCACGAAAGCCAAACAAGCACATCTTTCAATCCGGGACTTTTGCAATATTCCACCACATACTATTGGAAAGTGGTTCCCTGGAATGCTAATGGATCCACAGGATATGCCAACTGCCCCACATGGTCTTTTACGACCATGGCAGATCCCACCATCACCAGCTTCCCCTATACAGAGGGTTTCAACGATACCACCTTCCCTCCCGTGGGCTGGGTTAACTACCAAGTTACCAAGAGTAATGGTGCTGCAAACTACACCCAGGGTACTTGGACCAGAGCTACAAGCGGTACATATAACAGCACTGCCGGTACAGCCCGTGTAACCTACAATTATTCCGCTCTTTATTGGGCTTGCTTACAGCTTCCGCCCGTAAACATCCCTGCTAATCATGCATTGTCCTTCTTCTGGAAAGATGCAGATAGTAAAGTTGCAGGCCAAGATACGACTTACTGCGAGATTTCGACTGATAACGGCGCAAGCTGGACAGTTCTTGCCTATCTCTCCGCCGCCTCATCTCAATCAGCATATCAGATGGCGGATGTTTCATTGGCAGCATATGTCGGTGATGGCAGACTGATCAGATTCAGAGATGGCACCAATGCCACTTATTCAGCTTATGGAGCCTCTGTTGACGAGATCAAGATCGCAGCAGCCAATAATCCTCCCAATCCTGCTGCTTCACCCAGCCCCTCAAACAGCGCCACCAGCGTGGCAATCAACGCTAACCTGAGCTGGACTTCCGGCGGTGGCTCGCCCGCGGGTTACAAGCTCTTCCTGGGAACCGATCCGGAAGCCCTGGAAGTCGCCTACGATGGTGAGGCAAACACATTCGATCCAGAGACGAATTTCCAATTTGGCAAGACCTATTATTGGAAAGTCGATCCCTACAATGAATTCGGCAATGCCTCCGATGGCGCTGAACTTCCTGTTTGGAGCTTCACAACTGCTGCCGGAACTCCTTCCGTCACAACTCCTTCGAATAACTCTATCGCCAATGCATTGAATGTTATCCTCAATTGGGGAGATGTTGCCTGTGCTACAGGCTACAAAGTAAGTGTCGGCACTGAGACCGGTAATTACAACCTGATCGATGGTGCGGTCGTGACTGAAAGCCAGTACACTCACAGCAGCAATTGGCTCTTTAATACAGCCTATTTCTGGAGAGTGACCACTCTCAACGGTGATCAGGAAGTGCAAGGCACTGAGTGGAAATTCACTACCCTTACAGGTGTTCCTTCCGTTACAGCACCAACAAACAACGCCACTAACCAAGCGAATACCGTTATGCTCAATTGGGCTGATGTAGCAGGTGCTACCGGATTCAAAGTCCAGGTTGGCTTAGCCGCTGGTAACTATAACATCGTCGATGGTGCTATCGTAACTCAAAGCCAATATACGCATAGCTCTTCTTGGCCCTTCAGCACCCAGATATTCTGGAGAGTGACCACTCTCAATGGCGAA
The DNA here is from genome assembly GCA_964433815.1 of uncultured Candidatus Cloacimonadota bacterium. GTDB lineage: Bacteria > Cloacimonadota > Cloacimonadia > Cloacimonadales > Cloacimonadaceae > PHBP01. Next base: position 2,643 of record CAYSSP010000022.1, read on the forward strand.
CAGGAAGTTCAGGGCTCAGAATGGAACTTTACCACCAAGGCTGATCCCACACGTCCTATGCCCTACACCGAGACCTTTGATGCCGGCGTTTCACTGCCTGCCAATTGGACCAGTGATATGACTATTCTACCGAGTCACGGTCAAAGCGGCAATGGCTTGTACAAAAACCTGTGGTCATCAGCAAGCAGCTGCTACGTCACAACTCCTCCCGTAGGACCCATCACAGCCAATACAAGGCTGGATTTTGACTATCGCTATGTGGAATATACAGGTTATCCCAGCACTGCCTACGTTCTGGCTACTGGCGACAAGCTCGATGTGATGCTTTCCACCGATAGCGGACTCACCTTTGAGACCCTCTACACTATCGATAGCAGCAATCACAACACCAGCAACGCTTTTGCTACGTGCAGCGTCTTCCTGAGCCAAGCCAAGCTTGCCAATGCCGACGATATAGTCGTAGTCAAATTGCAGGCTACCAGAGCGGCGGGAGATTACTATCTGGATATCGACAATATCAGCTTCAAGCATATCGCAGCAGAAGCTCTCTTTAGCATTAACCCCACCAGCAAGAGCTTTGGCACGGTGAATGCGGGAGCAAGCACCAGCCAGGTTTTCACTGTTTCAAACGATGGTCTGAGCCCGCTCACCATTAGCGAAGTCAGCCTGGCAGGCAGCGAGATGTTCAGCTTGCTCGATCCCAATAGCTATCCTGTGGTGCTTAGCCCCAGCCAAAGCTATAATTTCACCGCCAGATTCTCACCTACTGCCGTTGGCGAATTCACTGCTACTTTGAAAGTTACTGATACACTGGCCAAAGTCTTGCACGAGATTCCCCTCAGCGGAACCGGAACCGATGCCGGTAATGCCGGTGGTGGTGATACAGCTTCCACAGCGGGTGGATACTACTTTGCCAATAACCTCTCGGTTGCTGCCCCCACTACTCCTTCCTATTACTGGCTCAACCTGCAGACAGCAGAAGTAAGCTCCACTCCCACCAGCGGTTCACTCGATGATGGATACTGGGGACCGATTGATCTGGGCTTCGAATTTAACTATTATGGCAGCCCTTACACCAATTGCTACATCTCTACAAACGGTTTTGTAAGCTTTGGAACAGGTGCTACCGCCTATACAAATGCCACAATACCGATCAATAGTACGCCTAATAATCTGATTGCCCTGTTCTGGGATGACCTTGAGTATTATGAAGGATTCTCTCATATCTACTACGGAAACTACCAGGATCGCTTTGTAATTACATACAAGAATGTCGGTAGAACCGGATCAGCTTATGATCCTCAGCAATCTGTTACAGCACAGCTTGTGCTCTATGCAGATGGCAGGATTGCGATGAACTTCAATGATATCACCGGAACTGCCCATACCCCCACGATCGGTATCGAGAATGCCGATGGAACCAAGGGTATCCAGTACCACAACAATGGTGTTGGCGGTCCTTATTCCACCGATGCCAAGGGTGGCGGTGTGACCATTATGTTCGGTGAAAACCCGCAGACTCTGCCGGTAGAATTGACCAGTTTCACAGCCACTGCGATGGCAAATTCCTTCGTTACAATCTCCTGGATGGTGGCTTCCGAGACTGATCATCTGGGCTATAATATCCTCCGCAACACTGCAAATGATCTCTCCAACGCAATTCAGATCAATGCCGAAGCCATCAGCACAGGCGATCAAATTGGTTCTCAGATCAATTACAGCTATCCGGATTATGAAGTAGAAGCCGGAAACAACTACTATTACTGGCTGCAGAGCCTTGATATGAGCGGCATTTCCACCTTCTTCGGTCCCTTGATGGTCTCTATGACCACCGGCCCGCAAGATCCCGGAACTCCCGCTATCCCCGTTGTTACCAGCCTCAACAACGCCTACCCCAATCCTTTCAATCCCAATACCACCATCTCATACTCGATGGCAGATGCCGGAAATGCCAGGATCGATATCTACAATCTGCGCGGACAAATCTTGCGTAGCTTTGAGCGTGATCACGCAAATGCCGGTAATTACAGCTTCAACTGGGATGGCAAGGATGCCTCAGGAAACTTCGTAGGCAGCGGTATCTACCTCTATCGTATGACCAGCGGTAACTACAGCGCCACCAAGAAGCTCATCCTCAGTAAATAAGACAATCCCAATAAAGATAAGGGACGGTTTTAAACCGTCCCTTTTTCTATACTTAGCAGACTTGGGTCAAGTCTTGGATTCATCTCTCAGAAGCTTGGATCATTCAATCAGCATCATCTTACGCCGGAGGTTAATGCCCGGGCAGCGAAGCTGGTAAAAGTACAAGCCCGAGCTTACCTTGCGGTTTTGGCTGTCCCTGCCGTCCCAGACAAAGCGATAATTCCCTGCATCCAGCATATCATGAAAGATAGTGCGGATCAGTTGACCCCTGAGATTGAAGATCCTCAGCTCCACTACGGCAGATTCCGCCAGATCAAAGCTGATATAGGTACGCGGATTGAAGGGATTGGGATAGTTTGCATAGAGCTTGGTCTGTTCGGGTACCGGCGGAGTATCGGGATCAATCGTAAAGGGGTAAATGAAGCTTTGCAGAGGGCCGGGAAGGCTCGATCCCTCTTGATAGAGAGCGATTACTTGATACTGGTAAGACCCGGGACATACCAGATTCTCGGCGTACAGAGTATCTGTGATCACTGCCTGCTCTTCAAAGCCGCCGGCATTGAGCTTTCGCAAGATCTGATATCCCATCAGGGTATAATAAGGCTGCTCGGGAGGATTCCAGACCAGGCTGATCTGATCCTCTGTATGGCTAAAGCTGATGTTTGTGACCGGCTTTAGCTCCCACAGAGTGAAATCCAGGCTTTGAACAGGGTTGTCGGGGCTGATCTGAGGAGATATTGCTCCAATTGCCGCATAGCCGGGCGCAGTGGCTGTAACATTGTGAACTCCTCTCGGCAGATAGAGCTCATAGTATCCGGTGGAATCAGCTCTGGCAAGGTAGCTTCCGGTGCGCAACCAGATGTCTGAACTGTGCGTCTGATCTCCCAAGAGGCTAACCTGTCCCGTGAGCTTACCCAGATAGCTGCCATAGGATATTGTGGAGACATCATCTATAAACCAGCCTTGTCCGCTAACCTGAGCATTCGAGGCAAAAGTCCATTGCAAGCGCACGGTCTGCCCAGCATAAGGGCTGAGATCAAATCTCGCTCTGCTCCAGCCTGCTGATCCCGAGAATCCGGGCTCTCCAAGAGCAGTGACCTCCTCATAAGGATATCCCCCCACAGGAGTGATCAATACAGGGTTGTAACCGCTTCTGTAGAGCTTTACATTGCCGCCATCGACTCCGGCTTCCATATCGCAATAATGCCAGAAATCCAAGATTGTATCGCTGCCCAGATAGGTCAATTGCGAGCGTAGAATCAATTGCCCGTTATCCGGATATGCCTGATTGAGTCTGGTGCCCCAGAGCTTGGTTCCCGAATGAGCCGGAACTGCCCCGGACACACCCCATTCCCAGCCACCTTGTGCAGGAGTGGCCAAATAATTGCAGTTACTTGCCTCAAAGTTGTCCCTCAGACCGGTGGTTCCTACTCTCAGCAAAACCTCCAGATTCTGGGGAATAATCTGCTCACAATCGATAACCACATTGAATAATGCACTGGAGCCAATTAGCGCAGTTTCCGCCAGCCTGAAGGGGAAGCTGACCTGTGAGATGGACATTGCCGGTATCTCAGCGATAATGATGGAATCGTCCAGCAGGTTTACCTGATCTCCGGCCACTGTGATCGTGCAAGTTATGTTTAGAGCTGAGACTTGTGAGTTGTTTTCTATGTTCACCACCAAATCTGCTGTTTCACCTGGATCCAGAATTCCATCCGCATTTGCATTGGTATCATTGAGATAAATACTCTCGAATCTGAGATTGGTCTTGCGGACAAATATAGAACAAGGTATTTCCCGGCTTGATCCATCGTAATCAAGCTGACACTGCAGGTTGATTCTGGTATCTGCCGGGCAGCTATCGGATATGGCTATTTCAAAGGGGGTAAGATTGACGGCAGAGGATGCTCCCGCGATATCCGGATAGGAGCTCTGCCCTTGTATTATAGTGGCATAAGGGCTTAGACTGCTGAGGCTAATATGAGCATCCTCGGCGGTGGCTGCCCCCAGATTCTTTAGCTTGATACCGAGCGTAGCTGTTTCTCCCGGACCCAGCAGACCATCTCCGCTAAGATCGGTAACGACCAGATCATTTGCCACCAGATAAGGCTGCTGATGATATGCCGGGATAGTGGTGATCAGGATGGCAGTTCCATTGCCAAGCGGTGCTGCCGCAGGCGCATAGCCATTATTGAAGGAGTATTCCAAGCCTCTGGTATTGGTATGATCCTTGATCCCAATCGTGCAGAAATTCCCCTGCACCGGCGGCATACCGGAGCCACCTACATCGATATTGTTGAAGGTCTTATACTGGATCTTGATCATACCGTCGCCCAGGCCTGTCGGGTAGTATAGAGGATCATAAAAGATAACCTGGAAAGTCTCCCGGGTTTCTCCGTCGTAGCCATTTCTCATCTCGTGATACTGCACTATATAGCGGTGATTTGCTATATCATAGTAGTTGTAAATACCTTCAGTTCCCTGCATACAGAGATCATCCCAAAAGGGAGCAATCATCGGGCTGGGACCCTGTCCACCCGGCAGCCGGGCATTGCGAAAATCTCCATTCTTGGTGATTCCCATAGCGATAAAACCATTTACACAGACTGTAATCTGATCGTACATAATCCCATAGAAGGGAAAAGTAAAGGGCAAATCCAAGGTTTTAAGAGCCCTGGCGTTGTAATATTCCCCTTCAGCGCTCCACGATCCATTATCAAAGAGATCAGGCACCAGCGTCCCCGGCCCGCCCAGCATCGGAGCAATCTCAAACCAATCATACCCGGGACAATCCGGAAATGCCGTATCTGTCATATCATAGATCAGATATCCGTATTCATCGGGACCCAGCGGAGTGTTTTGGCTCACCGTGCCCACCGGGATGTTGAAGACGCAAATCTGCTCAAAACCTGTATCGTTGTAAAGCCTGAGCTGTAGCGGAATCTGCATCCCCGGGATCAGACCATTCTGTCCAAAAATACCAAATCCATCCTGCGAGAGAGCTTGCGCCCCGGAAGCTATATCCCCAAAGAAGGAGAGCGAATCAGTAATACTGACCAAGCTGTTAAAAGACCGCAATTCCCCAGTGAGACCCAAAGCATGATAAATGCCGTCGTTTGATATCCTAAGGTTTAGCCCGCAGCTCTCACCGGGATCCAGGACTCCGTTGCCGGAGGCATCCAGGCTGTAATTGGCGAGACTCAAGCCGGCATTGTAAGCATCCAGATAAAAGACCATCTCAAGGTGCTGACTACCCGCTCCCACCGGCTTGAGAGTGAATCTTACCCTCTCATGAGACTGTATAGCAGGTGATAGGATGAACCTGAATGGCTGGATCGGGCTTTGCTCCGCTCCCGGTGCAAAGGAGGGATAGGCTGATTTGGATTGAGTGATCTGAACATTGGGATTGTCCGTACTGAGGATGGCATTGAATCCTCCATGCTCTACCAAGCTGCTATTTTTGAGGAAAACTTCCAGCGCTATCTGTTCCAGAGGATTGGCAAAACCATCGGAATTACCTGTAGAACCACCGCTGCCATCATCCATAATGCCGTGGCTTAAATAGACCAAAGAGCCTTCTACATCCAAACTTAAGCTCTTTTGGAGCGGTTTACAGTCGTGCTTGGCAGCGGTAATAATCAGATCTGTCGTGATGGGTTCTGCAAAGTTTAGAAATGCCAGCCCGGCTGAATTGGTGAGCGCTTTGCCCACTACTCTATCCAGACTGGAGCTGAAGGCAGTGATCAGGACTCCCTCCAGCCCTGCTCCGTCCGCACCTATGATCCCGATTTCCAGGCTGTTTGTACCCAGAACAATACTATCCGGAGCATTCATCTCAAGCGCATCCGGTATCCCCACCCAAGCTTCCAGCGAGGGATCGCCCATCAGATTGCACCAATGGGCAAAAGTTCTCACATAGTGCGGCTGTGTTGCTCCATAAAGACTATGCAGATAAAGCCTGCCGCCCAATAGCGCTTCGCCCATCGTGCGCATACCATACACATAGATCCCGCTCATAATACCCGATATCAAGGCATTGTTAAAGGCAGTATGAGTGCCTCCTGTTGCCATACTGATGCAGGTGACTGCGCCTCTGGGGCTGGCTTCCGTACCCATCCGGGTAAAGGTCTCGGAGAGCGATGTCACCGCAAAATCACCTGTTAAGCAGGTTAGAACCACCGCATGTGGCAGTCTTGTCCCGTTCATCAGGCTGTTTGAGGGCGACCACCCGCTGGTGCCAATGTTTCCGCGGTAGGTAAAGAAGCTTACTCCCTGATTGATAGCGCTGTTGATGGTGGTCTCAAAGCCGTATTCGTAATTTGCGATAATCTCATAATCCGGATAGGCTTCTTCCGCCATTTCCTGAATGTAGTGCCCTGTATAAGCGCAGGAGATGCCGGATTCAGTGGGATCTCCTATGATCAGGATCCTATCCAGCCAGGCAGAGGAAGGCTGATCGATCACCACATTCTTTTCGTAGGTATAGATTTTATTGAGCATCGTGCCCAATTGCGAGATATCTTCCGCTGAAATCCTGCCTACAAAGGCATCCCCCAGCATATCATCTCCGCTGAGATAGGTATAGGGATAATCTCCTTCGCCATTATAGCCCGATTCGGTCTCAAACCAGGTGGGAACGGGGAAATTGCCGCCGATATCGCCAATCAGGATGATATAGTCCGGGCGAGTCTGGGGATTGTTGTAGCGTAGCTTTATACTATCCTGGATAGCTATATTGCTTAGCCCCGCGATCGAGCCCATCACTTCCACCTCAAAGCCTTTTTGCCTTTTCCACCTCACAAAATCCTCTATCTTCGCCTGATACAAGGGAGCGTCGTTGTCCCCTTTGATGATCAGGATACGCGGATTAAGCGCATCAACTTGCAGATAGCGATAAGCGCTAAAATTCAGAATCTGAGCCTCATAGATCCGTTCAAATGACTTGCTGTAGCTGCTATACTGAGCGGGCGCTCCCTGCGGATAACTGAGTTCAATGGTGATATTGATTTTTCCTGTCTGATTCAGAGTCTGCGTATTCTGATCCCAGAACACAGGGCTTGCCTGCACTGCCAGCACCCTGAAATCCCTCAGCCAGGCATCAGCACCCGTTACAACCTGCGGCCTGCTCTGTTCGTAATAAGCCGGGCTGATCTCCACCACAGCCCTTGTGTCCTCTGCCTTTACCGGCTGGGGTGCCAGATTTCCGATCTGCCTGAGCTCTGAGCTGCTGTAACTTAGGCTGTACTGAGCATTGGCAGGGATGGCTACGAGAGTGCCATATAGAGGCAGTTCCATCATACCGGGCTCTGCTGAGTAAGCTGCACCCTCCATACTGATCCGGCTGAAGCGAGAGCCATCTACCAGCTCATCAGAGACTTGTGCCTGTGGAGAGTGTAGCTCGAGGACTATCCTCTGTTGATTGCTCTCCACAAGACTAAAGACCTGTTGATGATCGTGCTGTAGCGCCGATAATGGATAGAGAGCGCTAATAAAGAGCGCAAAGAGCACTATCCTCAGCATATTGAACATACCGTATTCGATCCCCAAGCCACCGAAATAAAGACTTTTACTGACCTTTGCCACGTTTCCTCCCACGCAGGAACATGCCTTCAGCCCTCTGTTGGCAAGCTTGGCGAAAACCATACCTCTCCAGCTATCACAAACTCCTACAAACGATTAGCTTGCCAGCCAAAGCTACTGAAGATCTTGGACCCCATTATTTCCTGTTTTTATTTTCAGTCAAGTAGAAATTTTAGTATATCTATTTTTATAGTACAAGGCTTGTTGACTGTTCCGGCGTAGAGGTTTGTATCCATGGGAATTGCCCATTCTTACCCTTTGAGTCAAGAGGTGATAGACTCGCACTGCTGGCTGATGTTTCGATATGCTCGCTCAGCCAATGCTTTAGTGGCAAATTCGAATCATAGTTAGATTATTATTGAGATATCTTCCTGTCCCATTTCCATATTGGATGCTGCACAACATGATTCCTATTGACAGCAAAACAAGAGGTAGTATAATGTCCCCTGAAGACAAAAAGAAGGTGCGCGATGACGATAGATGACGTAAAAGAAATGGTGGATTTCAGTTTTGATTCCTTTTCCCGGCAGAATGGGGAAACCTATTGGATGGCCTCAGACCTGATGCAGCTATTGGGATATCAAGGGATGCAGTCGTTCAAACAAGTAGTCAACCGGGCAATGATTGTCTTGAACAATCTGGAGATAGATATCAACGCCAATATCCAGCAAGTGATAGATAATAATGGCACTGCTGATTACAAGCTGTCCCGCTTTGCATGCTATCTATGCGCAATGAATGCCGACGTACGCAAGAAAGAAGTATCGCAGATTCAAGCCTACTTTATTGCCTATACTGAGGCGTTTACGAAGTGGGTTGAACACGAAAAGGCGATTGAACGCGTTCATATCCGGGGAGAGATATCCGAGCATGAACGCAGCATTTCCGGAATTGCCAAAGATCATGGAGTGCAGACATATGCCCTGTTTCAGAATGCAGGCTACAGAGGCTTGTATAATATGAGCATGGGGAGATTAAAGACACTTAAGGGGATTCCGGATAATCGCAGTCCTTTGGATTTTATGGATAGTACCGAACTGGCTGCCAATCTCTTCCGCATTACTCAGACAGAGGAGCGGATCAAAAACCAGAACCTATCTGGGCAAGCTGCGCTAGAAAAGGCTGCTGAGACAGTTGGGAAAGACGTTCGCTCCTTGATGATGAAAAACGGCGGCACCCGGCCTGAAGACATTCCTGCTGTTGAGGATATCAAGAAAGTAAAAACTGCTATCAGGCAAACCCATAAGAAGATGCTGAAAGGCAAATAAGACCTCATTCGTCGAAACTTTCACCGCCCTGGTTTTCCGGGGCTTTTTTTATTTGCACTTTCCCGCTTGACACTTTATTTGTGAGTTGTGGGTCATAAAGTTAAGTCAGTTTATCAGAGATTATTGAGATAATTACTTGCCCATTCTTCCCCTTTGAGTCAAGAGGTGATAGACTCGCACTGCACTGGAGATTCCCTTGTCGCCACTAGGGGATCACTAGGGGATCACTAGGGGATCACATAAGAATTCAAGCAGGAGAAAAACCGCCCCTGCACTATGAAACAATAATTGGGTATTAGCGAAAAACCTATTTCAAGAGGAAGATGGAGTACAAGATATAGATGATCACCAGGATAGCGCCTTCCCAGCGATCGATGCGGTGGCGCTTGGGATTGAACATCATAATGAAGAGCAATAGAGTGGAGCCGATCATCACAAACTGCCCCGGATTGAAGATGCGATCGTAGGGCATTGGGCTTACCAGCGAAGTGACGCCCATTATTAAGAGCAGATTGAAGATATTGCTGCCTATGACGTTGCCCACTGCGATATCCGGCTTCTTTTTCAGAGCCGCGATCAGGGAGGTGCTGAGTTCCGGCAGAGATGTCCCGATTGCCACGATGGTGAGCCCGATCACCGATTCGCTCATTCCAAAGAGTCTTGCCAGTTTCACGGCAAAAGTCACCACCAGATTGCCGCCCAGAATCAAGCCAATCAAACCACCTGCGATGAATGCCAGGCTGATCGGCAGAGAGTAGCGCCGGCTGCTGGATTCGCTTTCCGCTCCCTGTTTACTGAGATTGTGGGTATAAACCAGAAAGATGGCAAAAAAGCCCAGCAGCACCAGTCCATCGCCCCAGGTGAGAATGTCTTTGGCACCTGGACTGAAGAAGGCGTCGTTGACAAGAATCAGCAGGATAAATGAGGTCATCAGGGCAAAGGGAATCTCCCGCCAAGTAGTATTGGTCTTGACCTGTAGAGGCGTCACGAGCGAGCAGATGCCGAGGATACCCAGTATATTGAAGAGATTGCTGCCGATCACATTGCCAAAGGCGATCCCTGCGGTACCTTTGAAAGCTGAGACCAGATTGACCACCAGTTCCGGAGTCGAGGTACCGAAGGCAACGACCGTAAGTCCGATCACCAGATCGGGCACTTTGAGCCTGAGAGCCAGAGAGCTGGCGCCTCTTACCAGGATGTCCGCACCCCCGATCAAAAGGGCAAAGCCCAGCGCGATAAGCAGTATAAACAAGATCATAATACCTCAGTATTCCGGCAAATCTTTGGGACGACCCCAGGGAGCCGGTATTAGAGTAAGTGAGATAGGTTTTTTGCGTGGCTTTAATATGTCAATCAAAAGCTTTATGCAGTTTTTTCCTTTTGATAAATGCGAATAAGTCCTTATCTTGTGGGGATAGATACCGGATATTACCTGAAGGTGATGGTGCATACCCGGTACATCCTGAATAGGTCAAAAGCGGGAAAACTCTTGACAACAAAGATCAGGCTAATCCTATTGCAGAATAGAGAATTGGGTTTTAATAGCGAGAAAAATTGAGGACAGAAAAGAGGTTTACCGATGAGCGCAGAAGAGACCAGACAAAGCCTGGATATAGACACTATCAAAGAACTGTGGTCAAAGACTTATAACAGAGAGGGGAAGCCGGATTGGTCTCATATCTTTAAGTACTATCACCAGGATATTGTATTTCAGGATACAATCCAGCGGATAGACGGCATCGACGATTTCATCGCTATGTGCAACAGACTTACCAAACGCACCAAGCAGCTCAAGATGGAAATCCTGCATATAGCCCAAAACGATAATGTGATTATGTTTGATTGGATTATGACGATGATGTTCAAGAAATACCCCAGCACTCCGCTGTATGGCTCTACCAAGCTGGTATTTGGGGAAAACGGGCAGATCATAGAACATCGGGATTACTACGATCTTTGGGGCGATATCTTTAATAAGATTCCTCACTTTGGCAGGATCTACCGCAAGTTTTTGGTCAAGAAATTCGGCTGAGCCAAGTAAATGGGAAAGACAACCGCACAGTACATCCGCGAATACAAGTGGTCCAATATATTCGCTATGATCCGCAACAACGCCAAAGCTCCCAAACGCTGCACCGACAGATTCGACGGTAAATGCGTACTGATCACCGGTGCCAGCTCCGGGATTGGCTATGTAACTGCCCGGAAATACGCTGCTCAAGGGGCAAATCTCATCTGCGTAAACCGGAATCGGGACAAATCCGAAAAACTCAAGCTCGAACTTGAGGGAGAATTTGGGATAAGTTGCAGCTACTTTATAGCTGATTTGAGCTGCCTGGCTGAGGTGGTAAGCTTATCAAATGAGCTGGCAAAACTGAGCTATCCAATAGACCTGATCATCCATAACGCGGGGGTGTATCTTACCCGGCGGGAATTGACTCCCGAGGGCTTTGAAAAGGTCTTTGCGGTGCATTATCTTTCCTCGTTTATAATGAATTACATCTTGATGGACAAGCTGATGAAGCAGGACAGAGCAAGGATTATTATGGTGGGCTCCGAGGGGCATCGTTTTGCGGCCTGGGGACTGAGGCTGGACGATCTGAATTGGGATAAGCGCAGATATTCCGGATTAAAAAGCTACGGTTCTGCCAAACTCGCTCAGCTTCTATCGATGATCATATTCAAAGAGCGGTTCCAAGGCTCGGGGCTTACCATCAATACTATGCATCCCGGAGCGGTGAAAACCAATACCGGGCAAGAGAATGGCAGAATTTATCGTTGGTTCAAAAGAACCTGCTTTGATAGAGCCCTGAAGTCGTCCGAGCTTTCCGCAGAAGCGCTCTACTACCTGGGAGTTTCCAAAGACCTGGATGGGGTGAGTGGTGAATTTTTTAATCTTACTACCTGGGAAGAGCCTGCTCCCCCGGCTTTGGATAGGGAACTGGCCGGGGAACTTTGGAAGCATACCCTAAAGATTACCGGTCTGGCATAAGAATCAGGTTTTGTGTATGAAGTATGGAGAACATGCAGTGACCGAGAATAGTTACGATAGCATAGTTGTAGGCGGTGGAATAGCAGGATTGACCTCTACCGTATATTTGGCTTTAGTCGGGCAGAAAGTCTTGCTCCTGGAAAAGAACAATGAACTGGGCGGGCTGGTAAATACCTTTGAGCGGGATGGCTTTCACTTTGATGCAGGGCTCAGGGCTTTGGAAGACGCGGGGATAATCCTTCCCTTGCTCCAGGAGCTGAAGATCGATCTCAAGGTAGTCAAAAGCCCTGTGTCGATAGGAATTGAAAAGGACATACTTCATATTGAGGGAATCGAAAGCCTTGGCAAGTATTGCGAGCTCTTGAAGAAGCACTTCCCGGAAAGTGGAGAGGATATTGAGAGGCTAAAGAAGATCATCCTGCGCGTGATGAAGCTGATGGATGTGCTTTATGGTGTAGAGAATCCGCTGTTTAAAGACCTCAAGAATGATACCCGCTTCCTCTTTAAGAAGTTGCTGCCCTGGCTACCCAGGTTCCTGCTGACTGTTGGCAAGATAAACCGTATGCAGATGCCTGTGGAGGAGTATCTTAAGGGGGTGATCAAGGATAGTTCCCTGCGCGACATCATCTCACAGCACTTTTTCGCTAAGACCCCGGCATTCTTTGCTCTCAGCTATTTCTCGCTCTATCTGGACTATTTCTATCCCAAGGGCGGAGTAGGAAAACTGGCAGAAGCCATCCGGGAGAAGATCCTTAAGCAGGGCGGGCAGATCAAGACCGGTACACTCATCACATCCGTCGTGCCTGATGAGCACGTCATCATCGATAGCCGGCAGAACAGCTATACTTACAAAAACCTGATCTGGGCAGCAGACCTGAAGACACTTTACAAAATTGCCAAAGCACCAGATCTGCCGGACGAAGCTAAGGCCGTGTTTGACGAGACCAAGGCAAGCATCCTGAAACATAAGGGAGGCGAATCAGTGGTTTCGCTCTTTCTGGAAGTCGATCAGCCTCTCGAAAGCTTTGGCAGGATCTCCAGCGGTCATTTCTTCTATACTCCTTCCCGACAAGGGCTTGGTGATACGCACCACAAGGAACTGCAAGAGCTCTTGCGAGACTTTGATCAGCTCAGCAAGCAGGATGTCCTGGCTTGGCTGGATAGATTCATCTCACTTAATACCTTTGAGATATCCATACCCGGACTCAAGGACAGGGATTTGGTGCCACCCGGGAAAACCGGCTTGATTATCAGTCTGCTTACCAAATACGAACTCTTTGAGAAAGTGCAGGAGGCAGCTTGGCTGGATGAGTTTGAATCGGAGTTTCAGCAACGTATGATCAGGGTGATATCAGATAGTGTGTATCCACAGCTCAAAGACAATGTCTTGAAAGCCATTATGTTTACACCCTTGAGTATTCAGAGCCGGATTGGCAGCTCCGAGGGTGCGATTGTGGGCTGGGAGTTTTGTAACGAGATGCCGGTGATCAATAAGATACAGATTGCTGACCGCGCTGTCCTGACGCCTCTGCCATCAATATATCAGGCAGGACAGTGGGCATATAGCCCGGCAGGAGTGCCGATGTCGATTCTTACTGGGAAACTTGCTGCCAATAAGGTGATTGCCAGTCTCTCTCCCGGTATTCTCCAGCGTTTAAGGAGCAGAATCTTCAAAGCCCGATAGGGATCCGCTACACGTACCTTCAGCCCTTTTTCCTGTTCATAATCACTACGCTGAGTCCGATGAAGATGAATCCTGATACCAGGAGTATTGCCACCATCAGGAACCGTGAAACCTGATAATCTCCCCAAAAGACCCGGGAGCCAAAGTACTCTTCAAAACCAATGACAGCACTGGAGGGTGCACCTGCAAACATCTTTGCTACCGGCTCTCGCATAAAGACCTCTCGGCTCAGGCTTACGCCATAGGTGATGGGAATGAATTTGGTAAAGGTCTGGATCGGCTGGGAGAGTAATCCTATTGGGACATAGATGCCTGCTACAAAGCCTATTATAGTGCCCAAAACAGCAGTAAAGGTCTGAAAGGCTGCTGCACTATTCATCATCGTAACAAAGCAGAAGACTATGCTGGTGCTGGAAAATACGTTCAAGATGATCAGTCCCGTCACTTCCAGGATCGCCATAGCAGAGAGCAATTCACCACCATTTATCTTGATATAGACTTCGCCCAGGATGAAGGTGAGAGTAGTAAGAGCCGAGCCTATTAGCCAGGCTGCTATTATATAAGCAGAGACGATTGTGCTACGCTTGATCGGAGCTATGAGGAAGCTTCTGAGCCGGTTTGTGGTATGATCGGTAACCATCAGGCCCAATACACCCAGAGACACAGTAACCGAATTGACCACGATCAGTCCTGCCATCAGCCAGCTATCCACCAGCCAGGAGACAAATTTCGCACTTCCCGCGACTGATCTTACCCCGTCCATAAGGTTTGCTCTCAAAAACAGGCCATACAGCAGTATAATGATGAAGGTGGATATCAATGAAAAGAAAACGCTAAGCGGGTCACGCAGATAGAGTTTGATGTTCCGTATTACCAATATTCTTAGAGTATTCACAGTTTAGCTCCTTCACTAGGCATCGCGTATTGCATGACCGGTAACATTTAAGAAAAGGGTGTCCATACTGCTGCGGATTACCTCAAAAGCTCTGTATTGCCCTTCGATTTGCTTCAATAGCTGCCAGGCTTCAGAGCTGTCCTTTACTCCTATCTGCAGCATATCGGTCTTTTTTAAAGGAGTATAGCCTTTCTCTTGCAGAAACTTCTCCATATAGTCCAGATCTAGGGGCAGGATATTCATAATATCGGTAGTGTACTGCGCTTTCAATTGGTTTGGGCTGCCATAGGCTACAATCTTGCCAAAATCAATGATTCCCAACATATCAGCCTTGGCAGCTTCCTCCATATAATGAGTGGTGAGAAACACCGTCATATTGAGCTCTCGCTGCAGTTTTTCGATTGCTTCCCAGACGCTGATACGGGTTTGAGGATCCAAGCCGGTGGTGGGTTCATCCAAGATCAGGATCTGAGGATCGCTCATCAGAGCCCGGGCTATTTCCACACGGCGCTTTTGCCCGCCTGAGAGCTTGCCGAAACGACGGCTATGGATGTCTTTGATACTCATCAAATCTGATACTTGCGCCAATCTGGCTTGCGCCTGAGCTCTGTTTTTGCCGTACAAGCCAGCCCTCAGGAGCAGGTTCTCTCTCACGCTCAAGAGATCATCCAACACGTTCTCTTGAAAAACACTGCAAATCCGTGAGCGAATCTCTTTGTCCTGTTTTCCCAGTTCAAAGCCATCGATGGTCACCTCGCCACAGTCTTTTGCCAGCAGGGTACTGATAATATTGATAGTGGTGGATTTACCGGCACCATTGGGCCCAAGAAAAGCAAAGAGACTGCCCTTTTCCACAGCGAAACTGATCCCATCCACGGCTGTGAAATTGCCATAGCTTTTCTTGAGGTTTTTTACTTCGATGATGGGCTTCAACTGTCCCTCTCCGGCAGGCTGGTATTCAATACAATCGCTATACTGACAGCGGAGTAGCAAGGCTGCAGATGCTCTATTGGCAGGTACATTCAATCTCCTGGGGCAATTCTCATGGCTTATCAGAACTGCGTTCACACAAACCAGCGCCATCATCCTGCAGTGCTTAGTTCCAAGTCAAGAGCTTTTTACTGAAAATGTTCTTGACACCAGAATTAGCATCAAAATACTGATACCAATATTCCTTTGTTCAGGAGGTAACTTACAATGAGACATATCAATAGCTCTTTCACGCCGCAGCCTTATAGTGTGATCAATCTGCCTCCCAAGGGATATTTCCTCCGCCGGTTCAAGTAATAAATCCCCTTCTGAGGCTTCACAGCCGTTTTTTATCGTCCACAAGGCACGAGCAGTGCCCGGACAAAAGTTTCCAGCTTTCAAAACCAATCAAACAGACCCGTTATAGTGAACAATACCAGTGGAGAACCAATGTCTGCCATCAGATTTGTTTTGACCTTTATGTACAAGCTCAAGCTGAAGTATATCTCTGCCGCTCTATGTATTATTCTGGCGGCTGTATTCAGCTTTTTTACACCGCTTATTATCAGATTTACCGTTGATTCCATCATTGGCGGTAAACCTGCCGCATTGCCTTTTGGTTTGGATAGCGTCCTGCCTCAGGCCTTTCGTGATTTACCCACAGCTCTCAGCCTGGTCTGGGGAGCTCTTGCCATCGTAATCTTTAGTCTTTTGGGACATAGCTGCACTTTCCTGAGGGGAAAGCTCAGCGCGGAAGTTTCCGAAGAACTGGCGCGCCGGATGCGCAACCGGCTCTACGATCATATCCAAAAGCTGCCCTACAGTTGGCACAGCAAGGTGCAGACCGGAGATATCATCCAGCGTTGCACCTCGGATGTCGATACTGTGCGGCGCTTTATAGGGCTGCAACTGATCCAGCTTGGCAGAGGCATCTTTATGGCACTCTTGATTTTGCCGGTGATGCTGGCAATGAATGTCAAGATGACATTGATCTCGACCGTGGTCGTGCCGGTGATCTTTATCTATGCCTTCATCTTCTTCAAGCAGGTGCGCAAGCGTTTTCAGGCAGCGGATGAATCTGAGGGTTACCTTACCACAGTCCTGGAAGAATCGCTCAATGGCATCCGGGTGGTGAGAGCCTTTGCCAGGGAAGATTACGAAGTAGCACGCTTTGAACGTGCCGCAGACGACTATCGCTCCAAGTGCCGCAAGCTGATCACTGTGCTCGCCTACTATTGGGCTTCATCCGATCTGCTCTGCCTTACCCAGATGGCAATCGTCTTTATCTTTGGTATAGGTTGGACAATTCGGGGCGAGATCAGCTTGGGAACCCTGCTGGCATTTAGCACCTACATCAATATGCTGCTCTGGCCTATCCGCGAGATGGGACGCATCCTTACCGATATGGGCAAAGCCCTGGTCTCGGTGGGGCGCCTGCGCGAGATCCTTGATACCCCGATAGAGGTGATGGAAGCCGAAACCAATATCCCCAAAGGCAGTCGCCTCAAGGGAGAGATTGAGTTCCGCGGGCTCAGTTTTGCCTACACAGAAGACAATCCTATCCTCAGGGGTATAGATCTCAAGATCTCCGCTGGAGAGACGATCGCTATTCTGGGAGCAACCGGCAGCGGTAAATCTACACTTACAAACCTGATTCCGAGGCTCTTTGACGGCTATCGCGGAGCCATCTTTGTCGATGGTATCGAGCTCTCAAAGTACCATCGCCAGGATTTGCGCCGGCAGATAGGGATCGTGCTGCAAGAGCCGTTCCTATACTCACGCTCAATCGCAGATAATATAGGCATAGCCCTGGAAGACAAGGATATGCGCCGGATCGAAGCCGCTTCCCGCGAGGCAGCCTTGCACGATGCGATCAGTGATTTTGAACAGGCTTATGAGACCGTGATCGGCGAGCGCGGAGTTACTCTCTCCGGCGGACAACGCCAACGCACCGCCATTGCCCGTGCCTTGGTCAAAGATCCCGCCATCCTGATTCTGGATGACGCCCTCAGTGCAGTGGATTCCGAGACGGAACAGATCATTCAGCGCAACCTGCTACTGCGCAAAGGCAAAGCTACCACGATCATTATCACCCACCGTCTTACAGGTGTCTCGATGGCAGATCGCATAGTTGTGCTGGAGCACGGACGTATCGCGCAGATTGGTTCGCACAAGGAGCTGATCGAGCAGCCGGGTGTGTACAAACGCATCTGGCAGATTCAGCATCAGCTCGAACAGGAAGCAATATAAGGATTTACAATGGATACATATAAAGAAAAGGAATTTGACAAGAAGTTTGATTACCGCCTCTGGGTCGCTATCCTGAAGCAAGCTTTGCCACATCGCAAGCTGATCTTCATTTTGACGGCTGTGATGGTAGTAAATGCCCTGATTGATGCCATCCTGCCGCTGATCACGCGATATGGCATCGACAAGATGATTATCCCGCGCACTTATGACAATCTTGTGCCCTTTATCGCCATCTATATCGGTGCGATTCTGGTGCAGTTTGTGATGGTCTTTCTGCTGATCGATCTTGCCGGAAGGGTCGAGACCGGGATGAACTATGACCTGAGGCGCAATTGCTATCGCAAGCTGCAAAGTATGAGCTTCAGCTATTACGACCGGACTCCCACCGGCTGGATCGTTGCCCGGCTCACCTCGGATATTTCCCGTCTGGGCGATATCGTGGCCTGGGGAATAGTCGATCTGGTCTGGGGTCTGGCGATGATTGCCTTTGTGCTCTCCGTGATCTTTGTCTTGTCCTGGCAATTGGCTCTGATTCTGGTCGCGATGCTGCCTCTGATCGGCTTTATCAGTGTAAAATTCCAGATCAGGCTGTTCAAGTCCTACCGTCAGGTACGCCGGCTCAATTCTATGATCACCAATAGCTTTGGCGAAGGAATCCACGGTGCCAAAACCACCAAGACCCTGGTGCGTGAAGAGGCAAATCTGGCTGAGTTTATGGAGACCAACCACAAGATGTATCGCAGCAGCGTCAAAGCAGCCGTGACTTCCGCGCTCTTTATGCCGCTGATCCTGCTGATCTCGTCGATTGGCACGGCTCTGGTGCTAACCCGGGGCGGCAGCCTCGTGATTGCCGGAGTGATCGGCTTTGGCACGCTGGTCGCCTTCATCAACTACACGATGCATCTCTTTGAGCCGATCTCAAACGTAGCCCGCCTTTTTGCCGAAATGCAGAATGCCCAGGCTGCGGCAGAACGTGTCTTTTCGCTACTCGAACTTGAGCCGGAGATCATCAGTACGATACCTTTTACGGATGAGTGGAAGGCTCGTAAGATGAACGGCGCCATCAGCATCCGCAATCTGGATTTTGCTTACAAGGAAGGCAGAGATGTCTTCCGCAACTTCAATCTGGAGATTGCCCCCGGCGAATCGATCGCTCTGGTGGGAGAAACCGGCACCGGCAAGACCACCCTGGTCAACCTGATCTGCAGGTTTTACGAGCCGGTCTCGGGATCCATCATGATCGATGGTATCGACTACAAGGAACTACCCTTACCCTGGATTCACAGCCAACTGGGCTATGTGCAGCAAGTGCCGCATCTCTTTCAGGGCAGCATCCGCGAAAACATCCGTTATGGCAGGCTGGATGCCACCAATGAAGAAGTTGAGGAAGCTGCTCGCCTGGTGAGAGCCGATGAGTTTATCCAAAACTTGCCGGATACTTATGACTACAAGGTTGGCGAAGCCGGAAACCTGCTTTCCACGGGACAGAAGCAACTGATCGCTTTTGCCCGTGTGGTATTGGCAAATCCGCGTCTGCTGATCCTCGATGAAGCCACTGCTTCGATCGATACCGAGACCGAGCAATTGGTGCAGGACGCGATGCACAAAGTCCTCTGGGGACGCACCGGCATCATCGTTGCGCACCGTTTGTCCACCATCCGCAGCGTTGATCGAATCCTGCTCTTGCATCACGGCGAGATAGTCGAAATGGGCAATCATCACGACCTGATGAAACGCCAGGGTCGCTACCACCAGCTCTATATGAATCAATTTATGAAAGAGATTACAGAGCAGGAGCTGGCTGAAGGACTGAGACCCTGTAGCTAGGGGCGCTTCGCGCAGTTAATAGTTAGTGAGTTAATAAGTTAATAGTGATTAGCTGCGCATAGTGTATTGCGCAGCTCTTTTCTTAGTTGTGTATCCACATCGTTTATCGCTCCCTTTCGATGGAAGTGTATTAAATATATGTTTATCAGTCGTTTGATGCATCACTATGCAGGATTCAAGCAGGATACAAGCAGGGAGCATCCAGCAATCTTATGGGAGGTCTAAAGCAGATCAAGAGCAAATCAAGAGCAAATCAAGTCGAACGTGGTTCGAGGTGAATTGCTCTTGATCTGCTGGTGATATCGGGAAGTCTGATGTGTAGGACACAGGGAATTGAAAAGTGAACAAGGATATTCGGAATGCGCTTCGCACTGTGGTGGAGTGGGGTGCAGCGCATAGTTTGTAGAAACGATCTGCGAGCCGAGCGCAACACTAAAATCTAACTGCCTAAGTATTAACAGCGAGGACGCAGTCCGAGCAATTCGCAGCGCTAAGTACTAACAGCGAGGACATCGTCCGAGCAAAGCCCTGGAAGGGCGAAATTCCATAGCCTGGGGTGAAGCGTAGCGAAACCCCAGGGTAATGCACATCTCTTGTGAGTTTTCCCGTATTACCCCCACCCCCTGCCACAATGAAACGTTAGTTTCATTGTGGCAGGGGGTGGGGGTCCGGTAGGGTGTTGAAGCATAGGTTTTGCGTACCTGGGGTTCCGCTACGCTTCACCCCAGGCTATGGAATGATGTCCCTCCGGGACTCAGGAATGCGCTCAGCACTGGGGGGAGTGGTGGAGTGCGGTGCTGCGAATAGTTTGTAGAAACGACCTGAGTGGGAGCGACATCCTGTCGCTCAGTTAGGCAAAGCTGGAATCGCTAGTAATCTCGTATCAGCCTGACGCGGTACCTGAGTGGGAGTGACATCCTGTCGCTCAGTTAGGCTGTGCGTCAAGATGACGCACCCACATGAAGGCAAATAAATGAAGGTCACTTGGAGTCTGGGTGGATGTACGAATACGTGCAAATCCCCACTTCAACATTCCAACACAGTGCGAAGCGCTCTGCTGTTCTGCGCTTTTCTCTGCTTTCTCTGTAGTAAGAAAATCTCTTTTACTCCTTGTTAGAAAAAGGAATATGCTACGAACGCAGCTCCTGCAGTATCGCTATAGCGTGGGCTTTGGCTCCTTCTCCGCTGGAGGCGACAGGGCCGGTGCAACTGGGACAACCATCCGTGCAGGGGCAGGCTTCCGCCAGGCGCAGAGCTT
Source organism: uncultured Candidatus Cloacimonadota bacterium (assembly GCA_964433815.1). Taxonomy (GTDB): domain Bacteria; phylum Cloacimonadota; class Cloacimonadia; order Cloacimonadales; family Cloacimonadaceae; genus PHBP01. The sequence goes on from CAYSSP010000022.1 coordinate 23,511, forward strand.
CGCCGAGGACTTTCTCTCCCAATTCGTAAAGCCTCCTGGACAGCCCCACACCCCCGGGAATCCGGTCGTAGATCACGACCACGGGATTCGAATCTCCCAGGATGCTCTTATCTTCAAAAAAGACATCGATATCCTTGCGATCGCAGGAGACAAAGAAGGGTGCGATATTGACCAGAAGGTAGCCCAAACCGCTGAGTCCGCTTTGGATATGCACGGCTGCTTCGGCAAGCTTGTGGCATCTGGGGCAGAGACTTACAAGATTATTCGGGCTATTGGCTGCAGCAGGATCATCAAAACTGCGGAAGGGAATCTTGTGATGCACATCGAAGGCTCGCTCCGTCTCGGGGGCACCACAATTGACACAACGATGGCCGTCACGATCCCGGATTTGGCGGCAGAGAGCAGGCCAATCCTTGCCATAATTGTTGCTCTCGTTGCGCCAGAGCCCTTGCTCGCGCACTTTTGCAACCGTTTCGTTATTGAGGCTGATCCACCAGGCAATGGTATCGAGCGTGCCTGGAGGCAGATCAAGATCTTCATAGCCAAGGATTTCCTGCGTGAGAAAGCGAAGCTTCTTAAAACCCGTGATGGTGGAGGTGACTTTGACGCGTCCCAGGTACTTGCGTCCACCGGGTATCTCTTTGTTGATAAAGAGCTTGAGCAGCTCGAGCTCTACCTTGCGGCTGGGCTGGGTATAATAATTTGTGACGATCGGCTCAAGTTCTACCCGGTCTTCCTCGAGATCAAGCTTGGTGACCTTCCAGGTATCGCCCTGATCCAGATAAATCGCATTGGGATGGGTCATCCAGTAGGAGCTTTCCTTATCTACATAACCGATCAATTCGCTACCATGCATCAGGCGCATCTGGCTGGAGGCGTTGCGGATAGAGATCTCTGCCGCAGGATAGGCTTCGAGGGGTTTGGTATAGCGATCCGCTACTTTGCGGATTTTACCGTCTTCAAGCAGGATCTGCAGATGCGGAAAGAGCTGAGTAGGGCTCAGATCACCGAAGCTCTCATCTTCCCGCAGCGCAAGATCGGCAATGGCACAGAGCAGATGCCTTTGCAGGATTTCCGGATTGTCAGGGTCGATCAGAGCTTGCTCGGGATTGTTTTCAAAGATATATTCGGGATGCAGACAGATGTACTGATCGAGCGGATTGGCACCTGCAACCATTATGGTGAGCGCACAATTGCCCTTGCGTCCGGCACGTCCGGCTTGCTGACGGGTGGCAGAAATGCTGCCGGGATAGCCATTTAAGATTACAGCATCGAGCCCGCCGATATCGATGCCCAGCTCCAGTGCATTGGTCGAGACCACCAGCTTGATCAAGCCATCACGCAGCTCAGTCTCGATTTTGCGTCTGTTTTCGGCAAGGTAACCGCTACGGTAAGCGCGGATCAGAGCTGCATCGCGGGATTTATTGAGCAGGTAAAGATAGAGGATTTCCACGCTGCGTCGGGGACCGGTAAAGAGAATTGCCTGGGCATCTGTCTGAAGAAAATGGCGCGAGATCGAGGTGGTCTCCATCAAAGCGCTGCGCCTGATGCCAAGCTCCGGCGAGACCATCGGCGGATTCATCAGCATAAAGATGCGTCTGCCATGCGGTGAACCATCCTGATCTATCATCGTAACAGGCGATTCCAGCATTTCTTCGGCAAGTTCGCGGGCATTGGAGAGAGTCGCAGAGGTGCAGATAAATTGCAGTTCTCTGCCGTAGAGCCTGGCGATGCGTTTGAGCCGGCGGATTACATTGGCAAAGTGCGAGCCGAAGACACCGCGGTAGATATGGACTTCATCGATCACGATGTAGTGCAGGCGGGCAAAGAAATCACGCCATAGAGAGTGGTTTGGCAGAATGCCCATATGCAACATATCGGGATTGGTAAAGAGTATCTGGGCTTCCCGGCGGATCTTTTGGCGGAGATCGGAGGGGCTATCGCCATCGTAGATGCCGCAGTGCAATTTGGCTATTTTGGGCAGATCAGGATTGAGCAGATCTAGCATCTGACGAAACTTGCCGGCTTGATCCTGTCCCAAAGCTTTGGTCGGAAAGAGCAGGATGGCTCTGTTCTGTGGAGAGATTAGCAGTTCATTCAGGATAGGTAATTGGTAACAAAGGCTTTTACCGCTGGCGACTCCGGTGCTGATCACGACATTCTGCCCTGCCTGGACGGCATCCAAAGCCTGTCTTTGGTGGCTGTAGAGGCGTTTGAGACCTAGAGAGCCAAAAGCTGCTGTGAGCTTTGGAGAAAGATGAGGGGGAAGTTCCTGCCAGGATGCCTCCTGCGCCTCGGTCGTATGGGTCGCTACTATTGACTCCCTAAAACGGGGCTCGCTTTGAATGAACTCAATGAATTCGTCCAGATTGCGGACTTGTATCATTTGAGGATAATCAGCTTTTGGCGGGTTGAATTTCCGGAGGAATCTGTGACCCTCAGGAGATAAAGACCATTAGACAGCCTCAGATCGCTTTGACGGCTGTCAAACTGCTCGAGGCGGTCTTGACATAGGATTAGGCGTCCACGCACGTCAAAGAGCTCTAAATCGAATTTGGCGCGATTGGAGCTTTGGACTATAAAATCTCCCCGGCTGGGATTGGGATATACTTGGTAATGAGGTGCGGAAACCAGGGTATCATCTGTCGTGCTGCCGCCCTGGCTACGGATCTCGATCAGGTCAAGGTACAGAGCAAAGGCATCCCAGGAGACGGCATTGAAAGCGAGCCTTACAACGCTGTTTTGGTAAGCGCTTAGGTCGTAAGTGTAGTTCGTCCAGATAGCCGGGATCTGCAGATATGGCGCGGGACTAAGCAGGATGAAATCTGCGGGATCGGTGGAACCGGTGGAGATCAATACACGCAGTCGCTCCAGACCGTAAGCTATGGTATGGGATCGTGCCTTGAAGCTGAGGACAGGATTGGAGCCCAGATAGAGCGGTTTGGAGATCAGCAGGTCGTTGGAGGGCGGCTCGGTGCTGCTGATCGAGCAGAGCATTGAGCTGCCATCGTAAGGACTAACCGAGCTGAGGGGCGGAAGGACTTGTTCCGGAGCAAAGGTGATCCAGCCCAGGGCAGTGCCTTCACCGGGGAAATTGTAGCTATCCCAGCTCCAGGTAAGCGCATAGTCAAGATCGTGATTGAGCCAGTCGCCAATCTCCTGAGAGAAAGCCGGATAACTTTCAAAGTCTTCGCGAAGAGTGAGATCGGTCTCTACAGTGCCGACATTTACCAGGCAGGGAGCGGTGAAGGGAGAGTATTCCTGGTCTGCGGAGACTGCCCGGACGCTATAGCTGTAGGTGGTATTCGATGTAAGTGCGTAATCCCTGTAGGATCTGTTTACTCGATCTGCCAGGAAGCTGCCATCACGATAGATCTCATAGCCTGCAGCATTTCCTGTGGGAGGGGCTTCCCAGGTGAGCAGGACGGAATTGCCGGTGAATTGTCCTGTTAGATTACGGGGAGCGCTAAGGCTGCCTCCGGCTGTAAAAAAACTCCAGACAGGGCTGGCATAGTCATTGCCTTCACGATGCGCCACCACCTGCCAATAGTACTGGGTGCCTGCTTCCAGGGGATTGCTAACAGTCCACTGATGCTGCGTGATGCTCTGTGCGACAGGAGAGAGTGAAGCAGGGCTTGTACCCAAAAGGAGGTCAAAGACCTGTGCATCGCTATCCCAGGAAAAGCTGGGACTGAGCTCTATCCCTTCTGCCAAATCAGCCGGTTGAGGATTGTGCGGCTGGTAGAACTCACCCGATATATCCAGCCTCAGATTGGCAAGATAGGCGATATTGTGGAGATTGGTGGTGGGAGGCGAGGCGGGATCAGGATTGATACTCATCGAGTTATAGCGCAGAGCACGGTTCAGCGTGACAGGCGTGCAAAAGAAATCATCCTGTGTATTGCCATAGCCGGAGCTGTTCTCGTCTATAGCAATTACCAGATTGTGGTTCAGATCGTAATAAAAGGGCTCCGGTAGATTGATGGTAAGCCAGCCTTGTCCCGGGATACCTACGGAAAAATCCGTCACTGAGATATCTCCACTGAAGATCTGTGTAAGCTCCGAGACAGGTATCCAATCGGTCAGAGCTTCCAGATCGGTATGTCCCATATAGACAGTCAGGGAGCGGTTGGCATCAAAAAAGACATTGCTGAAGACATTGTACTGGAATGCTATGCTGCTAATCGTACCTCCCACTCCGATGGAGCCGGAGGGATAGATCTGCTGGACGTAGCTGTAGCGAGCCGTTACATTCCACGGCAAGCCCTGATTCTCGAAATTACCATCGCCAATCTGAATAAGCTCTGCGTTCATCAGGCCTGCCCAGGCTGTGAGAATCAAGAACCAGAGTGCTTTGCGCATTACTTTAGCTTCCAGATCGTTACTTGCTGCATCCCGAGTATGAATCTGCGGGCATTAAGAGGCTGGAGCTTGGCAAGATCAATGGGACTCCCCAGTAACTCAAAGCGGTCTGAGAGCAGTTCGGTAAGCCCTTCCAGACTGCTGAAAGGCTCGCCATCCTTGCGGATCCCGCCCAGCCAGTTATCTTTGTTTGTGCTGCTTTCCTGCCAGTCCCAGTCGTCCGAGATCACCAGATAGGCTCCGGAATTCATCCGTTCGTGGATCATCGAGAGCAAAGCACCGGGATTATTCGTACGAGACAGAGTTCCATCCACCACAATGAGATCGTAGCCGCTGAACTTGGGCACCAGATTGGAGGCATCCGCCTGCCAGAATTCACACCTCTTGGCAAGCTCTTCCAAATCGTAATCAGCCAGCCTGGCTTCCGCAAAGCTCTGGATCTCGCCTTCCTCATCACGCAGATAGCGGATATAACCCTGCTCTTTCATCTCTGTAGCCAGACGGATCATCCTTGCGGTAAAATCCACTCCGGTAACGTGTTCATAGAATCTGGCAAGCTCAAAACTGGTTCTGCCAGTCTTGCAGCCGATATGCAGGACATTGCCCTTATTACCGGGCTCGATGATGCCGGCAAGCGCCAGAATCAATGAGCCGGGATACTCGTTTTCCGGCTTGCGGTCGAGTCCCCAATCAGCATCTGCGGCATGGCAGACTTCTTTGTCGCTCTCGTAGTAAACATCGTGATTTACCGGCTCCATCCCGCTCTCCACATAGCGGAAGCCTGCATGCTGGTAGAAGTGACGCCTGAAGGCATAACGGGAATCCCTGAGCGCTTCATTGCCTGTGGAGATCCAACTGCCGCCCTTGATCAGGTTGTGCTTGCCGTCAAATGTCGGAGTGCTAAAGTCATCGTAAATTGGATGTATCTTAAAGCCCGGCAGTCCGTAGATGGGTGTCTCAGTCCACTGCCAGACGTTTCCTATGACATCGTAGAAAGCCCCAAAGCCAAAGTGATCAACCGGACAGGATGAAGCCCAATACTCCAGATTGATATTTCCCGGAGCTTTTGCCCAGGTGCTTTGCTCCTCGTGAACCAATCCATCCCGCAAGAGATACCATTCCTCTTCCATAGGAAGGCGGATCGGTTTGCCCGTTTGCTCTGCTTTCCAATTGCAAAAAGCCTTGGCTTCCAGATAGTTGACCTCGACCGGCCAATTCCGGGGCAGCTCGATCAGAGACGCCATAGTACGCAGGAGATACTTATCCCCCTCCTTACGCCAAAAGCGAGGCATCTCCGCCTGCTGATAGCTCTTCCAAGCCCAGCCTTCCGGAGTCCACCAGCGCTCTTCGTGATAGCCGCCTGCCTCGATAAAGCCCAGAAACTCCTGATTGGAACAGAGGTATTTGCTTGCCTTGAAGTCTCTTATCTGATAGCTAACGCGTCCGTATTCGTTGTCCCAGCCATAATGTGTGTCGTCGTTGCCCTTGCCGATAGTGACCTCTCCACCCGGCACATCGATCATGCTGTTGAGCGGGGCATTCCCGGTTTCGGGGCAGATGGCAAAGAACTCAAGCTGTCTCACCTTGTCCAAAGGCAGGTGCCTGATCAGCACGGATGATGTTTCCAAGTGTATGCGTTGATGCTCTATACCCATCATGATCGCCCACCAGGGACTGTCCCAGGTGATTGGCATCTCAAGCGGCAGTTCGCTGATCAGCTTGTCCACAAATTCTCTTACCTGATCGCGGTAAGCTCTCAGTTCCGGAATTGCCGGCCAATCGTAATGAGCCTCGTTGAGATCGTCCCAGCTCATCTCATCGACACCCACCGCAAAGATCGATTCAAAGCGTGGATTGACTCGTTTGTTTACTATCCTTGCGATATTGAGTTTGTTAATGTAAAAGACTGCCGTATGTCCCAAATAAAAGACCAGCGGGTGTCTGAGGGGATCAGCCCGCAGATAAAAGACCTCATCCGATGCCAAAGACTCATAGAGCTTTTCGTCTATGCTGAATGTGGCATGGAAATACTGCCGGAACTGCTCCCTTTTCTGCTCGGCAGAGCCCTGATTGAGAAGTATTGTGCGTACTCCTTTCATATCTATATCCTTCTTTTATTCAATTACTTATCCGATCCCTTGGGATGATGCCAATCACCCCGGGGATATCCATTTTTCAGTCTCAATGTCCGGGCTTTGTGAGTCAAGAGATTTTTGGGCTGATGCAAAAGACACAAAAAAGCCAGCCCCCTGCTAAGGAGGCTGGTCCACAGAACCCACAAGCCGATACGTGTGGGATGGTTAGGCTATTGGGTTAAAAAATACATATTCTTTTACTAATGGCAGGGCGTCCCTTGCTCCAGACTCTGATCAGATAGATCCCGGAGCCCAGTTTGTTGCCTGAGGCATCCTTGCCATCCCAGTCATAGACGAGTGCACCGCTTTCGCTCAAAGTGCCGTCTTGAATCCGCATAAGTCTCTGCCCACGCAGATTAAAGATCTCCACCCGGGCGTCCTGATCCGTGCCCATTAGCTCGATCTTGAGCTCTCCCTTGCTGGGATTGGGATAGGCATTGATAGCCATTGGTTTCAGAGCGGGCGCTACAGGATCGTCACTGGCAACGATAGGTATTATGGATCTCGCATACCAGATCTGCCCGTTGGGATAATCGCCGTATTGCCCTTCATTACTGATCCAGAGATAGACATCGAGTTGGTTATAGCTATCCGGCACCGGCACCAAAGCCAGCCGGCTATTCATCAGGTTTGTCCCCAAAGGCAGTGTACTAAGATCCCAGCTATCTACCAATACAGTCTGATAATCCGGCAGCATCTCCCAGACCTTGATCTGCATCTGCGAATCCATATAGGCAAAGATCCAGCGGTCATTGGGCAGCACCGCAACATTGTAAAGCCTGGAAGCAAGATCACTGAACCCCCATGGCTCCGTGTACTCACCGGTATTTGCATTGAGCAGACTCAACCTAAAGGTCTCATCTCCACCTTCTCCGGTTTGCTCCAGCGATTCCGCGATCAAAGCCATATTGTAGGAATTCAATGCGATGCCCATAATATTACCGCCATATCCATCCTCGGTGCCAAATTCCTCGATCTGATTGCCGCTGATCTTGAATAGACGGTTGTTCATACTAAACAGAGCTAATCCATTGCCCTGGGCAAATTGTTGGTCGCACCAGATGCCCTGTACATAGCTCTTCCCTGCAATCAAGCTCTCTTCAAGATCCCCTTCGGGACTGGTACTGAGGCTATATATTTCCGGACCCAGATGCCAGCGTAAGCCACTACCATCAAAGCCCTGCCTGGGATCATAGCGAAAATCCTTCTTATAGCCGATTCCGCTACCCGTCGCACCGGGATAATTCACTGTGCTCAGGTTGATGCCCAAGACCGGATCGTTGTAATTCACTGCGCTGGTTCCACCGCAATAATCCATCGCAATGTCCCAGATCCCGTTTGAGGGCCACTCGGTATCGTACAAAGCTCTATGCATAAAGCCTTTATTTACCTGAACCGTGCTGCCCCAAAGCTGGATAGTACCGCGCTCCAGATAAGGATGAGCTTCCGGCCAGAGCGGATTGTACCAAGGATAATCTATATTGGCAGGCCAGGGCTGATCAACTGTCTGCGGGAACTTCCTGCGATGCAGATCGATCTTATCCCACAGGGTGTCCCCTAACATTACTGCCGGCACAGAGGGATGCGGATGTTGGTATTCAAAGCTGAAAACACCGCTGTTTCTGGGATTGGCTTGATTCTCAGCCAGGGCGTAGATATTGGCATAGATCTTGATAGGATTGCTATCCGCTCTTGCCAGATGTACGCGCTCTGAGCTAAGATGATCCTTGTAACCGTATTTGATCAGGACAGATTTTTCCGAGATCAGATTGACCTTATCGACCGTATTCAGGGGTGAAGTCGGTGAATTCCCAGGTATGGTATGCGTAAGCGTGATATCCCCTATGATGTAGATATTGCTCCCTGATGCCCAGGTCTGCCTGCCGCTGAAGTCGCCCTTGATCCACAGCTCATTTGGAGTGAACAAGTTACGTCCTGCGCATGTACCGCCTGCCAATGCAGTCCACACGGTGTCCACCCTCGCAACCGTATTGGTATATAAAGGCTCTCCTAGCGGATCTATCGGATAGACAGGGTAAACGTCATACTGGATATCTTGATGAACTGTCTTTGTTCCGAGCCATGCTTGGTAGTTGGCTCCGGTGACTTCTACTCTTACGATGTAGCTGGGATTGTAGGAAGCAGGACCCACAAACACCCCGTTTTGCATTGTGTAATTATCCGGCATTTCGATCAAAGGCGCATTTTCGATCAAGCCGCCCTGAAAGATCTGCTCCATGGGATAGTTACCGGAGGCAGAGACCACTGAGCCACCGCAGATCACCAGATCTGTAAAGGTAGGCCAGCCGTTGTTGGTACCGCCTCCAGCCTGTTTGATATAGAGATCGCCATTAGTGCGATAAGGCCCATAGATCACGTCCATCCCCATAAAGTAGAGCGGAGTGTCATTCATCGAGCGTTCCTTATCAGTTATCCCCTGCGGTATCTTGTAGCCACTCATATAGCTCTCGGAGACAAATTCATCCATTCGCCACTGCGGATAGGGCAGGTCTAGAGAGTATAACTTGTAAACTCCGTTGTCAGTGTAAACCTGCGGACTGATTTCAAAAGTCCTGCCTGCGGCTTGACAGGTCCATTCTTGGGTTGATATGTCGTAAGTAGCAATAAAGCGCTGGTAATTATGGGTATAGCTGACTACAAAGTTGTCACCATCGCGGATTAACCTGGGGATGGTAATGCCTTCGCCTATCATCGGTCGGGTGTGAGTTGTCCAGTCCTGACCGGCATTATTGCTGTATTTGAACGCCAGCGAACCTACCGGATTTGGTGTACCTTCAGCGATATAATAATAAACCACAGCTATGGTATCACCAGATGCATAAGAGGAGTATTTGCCAGCAAAAAGCCCGGAGCCCAATTGCTCGAAGGGGGCGATATCCGCGATTGCCAAAGCGCATATCACTAGTAAACCCATTGTAAAAGCAAGAACTTTCATTAGTTCCTCCTCGGCCATATTCCCACATTCATATCTTCCAAGTGAGAATACCTGAGTGCAAAGATTGTTCCAAACCATTTTTATTTTCAGAAGATGATGATTGCGTTGTGTCAGTAGCTGTTTTGACTTAAATAAATGCCTGTGCTATCCAGCTCTGACCAACCAGTTTAACCTGCGTTTGTTTGAGTTAAAACGAAAGCCCGGCGCATCATATCCGGCTACAACGGCTTGCGTAGCGCCCCCCCTTCATTCGGAGCAATAAATGTGGGTGCGTCATCCTGACGCACAGTTTATCCGAGCAACAGGATGTCGCTCCTACACTCCATCACTTCCCCACTACGCGTAGCACTGTTCTCCGCTTTCTCGTGGTAAAGAAAACCCCTCCTTTCTCCTTTACTCCTTGTTAATCCTTCCCTTTTGAAACCACTGGCACATCACTCGCACTGCTCTGGAGATCCCCTTGTCGTCACAAGGGGATCACTAGGGGATCACTAGAGGATCACACAAGAATTCAAGCAGAGCGCATTAGATTGTTAGTGACTAAAAAAATACGGAATGCGCTACTCGCAGTTGTTTTAGTGGATTCCTGCCTTCTCGTCACTCGTTACTCGTCCCCAAAAGAAAAGCCCCGCATCTGCAGGGCTTTTCACACTTATGGGGTATTATACTATTCGACCAGGAGCATCTTCTTGGTATTGGTAAAGCTCGTGGTCTGCATTCTGTAGTAATAGACACCGCTGCCAACGCTGCGGCCCTGATCGTCCTTGCCGTTCCAGACGATATTGTAGTTACCGCTGGCTTGCTGGGCATTGACGAGAGTTCTGACAATCTGTCCTTTCAAATTATAAATATCAATCCGTACAGGTCCGGCATCCTTGATGCTGTAGCTGATGGTGGTACTGGGATTGAAAGGATTGGGATAGTTACCCTTGAGCGCAGTAGCTGCCACAACGACATCCTCTGTGCCATCTGAGCCGGGAGTCAGGTTAAAGTTCACGGTAGTGGTAAGATCTTGATTTACCACGACGTTTTGAACTGTCTGGCTCTGGTAGAGATTGGCAGAGGCGGTCACGCTGTAAGTTCCGGTCGGCACGATCATCGTGTAGGCGCCGGAGTTGTTGGTCGTAGCAGTGAAAGTGCCGGCAGTAACGGTGGCGCCGGGGATAGGTTGATTGGTCTGAGTGCGAACCACACCGCTGATCATACCGGTAACAGTCTCCTTGTGCATTGTGTTTGAGAAGGCTGGGTTGGACATCACATCAGAGGTGTAGATAGCACGGACAGCCCAACGATAATCGCCATCGACGAGAGTCGCCCAGGTGCTGTCTGTGGCATTGAGGGCTGTAATGGCTTCGGGTGTTACAAGAATCCAGTTTTCGGGGCTGGTTTCCTGCCCGGCTGCGAGACGCCAGACCTTGTATCCTGTCAACACGCGGGTGCTGGTGGTTTCGTTGGCAGGCATCGGTAGTGAGCTTTCGCTGCGCACCAGGCCGGTCTGAAGAGCTCTGGAGATCTGTGTAGCTGGAGCAGAGGCAAAGCCGGAGCCGGCTCTCTTGCTCATCGTTACGAGATCGTTTCCTGTGAAGCTGATGCGATCTGTACCATTGGTGATCAGGATGTCATCGATAAACCAGACATACCAGAGACCGTCGTTTGACGGAGGATCTACGGCGTGGAAGGCGAGCTTGACATCGCTTCCGGTATAAGCGGAGAGATCGACAGTGATCGGGGAGGCATAATAGTTCCATCCACCGGTCTGAGCGCTGGCATCCCAGAGGATATCCCAGGTGTTGCCATTGTCTGTAGAGGCTTTCACATAGTAGTGATCGCCGGCAGTTGAGCCGAGATAGACATAGGAATCAAAGCTCAGAACTGTGTTTGAAGGGCAGTAGAAGCTGGGGGTAATCAGCCATTCATCCTGGTGTTCATAAGCCCACCAGAGACCTGTCTGGCTGGTGCCTTCGGTCGGACTAACGGTAGCTGTTCCGATCGTTACATCACCAAATCTGCACCAGGTGGGATAAACACCGCTGGCATTGACCGGACCGCTGTTTGTGATACTTTGAGTCCAGTTCATAGGCGGGAAGGTGGTGTTTTCGAAGCCTTCAGTCAGCTCGAATGAATTTGGATCAGGAGCTGTCCAGCTTAGATCTATGGCGTTGACATTCAGGACTGCCTGTACGTTGCCCGGGGCAAAGGCAAGCTCGGCAAGGGTGATATTACCCATTGCATGGTTTGTAGCTGCGACGTTGATCGCACCGGTTGCGGAAGTATAACCAACAGCGCTGATTTGGTAAGTATAAGCCTGATTGGCATAGACTCCGGGAATGGTGAAATTACCCTGGGCATTGGTGGTGCCTGTGTAGTTTGCATAACCGCTGATATTGATGGAAGCACCGTTTATGCCTGTTCCGGTATCGGAAGCAAGGACGGTTCCGCTTACATTGACAGTAGCCATCGGTTGCAGAGTGGCATTGACGGTGAGTTCCTGATCTTCTGCCAGGGTAATGGCTTGGGTATAAGTCACATAGCCATACTTGGAGAAGGAGATTGTATAGTTAGCAGGCAAGACGTTCAGCAGGCTGTATTGTCCCTGAGCGTTTGTGGTGGTATTGTATCCGGCATCGACCAGCTCTACGCTGACGCCTTCCAATAGGGTTCCACCGGCAGCAGTCACTGTGCCCATAATATCACCCACTCCACCGGGTATCACTGTGAAGGTGGTCTTGGGGAACTGACCTGTGGTTGATCCGCCAGTAGGAGCGGCAGGATCAAGCACTGTGGTGTCATTGTACACGTTACGTGCACGGTTTGTACCAACGGTCTGAACCTTGAATTGGTCGCTGGAGCTATAGTAATCGGTATCCATCGGACGGTTGAACATCACGACCAGATTCTCCCCGTTCAGATAGAGGTAAGGAGTGCTGAAGGGAAGCATTACGGTCTGTTCACCGGCAGGGAAATCGAGTGTGCCGTCAAAGACCAAAGTCAACTCGGTGGAAGGAATCCAGGCAGCACTGAGATCAGCCTGAGTGGTGGTTCCCATCCAGACCTTGAACGGAAGAGCAGCCGGTATATCTGTGGAGACTATATTGGCATAAAGCCTCAGACCTGTGATCTGACCCATAAAGTTACCCATCTCTGCAGGATAATAGAGAGTCTGATAGAGGCTGTTCTTGTAGAAGAGATCAAAGGGAATACGTGCGCTTTGGCTGCCGTCACCGACTGTGATGGTCACCAAACCGGCAGGATTGACCAGGAGGTTCATCGGAGCTGTCTGGTCGTTTGCAGGATTGACGTCATTATCAAGCACTACCTTGCCATAGATACTCTGGGCACCTTCTGTAGTAGGAACCCAAGGAACTGTCACGGCAATGGTCTGTCCGGGATTGATGGCAGTACCTGCGACAGAAGCAAGCTCGGTATTGTCTGAGTTATAGAGCTTCACGGTGTATGTGCTTTGAGCGCTGGTGCCCCAGTTTTGCACGTTTACGATATAATCAGAGCTCATACCAACGGTGGGAGTAGCGTTTCCGTTGATACTTACTGCACCGAGGTCGTTCGGAGCGACAGGCTCGAAACTTACGGTGTCTATATAGATCAAGCGGCTGGTTCCACCCAGGCCGTGCTTAAAGGATATGAACTTGCCGGTTCCGGTATATCCGGTCAGAGAAACGATATACTCTGTCCAGGTTGTAGTAAGTGCAATACTCTGAATCTCAGTGTAAGATGAAGCATTTGTGGGATTGGACATCACACCTACGGAGACCAGGTATCCGGCGCTGGAGGATCTGCCCCAGAACTTCACTCTCACTGTATTGGTAGGAATTTCTGTGGAGAGCGGAGGAGCGATCAGAATAGCTGTAGCATTGGCATCGGAGCTATTAGTCATACCGGCAGTATTGGGAGTGCTCTGCGGGGTGGTAGTATAGGTCTGCACCACAGCAGTAGCTGTGGATTGGATCAGCTTGCTCCACTGTAGAGGCAGCGCAGGCGGCGTCACATCGTCAAAGCCGTAGCTATAAGGCAGGGTATAGATGGTCGCATCGATCGCACTACCGGTAAGAGTAGCAGTATGCACAGTGCCACCACCGATATTATCGGTCACGCTGAGCGTAGCTTCGTGAGTACCGGCAGCAGTCGGAGCATAGACCACCTGCAGGCTCAGGCTCTGTCCCAGGCCAAGGCTGGCAGGCAGAGTGGGCATATTGCTGATGGTGTACATCGGGGAACCGCCCAAACTGATATTGGTGATACCCAGGGTACCGCCACCAACGTTTGTGATGTTCACGGTTCTGGTGGCAGTGGCACCCATCAGGATCTGCCCAAAGTTTGCATTGGCGGGATTCATCGAGAAGATGGGATCCGGGCTGAGCGGGCTCATCATCAGGCTCATCTTGGGGAAGGTACCGGAGACTGTTCCGGCAGCAGGAGCCATCGGATCATAAGTGGTGCTGTCGCTAACCAGCTTACGAGCACGGTTTGTGCCGACCGTCTGGGCAGCGAAGTTATCCGAAGAGCTGAAATAGTCAGTATCCATCGGACGGTGTGCATAGAGCACCAAAGTTCCGCCTGTATAGGTGAATGGAGTCTGCAAAGGCACTGTGATGGTATTTACTCCGCTGGGGAAGTCAATGGTGCCATCATAGACCAAAGTAAGGCTGGCGGGATCGACCCAACCGGCACTCAGATCTGTCATTGCAGTAGTTCCCAGCCACAGTTTCACAGGCTTACCGGGCAGGTTGGTCGCAAAGTTGTTAAAGAACTGAATGCTGCTGATATTGCCAAAGAAGCCGATCTCATCCTGATAAATCAAGGTCTGATAGAGACTGTTTTTAAAATAGAATTCCCAGGGCACACCCTCTTGCAGATCGCCTGTACCGATGGTCACAACAGTGATTCCGGCAGGCTGAACGCTAATATTCATCGGAGAAGTGTGATCGTTTACGGGATTCTCATCACCGGCAAGCACGACTTTTCCACGAATGGCTACAGGACCTTCGGTGGCGGGAGTCCAGGGGACTGTCACCTGAAGGGTCTGTCCGGGATTGATCGCAGGACCGGCAACCGTTGCCAGCTCTACGTTGCCGGCATCTACCAGCTTGACGCTGTAGTTGTTTTGGGCTACGAGTCCGCGGTTAAATACGGTTACAGTATAGTTATAGCTGGTTCCGACCGAAGGTATGGTATTGCCGGCAATGGCTGTCGCGGCAAGGTCGTTGTTCATCGGAACCGGAGGATTAAAGGTGTAGATCGTGCCGGTAAAGAAAGGCACGTGAGTAGCATTGATGCTATTGAAAGATGTGGTAGAAGAATATGTGGCAGTGGGGCTTGCCGGGGTAATACTCAGGAAGTTGCCCAGCACAGCACCGGAGAGACCGATTGACGCGCTGGCACTGGTTCCGGGAGCGGCACCTACTGTACCATAAACGATTTCGATCTTGTTGCTGCCCTCATAGAGCTTGATCTGGTAATTTGCCAGATTGACAGGATTGGCGCTGTAATACCACTTCAGGTTCTTGTATTGAACCGTCAGAACGCGGTTTGGAGCAGTTCCGCTGAGGTAATAAGACACTCCGGCATCGCTGTCATCTGTCTTCAGATCATCCCAAATACCTGCAATAATCAGGGTCTGGGCGGAGAGGTTGTTTGAAAGGCTCGCGCTCGAAGCGGTATTCAGGGTGATAAAACCATTTGAATTCGCTTTGAACTGGGTATAAGAATTCTCGTCATAGACAAAGGTAAAACCGATATCTAAGGCTGCAGACATAGCATCATCTATGCCGGTACTGTGAATCACGGTGGATTCTGTCAGTTCCGTATAGGTAGCCGGGCTCTGCTGAAATGTGTAATCCGAAAGCGCTGCAAAACTCAGAGAGCTGATCAGCACCAGGACTAACAAAACTAATGTTTTCCGCATATTAACTCCTATAGGTAATAATTAATTTCTCAAAACTGTGTCGGCTTTCTATAGGTAAAAAATACCTATCAAATCAAGCCTGACAGGATTAAAAGACAGTCACACTCTGGTGTATATGCAAGAAACGTGGCAAAACAGGGATTATCTTGATTGATTTGGGCTATTTCGGGGGATTTTAGGACACAAGCGCTGCTTTTCCCCTTTCATCCGGGAGGTCTAAAGCAGATCAAGAGCAAATCAAAAGCAAATCAAGTCGAACGCGGTTCGAGGTGATTTCGGCTTGATCTGCTGGTGAACTGCTCCGGCTAAGCAAAATGCTATCGGTAACCGGAAGCGATCTCCCATCCACTCTGGCAATACCGTCCATAGAGTCCATTCACTACTTCAGAAAGTTCTTGCTTGACATACATAGCCCCTTCCCGTTTTTGCTCATAACTTGAGAGATAACTGCCATTTGGGCAGAAATACAACGACAAATAGAGAGGAAAAACAATGGAAATCAACAAAACCTATGAACCACAGCAGATCGAACGCAAGTGGTACAAATTCTGGGAAGATGGCGGCTACTTTACGCCCACCAAAGATCCCGGAAAGAAACCCTTCACCATCCTGATCCCACCTCCAAACGTGACCGGTATCCTGCATATGGGACACGTCCTCAATAACACTCTCCAAGATGTCGTTGTACGTTATCACCGCATGCTCGGCGAGCCTACTCTCTGGCTCCCCGGTGTCGATCATGCGGGTATCGCCACCCAAAATATGGTGGAAAAGCAGATCGCCAAACAGGGTCTCACGCGCCATAAAATCGGCAGGGAGAAACTGATCGAGCTGATCTGGCAATGGAAACAAGAAAAAGGCAATATCATCATAGAACAGCTCAAACTGCTGGGTGCCTCCTGCGATTGGAGCCGTCAGCGCTTTACTATGGACGAAATGCTCTCCAGAGCGGTCAAAGAAGTCTTTGTGAGCCTCTATGAAGATGGCTTGATTTATAAAGGCAAGTACATCATAAACTGGTGTCCACGCTGCGTTACAGCTCTCGCCAACGACGAGGTCGAACACGCGGATGAGGAAGGTGCACTGTGGCATATCCGTTATCCTTATGCAGATGGAGATGGCTTTGTGACAGTGGCAACCACGCGTCCGGAAACGATGCTGGGAGACGTCGCTGTGGCGGTCAATCCCAAAGACGAGCGTTACAAGCACCTGATCGGAAAAGAGCTGATCCTGCCCCTTACCAGCAGGAAGATTCCCGTGATCGCAGATGATTACGTGGATGCTTCCTTTGGAACGGGCTGCGTCAAGGTGACCCCGGCTCACGATCCAAACGACTTTGAGATCGGACTCAGGCACAATCTCGAGCAGCTTTTGGTGCTGGATGAACACGGCATTATGAACGAGGCTGCCGGTGCAGAATTTGCCGGGATGGATCGCTATCGATGCCGCAAGAAGATCCTAGAGCTCCTGGAAGAACAAGGACTGCTCGAAAAGACCGAAAAGCATCAGCACGCTGTGGGACACTGCTATCGCTGCGATACAGTGATCGAGCCTTATCTTTCGGATCAGTGGTTCGTGAAGATGAAACCGCTGGCAGAGCGTGCCATAGCTGTGGTGGAAAGCGGTGAAGTGAAGTTTCAGCCGGAGCGCTGGACCAAGGTCTATATGCACTGGATGAATAATATCCGGGATTGGTGTATCTCCCGCCAGATCTGGTGGGGACACCGCATACCAGCTTATTATTGTAACGATTGCGCCGAGATGGTAGTAACAAAAGAAGAGCCTGCCTGCTGCCCCAAGTGTGGTGGTGCCGGTTTCCGTCAGGATGAAGACGTATTGGATACCTGGTTCTCAAGCTGGCTCTGGCCATTCAGCACAATGGGCTGGCCGGATGAGACCGAGGATCTGGAGTATTTCCTGCCCACAAACGTCCTGATTACGGCTCCGGAGATCATCTATCTCTGGGTGGCAAGGATGATTATGAGCACCCTGCATTTCAAGGATAAGATACCATTTGATACAGTCTTGCTGCATGGTACAGTGCGCGATGATAAGGGACGCAAAATGAGCAAATCGCTGGGTAATTCACCCGATCCGATCGATATCATCGGTCAGGTCGGAGCGGATGCCCTGCGCTTTTCTATGATCTTTAATACGCCCAAAGGCGCAGATGTCTTCTACTCCGATACGATGCTGGAGACCGGACGTAACTTTGCCAATAAGATATGGAATGCCTACCGCTTCATTATGATGAATGCGGAGACTATCCCGGGACTGCCAAAGCAGGATGAGTTGGAACTCGAGCTCGCAGATCGCTGGATCTATTCCAGGCTAAACCAGGTGATCATTCAGACCCGTGAATACTATGAGAATCTCAGGCTCAATGATGCCGCTCAGTGCCTTTTCCAGTTTATCTGGGATGAGTTTTGCAGCTGGTATATCGAGCTCGCCAAAGATAGATTGTATCGTGATGTAGCTGAGGGACAACAGGATCCTCGCCTTACAGCGAAGTATATCCTGCTCGATGTGATGCAGGCTTCTATGCGGCTCTTGCATCCGATAATGCCCTATATCACGGAGGAAATCTGGCAGAGTATCCGCGAAATCTTCCCTATGCAGGATACTGCCCTGATTACCGCTGAGTATCCCGTGGCAGATCCCTCCAGGATCGATGATGCCATCGCGGACGATATGAGCTTTATCCAGGAAAGCATCTCGGCTATTCGTAACCTTCGCAAGCAGATCAATTTGCCTCCATCCACGGGGATCAAGGTTGTGATCAGGATCGCCGAAGAAAAACAGAAAGCTTTGTTTGTCAATTATGAGTCTTATCTCAGTAAACTTGCCCGCGTTGAAGATGCCACCATCGGGCTCGGGATCGATAAGCCGGCACCCGCTATCGCGGCAGTCGTGCGCAATATCGAGATCTTCCTTCCGCTCAGCGGACTGGTCGATCTGGATGCCGAAAAAGCCAGACTTTCCAAAGCTCTGGACAAACTGCAGCAAGAGCTGGCGATCATAGCAAAAAAGCTAGATAATCAGAACTTTGTGGCAAATGCCAAGCCTGAGGTCGTGGAGAAAGAACGCGAGAAATACCGCGAAGTCGAAACAAAGATGTCCTTGACAAAAGAACTGCTTCAGGATTTGGGTGTCTAAACAACTGGTGACTCTTGTCACTCGTTTCTTGTCACTCGTAACTTGTTACTTGTTACTTGTCACTGACATTGGGGCTATAGCTCAGATGGGAGAGCGATTGGTTCGCAATCAATAGGTCAGGGGTTCGATCCCCCTTAGCTCCACCAAAATATAGGGAAGCTCGCAAACGGGCTTCCTTTCTTTTTTTAAGAGGTATTATGCACAAAGCGATCGATACTTATCTGGCAGAATTGATACCGCTTGTCCATACCAGAGGCTTGCATCTTCTGGCTAGTCAGGAGCTACCCTATGGTATCCAATTAACACTGGGGCGAGATTCTAAGCAATTGAAGCTCAATATCTACTACTCTGATAAGAGGGGTCTTAGCACTGTGATAAATCCCAGTAAAGAGAAAGCCTTGGTAGAACTGATGCAGCATATCCTGAATCTTGCGCCAAAGGATCGGACAACGCCGGAGCGTCTGCACCATTGGAATGCCTGGATCGGCTCAGATGAGTGCGGTAAAGGTGACTACTTTGGTGCTCTTGTAGTGACAGCTTTCTATGCGGATAAGACAAGCGAAGTAGAGCTTAGACGGATGGGTGTCTGCGACAGTAAGAAACTTACAGATAGTCAGATAGAGAAGATAGCCAAGACTATCTATAGTCAATTTAAAGGATGTTTTGAGACAATTCTGCTCAAGCCGGAAGCCTACAATAAGCTTTATGGTGATATGAGCCGGCAAGGCAAGAATCTGAACGATCTATTGGCTTGGCTTCATAGCAAGGCAATTGAGGCAGTAAATGCGCGTCAGTCAGTTGTTGATGGTGCCTTGATCGACCAGTTCAGCAAAGCACGCAAAGTAGAGAGGAGTCTCAAAACCAAGCTGCCTATGCTAAACGTGATAGAACGTACCGGTGCTGAGCAGGATATTGCCGTCGCTACTGCCTCAATACTATCCAGATATCAGTTTTTACAGCATCACAAGGAGATGAGCGAGCATTATGGCATAGCTTTCCCAAAAGGTGCAACCAGTGTGATCAAGACAGGCAGGGAATTCATCAAAACATACAGTTATAAACGCTTGTATGAAGTAGCCAAGCTACACTTTAAGACCACGGCGCAATTGACACAGCAGGATTTACTTGTAGATTTGTGAGATAGTTGGGTGATAGTAACTGGTTATTTGATAGCTACATAGACGGGGAAGTCGCGTACTGCCATCCTGTGGATAGCCTCAGTTCCGAGATCATCCCAGGTAAATGTTTCACATGAAACAATACACTTACTCAGCAGGGCAGCAACACCTCCCAAAGCAGTGAAATACACAGCTCCTTGTGCTTTGATTTTCTGGGTTACTTCCACAGACCTCTCACCCTTGCCAATCATTACCTTCAGTCCCTTATCCAGCAGGATCAGGCTGGCCTTATCCATCCTGGAACTGGTGGTTGGTCCTACAGCGCCGCAGATCTTACCGGGTCTGGCTGGAGAAGGTCCACAGTAAAAGATCGCAGCATCCCGCAAGTCAAAAGGTAGCTCTTTACCTTCAGATATTAGTTCCAGCAACCGCTGATGCGCTGCATCTCTCGCAGTATAGAGGACTCCGCTGATCAAAACTCTCTCCCCTATCTTTAGATTGGAGATACTAACCTTGGTAAGCGGTAAGCATAGTTTCGTTGTCATAGCTCTATCCTGATATGCCTGTGAGCGTGACATTGGATATTTACTGCTAAGGGAAGTGAAGCTATGTGGCAGGCTGCATTCTCGATATGCACCGCCAGAGCTGTTGTAAGTCCACCCAACCCCTGAGCTCCAATACCGCTCTCATTAAGTCTGGCTAGTATCTTCTTCTCAAGTTCTGCATACCTTATGTTAGTATTGGGAGTTCCCAGTTCTCTCATCAATGCTTTTTTAGCCATCAGCGGAGCAGTCTCGAAGTTCCCACCAATACCTATTCCCAGGATAACCGGCGGACAAGCTTTGGCTCCAGCTTCTATGACAGTCTTGAGAACCATATCGATGATATCCTGCTCGGTAGATACAGGGGACATCATATACAAACGGCTCATATTCTCTGCACCACCACCCTTCTGTGCTATCGTGATGGATAGACTCTCACCCGGGACAAGTTTCACGTGAAACACCACCGGTGTATTATCCCGGGTATTGGTCCTGTCATAGAGGGGATCCTTCACGATCGATACCCTTAGGTAGTTATCCCTGCTCGCTATCGATACCGCTTCGTTAATCGCAGCTTCGAGAGTCTTGCCTGTGACCAGGACCTCCTGTCCCAGCTCGACGAAGAAGACTTGAGTGCCGGTATCCTGGCAAGGAGGTATCTGTTCCTCTCTGGCAATCTCTGCATTGTCAAGGATGTCTTGTAAGACCATTTGGGCTGCCTCTTCCCTCTCTCGCTGCATGGCCTCCTTTAGGGATTCCAGCAAACGCCCGTCCAGTTCAAAGCTCAACTTACGGTATGCTTCTACTACACGATCCTTGATAACACTGCTATCAATTGTCCGCATCAACCCGCCCTCTGCCTGCTGATCAGGTACTTTAATAGCAGATCATTGAAAGGAGTGGAGGTATTGACAGGATTGTACTCAATCCCTGCCTGATGGCAACCAGTCTTTAGAAAACTCACGTGTTGGTTGTAGTTATCCAGATATTCCTTGCGGATTTGCCAGGGATTGACCCTGATCTTCTCCCCTGTTTCGCTATCCAGAAATTCTGTCTCGTGCTTGAACTTAAACGCCTCTTCCTGTTCATCAGTAATATGAAAGACCAGTACTTCGTTCTTGCGATTGCGGAAGTGTTTCAGGGAGCTTAGCACCGCTTCCGGAGCTTCCAGAAAGTCCGAGATGATGATGATCAGGCTACGCTTGCGGATAGATTCTGCTATAGCTTCCAGCCTGAGCAGCGCACCGGTTCCCCCCTCCGGCTTGAGTTCGGTGAGAGCAGCCATCAGACGTGCCAGATAGGCACGATAGGCTCTGGGAGCAAACTGACCGGTGACTTGATCGTTGAAAGTTATCAACCCCACAGCATCCTTTTGCGAGAGCATCAGCCATGCCAGAGCTGCCGCGAGTTGGGTGGCATATTCGATCTTGGATCCCTTGCCTGAATCATAGAACATCGACTTTGAATGATCCAGGATTATATAGCTGCGAAGGTTTGTTTCTTCTTCGTAACGCTTTACATAGTAACGCTCTGTACGAGCAGCAAGTTTCCAATCCACGTCCTTGAGCGATTCTCCCGGGTTATACTGACGATGATCCGAAAACTCCACGCTAAAGCCGTGGTAGGGTGACTTGTGGAGACCAACCAGGAAGCCCTCGACGATCGAACGCGTCGCCAGTTGAAACTTCTTTAATTTCGCAATGGTCTCATCTTGTAAAAGGGTCATTCTTTCTCTTTGGGACGGTAGAGCAGTGCCAGCGGTATGATAGCTACATATACGACAGCCAGTATGATTGGAGAGATACTTATCTCATTCATACTCATAATGATGTATCCTAGCACCATCAGCACCGCTGCCAGAGCCAGGATCAGGAAATTGATCTTGCCCAAGCCCAGCCGGTCTTTCGTTTGCTTTGCCATTCTTACTCCTTTGTTCTTCTCTTTCTTGTTAATAAATCACAATTTTTTATTAGCTTCAGCTCTCGCGATGATAGCATTCGCTCAACAGCCCATACGCGCGATCTGAGAGCTCTTGCCTTTTTGTGCGTGTACTACACGTTATAGGCTCAAGGATCGTTACCACAGCTTCAATAGGGACACCCAATAAACTCCAAAAATGAGGCGCAAACGTCATATCACCATACCAACATATCAGGTCGCGGTTCGCCTCACTACGTGGCTCTCCGTTGATTTTAACGTAATTTATACAGATAGGTAGGATGTCCAGATCAGCTTTCAGGGCAATTTCAAAGAGGGAGCTGCGGAAGGGACGCAGATTCGTACCGTCGGTGCTGGTGCCTTCCGGGAAGAGCACGATGCTAAATCCCTCTTTGGCGGTTTCCGAAAATCTCTCAATTTCCTTGGGCAGCGAGACGAATCTCTTGCGATCCGTGAACAGACTTCCCCCCAGCCTGGTGACTGTCCCCAGGAAGGGAGCGTTACTCATCTCAACCGAGGTGATAAAGACCAGGGGGCTGAGCGCGCTGAGCACCATAATATCCGTATAAGAGACGTGATTTCCGACTACCAGGTAGTTCTTGTCCTTGAGTAGCTCCAGTTTATCGGGATTCTCGATCCGGCATTTGATCTGGAAAGCTTTTAGATACTGCTTTGCCACACGGTGGTTATTCTCTATGAATCTTCTTCTCAGCTTGATTTGATCTTTGGTAAAGAGTTTGATCAGCCAGGCACGGACAAAGAAATCGACTGTGATCGAGAGATGCCAGATGAGGTAACGCAGCTTGGTCGGCACTGGTCAATCGTCCTTTTTCATCGCCCGCTTGGCGCTGCCTTTGAGGTCGCGGACATCCAGCAGAGTAAGGAAATCAATACATTTGAAACTCTTGTCCAGAGCAGGCCTGCCACAAACTACCGCACCGGATTTGAGATAGGAATTGAGCAGAGAGGGAATCATCTCTTTGTGATGCCTGCCATCATCGAGTGAGTAATGCGGCTGTATTTTGAGGCGACGTTTCAGCCCCGGAACTCTGAATTTGGTGCGGGGACGGACTTTCACATTGTCCATCAGATGACCGTTTTGCCTCAGGTACTGATAGATCTCGTGAATCTCGTTTTTATCCATAGTTTTTATACTGGAACAACCGAAGAGATAGCTGCTTTGGCTGGCTTCGATATAGGCATTGATGCCTTCCCAGAGTAAGGCGATGGTGACTCCATTGCGATAATCCGGATGCACGCAGGCACGTCCCAGCTCCAGTTTATTGCCGGGCAAATGCTTGATATGCTTCATCCGAAATTCTGTCGCGCTGTAAAAGCGCTTGGTATGGAGCGAGGATTGGAGCCTGTAAGTCCCGATCAGCAGGTTGTTTCGCTTGTCTATGATCATCAGATGGTCGCATTGCTTGTCAAAACGATCTGTATCTTTGCCACTGCGTTTCTTTTTGTGGAGCAGTTCTTCCAAAAAGACCTGATGCCTCAGGCGAAGAGCCATTTCGAGCTCTTCGGTGCTATCGGCTGTCTTGATGATAAAGTTTTTGCGCTCCAATAGGATCGGAATGTTGGCGTAGAAATCCTTCAGCCGGTTTTTGGCTTTGGGTATCTTGGGCAATTTCAGCTTCGGAACAAGTCTCGGCATTCTACTTCCAATCCTGTAATTTCTGTAGTTTTTCATTTTCGTGATGCCTCTGTGTTTTGTCAAGAGAAAGTGAAAAGGCTTTAGGATTCAATGATCCTTATAGCGCATCCTGCCTTGCCTTACTGCCTAAAAGATCAGCTTATGGGCAAGCATCCCATAAGCGAGTCCCTGCCTTATCTTGTTATCTATTAGTATATTAGTTTTGTTATCGGGAATAGATATTGCTTGTCTTAAGCAGCGTGATTTATCCATATTGCGAGGTACGGATTATGAAGAATGTATTTTTGATTCTTATGTTTACCTACACACTGGCTATACTGATAGCGCAACCGGCCAACTGGCATACCTATCGCTCTGCAGATTACGCTATGGATATTGCCTACAGGAATGGAGAGCTGTGGATCTCCTCGTGGGCGGGAGTATTACGCTGGAACCCCAATACCGGAGATAAAACCCAACTGGATATTGCTCAAGCTCCCCTCTCCGGTAACGATGTAAACAGCATCTTTGTGAGCTCCAACAACGATGTCTGGATGGCAGGCAGACATGCTTTGCTGCATTATAACGGCGAGATCTGGACCAGTTTTGACTCCGGCAATTCTATCCTGGACGGATCTGTCGTAAAGGATGTCGTAGAGGATACAAATCGCGCAATCTGGGTAGCCACCAATGCCGCAATCTACAAAATCGATCAGGGCAATTGGACTGTCTTCAACAGCACCAACAGCGCCCTCACGCAATCCATCCTACCCAGAGGATTAGTGGTTAATCCCCAAAACAACGATATCTGGTTTTACGGTTATGGTGGTGTGTGGCGCTACAATGGCAATATCTGGCATCGTTATACCTCCACGAACTCCACCATTCCCAACAGCTATATCGATTGTATAGATTTTGAAGCTGATGGTACAGGCTGGTTTGGACATTCCGATGGAGTAGCAAAATACGTCAATAATCTATGGACGAATTACAGCGTCTTAGCCGGAGTAAATCTTTACTCTGTTCAAAATATCTATGTTGATTCCTGGCAAAGGGTTTGGATCGTCAGTTACACCGATTTGATTTGTAAAGACCAGGATCTCTATCAATGCTACCCCAGAAGCTACTTCGCAGATTACAGCGTCTCCTTTGACAAGCTTATCCTCGATCCCCAGCAGAGGATCTGGATCGTTTTTTATGATTCTTACTCGCCAAATTCGCTGGTGCAGTTCGATGGCGTAAATTTCAGCAAACACCCCATTAGCGAGATGCCCCTGCCCAGCAGCTATATCCAGGATATCTTCAAGGGCTACGACGACAAGCTCTGGATTGGCACTGCTGATGGTGAGGGAATTGGCGGATTTATGAGTATCGATGGCGAGGTAATCGAGAATTATGGTATGTACAACACCGGGATGATCTGCGATCACGTCTGGGCGCTTGCCCAAGACAGCCAGCTCAATACCTGGGTAGGCACTTGTCTGGATCTGCTCCGCATCGGCACCGGAGAGTCGCAGCATTATACCCAAAGCCAGGTTGGCATTCCCTGTTACCACATTAAAACTATTTGCCCGATTGGTGATGGTGTCTGGGTCGGTGGAGACGGAGGTGTATCGCGCTATCAGAACGGAACTTGGTCTGTTTTGACCAATACCGAGGCAGGCATGAATCTCGCAGAGACCAAAATCATTGAACAAGATCCCGAGGGCGGGATCTGGATTGGCGGTTATGCCGGTGTTTGCCACTATTTTGATGGAGTTTTCACCAGTTATCCCGAGCTTGCCGGAGCATTTGACTTTGCCTTTGCTCCGGATGGATCTGTCTGGATCGCCCACGGGGAGTTATCACAGCTTTATAGTGACATCCTGACGCAATTTGATAATACAAATTCGGCTCTGCAAAACAATAACGCCGCTTCTGTGACAATTGACAATAACCAAGCTGTCTGGATCGGCACAAAAGGCCCAAGCGCAGAGCTTTATAAGCTATACGATGATATGTGGTTCACCTATAATTCCAGCAATTCCCCCTTGAGCGGACGCAATATCAACACCATCTATGTCGATGCCAACAACACCAAGTGGATAGGAGAACAAAACCTGCTCTTGTTTAACGAATCCGGGATTCCGACTTCGGCCGAAGAGCTACTGATACCTCCTGCCGGAACAGTTGCCAACTACCCTAATCCGTTCCTATCCTCCACCACGATCCGCTTTGTCAAAGACAGCCCGTCTCCCCTTGCGATCAATATCTTCAATCTGAGAGGGCAAAAACTGCGGACATACACGGTATCCTCCGCGATTCGAGGAGAACAGGAGATCATCTGGGACGGCAGAGATTCCCGGGGCCTTAGCTGCGCTGCCGGAATCTATCTGATCCAAGTACAGGATAGTGCTGGGAGCCGGGTGCTCAAAACCGTAAAACTGGCCAAGTAAACCCAGCCAACAGCATCACCCGCTGGATTGGTTTAGCTAAATACTCACTCCCATCGTAACGGAACTTTCCGAAGCTTCACAATCGAACGTATCGGAGCTTTCCGAAGCTCCGCAAAAAAGACGTATCAAAGCTTTCCGAAGCTCCGCAACCGGATTTCTCAACCATTTTGCGCTCCTTATGCATGATACAATCCTAAGTGCAAGTTTATCAGTTGCTTGATGCAT
>CAYSSP010000023.1:0-48243 GCA_964433815.1 uncultured Candidatus Cloacimonadota bacterium
CAAGATACTACCTCCAACCTCCTACTTTCTCGTTATTATGTGCAAAGGTCTTTCATAGACTAAATAAAACATACCAAAAAGATCACTAATCACTCACTTGTTTATACGAGAATCAATTTGCGAGACTGTCAAGCATCATCGGCTCGTGCTATCTGCATAGTTTTTCTATTTGTTGCAGATGCTCCACAATATATTTGTGCAAATTGACCAAACTCCCTTATACCCACAAAACGAGCATATCGCATACGGAATTAGGAGAAAAAAGAAATATTGCAAATCATGCTTTACAAATAAGCGACCGCCCCCTAAACTGCAACCAAAGAATAAAACAATGGAGTACAGTATGTTAAAGACCAATTCTTACTTTGATGGCAAGGTGATGTCGATCGCTTTGGAAAATGCCGAAGGCAAATCCACCGTAGGCGTAATGGAAGCCGGAGAATACACTTTTGGCACCTCGACTATCGAGTATATGACTGTTATTTCCGGAGCTATGAATGTCCTGCTCCCCGGCGAAAGCGAATGGAAAGTCTTTGCCAAAGGCGAGACCTTTATCGTCACCAAAGACACAAAATTCCAGCTTCAGCTTACCGAGCAAAGCGCTTATCACTGCCTGTACGTGTAAGGGGCGCGGAGCGCGGGCGCTTCGCGCAGTTAGTAGTTAGCAGTTAGGCAGTTAGAGCTGCGCTGTGTGCTTCGCACGGTTAATGGTTAGCAGTTAGACAGTTAGCGCTACGCAAAGTTCGGGCTTAGTACTATGCTCGACCTCCTCCGTCATTCCCGCGAACGATACGACAAAGCGCTGGTTGTAGGTGCGTCATCCTGACGCACAGCAATCTGAGCGACAAGATGTCGCTCCTACGTCACCAGTCTCCAAGCCCGACCCCATCCGTCATTCCTGCGAACGAATCGACAAAGCGCTGGTTGTAGGTGCGTCATCCTGACGCACAGCAATCTGAGCGACAAGATGTCGCTCCTACGTCACCAGTCTCCAAGCCCGACCCCATCCGTCATTCCTGCGAGCGAATCGACAAAGCGCATGCTTTGGGGAGTCGTGTAGGCAGGAATCCATTTGATCAATAGCGCGAAGCGCATTCCGCAAGATCTGTTCACTGATTACTGATCACTGTTCACGGCGCTCTGCGCCCCCCATTGAGCCCCGGGGTAAAAGCCGGGTATTTGTCTGGAGATTCCCGGGCTTTCACCCGGGGATCACCCGGGGATCACCTGAGGATTGCCAGGGCATTCTATAAGAGAGATTATCCAAAGTACACAGAGAGATTCCTGCCTTTCCACCCCACCAAACCGCAAGCGGTTTGTCGAGGACCCCTGTCGCAGGAATGACGGAGGGGGTCAGGCTTGGGGATAGGTTCCCAAGAATGACGGAGGAGGTCGAGCAGAGTACTAAGCCCGAACTTTGCGTAGCACTAACTGACTAACTGCTAACTACTAACTACTAACTACTAACTGTGCGAAGCACGCCTAACTGCGCCTTGCGTCCCCACTCCACCCCTCCACCACATCCCCACTTCATCCTCTGCTTTCTCTGTGGTAAAATGAACCCTCCTTACTCCTTTACTTTTTGTAGATAAAAAAAGCGGAGTCCCGAGGGACTCCGCTCCAATCTCATTTGCTTTAGCACGATATATTATTTTGTAAGTACTGCCTGCTTTACGACCGTCTTGAAGCCGCTTTGGAAACGGACCAGGTACACGCCGGAGCTGACAGACTGGTTGAGGGCATTGGTTCCATCCCAACGCAGAGTGTAATTGCCGGTATCGAGGCTTCCCAGATCCCAGGAGCGGACAAGCTGTCCACGGGTATTGAAGATATCGATCTTGACATTGGCACGTGAAGTGACGCCATATTCGATATTCAAGACAGGATTGAAAGGATTGGGATAGAGTCTGGAAATGCCAAGCACTGCGGGATTGGGGGTATTATTGTTGTTACCGCTGATATTGTAATCCAACATCACGGGGCCGTGGTACTCCGTAGAGCCATCGAAATTGAGATTGGCAAGCCAATAGTAATAGATACCATCGTTATAAATCTCTTCATCCATAAAGACATAGCTCTGAGTTTGGGAGGTGTTTGTACCGGGGATGAAGACGTTCAAACGCTCTGCAGCGGTGAGATCTTCACTGGTGCCACGGTAGATATTGTAGCCGGAGAGATTGGTCTCCGAATGGGTAATCCACATAAGCTGCACATAATTGTTTACGGTAAGCTGTGCAGTGAAAGAGGCAAGCTCTACCGGCAGGGTCTGATCGTCCTGGGCAAAAGTCCACTTGATGGGGCCTTTGGCCTGGCTGCCAATAGTGCTGATATTGGGAATAGTCACATACATATAGCCGCCATTTGCCGTGGCGGTAAAGGTGCCGGCCTTGGTCCAGATACCGCTGTCATCGCGATACCAGGCACCGATAGTAGTAGCATTGGACTCCGTATCAGGATAGCGGAAGGTAATGGCTATATTATTGGTGAAGCTGCCATAGGTGCTCCAGACGCGGTTGATGCTGAGCCCGGCAATCTGTTCATTGGTAAGAGTCACACTAAGCTGTGAGAAGACTGCATTGGGCGAGTAGAAAGAGATATCCTTGCCGGCAAGATAGAGATTATAGTTATTCAGGGCCAAGGTGCCGTTGTTTGCAAAGGCAAGATTGGTAACGGTGACGTCATTCTGCATAGTCTTGGTAAAGCCGTTATCGACATCCATATTGTAATAAGTGGTGCCGGTAACGTTTTGGTCGCCAGCGTAGGAATAGCGTACAGTAGAGCCTGTAGCCAAAGTGCCAAGGGTAGGAAGAGTCACATTGAGAATATCGAGAGTGGCATTGGTAGCTACATTGACTGCGCCGGATAGCGTGTAAGCGGTAGGCACGGTAAGAGTTACTGCGCTTGTTCCATCACCGACGGAAACTAAGCCGCCTGCCGTAGTATTCCCGGCCAGGGTCTTGTTGCCGGTGCCGCGAATATTGAGATTGTGATAGTTTGCACCCACGACTGATTGATCTGCCAAAGCGGAATACACCACAGTAGAGCCGGAACTTAGAGTGCCAAGAACAGGATTTGTCAGGTTTTGGATATTGAGTGTTCCATTACTTAAGACATTGACGGTTCCGCTAAGCGCATTGGCCGAAGGAATCGTAAAGGTAACGGCGTTTGTCCCATCGCCTACATCTACAAGATTCGAAGCAAAAGCCGGATTATTAAGTGTCTTCTCGCCCGTTCCTTGGATGCTGAGATTGTAGTAGCTCAAGCCAAGCACGTTTTGGATTCCCGAGCTGGAATAACGAACGGTTGAACCATTATTCAATAATCCAATCGAAGGATAAACCGTATTCTGGAGATTGAGAACACCGTTGTTATTCACGTCTATCGGACCTGTGTAAGTAAAGCCCGAAGGAATCGTAAAAGTACAGGCATTGGTGCCATCTCCAAGCTCAACTCTGGCGGCGCTTCCGGAAACCGCCCAGTTCGCTGTGATGGTGGGAGCGGCATTGTTACGGATATAGTAGCCGATAGAAGGAGATGTAAAGTTGGTCGGCGCGGTACCGCTACCATCTGTATTCAGACCCCAGGTTGCCAGTGTGTGCAAAGATCCTGTGGATTTTGAATAGTATATTGGAGCATTGGTCACATCAATGGCGTTTGTATAGGAAGAATCGTCCAAGAACAAGTTTCCTACATTGCCAACGCTGCTTTCAGCATAGTATGCATAAGAATCAAGCCAGCTATTTTGCCCCATACCGGCTGATAAAAGCCCGGGTATACGAGTACCATTGATCCAGATATCATAGGTGTAAATCGTAGTGATATACTCGGTACCGTTGTATGTATAGGTCTTTCCGGAGCCGGCATTTCCGGGACCCATATGCATTCTGAACTCAACAGTATAATTAACGCCTTGAGCGAATGTATAACCGGGAAGAGCTTGCCAAGTACCGGCATTCATGTAGCTGGTGGTGATGGTGCCATTAGCACCCAATACCCATCTGATACCGACGTTTGCTTCGGTATTCAGGATAGGATTGTCGCCCTCGAAAGAAGTGCCATCTCCAAAGAAGAAATAGAAAGTACCGGAATCTGCAAATCCGCCTGTGCTGTTGCCAAATCGCATGGTTGTGCGATAGTAGGCATTACGTTGACGCGTGTAGCCATAAACGGCAAACTTGTTTACCCCACCTGTGCCTGAAGTAGTGGGGGCAGCTATCCGCAGTTCCGTATCGGAACCAAAGCTGCTGAGTCCCGGATCATCTCTGTAGAATCCACCGCCACCCGACGTACTGGTACGTATGCGATAGGTACCACCGTTAGTTGGTGTAGATGTGAAAAACGTAGTGGAATTAGAATTGGGAGTGGTAAAGCTGGTAGAACCTGTACCAAAATTATACCCCCAGATATCCTGGGCTGCCAGGCCACCTATCCAGAAGATGAACAACGCCATTAAAGCGTATAAAACAAGACTTTTTTTCATAATATACTCCATGCTAAATCAACTGAGACTTATTCTTGTAAGGTATAATCCAGAGGGTAGCCGGAGTTGGCTGATCTGGGATAACTCAGATCGTTGTACTCGTAACTACCTTCAACACGCTGTCTTTCGCAAATAACAAAGCAGCTTACTTACCCTTAATGAGGACGAAACTACACAGTGTCTTGGCATTGTCAACTTGAATGAATTAGATATTATTATCGTAGTGGCGTATTGTGAAAAGATGATGATGATATGAAAAAACCCTCAAGCTTATCCGATGGACTTACTTGAGGGCTAAGTAATTGTAATGCTATACTATGGAATGTAGATTAAGCGCTTGGGGTTTTGTTCGGAGTTTCTGATCCTATAGTAGTAAATTCCCCTCGAAAGCTCACTTTTAGGTGACCATGTAATCGAGTTAAGCTCTTGACCAGTATTGCGATAGAAAACACTATCTACTCGCTGCCCGCGTATGTTGTAGAAATCAATCCACATATCCTCAGAATTTTTTAGATTTTCTATGGATATGCTGGTCTGCTCGTTAAAAGGATTTGGGTATGCGGAACCCAAAACTGGGGCTAAGGGAGTCTGAATGGGATCATCTGCAGCCACATCATTAGTCCTGAGCCTAAAGGGCACATCATAAGTCCCGAGATTGGGAGATGTAATCCTAAAGCGGAAGTGAGCCGTGCCGCTGCTGCCCACGAGGATATTGAGGTGATAGCCCTTGTATGCGCCGGCAGCCAAACTGAGAGGCATCGGCACAGAGCCCGGCAGGCAGAGTCCTTCCTCATCGCAGTAGTTGAAATACCAATCCGAAGGAGCGCTATCAACTACAATCTGCATCTGGTAGTCATCACTGAGTCCCAGATTGTAGAACCACATTGCAGGGCCGGTATAAGGATTGTTCGGCGTAGTAACAAGGTTGAACTGGTTCCAGTCCATCGCGACGCGGAAGTTGTAAGCCGGTAAACTCAGGGATGAGGTGCTCTGCAACACGACATTATTTTCCTGCTGCACAAATGCCACGACCCAGAGATTGGCTTGATTCCAAGCGGGATTGATGGTGAAAGTATGTTGCTTGGTGACGCTTGTGCCGGCTCCGCTCAGATCGAAAGCTCCGTATGCAATGTCACGCACCACGCGGGTGGCATCCTCAGCCACGTTATTCTCCACCAGGAGGAAATAGACCTTTTCATCGCTAAGCTGCAAAGTAGGCGAGACCATCTCGATATTGACACTGGCTGTACCGGTGGATGGATTCCATGAGTTCATACTCATCTTAACAGGTGACGAAGCATGACGGAAAAGGCTGTAGGCATTGTGGTAAGTGCTGCCGTTTACGACATCCTCTCCACCGCCTTCGATACGGATCTTACCATTGAAGATCACCGCCGGTACGCCAAAGACCTGATAATGCTCAAATCTTTGCTCGATTACCGGACTGCTGAGATCTCCGGAAGTGGTATAATAACGCATATAGAGTAATTCGCCATTATGCGCAGTAGCGTCCAATATGTTCATCCCGGCATAGCTATCGGGGCAGTTTACGCACCAGTTTGATGAAAAGCCTTCTACTATGCTGGTCATAGGGTAGTACTCGGGTGTGGCCATCAGAGAACAGATTAGGATGGCGGCTAAGATACTAAGATAGTATTTCATAATCATTCCTTAGAAGCGGGTGCTTATTTCAAGTTTGAGCCCTTCAAAGGGTGCCACATAACGGCATATACCATTGCGGCATACCTTTCCGCCGGCTTCCTTACCCACAAAGAGGGTAAAATCGGTATGGCTGAAGGCTGCGTATTTGGCTTCCAGATTGGTCCAATAGCGGGAATTCATCAGATCTCCCAGCTCTGTCCAATGTGAAGAGGCGGAGGCGGAAAGGGATAGCTTGCCAAAGCTGATGTCCGCTTGGAGATGAGGCTCCCAGTGGCTGGTGTTTTGGGCTTGATAGATGCCATCGCTGGTACCCATCTTCTGCTTTTCTATATACTTGTGTTCTGCTTTGAGGCTCAAGGTCCTGCCCCAGGCAGGGAAAGCGGCATATACAGCAGGTGTGAGCTCTTTTTGCCAGGTGCTGTTATCGTCATTACTCTTCTCGATATGAGAGTATTCAGCACCAAGATTGAGATTGTCACCGGAATAATCCAGACTGGCGTGCAGATCGTTCATATGGATTGTCTGATCCAGGTTCCAGGCTTCGGCATAGTCCAGGCTTGTGCTAAACTTGTCATTGATGTTCCAGCTTGCCCAGCCTTGCAGACCGGCTTCACTCAGTCCTGAATTGGTATCCTCAAGCGGCTCGTTATGATAGTTTGCCAGAGGGAGATCCTGCAGACGATAGCTGAAGTTCTCATAGCGCTTTCCGGCCATACCGACCTGGAAGGGGTAGAGATTGAGCGAGACTGACGCAAAGAGACCGCTGCCATCGAGGGGATCAAGGTCGTTTTCTCTCTTGTAAAGCTCTGTAATGGCATATTCTGCGCTGGCATCGATCAGATCGGAGCCGTATTGCATTCTGGCACCAAAGACATCCCTTTGGTCATAAGTACCGGATAGTCCGGCACTACGCAGAGCCAGAGCTGATGCTGCCAGATTCAATCCTCTCAGGATGGGGTATTGCAGATCGGTTCCATAGGCCAGATCCCAGGCATCGATGGGGATTTCGCTGGGCACTGCTCCATAGAGAGCCTTGATCTTAAGCTTGCGGTCATAACCGATCATAAAGGCTTGCAGACGGTTGTCTTCGTCAAACTCGATATCTTCCCAAGCCCGGAAGAGCATTCCGCTGCCAAAGGTCTCGCTGAGTGTGCCTGCCTGAAGTAGCAGGTTGTCACGGTTGTACCTCAGATAGAGCTCTTTCCAGCCCAATGAAAGCTGCGGTGCTGCCAGTTCATCGATCAGTTCGTCCTGATTGACGGAGTACTTGGGCAGTTCGGCTATAAACTTCATCCCAAAGCTCAGGTTGCGATAAGCAAGGTTAAAACCAAAGCTATCCCTGAAATATGCATTGAGCGAATCTGGAGCGGTGCGGTAGATAAATTCGGTCTCGTTGAGTCCGCTCACAGTGAGTGTATTCTGGGCGCTTAGTCCGGTCGCCACACATAGCAAAAACAATACTGTAAGTAGCTTTACTGCTTGTTTCATAGCTATTCCGAAACTACCGGCAGGTTTAGCAATTCTCTGATCTTGGCAGCATATTCCAGCTCGTTACCCGGCTCAAATCCCGTATGAGTATAGGCGATATTGCCTTCCTTGTCCAGGATGAAGGTATGGGGCACGGTGGTCACATTAAGCTGTTGTGCCAGGGTCTTATTGGTATCAAAGAGAGCTACAAAGTTGTAGTCTTTGCTTCTCAGGAAATTCTTGGCTCTGGTCAGATCGCGAGCAGAATCTATGGATACCACGACCACAGTCAGTGAGTCGTAAGTGCTCTTGAGATCATTCAGATAAGGCATGGCAGCCTTGCAGGGATTGCACCACTGAGCCCAGAAATCCACAATCACGGGACCCTTACCCAGCAGTTCGGACAGGCTGACATCCTGATTATTCATATCGGGAAGCCTGAAATCCGGCATTACATCAGCCAATAGCATAGTAAAAGCCAAGATGGCCAGAATCAAAAACAGCATCTTTTTCATCTTATTCTCCCTTGAGTTGAGCCGGAGCAAGGCTCTGCTCCAAGCCGTTGAATATCATAGCATCATTATTAAAGACAGCGGGCATTCTTTGTGCATAAATCACTATTGCCGCATCACTTGGAATAGTACCAGGGACATTCACTTGGAAGTTCACCGCTTGAGTCAGATCTGCATTTGCCAGATCAATGGTAGCAGAGCCCAATACTACATTGGTACAGGGGACTCCAGCAGAATTGGTAGCCGCAGAGACTTTCTCGATAATGTGTACCCTGAGCCTGAGATCGGTTTGATCGATCGTACCTGCCCCGGAGATCAGTTTTACTGAGCCACTCACGCTGGGGCTGTTTACTTCAAATTGCAGGTCTCTAAGGTGCATTAGAGGCTGGTCGTCCAGCATATTCCTCACAAAGCTCAGATAGGCTTGCAGAGTCTCCGGATTGGCATTGATGCGCTTTTCCGTCCCCTGAAATACCGTTGCCGGCATCGGACTCACACCATAATAGACGAAAGTGCCCATATTGGTGGGAGCTTGTAAAGGATCGCCAATGTGATACTCGAGATAGCTGAATTGAGAGGGATACTGAGCAGCCAGGCTGTGCATCACCTCTTCCACGTCCGGGCAATTTGGACAAGTCGTATAAGTAAAGCTCTCAAAGATAATCCGTTGCTTATAGCCTTGCTCCAGATTGGCTATCTGGTTGCCATAGAATTTCCAGGTTCCATCGACCTTGACGATCTTCTCGTCTGTAAAGGGGAACACAGCCAGCAATTCACCTTCAGAACCAATTCTCCAAACCCTGAGTTCCCAATTGACGCTCTCGTTACTCGCATTATAGGATTCAAAGGCCGGCTCCAGCCGATAGTCTCCTGCGTCCCCACCATAAAGCAGGTCAAGACTATGATAAAACTGCTCTCTGGCAGCTTTATCGATCGCATTATGCATATAGCCTTCCTGGTAAAAGGCCATTAGCTGGGTCAGATCGTTGTGATCTGCCATGGCAGTCTGAAGAGGCTCAAAGAGGTCCCGGGCAAAGTCTATCTTGCCAAAATCGTGATCAAAGCGGTCGCAGGATGCCAGCCCGATTGCCAGCAGCAATACTACCGCAAGTTTTATCAATTTCATTTACTTACCTCCGGCAAGTCCTTGAGCGCATCCAGGATCATCCCCTTGGATAACAGCTCGGAAAAGAGACGCGGTTCCGCTCCCTTTACATACAATACATTGAAAGGAACCCCGACCCTGCCATGTTTCTTCATAAATTCAAGCATATCGGGATTTTGCTTGGTATAATCGCCGTGGATCAGTACCACGCCCTTGGCCTTGAAGGCAGCCATTATATCATCTGTAAAGAGCACATTTTTCTCGTTTGCCTGGCAGTTTTTACACCAGACAGCTCCGAAATCCACAAAGACCGGTGCATCTTCCGCCAGGAGCTTTTCCATCAGAGCCGGTGAAAAGTCATACCATCCGGCAGGAGTATCCTTGGCAGGACGCATCAGACCATCCCCGATACCCACCTCTTCCACCACCGCCGCTTCTTTGTAAGGCAGGTAGATAAGAGCAGCTCCTACGATGATGACCAGGGTCAAAAGCGTAAAAATCCACTGGGTTGCCTTGCTATGCTCCGGACGGACAAAACGTCCATACAGCCACGCCGCAAAGCCCAGGCTCAAAATAAACATTATCACGTGGAGGAGATAGTCGCCATCGGTAAGCTTCAAGACGCTCTTCAGCATCGTATAGACGATCCAGAGCAGCACAAAAGCCATCACTTCCTTAAAGATATTCATCCATTCACCGGGCTTTGGGATGATCTTGAGAGCTTTGGGACTGAGCCCGATCAGGATAAAAGGAAATGCCAGGCCTATTCCGACCAGAGCAAAGAAGATCAGCATCAGCCAGGCAGGCAAGCCAAAGGCAAAGCCCACCGCGGTTCCCAAAAGTGGCGCTGAACACGGCGTTGCCAGCAGGAAAGCAAAGACTCCGCCAAAGAATGAGCCGCTTACGCCCTTCTTGGCTGAGGCCTGAGTGGCAGCCGTCATTCCCGGAGGGGAGATGATAAAGACATCAAGCAGTGCCAATGCAAAGACAAAGATGATCGAAGTAAGAGCTATCGTAAAGCTCACGCTCTGGAACTGGAAGCCCCAGCCGACCGATTCGCCGGCCAGCTTGAGAATGATAAAGACCACTGCCAAAGCGATAAAGGAGACCAATACTCCCAGCGCATAGGCCATGGAATGCTTAAAAATCTTGCTCTTGTCTTCGGCAGCCTGATTGACGATACTCATCGCCCGAATGGTCAAAACCGGCAATACGCAAGGTGTAAAGTTCATGATAACGCCGCCTACGAAAGCCAAAAGCAGATACCAGAGTATCTTGGAGACAGGATTCTTGACCGGCTCCACCGGTGCTTCTGCCTGCTCCGCTATGCTATCGGAAATCGCTATTGCAGTAGTAACCGTCTCAGGCGCAACAGGCTCCTCAGGAGTATTGGTGACAGCTTGGTCCGGATTAGCAGCAGCAACCACCAGCCTCACACTGCCTTCAGCCAATTCAGGAGGTTCGCACTGTCCCGTATCGAAGCACAGGCCATAGTCCATCGAGACATTGATTGTCTTGGCTCCAGGGGCCGCACTTGCCTTCACCGTAAAAGGCAGGCTCAGGGTTACCGAACCATGATAATCCCACTGCTCCGGCGATACAACCGTATGAGCCGCAGGATACTGCGTCTTGCCGAAGACCATATCCGGATGGCTGGCATTAAGCTTGAAGTATTCATTATCCTGGGGGTTGTGAGATTGGTGTTTTCCGGCAGGAATGCTCATCGTAACGCGAACCGTTCCGCGCTCTCCGGGCTTCAATTCCCCGGGACTTACTCTATAGCTAAAGGTCTGTGCTACAAGGACAAGCCCTGTAACCAGCAAGATCGCAATGAGGATAAGTTTCTTAGCGTCAGGACGCATAGAACCTCCACAAATTTAGTTTTTCTTTATCAATAATATAATGCAGGAAACATTCCAACCAGGCAAGCATTATGAGAAATTCCTTAGCTTCTTCAAATCCTGATATTGTGAAAGCAGCAGTCCGCCGATTGTGAGTGACAATCCTGCCAGCACTCTCAGCGTAATGCTCGTATCAAGGATAAAGAATGCCAGTATGGAAGTAAAAACCGGGATCAAATTGGTGAAGATATTGCTCTTGATCACTCCCAAATCCCGGATCACGCCTGTATAGAGCATGAAGGCACCGACAGAGGCAAAGATCGACATCGCGGCAATCGTCACCAGTCCCGTCACATCTTGCTGCATCGTAATAAAATGCCCCAAATCGTAGTAGATCACCAAAGGCGTAAAGTAAAGCAGACCGAACAGACTCTGCATCGAGACGATGGTAAGTGCGCTATATTTGAGCGTGAGCCTGCGCACCGTAATCCCGTAAAACATCCCTGCGAAGACCGCCAATAACAGGAAGAGGATACCTTTGAGGGTCGCGTGCATGTCGCTTTCGCCCAAACTCATCAATACCACACCTCCGGTCGAGACCAAAAGCCCCAAAACTATCATCGGAGAGACCTTCTCCCGCAGGAAAAACCATGCCCCGATCGCTGTAACTATCGGAATCAGGGAAATGATCAGAGAACCCAAGGTCGAGCTGACATACTGCATCCCGTTGGCTTCACCGACGAAGTAGGCAAAGGGCTCGCAAAAAGCCACCAGCATTACATGCCAGATATCCTTGCGCTCCATCTTCTGCTGTTTTTTCCCGATCAGGATCACGGCAAAAAGCAAAACAACCGCCAGCAACAGCCTTAGAAAAGTAATCTCATAAGGCCTGTAATCTGCTGCCAGAGCTATTTTTATCCAGACAAAGGTGACCGCCCAAAAGAGCATCGCCAGTGTCGCCTTGCCATATACCATCAATCGGTTCATCTATCTTCCTCATCAAAAATTACATTAGCTAAAACTGAACGAAACAAGCCCTTATATGTCAAGTGAAATCTGCTCCACCAGCTACAACCGGAGTATATACTCTGCTATATTATTTTTGTTGATTCTTCTCCACACCCCAGAACCGGCCTATCTCCTTATCAATCAATCATCGCCATGCCCTTAGTGCCAAAAATCTGAAATTTCAATGTCTGATTATTTGGGGAAATTAACTTGACATAGCCAAAGCAGATGCCACCATAGCATCGTATAGTTGTGAGCTATTACGTAAATTATATCCTGCAAGGGATTAGACATGTATTTTCTAAGGAGGAAAATATGAGACTCAAGAGCTTTTTATTCGTCTTTGTATTGGTAGGCATTGTAGGTTTTGCTTTCGCCAATAACGCTTTGTACTTTGACGGAGTGAACGACGTCGTGGAATATGCCAATCCCGGTGCCACCAATATTGCTTCATTTGAATGCTGGTTCAAGCTCAGTTCTTATGAGAACGGCGAATTGGGCCAGACGATTCTCTCATCCAATCCCGCCACAGACAAATCCTTGTGGCTTACTGCCAAGGGAACGGAGCTCTATCTTTGGGCCTTTGGAAGCAGCAACAACGGCCTGCGTTTCCAGACCAGCGGTGCAAATCTTGCCCTTGATACCTGGTATCATGTGGCAGTTACCGCCCAGCGTGGAGCTGCCAACCGCACCAAGCTATATCTGAATGGCGTGCTCTTAATTGATCAGGCCAGTTTTGATCTGTCCAATTTTGGCAGCACTTTCTATCTGGGTAATTTGCGTAGCGGTGCAGCAGCTACCTATGCCTTACACGGTTATATCGATGAAGTGCGGGTTTGGAATACCATCCGCACCCAAAGCGAAATCCAGCAATATATGAACAGCATTATCAGCCCCTATCCCAGCAATCTGATCGCTTATTTCCCGCTGGATTCCTCCAATGGTTCCACGATCTATGATCTCACCACTCCTGCTGCCAACGGTAACGCCTTAAACGGCACTACTCCCAATCCCAGCCCGGTCTTCGTGCCCAGCGATGTTACATTGCCTGTGGAACTTACCGCCTTTATGGCCACCGGAACTGCAGAGAACTTCGTCCGTCTTACCTGGATTACCCAATCCGAGACCGACGTAATGGGATATTATGTTTATCGTAATAGCAGCAACAGCTTTGCCACAGCCACCCGGATCAGCTCTCTGATCGAGGCTCAGAACCAAACCAACACCATGCAGTACACCTTCGTGGACGATGAAGTCGAAAACGGCCTCTATTATTACTGGCTGCAAAACCTCGACTACAACGGTGGTGACGACATTCACGGCCCTGTGAGCTACAATGTGCTGGTCCAGGATCCCGAGCCGGAGACTCCCCCCGTGGTTATTACCGCTTTCAATGCGATCTATCCCAATCCGTTCAACCCCACCGCCTTCCTGAGCTATACCTTGGCAGAGGGCGGAAACGTTGACGTATTGGTCCTGAATTCCCGCGGTCAAATCATCCGCACCCTCAATCAGGGCTTCCAGACTGCCGGAAATCACGGCTTCAATTGGGATGGCAAGGATTCACTTGGTAGTGAATGCCCCAGCGGTATCTACCTGTTCCGCCTCAAAGTAGGCGAAGCCAGCTATACCCGCAAGGCTGTCCTCGTAAAGTAAACCAACTTCCTACTTAGAAATACACAAAACCCCGGATTCGTTCCGGGGTTTCTTTTTGGGGAGATGAGCGCTGTGTGCTGCGCACAGTTAGAGGTTAGCAGTTAGACAGTTAGAGCTGCGCATTGTCCGAGCTCAGTATCCACCTGGCCACCTTCATCATTCCTGCAAGCCTACCCTTAAGCCTGCCCCACTCAGTCAATCCTGCGAACCTACCACCAATCCTGCCCCCCCTCCGTCATTCCTGCGACCGAATCGACAAAGCGCATGCTTTGGTGAGTCGTGTAGGCAGGAATCTCCCGGCACGGAGCGCCCTCAACCCCTCCTACCAGTAGCACACTCTGAAGAGTATGACCTTTGGCTCCGCTTGGCATCCTGCCTGCTGCCTGCTTGTAGCCTGCTTGAATCCTGCATGGAGATGCATCAAGCAACTGAAAAACAGGCACTTAGGATTGTATCATGTATAAGGAGCGCAAAATGGCTGATCAAACCAATTGCGGAGCTTCGGAAGGCTCAGGCAGCGCAGCTAAGGCACCGGGATCTCCAGACGAATATAAGACTTATGCCCAAGTGCTCGAGGGGGGGGTATAGGGTTTAAGACGTCATCATTTCCAAAGAAACCGGAGCTGTCTTGAGCATTGCCGCAAAATGGATTCCTGCCTTCTCACCCCACCAAACCGCAAGCGGTTTGTCGGGGACTCCGGTCGCAGGAATGACGGAGGGGGGGGGGCGAGCTGGGAGACTGGTGACGTAGGAGAGACATCTTGTCGCTCAGATAACTGTGCGTCATGATGACGCACCTACAAATAGCGCTTTGCTGATTCGTTCGCAGGAATGACGGAGATGGTCGAGCGTCGGGAAAATTGAAAAGATAACGGCTAGCGGTCCTATAGTTAGGTTCGATACGAAGAGTCCATCTTCGCACGATGCGCAGCTAATCACTCATTAACTTACTAACTTATTAACTATTAACTGCGCGCAGCGCCCCCATCTTGTTTTTTTATTGACAGCATTATCTGAGTAGCAAACTATGAGATCATGACGAAATTGCTTTACTGCCTGTTACTGGTTTTGCTGCTTGGCGGCTGCGAAATCTTTGATCTCAGAGATTCCGAATACCCCTCCGCGCCTCCAAACTGGAACAGCACGACCGGGACTTTACAACAGCTCGAACAGAATCTGGGCTATTG
Organism: uncultured Candidatus Cloacimonadota bacterium; assembly: GCA_964433815.1. GTDB lineage: Bacteria > Cloacimonadota > Cloacimonadia > Cloacimonadales > Cloacimonadaceae > PHBP01. The sequence goes on from CAYSSP010000023.1 coordinate 14,919, forward strand.
CTATGCGGATTCCCGCAATGTGGTAAAGTATCTTGGCCTCTTTAGCAGCAGCTACAGCTTCCACTTTGCACCGCAAGACATTGTGGATTATGGGATCCCCGCGACCTGGACCCGTTCCGACGAACAGGATATGCTGATCAATCTGCATAGTCAGGCCAGTCAGATCACCCTCGCAATGGAGCCCAGCACGGTGAGTCCGGACGAGATTCTCGCCAATGAAGCCAGACTCTTCCGAACTTACCAGATCACGATCAAAAATGGCGGAACTCTGCATAACTACAATGGATCAATGGAGTTGCAGGCACGTCGCGAAAACGGATATTGGTACATCTACCGCTGGTACGACTATCGTATCGGCAACGAACCCGGCTGGGGAAAGCTCAAGTATGACTATTCGCAATAGGATAATCACGCTCCTTACCCTGCTGCTCGCCCTTTTGGGTGCAAGTTGCCGCAATCCGTTTCGTCCGGAGCTGATCTATAATACCAACAACGATCTGCAAAACCGCGATCCCAAGCAGGTCCTGCAAAGCCTTGAGCGTGCTTATCAGGACAAGAATATCGATCTTTACAAGAAACTGCTGGCACCTGATTTTCGCTTTGAATTGCTCTCTTCCGAGGTCAATCAGATTGGCATAGACGTCAATGACGATGGCATCCGCGACTCCTGGTGGGGTTATGAACAGGAGATTCAGCTTACCGAAAACCTCTTTAAGTATGGCTCTTCCGATGGTAACTATCCGCCGCCGGATCTGATCGAGCTGCGTCTGCAGATACCTCCGGAAAACCTCTGGGAATTAGATCCTGAGGTGGGTCACGAGGATTGGGTCATCGTACCCTGCGTCTTTGACTTATCTCTTACCTATCTTTCCAGCAACAGCAGCCTCAATGCCAGCGGAGTGGCGAGGTTCTATCTGAAAGAGATCAACAACCGCTGGTATATCATAATTTGGAGAGACGAATCGAACCTTTGAAGCCTGAAGGCAGAATCATGGCGCTGGACTATGGAGAAAAGCGCATCGGGCTGGCCTTAAGCGATCCCCTCAAGATCTTTGCCAAGCCTTACCGCGTCTTGACTAACCAAGGATTTGAAGTCTTGGTCACAGAGCTCAAGGAAATCATTACTCTACAGCAGGTTGGACTGCTTATCGTTGGTATCCCCTACGCCATAGAAGGTGGAAATACGCCCAAAACTGATGAAACACTGGCAATTTTTGAGCAGTTAAAGTCTGCTCTCGATGTAAAGATAATTGGATGGGACGAAAGATATAGCAGTGACGAAGCCCATAAGGAATTGAAAAAGATGGGGTATAGCTGGCAGGAAGCCCGCAACCTGGTGGATGCCATGGCAGCGGCGATGATCCTCAAAAGCTACCTGGAAACTATATGAAGAAATTAAAGATAAAACACTACATTCTGCTTGGCACGCTGGCTCTGATCCTGGCGCTGGGAGGCTGGCTGACCGCCACCGTATTCGCAAAGCATCAAAGCGATGAGATGCTCCTTGAGGTACGACCCGGCGACAGCGCAGCCACAATCGGCGCAAAGCTCCAGGCTGCAGGAGTGATCCCCAACGGTCGCTTCTTTGCCCTATTGGCAAGAATCACCGGAGACGACCGGGATCTCAAGACCGGAGCTTATAAGTTCGGCGGAAAGGTCAACCTCTTGGAAACAGTGCATATGCTGAGAGCCGGCAACAGCGAGGCAATCAGCATAACCTTCCCCGAAGGCTGGTCTCTGTATAGAACCCTAAAGCGTATCGACCGCAGCGGCTTGGTAAGCTTTGACAGCCTGATGGCCGTTGCCACAGATCCCGCCGTCGTAAGACAACTTACAGGCTTGGAACTTACAAGTTTGGAAGGCTTTCTCTATCCCGAAACCTACCGCTTTGAGCTGGGCATGACTCCCTATCAGATCCTGGAGATACAGACCAAAGAGTTCTTTACCAGGCTCAAGGGAGCAGGTATCGATGCCAAAGCGGACAGCAGTTTTTACAGCAAACTCAAGCTCGCCTCAATAGTGGAATCCGAATCCATGTATGAAGATGAAAGAGCCACTGTAGCAGGCGTTTATATGAACCGTCTGGCAAAAGGAATGAAGCTGGAAGCTTGCCCGACCGTGGATTACTTTTTGGAGAAACAGGGCATCAAGCGCGAGGTGCTCCTGATCTCCGACGTCAACACCCCCTCACCCTACAACACCTATCTTAATCCTGGGCTACCGCCTACGCCGATCTGCAATCCCTCGATCAGTTCGATTGCAGCAGTCTATAATCCTGAACGTCATAACTATCTCTTCTTCCAGGCCGACCGCCAGGGAAGAAACGTGTTTTCAGTTACTTACCGCGAGCATCTGCGCAAGATGAAGAATCTGCCCAGCAGAGTGCAGCGCGAAGAATAACAAGTAAATCCCAATGAATGATTTTCATATTGACAAAAAGACCCAAACGAAAAACCTATTAACAAGAATCCAATTGCTTTATACCACAATGGAGGAATAATGAAAGCACTAAAAGTCCTTGTACCTGTACTCTTGGCAGCCCTACTGCTGATATCTTTTGGATGCGGACGCAACCGCACCACGGTCAAGCCCTCCGGCGAACCTGTCTATTATCCCACCTGGTGGAATACTCAAGGCGACGAAGAAAACGTCTGCACCTACGGCAGTGCCACCCGCATGAGTGAGACTCTGGCCATGGAAACAGCCAAGAATCAAGCTCTCGCCACTGCCGCCCAGTATGTGGAAGTCGAAGTCCAAGCCATGATGAAAGTCTATGAAGAGGAAGCCGGCGTGATTGATCCTCAGCTCTTGCAGCTTTCCCAAAACGTGATCCGTTCGGTCACCCAGGCCAGATTCTCCGGCATCGTCTATGGACGCAGTGAAGTACGCGTGGTGCAGGAAAACGGCAGCAACCGCTACAAAGCCTGGGTCCAGGCCAAGATCCCCAAGACAGAGATCGCTCGTAATACCGCCCGCCTGATCCGCAACGAGGAAGCTCTCTACAACCAATTCCGTGCTTCCCAAGCCTTTATGGAGCTGGACGAGCTGCTCGAATAGCCCCTTGATTCCCTATTAAAAAACAAAGCCGGCCTCCTCGAGACCGGCTTTGTTTTGCAATCTGTATAGCGTTACAATGCCAGCATCAGCAGTGCTTCCACGTCCGAAGCTGTGAACTTGCTGATCCCGCCTATGCGTTCTGAAGTCATCGAGAGCTCCACCAAGGTCGGCAGGTCACTCTCTTTAATCCCCAGCTCTCTAAGGCTCACGGCAGAACCCCAACTCTTGATCTTGTCACGGAAAAGCTTCACGGCTGAGGAGATGCTATCGACTCCCCAGACGTTCTTTGCCCAGCGGTTAAAGCGCTTGGGATCACGTTCTGCCATATATTCGATCCAAGCAGGGAAGATAACGCCGAGCCCGGCACCGTGCGCAATCTCCGGCTTGAGTGCAGAGAAGGAATGCTCGATCTGGTGACACGCCCAGTCGCCGCCTTTGAGCCCTACTCCGGAGAGTCCGTTCAGAGCCAAAGTAGCTGTCCAGGCGAAACTTGCACGCGCCATATAGTCTGTGGGATCCTTAATAATCCGATCCGTCATCTCGATCATCGTGCATTGCAGGCTGTCGTTTATTCCCAAAGTCGTAAACGCATCGACACTCACAAAGTAATACTCAAGGATATGCGCGATGGCATCCAGAGCACCATTCACTACCTGTCTGGCCGGCAGACTGAATTGATATCCAGGATCGATTATTGTGACCCGCGGATACATATGAATACTGCCCGTGCCCCACTTTTGCCGCGTCTCGGTATTCGTCAGCACCGCATTGCCATTCATCTCGGATCCCGTAGCGGAAAGAGTTAGCACCGTATAGAGAGGCAAAGCTTTCTTCACCATAGCTTTGCGGCTGTAGATATCCCAGATGTCGTCCAGATAAAAACCTGCCGCGACACTCTTGGCGGTGTCGATAACACTTCCGCCTCCGATCGCGATGATAGCCTGGACATTGTGTTCCTTGGCCATTTTCACCAATTCCCTAGCTTTTTCCAGGATGGGATTGGCTCTTACACCCCAGCCTTCAATATAATCTATGCCATTGTCCTGCAAGACCTTTACCAGGTCGTCATAAGCGCCGCTAACGCGAATTGATCCGCCTCCGGCAACCATCAGGATCTTGGAGATACCGTCTTTCTTGAGTTCCGTTCCCAGCATAGAAATCATTCCCTTGCCAAAATGCACTTTGGTCGGGTTGTAAAAGGTAAATGATTCCATTGTCGTTCTCCTAATAATGTTTTCCTATTAGTAAAATAAGCGGTTTGCAGCCTTTGACAAGCAAGGCATTGACAGATTGTGCTTTCGGACAAGTCTGCAAGGGGTTTCAGGATTTGATTGACAGAAAGCCCTTGGCGCAGGATGGAGTTTATTATGACAAAGCATATTACTATCATTGGCGCCGGACTGGCTGGCGCGGAAGCTGCCCTCTGCCTGGCTGCAAGAGGCTGGCATATCAAACTTTACGAGATGCGTCCCCAGCGGATGACACCTGCCCATACGACTGATCAACCGGCTGAGCTGGTCTGTAGCAACTCCTTGAAATCCTTGCGTTTGGACACAGCCGCCGGACTGCTCAAGGCAGAGCTCCAGCGTCTGGGCTCGGTGCTCCTGCCGCTCGCTCATCAGGCTGCCGTGCCTGCCGGGCAAGCCCTGGCCGTCGATCGGGAAAAGTTCTCCGCTCTGGTTGCGCAAGCTATTGCGGATGAGCCCAATATAGAGTTGATCCGTTCCGAAGTCACCGAGATTCCCGATGAACTCTGCATCCTGGCAAGCGGCCCCTTGAGCTCCGATGCCATCATGCACTCGGTTAGTCGCATTATTGGAGCTTCGCAGCTCTATTTCTTTGATGCCATTGCCCCCATTGTGGACGCCGCAAGTCTAAACTATGATAAGATTTACAGCAAAGACCGTTACGACAAAGGCGAGCCCGATTACCTCAATTGTCCCTTTGAAAAAGATGAATACACCCGCTTCGTGGAAGCCCTGATCGAGGGCGAAAAGCATGAGGCTCATGAGTTTGAAAATGAGTTTTTCAGCGGGCTAAAGTTCTCGTTTTATGAGAATTGCATCCCGATTGAGGAGCTTGCTAGGCGCGGTTTCGATACGCTCCGTCACGGAGTGATGAAGCCGATGGGGCTGGAAGATCCCAAGACCGGACGCAAACCATACGCCGTGCTTCAGTTACGCGCAGAGAATCTCTCCCGCAGTTCTTACAACCTGGTCGGCTGTCAGACAATGCTGAAATACCCTGAGCAAAAGCGTATCTTCCGCCTCATACCGGGCTTGGAAGATGCTGTTTTTCATCGTTTCGGCTCGATTCACCGCAATGCTTACCTCAATGCCCCGCAATTACTTAACAATAATCTCTCGCTCAAGGATGCTCCGCATGTCCATATCGCAGGACAGCTTAGTGGCGTGGAAGGCTATGTGGAATCCATCGGCACCGGCACTCTGCTGGCGCAGATTCTGGATTGCGGACTTGCCAGCCTGCCCCAAGAGACGATCATCGGGCAGTTGTGGCGTCATCTGATCACTCCATCCGAGGCTAAATTCCAGCCAATGAATGCTAATTTCGGCATCTTGCCCGTTTTGGACCAGCCCATCCGCGATCGCAAACTCAAAAAAGAAAGCCTTTCTCAAAGAAGCCTGGAAGCACTTGATAAACAGCTTCTTAGGGTAGATAATGAATGATGGTTACTGATCTGCCATCCCTTGCTTGCTGCTTGGATACTGAGGTAATCCCCGGGTAATACCCGGGTGATCCCTGGGTGACGGCCCAGGAATCGCGGCAGGATTGCGGCAGGATTGCGGCAGCATTCAAAAGGAAAGCCAGAGGCGTCAGTCTCGATAAATATACCTAAGCTAAATACTTTTATAGGAGTTACAATGACAAAGCTAATCGGATCCTGCGGTTTGAATTGCTTCGCTTGCGAGGCTTATCAAGCAACCAATAACAACGATGACGTGCGCCGGGCGGAGATCGCCATCGAATGGGGCAAGCGTTACGAAGCCCAGCTGACCGCCGCAGACATCAATTGCGAAGGCTGCACTGCCGATGGGGCAAAGTTCTCCTGGTGCGGTAAATGTCCCATCCGTTCCTGCGCCTCGGAAAAAGGCTATCAAAGCTGCGCTGAATGCGAGCTTCTTCCCTGCGAGACAGTAGCTTGGCTCCTGGATGCGGTTCCAGAAGCCAAGGCTAATCTCGAAGAGCTGCGAAAGTAGTATCTTCCGCTTATCTTATTGAAGAGAGGCTACTTAAAAGCCTCTCTTTGCTTTGCGCGTTTCGTAAAGGCTATTTATCCGGTTGATGAGCGGATAGACCGGCATAGATGGCTCTTTCCTCAGGGTATCGGGATCGATACTGCCGAGATCAATCTCGCCGGTGGGATTTACAAGGCTCGCCATCAGCTCTATCGCCATTTGATTCCAATAGTTTATCTCGGCTGTTGAGGCAGATATCCAACCCAGTTCATAGAATATACGCATCAACTGGTTGATCAGCATCGAACGGGATGGATTGCGCCAGACTCCGGGTAATGCCATATTTCCCAGCACATTAGCATCCAATTCCAGATAGGACGGAGCGGGAAGCTGCAGATCAAGCTCGGTGTCATCGGCTTTGAACTGGCAGATACTTACCTTGAAGGCGGCATCAGTCATGGGCACAGCGCCCCAAGCTACTGCCAGATCAGCCTTTGCGGGTAGGTTGAAGCTCGGCTCCAGTGCCAGCAGTCCCCAGTAATTGGGATACTCGCTGCTGCTAAAGAGGTTTCTGCCCTGGGGATCAACCGAGAGAGCTTTCTTGAAGAGCTTGTATTGCACAGACTGGCAAAGCTCGTTCACACTGTAAATAAATATCTGATTGGGGTTTGGCTCGAGCTGATCCAGACTGGGGAGGATCTGATCCGCAAAGCGGTTGAAGCCGGATTCGGTCGGCTTGACCAGGATCAAACGCTTGCCTTCGCGCTGTTTAAGCCGCAGAATAGTCCGCAGGCTGTGGTTGATCTTGTTTACGATCACCAGCTCGGAATAGTCGTCCAGACGCTTGTAAGCATCCTTGTCAGCCTGCATTGGCAGGATCTGAGGAAGCAGCGGTTGCAGCCGGTAATCAGCGTAAAGCTTGCTCTGGTTTCCAGTTGCGGCAGTTTTCATGATCAACATCTCTTCAAGCGAGATGGTCGGAGTGATCTCAAAAGCCTTGCCGGTAGCAGCTGATGCCTTGCTCTTGAGGATCGAAAGAGCCTCTTCCCAACTGATCTCGCGCCAGATTCCATCTTCTTTGACCCGTGGCTGTTCCAGACGTTCAGGGCTGTAGAGTTCCTGCCAGCCGAATCTGCCTTTGAAGCAGAGGTTACGTCCGTTGAATGCTCTATCTTCTTCTTTGAAAGGAGTTTGGATCAATGCCACTTGCTCGGATTGGCTTTGCGTCTCGATCACGCAGCCGGTGCCGCAGATTCCACAGCTTTGGATCGTGTGTTCACGCGGAAGCGGATTGAGTTTGTAGTTATGATTGCGCTCGATCAAGGCTCCCACGGGGCAGACTGCTATGCATTTACCGCAGCTTTCACAGGCTGTCTCGGTAAGCGATTCGCCAAATTCAGGAGCCACCACGCTGGAGAATCCACGATAGATAAAGCCAAGCACGGCAGCACCTTGGATCTCTGCACAGGTTCGGATGCAGCGTCCGCAATTGACGCACTTGTTGGTGTCGCGGATGATGAAGGGGTGGCTGTAGTCGATGGGATGCTTGTTAATACTGCCGAGGAAGCGCTTGGCATCCACGCCGTAATCCGTGCAGTATTCCCTCAGGAAACAGGTTTCATTGACCTGACAGCCGCATTCCAAACAGCGCTCGGCCTCCAATCTTGCACTATCCTCGGGGAAGCCGGTCTCGACTTCGGCAAAGCTTGATTTCGCTTCTTCCAGAGGGATTTCCGGCATCTCGCGACGCTCTTTCTTCGGGAAGATGGCGTATTCAGCGGGAGAGATGTCTTTGACCGATTCTCCCCTGTGTGCATCAAAGCGGAAGCTGGTCTTTTCGATCTCTTCACCTTTGAGATAGCGAGCTATCGCTTCGGAGGCAAGCCTGCCATCGGCAATGGCTTCAATCGCGGTAGCGGCACCCCGGCGGAAATCACCACCGGCAAAGACATTGGCGGTACCGCAGTACATACTGGCTTCGCTCACGATAGCGGTTGACCATCTGGAGAGCGGTAACTGAGCCTCGCCCAGGTAGTTTTCCTGCTCAGCAAAGATATCTATATCAGGAACTTGCGAGATAGCAGCGATGATCGTATCAAAGTCTTGCTCAAAGTACTCACCGGTAGGCTCAGGACGCCTGCGTCCGCTCTTGTCCGGCTCGCCAAGCTGCATCTTCTCTATTCTGACGGTCTTGAGCTTACCGTTATCACCCAGATATTCGACCGGATTGGCAAGGTAATGGAACTCCACACCTTCGTGCTCCGCAGCATCGATCTCAAAGGGTTCAGCGGGCATCTCTTCCTTGGTACGGCGATAGATCAGGCTTACTCTGGCACCCAGCCTGATGGCGGTGCGGGCACAGTCTATGGCGGTGTTTCCACCACCCACGATTGCCACTTTCTTGCCCAGGGGAGGGGTATTGCCCAGTGCATGAGCCTTGAGGAAATCCACGCCCAGGTAGCAGCCGTCCAGATCACTGCCTTTAACAGGCATAGGGACAGCTTTCTGCGCTCCCAAAGCCAGATAGACGGCATCATAGTCGGCAGATAACTGCTTTAGCGTAAAGTCTTTACCAAGAGCTTTGTTATAGTGAATCCGCATGCCGTTGGCGCAGAGCAGATCAATCTCTTTATCGAGGATCTCTTTGGGAAGGCGGTATTCCGGGATGCCATAGCGCAACCATCCACCGGCGGCAGGATTGGCTTCAAAGACTTCTACATCATAGCCTTGATTCGAGAGATAGTAGCCGCAGGTGAGTCCAGAGGGACCTGCTCCCACGATTGCTATCCGCTTGCCTTGAGCCTCTTCCTTGGCAGGTATATAGCTCCAGTAGTCGTTCAAGTCTTCATCCGCCGCAAAGCGCTTCAACTGCCGGATGGCTATCGGATCTTCCACGATCTGCCGGCGGCATTCTTTTTCGCAAAAGGCAGGACATACACGGCCAATGGAGAGCGGAAGCGGCAGGGTGTCTTTGATAACTTTCACTGCCTCATGGTATTGCCCATTTGCAATCAACGAAACATAGCTCTGGATATCGACGTGATCGGGACAAGCTATCTTGCAGGGAGCTTCGCAATCTGCATAGTGATTGGAGATCAAAAGCTCCAGCGCCATCTTGCGCGCAGCATTGATCTCTTCGCTCTCTGTAACTATCTCCATCCCGGGGCTAACAACTGTACCGCAGGATGTTACAAAACCTCTGCGACCCTTAACCTCAACTGCGCAAACCCAACACGAACCATAAGGATTGAGCTCTTCATCGTGACAGAGTGTAGGAATATGGAGTCCTTCCCGCTTCGCCAGCTCCAGGATAGTGATCCCGGGCTCGCAAGTGACTGTCTTTCCATTCAGTATAAGTTCTATCATCTGGCTCTCCTAACTCTTTGTGATGGCGTTGAATTTGCACGCCTGATAGCAGGCACCGCACTTGATACAGCGTTCCTGATCGATCAGATGCGGCTGTTTTACGGTTCCCGAAATGCAATTTACCGGGCACTTACGCGCACAAGCCGTGCAACCGATACACTTTTCCGGGATTATCTCATAGCGCAGCAAGTCGTTACACACGCCTGCCGGGCACTTCTTATCAACGATATGAGCAATGTATTCGTCTTTGAAATAGCGCAGGGTAGTCAACACCGGATTGGGAGCGGTTTGTCCCAGTCCGCAGAGTGATCCCTTGATGATATTGGTAGCCAGTTCTTGCAGTTTATCAATATCTTCCGGCTCTCCTTTGCCCTGAGTGATCCGGGTCAAAATCTCCAGCATCCGCCTCGTTCCGATCCTACAGAAAGTGCACTTGCCGCAGGATTCGTTCTGGGTAAAATTAAGGAAGAATCTCGCCACATCGACCATGCAGTTGCTCTCGTCCATCACCACCATACCGCCCGACCCCATGATCGCACCGGTCTTGGTAATGGAATCGTAATCCACTATCGTATCAAGCAGATCCGCCGGGATACAACCTCCGGATGGACCTCCCAACTGCACCGCTTTGAAAGCCTTTTCGGTCTTCATACCACCGCCGACTTTGTAGATCACGTCGCGCACCGAGATTCCCATCGGCACCTCAATCAGACCACCGCCCTTGATCTTGCCAGCCAGGGCAAAGACCTTGGTACCGGGAGATTTCTCTGTGCCGTATTTGCGAAATTCCGAGGCTCCATTGGTGATGATCCAGGTGATATTTGCCCAGGTCTCAACGTTGTTGATATTCGTAGGCTTGCCCCAAAGCCCTGATTCAGCCGGGAACGGCGGACGTATCGTAGGCATCCCGCGCTTGCCCTCAATTGATTGCATCAGAGCGGTTTCCTCACCGCAGACAAAGGCTCCGGCACCCTCTTTGATATGCAGTTCAAAGCAATATTCTGTGCCCAAAATGTTCTTTCCAAGCAGGTGTGCCGCTTCGGCATCGGCGATTGCTTTTTGCAGGTGCTTGATCGCAAGGGGATACTCAGCACGGCAGTAGATATATCCCTCGTCCGCACCCATCGCAAAGGCACCGATGATCATTCCTTCGATCACAGTATGCGGATCGCCTTCCAGCACGCTGCGGTCCATAAAAGCACCCGGATCGCCCTCGTCGGCATTGCAGACCACATACTTCTTTGGCCCCGGGGCTTTTTGGGCAAAGCTCCACTTTAGCCCGGTCGAAAAACCTGCTCCTCCGCGTCCGCGCAGCCCGGACTCTTTGATCGTCTCGACAATCGCTTCCGGCTGCATCGTAAGTGCTTTCTTGAGCGCTTCATAACCGCCTGTCGCGATATATTCATCCAAGGACTCGGGATCGATCTTGCCGCAATTGCGCAAAACAATGCGCACCTGATTGGCTATCAGATTGTTATGTATGGCGTCACTATTTTCCGCCAGGACTATTCTCTCGCTTAAAGCACTTCCTTCGATATAGGCTTCGAGCGCATCGCAGATGGTCTCTGCCTTGGCTGCTCCGATCGTGAGAGAACCACTTTGTCCCCCCGAAAACTCCACCAAGGGCTCTTCAAAACACATCCCGATGCAAGCCGTCTTTTGCAGCTTTACGGGCAGCGGATTAGCCGCCAGATACTCGCTCAATTTCCGATAAACGTCACCGGCTCCGGCTGCCATTCCGCAGGAAGCCATACCTACTTTGACAATCACTTCACTCATTCTAACTCCCTAAAATTCAAAACGTTCGAGTATCCCGGGGATAGCCTCGGGAGCCAGCTTACCAAAGGTCTGATCGTCGATCATAATTACCGGAGCAAGGCTGCAACAGCCCAAACACGCCACTTCCATCATAGTAAAACGCATATCGGTGGTGGTTTCCTCTCCGGGAGCCAGCTTCAAAGCGTCACGCACCGCACTTGCTATGGCATTTGCGCCAGAAACGTGGCAGGCAGTGCCTTTGCAGACCCGGATGATGTGTTTGCCCTGAGGCACCAGCTTGAACATTGAGTAGAAAGTTGCGACTCCAAAGATCTCAGCGGCAGGGATGCCAATCTGCTCTGCGACATAGCGCATCGTGTCTTTGGAGAGAAAGCCCTCGAGGGCTTGAACTTGTTGCAGCAGAGGAATCAAGACGCCTTTCTTGCCCCGATAGGCCGCGATCAGCTTATCGAGTTGAGCGATGTTTTCGGACATACAGGCTCCTTATGGAATATATTTCGTAGTCTTCACACACACATAAAAAGAGCCTGAATCGGCTCTATCTTCACTTTTCCGAAGCCTTCGCTAATTGTCAATCAAAAACTGGCAAGTACAGCGCCATCTCTGTGCCCCTTTTCAATGAACATCCCGTAAAGCCATGCAGGACAGCTAGATACTGCTTGTTCATGCAGGATTCAAGCAGGCTACAGGCAGGATGCAAGCAGGAAGCCAAGCAGAGGGCAGGAAGTGGGTGATGCTTCTGAATATCGCGGCTTCAACCTGCGTGATTCCCACGGAATCCGGATAAAAGCCTGTCTTTGGCATACAGATGGAAGAAAATCATCGCTGTTAAGACGATTTTGGCCAACTACTACTTGACTGATTTGGCAAATTTGTTCAGATAGAATGAGAGCTACCGTAAGACTTGGCCGGCAATTCCAGGCTCTGCCGGAGAGCAGCTTACGGCACGCAAAAAGGAGCTTGAATGAAGATTCGTATGTTTGTGTTGGTTGGTTTGTTATCATTTTTTAGCGTTAATGTTTGGGCTTTGGCAGGTGTCTATACGATCGATCCGACCTTGCCTCTCACGGAACTAAACTTTTATAGCTTCAGCGTCGCTATTAACAGGCTGAACGTTGATCCCCCGACTGCTCCCGTTACCTTTAATGTCAAATCCGGTGCATTCTTCAACGAAGCTTGTCCGGCGATCTTTGCAGCCGGTTTTCTACCCTATCCGGTTGTGTTTCAGAAAGACAATCCATTGGGGCCAAATCCGGTAATGAATACAAACTCAAACACTGCAGCATTCCAATTGAATGCAGGTGACTATTTCACCTTTGATGGGATAGATGTGTATGCAAACTCGAGCTCTTGCCCGGTTGGATTTTATCTAAACGGAGTGGGGGGAAACGGTGCCAGCAACAATACGATCAAAAACTGCAGAATAGTGATGAATAATGCCATTAACAACACCATGGGCGTCTATCAACGCTGTATATCCGCCGGGAATATTGGAGGCACGAACTCATACAACACCTATGAAAACCTGCAGATTGAGTATAGCTTCAGGGGTATAGTCCTGGACATGGAAAATACCAGCTCCTCTTTCTTTGATCAGAGCTGCGTCATCAAAAACTGCACGATTGGTGCTTTAGATATGATTATCCACAATGGTTTCGAAACGCGTCATGCCATCTACACCAGAGGACAGCATTCGGTGATCATCGAAAACAACGAGATCAGAAACGTTATCTCTCAGAATGCGGAAAGCTATGGTATCTATCTAAATAGCTGCCGTGGAGAAAACAACATCCGGGGCAATAGAATCCATGGAATTCACAGCTCAAACGGAACCACTCTGAAAGCTCAGTACGGGATCAAAGCTGATCTGGCCGTCGAGTCAAACGTCCAAAGAACTGTAAAAATCTACAATAATATGATCTGGGACATCTTTAATCCCTTTGGCAGCAGTAGCAGCCTGGGAGTATGCGGAATCTACCTGCAAGGGGTGTATGATCAAAACAAGTACTATATAGATTTCAATACAATCTGTCTGCAGACGGCTCCGGCCAGCGTGACTCACGGGCTCTTCTTTTATAATGCCGGCGGACAGCACTTTGTAAGAAACAACATCATCCAGGTGATGAGCCCCGGAGCGACCAGAGCTCACGTATGTATCCGCTATTACGACAACCCGATGGGAGCCGCGGGATCTGTTGCAGACTACAATGTGCTCTATTCGGGCGGACTCAATAATTGCAATGCCGTTCACGTCAATATGGGAAATGACTTTTATGCAGATGTTACAAGCTGGTATGCAGCCAGTGGATTGGATCAACACAGCTATTCGAGCGATCCCCTGCTGATCTCGATATATGAGTTACATTTGCAAAATGGTGTTGATTCTGATGCTTTGCATGGTGGAAGCTACTTTGAGGGAGCCTTGAACTGGGTTCTAACAGATATCGATGGCAACTCAAGAGATGCCACAAACCCCGATATCGGCGCAGATGAGGTGCATGAAGCTGCCCCCCCGGAAGTTCCAATCGTGCAAATCAGCCAGGCAGACGGATCTATCTTGCTAAGTTGGTATGCTGCTAACGGTGCTGATGCGTATATAGTGGAAGCATCGGATCAACCCGATACAGGCTTTAGCACCCTTGTAACGACAACCGGCACTACTTATACAGTGACGGCTACCTCAAAGAAGTTCTACCGGGTGATAGCTGTAGCCGAATAGCCTTAGAGCGCTTCTTTTTCGTCCTCAGGGCCACTGGTGCAGACATCTTGGAAGCACACGACTTGGTTCTTGCCGTTGTGCTTGCCCTTGTATAGAGCCTGATCAGCCTCGAGAATCATCTTTTCCAGCGAGAGATCAGTATCTCTGTGGCTAAATCCTATGGTGATGCCCAGATGCAATACCTGATCGTTGTACTTGAGAGGAGTGTTTCTAACTGTATCTTTTACCCTTTCCAACACGATCAGTGCACCCTCGCAGGAGGTTTCAGGAAAGACAAAAAGGAATTCCTCACCGCCCCATCTGCCCACTGTATCAGTCTGGCGTATCTGATCCAGAAAGATCTGTGAGACCAGCTTCAGGACCTCATCACCGCAGTCGTGACCATAGGTGTCGTTGACGTGCTTGAAGTTATCAATATCAGCAATAGCCAGAGCAAAGCCGCGTCTGGTACGGGTAGAACGCAGGATTTCAGTCTCGATAATTTCTTCCAGCGACCTTCTGTTGTAGAGTCCGGTGAGGCTGTCGTGCCTTGCCAGTCGCTCCAGATTCTCATAAGCAGACTGCAGCTCCTGATTCTTCTTTTGCATAGCAGAATGAGCATTCTCCAGATCCTCGGTGAGTTTCTCCAGATAGCCGGTTAGCTCGTTCTGACTTTGCTGCGCTCTGATCTCGTTATCTATATTGGTAAAGATGCCCAGGATGCCATTGATACTGCCATCTTTCCCCAGTATAGGTGAGACATAGAGCTCTGCCCAAAAGAGACTGCCATCCTTACGCTTGTATCTTCTTCTACGCTTCAGGCTGGAAAGTTCCCCACGCATCAGCATCCTGAAGTGCTCGTCATTTTGATCGCGGTCTTCATCAGCGGTAAGATCCCGCACTTTGAGCTTGCTTGCCTCTTCCGCTGTATAGCCTGTGAAATCGCACCAAGCTTTGTTTACGAGGCTGTATTTGCCCTCTTTATCGGTAATCCCGATAGCCACAATGGCATTGTCAAAGATCACATGATACAAATCTTCGGAATGCACACGATCCATACTAACTCCCTTAAAGAAAAGAGGCAGGGCTTTATGCCCCGCCCCTAAGCGATTGTATTATTCTGCTGTGGTAGGAGGAGTGTAAGTCCTCTGTCCCAGCTCACGATCCAGCATAAAGATAGCGTGCATATTGTCCCCTATCATCTTTAGCTGGCTAACTATCTTATCGGCGGTTGCTTCTTCTTCTACTTGTTCGTCTATATACCACTGCAAGAAGCTCTTGGCTGCATAGTCTTTTTCCTTGGTGGCAAGATCCATCAGTCCATTGATGCTCTTGGTGATAAATTGCTCGTGCTCATAAGCCATCTTGAAAGCATTGAGCGCATTCTTGAAGTTCTTATCAGGCTTGGCTATAGCGGCAAGCTCGATTTCTCCGCCACGCTCCAGCACATAGTTAAAGAACTTCATCGCGTGGAAGTGTTCTTCCTGCGCCTGCACCAGCATCCAATTGGCAAAGCCATCCAGGTTTTCTTTGGCAAACCAGGCGCTCATCGCAAGATAGAGATACTCGGAGAATAGTTCCTTGTTGATTTGTTCGTTGATTGCTTTATTAAGTGATTTGCTGATCATTTGGTTTCCTCCATTTTGTCTTTTATGTTTTGTTCAAGTTTGATGCGCATCTGCTGTAGATCCTCATTACCGGGAATGTACTGCTGTTTGATCGGCTCCAGCATATCAAAGCCGCATTCCTTGGGATCACCCAGGAGCTGATGCAAGATAGGGATGCTCTGTCCGCCCCAGCCATAGGAGCCAAAAGCCAGGCCCACTCTCTCTTTGGGCGAAAGCCCCTTGAGATAATACATAAAGGCGGCAACGGTCGGCAGGATAGAGCTGTTCAAAGTGGGTGAACCGACGCAGATCCAGTGCGCATCGATCACATCTGTCATAATATCGGAGATATGCGTCAACTGCAGGTTGTAAAGCTTGGTCTTGATACCCAGATTTTCAAAGGCTTCCAGGATGCTCATCGCCATCAGCTCGGTCGATTTCCACATACTGTCATAAATCACCAAGGCGTTATCCATCTTGGAGACGCTATAAGCCCAGTCCTTGTAAGCCTGCACAATCTGGGGAATATGCTCTGTCCAGATGATCCCGTGGGAAGGACAGATCATCTCGATATCCAGTCCGGATGCCTGATCCAGTACCTTTTGAACCTGCTTTGAATAGGGCAGGACGATATTGGCATAATACTTCTTTGCCTCTTCCATAATGATGGTGAGCGGATACTCTGTATCGAGGCGCTCCGAAGAGGATATATGCTGCCCGAAAGCGTCGTTTGAAAAGAGAATCTTCTCCTCAGGGCAATAAGAGACCATATTATCCGGCCAATGTACCATCGGAGTCGTCACAAAATGCAAGCTGCGTTTACCGAGCGAAATGCTATCGCCGGTCTTGACTTCTTGAAATTTCCAATCCTTCTTGTAATGAGCCTTGAGCCCCTTGATACCATTGGCATTGGTGTAAATAGTAGCATTGGGAAGCAGCTCCATCAGCCTCGGCATCCCGCCGGAGTGATCCATCTCGACGTGATTCTGTACCAATATGTCGATTTTGGATGGATCGATGATCTCGCTGATCCGCGATATCATCTCGTCGTATAGATAATATTTGACGTTGTCGATCAAAGTGATCTTCTCATCGATGATCAAATATGCATTGTAAGTGGAACCACGCTGCGTCATATATCCGTGGAAGTTACGCAGGTTCCAGTCGATTCCACCGACCCAATAGATGCCTTCTCTCAATTTCCTTGCTTTCATTCGTATCGCTCCATAAATGTAAAATTCCCGGGATTTCCTCGGAATGCCTATCTACATTATAGGTAAAAGTAAAGCCAAGTCAAGGATAATTTAGCCCAAATATGCTGAATCTCCCCCCTTTCTGTACCAATTTCTCCGCATTTCCCACACTGCCTCTCTTTGAATTCTGATGTCGATAACTGGCACTCACCTGGTGATCCCCTTGTCGTCACTAGGGGATCACTAGGGGATCACCAGAGGATCACATAAGGATTCAAGCAGCAAGCGAGGACAAATCAATAAGTCATTTGAACAAAATAAAAGAGGCGTCTCCCCGAAGAAAGACAGCCTCAATATGACATTATTTTATTATTGATCAGTCAGTTATATCGTCATCACGCATATAGAGCGCTCCGGCGTAACACTTTTGCACGCAGAGCGAACAGCCGACGCAGAGATCCTTGTCGATTACCGGATATTTCTCGTCATCCAGACGAATGGCAAGGTAGGGACAGCGGGTGCAATTGCCGCAATGCACACAAAGTTCGCTGATCAGAGCGGAGTGTTTGCTCTTGGGCGGCAGATCCATAAAGTCTATAATGGGATCAGGTTGCGCTATTCCGACCAGTTGCTGGATACTTGGGACGCCTTTGAATTCGAGATAGTGGCTGAGTCCCTGTTTGAGGTCGCGGATAATGCCGAGACCATACTTTTCGGCTACGGTGCAGCATTGCACGGTGGAGCAACCCAGAGCCAGCATATTAGCCGCGTCATAATAATTCATCACACCGCCGTTTCCTGAGATTGTGACGCCCATTTTGCCTGCTCTGGCGAGATTCAGATAGCTGATCGGGAGCACTCCGGCACCGCTCAAACCGATGACCGTGCCTTTGTCCCAGGAGCCTTCAGTATCCCTGAAAGCCAGCGCCGGGAAGGTATTGGCAAGCGTGATACCGGCTTTTTTACCGGGGTATTTGGCAAAGACCTTGCGGATCGCATCGACAATCGGATAGATCGCTGTGACAGCACCGGTTAGCTTGAATAGCTTTGGAATTTCTGGATCGCTGATCTGCATCACCCAATCCACGATTTTGGCGCTGAGAGTGGCATCCTGAGCTACAATATCGCCGTGGGTACCATCACCGCCCTGAGGGCAGGAGAGGCTGTATTCGATGCCCATCGCACCAGCAGTTTCCAGCTTTTTGGTATTGGATTGCCAGACGAGCATATCCTCGGCGTCATTTCCCGTCACAGGGCCGCCGGTGGATGCCATAGTGAGCTTTTCCGGAAACTCCTTGATCAGTCTGCCAAGTTCTTCACAAACGCGATCCAGAGGATGCTCGGATACATTGTCGCAATTGCCGTAGGTATCGGGATTTACGACGTACATATACTCGCCGGGGATGTGGATATCGAGGCCATCGAAAGCGGTCTTCATAATACCGCCGCTCCAGCCTGCCTGATAAGCGAGCTTCATCTGCTCGTAACCATCGGTGGGAGGCGCGGCAGAGAGCAGGAAGGGGCTCTCGATCTTGCGTCCAAAGAATTCACAAGCCAGATCGACCGGGAATTCGTTCCAGCCGGAGACCGGAACACAGCTCTTGGTGGGCTTGGGAATCTCCGGGCTATCCAGGTTTTGCAGCCTGGCATCAACTGTGAGAGCGGCGTTCTTACCGGCAGCGACGGCTTCTACGACCGTGCTGGGACCATTGGAGATATCTCCGCAGTAATAGATTTTTTCGCCTTTCTCGGTGAATCCGGGGCGGTTTCCGATCGCAACTATGAGGGCGTCGAAGGGCCTGAAGACCGGCTCTGCGCCTACTTCATCGCGGATTTTGGAAGGATGGAAGCTTTCGCCCGAGGGCAGACTCACCGGGAGGGTGCGAATACCTTTGACGATGCCTTGTTCGTGCACCAGTTCGGTCACTCTCTGGCGGGTGCTGATCTGCACTCCTGCCTTGAAGAGGCCTTGCTTTTCGGCATCAGTGATCGGCATTTCGGGGTAAGATTCGAGGCAGATCAGTTCCACGTGGGCTGCGCCTTTGAGGGCAATAGTGAGGGCTTGGTCGGCAGCAATTGCACCGCCCACGAGAGCGACTCTCTTGCCCGTAAAATCGTAGTTATCGGGATTGCGCAGGAGGTCCATACCGTATTGAATATGCTCGTCACCGGGGATATTCAGATGGATGGGATTGTCCAATCCGGTGGCAACAATCACGGCTTCAAAACCTTTGGCAAGCAGCTCGGCAGCCCTGGGTGCGCCCGACTGGGGAATCAGCTTAAATGCTTCTGCCACAAATGCCAGGTCGCTATCCATCACACCCGGTTCGAGACGTTCCGCCGGGATCAGACGAGCCTGTCCGCCGGCTGTATCGTTATCATAGACAGCCACTTCGTAGCCCAGTTGGATTAGAGTCACGGCTGCGCCAATTCCGGCAGGACCGGCACCCAATACGGCAATCTTCTTGCCCAAAGGACGGGTCTGGAAGAACTGGGGAACTTGCCCTAATTCCTTGGCTTTCTTGATGATAGTGGCCTGGATGGCAGGGATATTAACGGGTGTGTCAAAGTCTTCGCGTGTGCAAGCGGCACGGCAGTGGTAATCCGGGCAGACGGAGCCGCATACTCCTCCCAAAGGATTGCTGGAGAGGATGATGCCTGCGGCGCGTTTGAAATCGGAGGGACGGAATCCGCTGGCAGCTCGGATGAAATCTGCGGGCGAACAATCGCAGGGACAAGCAGTCTTGCAGGGTTTTTCCTCGCAAAACTCGCAACGGGCCATCTCGGCCTTTAATTGGGCGTCAGTGTAAAACATTGGGCCTCCAGGGCAGGATCAGTAAGTGTGCTTTTGGCAGTTTAGCTCAATCTGCCAAAGATGTCCTGTTCAATGGCTTTAGCCAGGCTTTCGCATTCAGCGATCAGGCTGGCGGCTTTGCTGGTGATCTCTGTTTTAAAAGCAGGATCGTTTGAGCCGGACATATTGATCAGGATGTTGTAATAAGCTGCCTTGGCAGCGGCAAGAGCTGTAAGCCCCGCTACGCCTGCATCGGAGATGGCATTGGTATTGCCAATGACGGCAACCTGAGTGGCAAGCTTGAGAGCTTCGAGCGAGAGTTCCAAAGTCTCCAGCGGGATCAGAATGGCTTTCTGGGTGGTCTTTTCCAGCATTGCATCACGCAGGGCGATCTCCTCATCGGTCTTCTTGGGCAGACGCATAGCGTCCATCATCTCGTAGAAAGCATCAGTGTCTTTGTCTATGCACTGGATGGCTTTGAGCTTGATATCTTGCCCCAGGGGAGCGAGCCTGACGGCATCCTCACGTACCTTTTCATAACCTTTTTTGTCTATGGTGAGATTTGAAACCATCGCGGAAAGAGCACCGGACATAGCAGCACAGAGAGCAGCGACACTGCCTCCGCCGGGAGCAGGTGCATCGGTCGAAAGCAGATCACAAAAACCTGTAACTGTAAGCGCAGCAAGGCTGTCCTGCTTTGCTATGGAGTATTCAATCACTTTCTTATCGAGCTCAAAGGGTCCCAGCTCCGCCAAGCCCATAGACTGCACGGCTGTCTCCATAATCATCCTTTCGGGGATGCCGGTGGATTCGTTCATCTTGTTCAGATAGTGAATGCCGGATTCCAGCAGCGCAGCTTTGGGGATGAGGCCTACCAATTCGGAGCCAGTCACTTGGATACCCATATCGGCAGCGAGTTCACGAACCTTATCCAGTACCTTATGAGCTGGTGTAACCTTGTAATTGGTGAGGTTTATGCTGATTTGAGCACGGTTGTAAGCATCGATATACCAGCCCACTGCCTTGCAATTTTGAAAGAGTCCGGGGATGGTGACTTTGTTGCCTTTATCGTCTTTGAGCAGCTTTCCTGCGGCATCACGGGCAGGCTTGCCGCTTTCACGGATGGTAAGGGCAAGCTCGTGGGCTTTCTTTTTATCGCGGGTATTGAGGTTGATATTGTAGGCAATGAGGAATTCACGGGCACCGATGGCTGTAGCTCCGCTGCGGGCATTAAAGGTATGCGGACCAAAGTCCGGCTTCCAGGCGGGATCCTGCGCCTTGGCAGGAAGCGCTTCATATTCGCCCGAGCGCACTGTGGCGAGGTTTTGCCACTCCGGTTTGGAGGCTGCTTGCTCGTAAAGATAGACCGGGATACCAAGCTCTTCGCCCACTCTTTTACCAAGGATTCTGGCATACTGGGCACACTCTTCCATCGTCATCTCGCTGATTGGGATGAAGGGGCAAACGTCCGTGGCACCCATACGGGGGTGCTCACCGTGGTGCTTGGACATATCAATCAGTTCTGCAGCTTTCTTGATAGCCTGAAAGGCGGCTTCTACGACAGATTCCGGCTCTCCTGCCATAGTGAAGACGGTGCGGTTTGTATCCGCTCCCGGATCGACATCGAGCAGCGTAACGTTCTTTACAGTGCGTATTGCGGCCGCGATAGCATCGAGCACAGCTTTGTCTCTGC
This sequence comes from uncultured Candidatus Cloacimonadota bacterium, assembly GCA_964433815.1. Classification (GTDB taxonomy): domain Bacteria; phylum Cloacimonadota; class Cloacimonadia; order Cloacimonadales; family Cloacimonadaceae; genus PHBP01. Next base: position 36,303 of record CAYSSP010000023.1, read on the forward strand.
CTTCGCTAAAATTTGGTACACATTCCATCAGTTTCATTGCTTAGACCTCTTTCTTTCTGTGTATTTTTACTTTAATAATCTTCTTATCGGTGGCTTGCAAAACCTGCAGACGGTAATCTTCGCAGTCTATGATCTGTCCTTGATGCGGGATTTGTTCCAGCCTGTCCAGTATCAGCCCTGCAATCGTTTCGTAATCCCCTTCGGGCAATTCAATGCCATAGTCGTCTGCCAGGACGTCTATTTCCAGATCAGCTTCTGCCAGCCAGGTATTGGGGGAGATCTGGATCAGCTCTTCGCTGGGTTCTTCGACGTCGTATTCATCCTCGATCTCGCCCACGATCTCTTCCAGAATGTCCTCAATAGTGACCAATCCAGCCGTTCCGCCATAGGAATCCACGATGATAGCCATACTCTTGCGGAGGCGTTGCATCTCCCTCAGGAGCACGTCAAGATCAGTATTCTCCGGGGCAAAATAGGGCTCGTGAACCAGATCGCCTGCTGTAGTATTGCTGGTAGTTTCACGCTTCAGGATATCATAGATGATCAAGATACCGATTACATTGTCTATGCTCTCGTGATAGACAGGATAACGTGTAAAGCCTTCTTCCCGGGCAACTTCCAGAGCTTCCTCGATTGTTGCCGTATCCGGGATGGCGATAATATCCGTACGGGGCACCATCACGTTCTTGGCATCGAGCTCATTAAAATCCAGCGCATCTTCGATCATCTCCATCTGAGGCTCGCTAATACCGCTGTCATTCGCTTCTGACAGCAGCAAGCTCAGATCGTCCTTGGTAAGGTAATTGAAGTTATCCTCATCCTCTATCCCCAGCATCTTGCGCAGGGATCTGTTGAGCCAGCTCACCACTGCCACAAAGGGTCTCAGAATAAAGTAAAAGAAGCGGATGATGGGGAATACTGAGGGTACAAATGTCTCCGAATGATCGCGGAAAAGAGCTTTTGGCACAATCTCACCGAAGATCAGCACAATCGTGCCCATAATCAAAGCTGTCCACCGGGGATCAAAGAGACTACCGCTAAATCTATGCACCAGATAGGTCGATATCGTCGATAAGAGCACGTTTACGATGTTGTTTCCGATCAGGGTCGTCCCCAGGAACTTATCCGGCTGACGCACAAAGCTCATAAGCTGAGCGCGTGATTTGTTCTTTCTCGCCTCCAGCTCCAAGTTGATCTGATTGATCGAGATCATCCCGGTCTCAAAACCGGAAAATAAAAATGACAAAGACAGAAAGAACAGCAGTATCAGCAGTGTGAGCAAGAGCTCCATTTATTCGTTCACCTTCTCGTTTCTCCAGGCAATTCTCAGAGATTCGATAAACTCGTTGATCTCTCCAGCCAGAAATCCGTCCAGGTTGTAGCTTGTCAAGTTAATTCTATGATCGGTAACCCTCGACTGCGGAAAGTTATAGGTGCGAATCTTGGCACTCCGGTCGCCGGTGGAGACCTGTGCCTTGCGTTGCCGGGCGATCTCGGCTTCTTGCTTGCTGATCTCCAGGTCCAGGAGCCTCGAACGCAGCACCTTCAATGCTTTGGCCTTGTTTTTGATCTGTGATTTCTCGTCCTGGCAGGTCACTACGATCCCGCTCGGAACGTGGGTAATGCGCACTGCGGAATCGGTCGTATTGACGCTCTGTCCGCCGTGACCGCTGCTGCGGTAAACATCTATTCTCAGATCGGCATCGTTGATCTCCAGATCGATATCCTCGGCTTCGGGAAGCACTGCCACGCTGACGGCTGAGGTATGGATTCTGCCTCCGGATTCGGTCACCGGGATCCGCTGGACCCTGTGTACCCCGCTCTCAAAGCGCATCAAGCCATAGACGCCCTCTCCGGAAAGCTGGAAGATTACTTCCTTGTATCCGCCCAGACCGGTCTCGTTGGTATCGATCAACTGGTGTTTCCAGCCCTTTTTCTCCGCGTAATAGCTGTACATCCGGTAAAGATCCGCTACGAAAAGTGCTGCTTCCTCACCGCCGGTACCTGCCCTGATCTCGACAATCGCATTCTTGGAATCGTTGGGATCGCTGGGGATCAGGAGGTCGCGCAGCTTGAGCTCGCTAATCTCAAACTTCTCTTCGAGGTGGCTCAGCTCTTCACGCGCCATCTCGATCATATCGCTGTCGCTTTCCTGCTCGATCATTTCCTTGGTCTCGGCAATCTGCTGTTCCAATTTTTGATAATATGACCAAGCTTCCTGAATCTCGCCAAGCTCGCGGAATCTCCGCATCAGATCGCGGTATCTGCGGGCATCGCTCATTACGGAAGTATCGGATATGGTATGCTTTAGCTCTTCGAGCTCTTCGCCCAGGGCAATCAGTTTGTCACGCGGGATCATTGGGGCTCTCGAGCACTCTTACCTTGTGCATTGAATAATCCATATCCAGAGCGGCTTTCATCGCCACCAGTGCTACTTCGATCATCTCATCATCCGGAGGCTGGGTCGTAATCTTTTGTAGAGCCATTCCCGGCGCAGTAAAGATCTTGACGATCGGATGGCTGATATTGCGGCCTGAAAACTTCAGGAACTCATAGCTGATTCCCGAAACCAGCGGGATCAAGAGGAAGTGATAGCCCAGTCGCAGAAGTGTCGGCACCGGTTTGTGCAGGATAAACGCCGCCACCAGGGTATCCGTGATCGAAAAGACCAGGATGGCAATCAACAAGACGAAAAACATAAAGCTGGTGCCGCATCTGGGATGAATCGTAGTCCACTTTTGGATCTCAGCGATCTCCAGAGGCGTCCCGTGCTCGAAGGCATTGACGTTTTTATGCTCCGCTCCGTGATAACGGAAGAGACGCTTGATGTCCTTCATCAGGCTGATCAGCCAGACATAGAGCACAAAAAAGACTATGCGGATGGAACCGGCGAAGAGATTGAAATAAAAGTTTTGCTTGCCGAGCCCGATCCAATCACCCAGCTTGTAGGGAAGCAACCCAAAGAGCAGGAAAGCCAGCCCAAAAGCAAAGACATAGCTAAATAGCTCCTCCGTCTTTTGCGCAGCCTTAGTCTTTTCCTTGGTCTCCTTGCCCTTTTGCCGCTCTTCTTCGAGCAGGTCGTATTCAAAGCGATTGGCACTGAATGTAAGCGTCTTAAAACCTATCAACATCATCTCTATCAAGGAGATAAAGCCGCGAATCAAGGGCAATCCCAAGATCTTATTGCGACTGGTTATGCTGGTAAAGGGCTGTTTGTAGAGCTCGATTGAGCCGTCTTTGCGCCTGATAGCAGTGGCAAGATTATCCGCCCCACGCATCATCACGCCCTCGATGACGGCCTGGCCGCCAACGTTAATGACCTTTTTTTCTGCCATAATTCCTCACAAATAAAAAACGCCACGACTCCAGACGATGGATTGATGGCGTTTATAGAAAAGGCTGTCTATTTGTCTTCGATCTTGTATTTCTTGTTGAATTTCTCAACGCGTCCGGCTGTATCGATGATCTTCTGCTTGCCGGTGTAGAAAGGATGGCAGACGTTGCAGATATCGACCTGCATATTGCCTTTGGTGGAACGGGTCTCAAAGGTGTTCCCGCAAGCGCAGCGAACGGTGACCAGTTCGTACTTAGGATGGATTCCCTGTTTCATTTATCTTTGCTCCTGTATAGATTTACAATTATTTGCGTCAGTTTTTCTGATCGCCCTATGATGTCAATACTTTTTTCCGAAAGCCTGCTCCAATGCTTGCCGGATAAGCTATGTGCTCAGTTCGCGGAGCTGGCAGGTCTCGCTCTCGTCCAAGCAATCCGTGACGAGACGGTAAATCTGCTCGGGATCCTCGCTATAATGCAGCTTGGGGATGAGCTCGGGCTTGTGCAGCTAGCTGGCCAGGCATTGCATGATATTGAGCTGCGCCTTGGGATCGGAGACGGGAGTCAAAAGCAGGAAGACCGTATGCACCGGCTCGCCATCCGGACTGTCCCATTCCAAAGCCTGCGCAGGTTTGCCCACAAAAAGCAGGGATTGCTTGATGCCGGCAAGGCGGGCATGCGGTGCGGCAATACCCCTGCCCAGGGCTGTCGTAATCTGTTCTTCCCTATGCTGAATCTCTTGAAAGACATAATCTTCGGTGAGCTTGGTCTGCTCGCCCACCACATGGCTCAAAAGCTTCAGGAAACCGGTCTTATCGCAACTGGGGCAGCCGGTGATCACGGCATCCGGATCAAAACTGATCAGAGTCCGCTTCAGATTGATCCTTCTAAGGGCAACGGCAAGCCAGGGCCCAAAGATGATGGTGGTGATGATAGCAGCGGTCACGATACTCACAAAGACACGCTCGGAAATCACTCCCAAAGACAAACCCAGCATAGAGATAACGATGTGCATCTCTCCCCCGGGTGCGTGGCAGATGGCAATAGTATGGCGGTTTAGCCTGTCCTGTCCGGACCAGGCTGCCCCCAGCCAAGCTGCCAGATAGCGCGAAAAGAGACCGATTACCAGCATCAAGCCTACCAGAAACCAATCCAGATTGGCGAGGATATCGATGGTGAGCCCTATCTTGGCAAAGAAGATCGGCACAAAGATGGAATGCACCATCCTATTGAGCACATAGCGGTCTTTCTCCGTCACAAAGCGGGATTCACCCACGACGATACCGGCGATGAAGAAGCCAAACAGCGAGTGAATGCCGATCCTGAGCGTCAGAGCACCCATCAGCATCCCGAGGATCACGACAAAGGTGGTCTTGTAACCCGTCTCTTTGCCGACCTTGTTGTGCATCAGCCCGATGGAACGATCCACCAAGCGCCGCAGCACCGTAAGGCTTAGCACTGTAAAGAGCAGCGTTCCGCCCACCAGACTGCCCAGATAACCCAGCTCCACCGAGCCATGCGCAAAGAGCCCCAGGATGATCGTAAATACCACCCAGCCAACCAGATCGTTCATCGTGAGCGCCGATACCGTAAGGAAACCCACATCCGTCTTCAGGATATTCATCTCCCGCATCCCGCGTATCGCCACCGGCAAAGCACTGATCGTCATAATGGCAGCGATAAAGAGCGCAAAGAGAAATCTCTGGGAGGGATCGACCATATAGTGCGCCGGGAGGAAATACATCGGAACAAAGGAGATAGCTATCGGGATGAGTAGATCGGAGGCAGAGAGCTTGATGGCGCTGGAGCGCTGTTTCCAGACCTTGGTAAAATTGATCTCGAGTCCGGTCTCCATCAAAAGAAAGAGATTGCCAAACCAGGCAATAGTGCCAAGCATTGCCCATTGCACCGGATCATCCGGGAAGATGCTGCCCTGCAACTCCGGCATATACTTGCCAAAGATCGAAGGACCGAGGATCAGCCCCACCAGAACATCTCCGGTAATCGTCGGCTGCTTGATCTTTTCCAGGAAATAGCCTACTACTTTGCAGGCTCCCAATAGCAGGGCAAATTGAGCGAGGAAGATGAGCAGATGATGTTCTGTAATCGGGCCCATGAAGCTCCTTTAGCCGGAGTAGATCTCGAAGATCAACGGCTCTGATTCTTTGGCTATGGGGTTGATGGAATAAGCTCCCAAAATGAGTGAAGCGACCTCTTTGCCGAGGGCTTCGTCGCTGCAGTGAACTTCGCCGATCTTGTCGCCACACTTGATCTGATCGCCGATCTTGGGATACAATAGAGCTCCGGCGGTATAATCGAGGCTGTCGGTGGTCTTCATCCTGCCAGCTTTGATCCTCACCAAAGCATAACCGATGGCACGGCTGTCGATCAGGTGAATATAGCCATCCTGGTCAGATATAATCGGGATGCGGTATTTGGCTGTACCCATCAGGGAATAATCCTCGATAACGCGTGGATCTCCGCCCTGCACTTTAATCATCTTGCGGAAGATCTCAAGGGCTTTGCCTGAGGAGATCGCTTCATCTATCATCGCCTGAGCCTTTGCCTCGTCCGCTGCCAGCCCGGCAGAGATCAGCATTCGCGCGGTAAGGGCATCGGTGAGCTCTTTGGTATCGGGGAGAGTCCTGCCCTTGAGATACTCGATGGCTTCGATCATCTCGAGCGCGTTACCGACTGCCTGCCCCAGAGGTGAATTCATATTGGAAAAGACTACCGAGACCTTTTGCCCAAAGCTCTCTCCCGTGCTTACCAGCAATTCCGCCAGCTCTTTGGCACGCCTGAGATTGGGCATAAAGGCACCGCTGCCGATCTTTAGATCAATCACCAGGTGACGCGCCCCTTCAGCAATCTTCTTGCTCATAATGGAGGCAGTGATCAGCCCGGGGCTTTCAACCGTCGCGGTAACGTCCCGTAGCGCATAGATCTGTTTATCGGCAGGAACCAGCTCCGCAGATTGACCCACCATAGCGATGCCATACTGCTCCACCAGAGCCTGAAAATCTTCCAGCGAATACTGCACACGAAAGCCGGGAATAGCCTCGAGCTTGTCCAGAGTGCCGCCCGTATGCCCCAGGCCTCTGCCGGAGATCATCGGGATATAGAGCCCACAGGCTGCCGCAATCGGAGCCAGCATCAGGCTGATCTTATCGCCCACTCCTCCGGTGGAATGCTTGTCCGCAACCGGCAAAGCGGGATCAAAGGACATACTGCGTCCGGATAAGATATAGGTCTTGGTAAGCTCGGCAATCTCAGCCGGAGCAGTGCCTTGGAAATAGAGCGCCATCAGCAGCGCAGACATCTGATATTCAGCAATGGAGCCATCCAGATAGCCGGTAATAAAGAAGCTGATTTCCTCCGGGCTCAGTTCGTGCCCGTTGCGCTTCTTGAGTATGATCTCAACAGGGTTGTATTGTGCCATTAAAATCCTCTAACAAACTAATGAATACAGCGCCTCCTCGCCTCGTGTGAAAAGGCACCATCTGTGATAATCTAAAGCGAAAAACGCTATCCTACAAGTTTTTCTCTGATATAAGCCGAGAAAATATCCATCACCCAGACGATCAGGGCAATCAGCCACATGATCAAGCCCACATTTCGCCAAGCCAGCATCTGCTGCTGCTGATACAGAGCCAGGCCAATGCCGCCGCCGCCCACGAAGCCCACGATCGTCGCCATCCGCACGTTGATATCCCAGCGGTAGATCGTAAAAGCCAGATAGGGAGCCAAAATCTGCGGTGTAACCGCATAGCGCCAGATCTGCAAAGTGGAAGCTCCGGTCGCTTTGATCGCCTCCACCGGACCTCCGTCGATATTCTCGATCTGCTCGCTGTAGAGCTTGATCAATGCCGCTATCGAATGAATCCACAGCGCCAGCATCCCGGCAAAAGGCCCGATCCCCACCCACACACAAAAGATTATCGCCCATACGATTGCCTCGATGGAGCGGAAGATGGTCGAGATCGTCCTGATAAAGAAATAGACGCTCTTGCCCCAGATGGAGCCAAACATCAGGTTCTTTGCCGCAAAGAAGCTTAGGAAAAAGGCAAATGGTATCGCCAAAACGGTTGCCAAAAGCGCCAGAAAGATCGTCTCGATCAAGGCTTGCAACATCGGCACCAGTTGCTCCGGATTGGGATTGAAGATGCCTTGCAGGATGGAGTGGGTATTGACTGCTCCGGTAAAGAATGCCACCGGCTTCACTTCCACGATCACCCAAGCCATCACGAGGCTGAGAGCCACGCCGATGCCGATCTGATACTTCCAAAAGCCGCCGCTTTTGCTTTTACCCATTACTTTGCAGCCCACGCAGTTAGTAAATAAACTGCTGACTATCGCCATTAGCACAGGAAGCCCCAGGACGACAGGCACCAACGAAAAGCCGGGCTGTTCAAAGGCACCCAGGCGCAAAAGCAGCCAGCCGAGACAGGCAACAAAGTAGAGCCAGTAAAGGTATTCGACCGCGAAAGATTTTATCTTATTCATCGTGCGCAAAGCTCTGAACCACAGCTTCCAAAGTCAAGCAGATTCTTTACTTGATCAGGTTGATCCGCTTTAGGAGGCTGCCGCCCTGCCAATTAATCCTGATCGTATAGATCCCGCTGGGCAGGCTCTTGCCGCCATTATCCAGCCCGTCAAACCTCTTTTCCCGTGTCCCCATAACCGGAGCATTATCCAGGTAAGTCCGCACCAATTGTCCCCGGATATTGTAGATGGATATGCTGTAATCACCCGCTTTGGGGAGATCATATTCGATCGTGGTGGACGTCCTGAAAGGATTGGGATATACCCTGATATGAGGCATTATTGGCACCACAACAGCATTATCCGCATCCACCGGAGCCAATAGTTCATCTACCAATTGCGGCAGCATTGCGTTCACGCCATCCGCCAGCATAAAGTAAAGCGGAGCCCCAAAGATTACGAGATTGCCGGTTTTGATCGCCAGCGCGTTGTCCGCACCGTTGCTGGTCGCACTCATCTGCGCCGTATAGAGCACCTCGCTTGCCCCCGTAAAGGTATAAACCATCGGCAGCATCCCGTTCCAGGTAGGGCTCAGCTTGGCAGGATCCACCGCAAGAGATGGATAATCCGCGGATTGCGCACTGATTAAGCCCGCCGCATTATCATAGACCAGGCTGATTCCCGGCAAAAAGCTCTGCGCAAAGCCCGGTGTAAAGGCAGAAGGAGTCTTCCAGCCGGAGATCACCAGCTTCCCGCCTCCCAGGAGATAACCTCCCAGGATATCGAGCGCATCAACGATCTGGATCTGGTTAAAATCATCGGAATGCCACAGCACTACCTTGTAATCTCCCAAGGTATCCAGCCCCGGCATACCCTGCGTATCCACATCCCAGTGAGCGTAATTGAAGGATGCCAGCGCCGCATCATAAAAATCATCCACCATTACGTCCGTGGGATTGATATTGGTGCCGGTGCCGTTTCTGGTTTCATCCACCACCAGCAGGTCCTGGGCAAAGCTAAAGGCCTGCGGGGTCGCCTCTGCCTGATCCGAATTGAAGCTCAGGTAGCCTTCCGCATCCACTGCCCGCACGATATAGCGGTAATGCACGCCATTCTGCAAGCCCTGATCCGTGTAATTCAAGCCCGTAATGAGCTCTTGATTTACCCTTTGCCAATCCTCATCCTGAGGACTCTTGCGATAGAGATTGTAGCCCGCTACGCCGGGAACCGCAAAGGCATCCCAGCTAAGCATCACGGCAGCATTGGAGGCAAGGCTCTGGTTGATCTGCGGCTTGCTGTAAATACTCCCCCTCAGCAGCGTCCAATGGTTGAAATTGCTCTGGATAGTCGCTCCGCAGGGATCGTCACCCTCGATAAAGCCGACCTCGTAATAGTTCGACTGTCCCGCCGGACTTGCCATTACCAATAGCGAATCCGCTGTCGAGCCGGGCATCCTCATCGGCACGTCAATCCAAAATTGGGTTGCCGTGGGGCTGGTGGTCTTTGCCAAAATCTTGATATTGCCGCGCGGATCGGTGGGATGATGCCAGGCGCTGTATTCGAGAGAGGGAATTCCCCTGCCAAAGATCCACTGGTCAAAGAATTGCTGCAGGCTCTGCCCGCTGATATCCTCCGCCATAGTGCGGAATTCCGCTGTGATTACATTGCCATCGCGATGGGTCGTAAACCACTCTTGCAAAAGCTGAAAGAACTGCGCATCGCCCAGCTTGAGCCTCAGCATATGCAGCACGGATGCTGCTTTCTCATAGGATGGGGGTGTAAAATAGTTATTAAATGCCGGATCATAGATCGCCGGAGTCTGCCCGTAGCTATTTTCCCAGTTCTTGTAATAGTCGTGAAAACTGATGCGTACGTACTCCACTGCGGATGCCCAGCCCAGGCGTTTATCCGTCCAGATCTGCTCCGAATAGGTGGCAAAACCTTCCGAAAGCCAGACGTCCTTAAAGGTCAAAAAGCTCACCGCGTTGCCATACCATTGATGCGCAAGCTCATGCGCCACAACGATCTCATAAGTCCCTTGCCCATTGATGATATAATTTCCCAGGGTGGTCATCGTCTGGTGTTCCATCGCCCCGTAGGTGCTCATTGAAACTACCGCATTGCCATATTTCTCAAAGGGATAAGCCCCGAACTTCTGGGAAAAGTAATCTATCATCGCCGGCATCTGCGCCAGATCGTTTTGAGCGTTGTTGTATTGCGATTGCAAGACGAAGTTTTTGATCGGGAGCGTGCCGTTCATCGCCGTCTGATCGATCTCAACATAGGGTCCGGCAGTGATGCAGACCAGATAGGTCGTCATCGGGTGTTGCCCCAGCCAATGTGTTGTGCTGGTGCCATTTCCATTATTTACGATGCTCTCGCGCAGCCCATTTGCCGCCACCTTCCAATCCGAGCGCATAGTCACGTGCAAATCCACGATCGCCTTGTCCCAGGGATGGTCGTAACAGGGCCACCAATAGCGGGCGGCATCCGGATCTGATATCGTGAAGATGGAATTTGCCGAAAAGATCATCCCGATATGATAGACATTGGGGGTGAGGACAGGATTTCCGGAGTAATTGACGGTCGTAGTAAAGCTCTGTCCCGCAGCGATATTGAGATTGATATTGATCATCCCTCCGCTGTGGGTAAAGCTGGCAGGTGTGTCATTTACGAGCACGGAGCTTACACTCAGCCCTACCAGTTCATAGCTGATGCTGCTGAGGGCTTCCTCTGCCATCACGGTTGCTTTTACCGAGCCGCTTATATGATTGGGATTCTGGGTGATAGCAATGGTCAGCTCGTACTTTTGCACGTCAAAACCATGCGCGGAATCCGCCCTGGAGATCTCGTATTCCCGGGGCATATATTGCATATTCTGCATTTCAGGCGGCAGCAACCTCGGGCTGGGAATGGCATACAGCGCCAAAGCCAGCATTCCCAGTAAAATAGACATCGTTATAAATTTCATTTTTGGCATAATGGATATACTCCTATAAAATCCTCTAAGCTTTTTAGATGCAAATCTTTTTCCACAATACGGATTAGTTTGGGCTAACAAGGAGTAAAGGAGTAAGGAGGGGGTTTTACCACAGAGGGGGACGTGGGGACGTGGGGGCGTTGCGCAAAACGTAAAGGAGGTTTCCGAACCTCCTAATCATTAGAGAAAAAAATGAGATTTTCACCACAGAGGAAGCAGAGAAAAGCAAAGAACAGCAGAGACTTTACCAGAAAAGGGGAAAGAAGGAATTGAGGAAGTCTGCCATTGGTAATGGATGTACCCCAAAGCACGCGAATCTCCGCCTGTGCGCAGCAAATCACTGATTAACTCATTAACTGATTAACTATTAACTGCGAAGCAAATCCACTCCCCCAAGTCTATCGCCCGCTGTAGATAGTCTCCCATCCGGGGAGCCTGTTCCGCGATGCGTTTGACCCCGCGGCGTATCGTCTTTAGCACGTATGCCTTGCGCTTGCGGTTTTCGCCCTCGATCACGGCTTTCCGGTGCGGATTGAGCAGCGGTGCCAGGTACTCGATCAGGCGCTCCCGCTCCTCGCTCACCTCTTCCAGCGCGGCATAATCGTGCCACTGCTCCAGTTCTGCATATCGTTCATTTAGTTTCACTAATCTTTGTTTAATCTCCCTAATCCCCCGCTCATCCATCGGGACTTCCGGATCTCGCCTGGGCTGTAGGTATAGCCCCTGGGCTGCCAGTTCCGCTTCGCTGCTGTGGTAAAGGCTTTGGCAGCATATCTCCGCCGGATTGATCAAGGCATCCAGATCCAAAGCCCGGATCGGTTTATTGGGATGAATCAAGATTTCATAGAGGTACATCGCCGTGGCGGATTTCTTGATCACCGCCTTCTCCGCTCCCATCTCAAGATACAGCGCCCCATCGCGATAAGATATCACCAGCTCATCCGAGGCATTAGCCCAAGTCTCAATACTGCTTTCCATATAAGCTCCTCAAATTCATTCTGACTACAATCTATATTAGCCAGGATAAATGTCAAGCAGAATCTATTAGCGAGACTTACATTCTGCGGACCAATGGGATTCATTTGAACAAGGAAAGACCTTTGCACATAATAACGAGAAAGTAGGAGGTTGGAGGTAGTATCTTGC
>CAYSSP010000024.1:0-42047 GCA_964433815.1 uncultured Candidatus Cloacimonadota bacterium
GATCAAACTCTCCATCATGAAATTATGATTTCGAATCGAATTGATTTGGACTCGCATTCACTTGCATTTCCACATCTATATACTCTTTTAAAGATCTCTGCCTGCCTGAAATCTTGCAATCACAAGCAAGCGTTTAGTCATCTTCGTTAAGGCCGTTTTTTTGTCAACAGCTTTTTTTCAGATTTCTTCATAATGGAGACAGAAGTATTTAATAACAGACTGCCTAATATGCCATTAGGAAATCGTAAAAATCTTACGAAGCAGGCTCGATAAACTTGAATACGGCCTTCCAACCATTCCCTGAAGCGCCCTCAGAGTAGAGCCTGATATCCTCAAAACGCGAAAACACTATGTGTATGATTGCGTAAATACGGCCTTAGCACATCCAAAAACCGCTCCCAATAAGCTCCCATTAATCTGAAAGTCGTCAAACGCATACCTGAAGGGTGTTTCCTGGATATCCATGCAGGATTCAAGCAGGCTACAAGCAGGAAGCAGGCAGGATAGCAAGCGTAGCCCATTTCAGGCATCAAGACAAAAAAAGCCCCGGATTATCCGGGGCAAGATGAATATATTGTGTTCTATTATACCAGTTTGGCCATAATCTTGTCTTTTTGGACAAGACCCACCAACTGGTCGGCAACCACGCCATCCTTGAAGATAAGGAGGGTCGGGATCGACATAATTGAGTATTTGCTGGCAATATCCGGGGACTCGTCGATATTGACTTTCACAATCTTGACTTTGCCTGTTACCTCGGCCTCAACCTTGTCTATGATAGGATTGAGAGCCTTGCAGGGACCGCACCAGGGAGCCCAGAAATCAACCAGAACAGGGATCTCGGACTTGAGAACTTCAGCTTCGAAGCTCTGACTATTTACCATTAAAGCCATAATCTACTCAACAATAGCGAGGATATCGCTCTTTGAGAGGATGAGTAGCTTTTCGCCATCAAGCTCAATTTCCGTGCCGGCATACTTGCCATAAAGGACTTGATCGCCCACTTTCACTATCTTCTGCAGGTCCTCATCGGTGCCAACAGCTATAACTTCTGCCATCTGAGGTTTTTCTTTGGCTGTATCGGGAATGATAATTCCGCCCACCATCTTTTCTTCGTTGGCGCGGTTAAGTTTCACCACAACGTGGTCTTCAATCGGTCTGAGTTTCATTGTAAAACCTCCATAATTCTTAGTATCGATTTCAATTATTAGTATAAGCGATTAACGCTTTATTAGCAAACACTATTTCTGAGTGCCAGTTTTTGGTCAAGTCCTTTATCGAGCTGAATCAAAGAAATATGATTCTGAACGACCAATTCGAGCCTTCAGGCATCAGCCACGGTTGGTTTCAAGCATAAAAAAAGCCCCGCAAGCGGGGCTTTGATTGTATCTATGGTATTAGATTACTTTACCAGGACTACCTTCTGAGTGAAGGTCTTGTTACCGGCGGTCATACGCACGAGGTAGAGTCCGGTGGAGCAGGCGTTTCCGCTATTGTCCAGGCCGTTCCATTCGATGCGGTGGTTACCGGCAGTGGCAGGGGCGTTATCAATCACGCGTACCAACTGGCCACGGTTGTTGTAGATCTTGATAGCAACAGGATTGTTATCGGCAAGGCTGTAACTGATGAAGGCAATCGGATTGAAGGGATTGGGATAGACGTTCTTCAGTTCCGTAACAACGGGAATATTGGGAGTGCCGTTGTTTTGTCCGGCGACATAATCCAGCCTGATCGGGCCGTGGAAATCTGTGGTGCCATCGATATCGACATTTTGCAGCCAGTAGTAATAGGTACCGGTCTCATAGATCTCGCTATCGACATAGACATAGGACTGGGTTGTGGAAGTATTTGTAGCTGTGATCAGAGGGCTTACGATCTGGGCGGTGGAGGCATTTGTATCGATGCCGCGATAGATGTAGTATCCACTGACACCTGTCTCGGATTGGGTGACCCACATCAGGCTGACCAGATTCTGGGCAGAAAGTGTGGCCGTAAAGGATGATAGCTCGACAGGAAGGGTTGAGTTGTCGTTGATGATAACTACGACATCGCCCTTGGCATCGAAATTCACATCTTCAAAAATGTAGAAGTTAGCTACTTGGATAGGATTAGCTCCGGCAATCAGTCCACCGGAGGTATTGAGCCAGCAATACCAGTCGCCCGTGAAAGCTGCAGTTTTGTAAACAGTAACATCTTTCACTCCGGTTGAGGTGATGGTGTAAACAACAGCAGGGGCACCAGAATCTGCACCCAAAAGAGATTCGGGAATTGTTCCACCGCTAACTATGGCTGCTCCTGTAGCTGTACCATCAGCATTGATAACTACACTTGCAGGAGCGGCAGTAGTGGAAACAGAGATTTCGTTTGAACTGGGACTGGATTGATCATAGACATCATAAGCGCGCACTACATAGTAATAGGTAGTTTCAGGATCAAGACCAGTGACGTTGTAGGTGGTTACATTGCCGACGTCGAGGTTTTGGTAGCCCGTAACGTATTCTAAAGAGCCACCACCCGCCATTGTGTGAGAACCCAGGTAAGATACAGTATTTTGGTCATACATATCCCATTCGGCACCCAATGTCTCGAAAGCTGTCGGATCATTGGCAACATATCCGGTAGGATTAACACTCACGCCTTGAACGACAGTAGATTTACGAACAAGTGTTTTATCCACAGTTGTAATTGTGCCGTCAGACCAAGCAGCACCAGGATCTTGCCCAATCATACCGAAGATATCGACATATGCAGAGGTATTGGTGTTGTAGAGAGCAACTGCATCATCACCATTGAAATTAACAGCAGCATTAGTTACAGCAGTAACGCCATCAGGCAAAGTAAGGACAGCAGCGCTATTACTGTAAACAACAGCGGAGCCGTGAGACAAAGTCCCCGAGAGCTGCACATCATTTGTGGGAGCTGATACTCCATTAGCGAATAGTCTCAAACGGTAATTCGATAAATCGACATCAGAACCGGTTCCGTTGTATATCTCCAGATACTTATTATTACTGAGTCCTTCGACGTACTCGGAGATTATTAAATCTGTCGCATAAACACCTGCTGTCTTTGTATAAACATCGATCACATATCCAGTAGCGCCACTGACAGTGTCCCAGTTTGCAGTAAAACCAGAGCTAGAAATCGAGCTTCCCTCAGTTGCATTCGGGGCCGTTGGCGCTGGAGGAGTGGTAACGGAACCACTCAACGAGACGGTAGCATCAGCAGCTCCTGTCGAAGAACAAGTCACTGTACCGGTATAACTACTTCCTATAGCAAGACCAGCTACCAGCCTTACATAGATAGTAGATGATACAACACCACCAGAGGGTGTTAGCGACAAAGATGATCCATAATCTCCACCAATGGATGTAGAGACCTCATAATCTGAAGAAACAGACACACTAACGTCAGCAGTAAGATTGGCTCCATCCAAAGTGAAAGATTTGATATTGGAGGGACCATTGCCATATGCATACGTGAATCCAGATAAGCTGATAGGAGTAGCAACTAGAGATGGAGAGCTAGGTTGACCTGTGAACAATATATCGTCTAATCTAACACCTTTTGATCCACCGGCAGGAGAAGTCCATTTGAATACTAGATTACTTGTGTTAATTGTGCCTAGATCCCAGGTTCCAGCAGATATCATTGATGAAGATGTTGGAGTAACCGATGTGAATGTACTGGCATTCCAGCTTGCTCCACCATCAGTCGAGTATTCTACTAGGCAACTGTGGTTCGTACCACTACTATAAGTTCCAACTTTAAAAGTTAGATTAAGCGATGAGTATCCACTAACGTCAAAAGATTGACTAACAATACTATCACCTGTATGATCCAAGAGCCAGTAGCCACTTTGCTGGATTGGGTTTCCACCACCATTAGTAAACGTCCAGCCGGGTGTTGCGCTTCCACAAGCATCAGTATAGATATTGGTTTGAGCTAGTAAAAAAGCTGAACTGAAAATCAGCAATACAACTAAAAATAGCTTATTCATAATTCCTCCCTGAATTACGTAAGTATATCTTGTATTAATATTTTAATCCAATGACTCCACTATATGTGGCAGTCGTTTCTTGGCAAGTTATTTATTCTTAACAGAATCAAGTAGCAATTCTGCCATCTTATCTGCTACCTTATCGCCGTAGAGATCTGGATGAGCATCTGGTGGTACAAAGCCGGGAATAGCGCCGGGGAAAGATATTGAGCCGGGATCAAGCAGTAAGTTCCATCCTGTCTGAACGGTCTCCACCCACTCAGTTTCTGTACGAAGGGTTATACAAGGTTTCTTCAGGATATAGGCTTCCTTTTGCACTCCACCGGAATCGGTAATCATAGCTTTGGCATTGGCATGCAGAAGCATGAAATTCAGGTAAGCCTGAGGTTCAATCAAGATCAAATTATTATAGGCTTCTGCACCAAAACCTCGGATGATCTTACTAGTCCTAGGATGTACCGGAAATACTACCGGGATCCCGAGACTATCCAAGCCATCTAGTATGTGCATCAGGTTTTGAGGATCATCTACGTTGTATGGACGATGCAGAGTAAGTAGATAGTATTCTCCGGGATTAACTTGGTGCTTGGCGAGTAAATCCAAGGCATTTGAGCTTTGCAGAGCCTTATTGAGGCCGAATTCGACCGTATCAGTCATAATATCGCCAACCAGATAGCTTTTTGTAAGGAGTCCCTCTGCTTTAGCGTTGTCCATCGCTGTTTGGGTGGGACAAAGCAGGAGGTCGCTGGTGTGATCTGCTACTATGCGGTTGATCTCTTCAGGCATTGAGCGGTTGAAGCTACGTAAACAAGCTTCTACGTGAGCGGTGAAGATACCGAGCTTGGCGCCAACCAGTGCTCCGGCAAGGGTAGAATTCGTATCTCCATAGATAACCAAAATATCCGGCTTTTCTGCCATGCATAGCTCTTCTATGCCATGGAGCATCTTAGCAGTTTGAGCACCCTGCAATCCACTACCGGCTTCCAAATTGAAATCAGGGGCAGGAATATCAAGATCTGAAAAAAAGCTATCACTCATCGCTGCATCGTAATGCTGCCCGGTGTGCAAAATGAATTGCTCTGCTTTAGCAGATAGAGCACGATGCAGAGCTGCGAGTTTGACGAATTGGGGTCGTGCGCCGACAATGTGAATAAGTTTCAAGTACTATGATCTCCCAAGGATTTGAGGATTATTGGATTAATTAGACTGGGGACAAAGGGACGAGTTAAAATTATCCCTACGCTTATATTGCAGACTTGGGCTACCAAAATTGATGAGTAAACCCACAGGATAATTGGAAATCTGCAAATAGTTTATTAACTGACTGATATGAACAGGGTTGAGTTCGTCAATAGCCTTAAGCTCAACAATAATCAGGTCAAAACAACAAAAATCGACTCTGTACGTTTTGTTCAAAGCTACGCCTTTATACTCTATTTGAAATGCTTTTTCTCGTTCATAGGCAATTTCCCTCAATTTGAGTTCTTGTTCTAGGGCCTCTGCATATACAGCCTCAAGAAATCCGCTCCCGAGTTGTTTGTGAACTTCCATACATGCGGCTATAATTGCCCTGTCTGATCTTCAAATATCATAGAAAGACCCTCTTTAATCCTCTAATCCTTAAATCCTTGGGGAATAAAGAGCAACTGGCAAGCTTCATAGTTATCACATATACATCGCCTGTAACGCTCCCACATCACCACGACCACCCTCTAGTTGCTTCTTGCCTTATTGACCAAGATATTCCACAGGGCTTTCCAGAAGTACTTCCAATCTGTTGACAGAGGTCGCTGTAGTTTAGACAATATATAGCGACGTTCAGATTCTACTATGTCCTCGAAAGTCTTTGGCATATCGGCGTAGAATGGCGGCAGTAAACCTGGCTTGACACGTAGCCGGAGCTCTTGCATATCAGGCGGATAAAGGCTGAAGTAATGCTCCGAGAGAGCTCTGACACCTACTATAGAAAGCTCTCCCCGGAAGAAATTGAGGAATTGGGGTAACTCATCAATCCACAATTTTCTCAATATCTTGCCCCACGAAGTTACTCGGAAATCATCCCGGAACTTCCCACCTTCTTGAAGGGCATTTGTCTGATAGACGTAATCTTGGAGGTATTCGCTATAGGGGTGCATTGTACGGAATTTCTTTATATAGATTAACTTCCCGCCCTGTCCCTTGCGCTTGAGTCTAATGAAAGGTCCATAAGTGGGGTTTGTATCAGTCCGGGGCTCTTTTGTCTTCTTGAGGATGAAGACTGTCTGAGCATTAATCTCACGCTTGTGAATCAGTTCAAATCCGCAAAAATAGAATCTTCCCAGCATCTCAGTCTCAGACAAAGCTCTGTTGCGTCCCTTGGTAATGGCAAAATACCAGCCTTGGAGAACAGGGAGTTTCGGCATTACTCGGCGAATCAGGAAGTCAAAAAAGTATAAGAATGCTCCGCCTATCTTTGTGTAATGGCTGTAGAATAAATGCATACGCTGGGTTATTGTCTGGCCGCAACAAATGAACACACCACCATCTTTTAGCATCTCGTTGACACGGATAAGATAGTAGTTTACTCTGCGCAGGTCGTTGACTCGATGCAAGTTGATAAAGAGCTGATGGCTGGCATCCGGTTCATTTTGGATATTGAAATATGTCTCAGAATTTAGAATAAGGGTTTGTGCCTTTGTGAAACGAGTCAGTTCCAGATAATCATTAATGAATTCGAACCACTGCGGTACCTCCGCCAAATACTTCTGCCATAGGGGCATCAGAATGGAATCCTCTTCCAATGCCTCTGAAAAGGGGGGTATGTAGGCGGCATTTGAAATGGTTGGTATCTGATAGCCATCATCTAGGAAGAATTTTGGGCTTTGGGAATCTTCCAGGGCTTCAGAACGAGTTACAAGCTTAGTACTGGCAAAGTCCTTGTTTTCACGGTGGAATCTGAAGGCATAAAAAAAGCCAAGGAACAAGAATAATTCCAAGGCAAAACTGGTGAGTATTGTACCAAAGACAATGAATCGGGAGTAGTAGAACTTGCCGAATATATACATCAACCCCAGTATTGCGGCTATGGCAACAGAATTGCATGCGAAGATCCGCTTGATGTATCCTATGCCTGATGAGACTGTTTTAACAGAGTATTTTGAGCCCCAGACCGAAGCTCCAAGCCAGATAATGGCAAATGGCACGAAGCTTCGCCAATAGGTCTGGATGATACGTAATGTACCTGGCTTGATCTTTGCCGCAAGAAGGAATGCAAAGGTCACTATGGCCAGATCTAGAACGAATAGAGAGATTTTGGAGAGTTTGTATTTCATTGTTTGAGCGTATTATTGAAAGAACCTTACCGTGCGTTCAAGTCCCTCCCGGAAATCTATACGAACTTTATAGTTCAGGAGCTCTTTGGCCTTATCTATACCAGCCAGAGAATGCTTTACATCTCCTGCACGATCAGGCTCGAACTTTGGCTCAACATGTTTCCCCAGAATGTCGTTAATCATATTAACAAGGTCAATCAGGGTGTAGCGTTCTCCACAGGCTATGTTAATCACTTCTCCGGCAGCTTTGGGTGCTGTACATGCCTGGATGTTTGCCCATACGTTGTTTTCTACAAAGGTGAAGTCTCGGGATTGACTGCCATCTCCGTATATCACAGGCTCTTTTTCAGCCATGATGAGCTTAATGAACTTGGGGATGACCGCACTGTACTGGCTGGTTGGGTCCTGATTGGGGCCAAAAACGTTGAAATAACGCAAGGCAACTGTCTCCAACCCATATAGCTGTGTAAAGATCTGGCAGTATCGCTCTTGAGCGTACTTTGTAAGTGCATAAGGTGACATAGGATTGATCGGCATAGTTTCGACTTTGGGTAATGTCTCACTATTCCCATAAATTGATGAGGAGGATGCACATACTACTCTCTTGACGTCGAATTCCTTTGCTGCTTCCAGGATATTGAGCATTCCCAGTATATTCACATCGTTCGAAGTAATCGGATCATTGATTGAGCGTGGTACGGACGGCAATGCGCCTTGATGCAGGATGTAATCTACGCCCTTAACGGCAGATCTGACAATATGGAAACTACGGAGATCTCCCTCAATCATAGTAAGATTGGGATCCTTCATCAGAGGAAGGATGTTCTCACGTTTTCCAGTTGCGAAATTATCCAAAACTACTACCTGTTGCCCTTGCTTCAGCAACTCTGCTACAATGTTTGAGCCGATAAAGCCGGCTCCGCCTGTGATGAGGTATTTCATATATTCCTTTTACTCATAATAATCAGCTAGTATAATCCGCCATTTAGGTCTATTGTTGTCCCCGTTAAGTAATCCGCAGATACTATGAACTCCACTGTTTTTAAAATATTCTGTGGATTTCCCAGATGACCTACTGGGATACTGGTAATAATCTGTGACAGGGCCTTTTCCGGGACATCCTTAATCATACCTATGTCGAAATATCCAAGATTTATAGTGTTGATGGTAATGCCGTGCTTCGCATTCTCCCTTGCTACTGACTTACTAAGCCCCCACAAAGCGGCTTTCGAAGCTGAGTAGGCACTTGTTCCAGAAACACCAATTTGGGGCACAACCGAAGATAGTAATATGATCCTCCCAAAACCAGTCTGACGCATAATTGGGAGCATCGACCTCAAACAACTGGGGACGCCCATCAGATTTGCTCCAATCACTTTGGACCATTCATTTATATCTGATTTATGCATCATCACATTGTAGTTGATTCCAATACAATAAACAAAAACTATGTTATCTCCGATTTTACAAGTATTTTCTATCCAACTACTTACCAGTGCTTCATCATTTATATCGATCATATCCAATTGGTAGCTAGGATTATCTTTGGGCTTCCGACTATGATATGTGCCAAACACCTGATAGTCTTTTGATAACGCATCGGCAAGATACTTTCCTATGCCACCTGATGCACCAGCTATTAGGAATTTCACAAGATCAGCTCCATCTGATCAGGGATGCACCATAGGTCCAACCAGAACCAACGGCTGCGAATAATACCAAGGATCCCTTTTGTAATTTGCCGGATCTATTTGTTTCATCCATGAGAATTGGGATTGTCCCACCGGATGTATTCGCGTATTTATCCATATTGGTCATCACTTTGTCAAACGGCAAACCGATAATCTGGGCAGTATCTCTCAATATCCTAATACTGGGTTGATGAGGAATCATATAGTCAACATCATTGATGTGAAGACCAGTGTCTGCAAGAACTTGGTTTATTGCTTTTGGTAATACCTGCACACCTGTTTCATATACAGCTCTACCATACATCTGAAAATAGCGATGTCCGGCATCGACATTCTCGTGGCTTAATGGAAACTCAGACCCACCTCCGGGAATAGTGAAGTTCCATTTTCCTCGACCATCGGTGTACAATCTGAATGCCAAGAATCCGGAGTCGGAGTCGGAGTGTGTTAGGACTGCCGCTCCAGCTCCATCGCCAAAAAAGACACAATCTCGCCTCGACCAATCGATGATTTTGGAAAAAGTATCAGCTCCGATAACCAAAGCATTATTATAAATCCCTGTGGCAATAAACTGGGCAGCCGTTGACATACTGAATAGGAAGCCTGAGCATACCGCTGCCAGATCGAAAGCCACAGAATTGTAAGCCTGAATCTTGTCTTGAACTATTGCGGCAGTTGATGGCGCTAATCGATCGGGAGTAGCTGTAGCGACAATTATCAAATCAATATCTTCCGGTTTCAAGCCTGCCATCTCTATCGCTTTCATCCCTGCTATGGAAGCAAGGTCGCTGGTTGTTTGGTCAGGAGCTGCTATGCGCCTCTCTCTGATACCCAGATTCTCAACAACCCAGGATGCTGCAGTTGGGCAGATAGTCTCAAGATACTCATTTGTATATATCGTTTCCGGAACGTAAGAACCAGTACCCAGAATCTTAACATTTCTTACTAGCTGTTGCATATCGCCTCTCTTTAAAAACCAAAGTCTTTTTTTCTCTTTGTTAAAATACTCTCGAATTCATCCTCAGAGTAATTCTTCCTCAATTTATCTGCAATGTCTTTCTTAATTTCTGCCGGGATGCCCGCAGCGAATACCAGAGGAGGAATGGATTTTGTTACAACACTCCCTGAAGCAACTATGGACCCTTCACCTATTGTTACCCCCGGGAGAATAGTGACATTGATGGCAATCCAAACATTTCGTCCGATAACTACGGGCGCTACATACGCTTTACTAACTTCTGAATGGTACTCCAAGGGTTTTGTATGCGTTAAAATAAAGTTGTTGCCTGCAATGGATGAGCCTCTTCCGATGGTTACAAAATAGGGATAAACATCATCAATTGTAACCATTGGTCCGATGTGTACGTCCTTGGCAATCTGCACTCCCCTCATCTTTTGGAGCTTTACTCTTATCCCGTTAAAGGGCATTACTCTGGATATCACCTGTAGCCAATGATCCTTCATCCTGGATGCTAAAAACGAAAGCTGGGCAAAAGGTCCGGTATAACCATGTTCTTTTGTCGTATGAGACAAGGCCTTGAAAAATGAGCGCTCTACGTGATAAGGTAAACTCTGTGCTTTCGCCTCGAGGTATGCTTTCATTTCCTATCCCCTTTCTGGAATGTTTCATCTACATAGTCTCGCATACTATTAAACTTGTATCCTTGAGATACGTAGTATCTAATCAGTTCCTCATATATTGGGAGGGCTCTTTCTCCCAAATTACGAGTTTTAAGTTTTGCTCGCAAAAGATCACTCAACAGGTAAGAGATTGGATTGGATGATCGTCGATTGATTATCCTAGGTTCATCACTTTCGTCGATGAACTCGTTAGGGTGGATAACAAAAACGACCGGCTTGTGATTGACTCTAGATTCAAAATGCAAGACTCTTTGTTGCAATTTTGTGAGCATGGGCAATATCCGCATAGTGGTTCCTGCAAACGGCATTAATGTCGCTGATAGAGGCAGCTCGACGAGCTCACTTTGCCCTTTTTCAAACAGATTATTCCTATTGACCCGATAGGGCAGCCTTGGAGCATTCAGAAAACTCAGTTTCTGCTTTGAGCCGAAAGACAAGAAAAAATCAAATCGCTGTGAAGCTATTGAGCTGTCAATCCGAAATCCGGTTTCCAGTAGAGCTGTTGCTGTATTGGGAGCAACCCTTAAGGCTGGGGCTCTAAAAGATACTACTTCATTACCGCTGATATCCTCCAAGATTTTTTTTGAGTATTCAAGATGCCGAACTTGCTTATCATATGGCATAATGTCGAAGCCATTCTCTTTGATATGGGACTTTCCATGCGATCCAATCTCATGGCCTGCTGCCTTTGCCATCCTTACTACTTCAGGATACAAATTTGCCATATATCCAGTGTAGAAGAAAGTGGATTTGATCTCATACTTCGCATACAGATCCAGAAGCCTAGGCATTCCTTCTCGCATTACCTTCTCACCTGTTGCATCCCGGAGGTCGTTGAACCATATTGATGTAGTCTCTACATCATTGCTTAGCAGAGCAAATAGGAAAGTCTGAGGCATTTTTATAACAAGCCTAGTTTTTGTAAAGCACCTGTGTTTGATTGATAGAATTCATCTTTCAACATTCCAACCAGCACCACATTCTTGAAGGATCCATGGTGGTAGATATGATCTATCAGGACACCCTCTTTACGCATACCAATTTTGTTTACTAAACCAAGACTTGCTTGATTTTCTTCTAAAAAGTCGGCGTGTATCTTATGGAGATTCATATGGTAAAAACCGTAGTGAATAAGCATTATCGACGCCTCATAACCCAAACCCTTCCCTTGGATGTGCGGTTTCATTTTCATTCCCCATGTAGCTCTTTGGTTTACACGATCGATGTTATTTAGGGATGTAAGTCCAAAAAATACATCCTTATCCGCCTGCTTTAACCACATCGTAAAAGCAATCATGCTCTTCCCTAGGGAATTGAACCACGCCTCTTGGTCGCTGATAGAAATGGGATTGAACTTCATATACTTGATTACATCTCTATCCCATTGCAATTCTAGAAGATCCAGCAGATCCTTTTTTTCAACCGGTTTCAATAGAAGTCTTTCAGTTTCAAGCTCTCTCACAATCCTCTCCTATAAAAGAATGATATAGTTCATTCATTGATAACCATTTATAACCTTTGATCGCAATGAACTCGATCAAATCATCAATGAAGTTTTTGATACCTCGACCATTATTCTGTAATCTGGAAATCGTGTGTTTGTCAATATTATTAAATTGCTCTCTTGATAGTGAGTCCTTTATGCTTCTCATATAGTGGTAAGATGGTGAGTTAAATACATAGTTCATTGGGTGGAAACTAAGTATTTTGAGACCCGGGCTGGCAATAAGTTCTTTGTAGGAATTAACAGACAACTCAAGCTGGTTGTACAGATGTGTCCCGTCCTCAAAGAACACAGGAAAATTTACCAAGCCAGACTCATGCACAATAGGGCGAACCAGGGGTTGCAAAATCGTGATCTGATTTGAGACATATCTATATCCGTATTCGTTATATAGCATATGTGTTATATCTGTTACGTCAAATGCTCTGTGGCTCCTGAAGCCGTAGGATTCAGGAGCAAGCTTTATACAGGTTTCGGCAATTTCTTTGAAAGTGTCCCCGTGTGAGCTTTGTTGCATAAAATTCGGATGAATTCCTCTATCAATCAAACCCATCTTGAAAACATGGTCTATTCTCTCGGAAGGATGGGTAACGAAAAGGGTGGTACGCTGTTCATAGGCCAGCATGTTTTGAAAATAAGAATCCAATACATCTTCGGATGCCCAATCAATGTCTGAGCTTAGGCAGAAGACAGGCTCATCATCCCAAAAAGACCTATTGCTATTTCTGTTTATTAAAGATTCAATGTAAACTGATCTATCCAAAATAAAACTCCTGATTCTTACTTATTAATGTTCAAGTTTACCAACCTCATCTATCCTGCTCATCATGATAGCGTCCGGCATAGATGAAGTCGTTTACTTTGTCCGGATTCCCATCGAGTAATTTTACTCTCTGCTTGTAATCGCCAAGTAGCCAGTATAAGAAATCCGTCAAACTCACATTCTCTTCATAGAATATCCCCATTTTTTCTCTCCATTTGCTTTTGACTTCAGGACTAAGAAGTTCTTTTGCTTTGGTAACGATGCTCTCCGAGTCTTCCGGTAAGATACTTACACATAGATTATAACAGCTTTCCAGATAGTGAATAACGCTTACTTTTTCACGATATTGCACCCACTTGTTTGACCTGATGGATGGTGTCCCCAGAAGAGCTGCCTCCACTTGCATACTTTGACTATCTCCGATCAGCAAATCAGCATAAAAAATCAGATCGAGCATATCACTGGGATCAATTTGGAGTATGTATTCGGTATATTTAGGGTTGTCAACGCCTTCGTAATTCAAAATAATCCTATGAGACACTCCAAACATAGCTATGAGTTGATCAATGACACTGTCTGTAATACCAGTGGCAGCGACATTCATCGAATCATGAAGTGCATTAAATTCTACTCGCCTGATGATAACAAACCTCTGCCCGCTTAGACCGTACTTCTCTAGAATGCTTCGGTTTGGGGTAAAAACATTGGGGTGCAAATAAGCTGTCTTCTGTGTACCTGGATATGCGATTTGCTTCGATTTCCATTGACCTAAGTTGACAATAGCCGGTGACACTATACGTGATGCGTGGGGAAAAGCCAGCCTGCTATAGGGGCCAATGAAATAATAATCATCATCCGAGAAAGCCAAGGATATCTTTCCCATTATCCTCGCGACATGAGTAATGGAGATATCTGAGCCAAGCATAACATCTACCCTGTTGAATACACTATACAGTAGTACTCTTATTACTGCCTCAACAAGATGGATAATCCCACGTAAAGCTACCCCTATCCTTCCCTTCAGGTATGTCTTCCAGATTGGCGATACCAGGTACTTATAATCGAATCCTGCAGACCTGGCTAAGTTCTCGATTATCCCCCTTTGCTGAATGAAAAATATAACCTTGTGTCCATCGGCTGATAGCTTTTTTGCTAAGTACTTGAACATATGAAACTGAGATGGATGATTAATGGCAAACAGATATCGCTTGAGAATCACTCATTACTCCTTGTGTGCATATCCATATGAAATTCTTCGAATTCTGATAAACCGACCAACATAACTCAGTCCTTTAAGATGTGTCCTATTGAGTTTTAACACCTTTTGTATTTTTTATTCAGTGCATATCTATACACGTCAGTTATCTTTGACACAACAGACAAGGAATCTAGCCCCAACTTATATAATCTATCTCTCCCATTAGTCAGACCGTCTAATTCTAGTGCAAGCTGAATTTTATCAGCTATCTCAATTGCATCATGGCTTGTGATATAACAATGCTGAAGGCCTTCTAAAAGCCAGGGGATGTCACCTACTGCAACAGCAACTACCTTCACATTGCATGCCATAGCCTCTTTGACAACATTGGGTGATCCCTCCCACAAAGAAGTTAAGATCAGTACATCAGCAGCATTCAAATAGTAAGGAATGTCTTTATTCTGAATGTTGTTTACCACCTGGAGCATAACATCCGTGCGATTCAGTTTCTTAACAGCTTCTTCAGCTAGTATGAAGTTCTTCTCATTACGTGATGGATCGGCTGCAAAGACCACCATTCTCTTATCTATAGGCCAATCAATCCGTTCTCTACACACCTTGGAATTCATGGGCGCAAAAAGGCTCAGGTCAACCCCGTTGGGAATAACCCTTATATCTTGAAAATCCAAGGCATTTTTCATATCCTCTGATTTAACTATTGTTGTCGCCCATCCTTTCATGACAAGAATTTTTATTACCTTGCGCCAAAACAAAGAACCTGTTTTTACATCGCTACCCATGAGTGAACATATGACAGGCCCTTTGAATGATAATAGGGCAATAACTCCGCAAAAGGAATAATGAGCATGGACGATATCATAGCTATGTTTTTTTAGATATTTACGCAACCTAAGCACTTCCGCTAAGTACCCATAAAAGCCGCTCTTCTCTACTCGATAATAGCTCAGATCAATGCCATTCCGGATGAGTGATATACCCTGACTTTCCACTATTGGGCTTAGCCCTGCGCCCTTTGCCCTCGAAACAAATAATACCTTCAAACTTCCAATCTCCTTAATCGTTATTGATTGATAGATTGAACTGAGCCAGCGTCATTACACTCATCAGTACACCTCACAAACTCGGAATTCTTGTTCTGCGGGAAGAACAAAAACAGAGAAAGGACAAAAGCAATGTCTTTAACAAGAAGCATCAGATATCTTTCCAGGAAGAGACCTGCACTGACCCTCTCTTTATATTTCAGTATTGACCGTAGCAGTATCGCAGCAAGATATAAACCTATCGTCAATATACAGAGCTTTGGGGCCACTATAGTCACAGCAATCAAGACAATCAATAATAAGGCGGTATAATTTGTTCTAACAGTCTGCTTTAGGATAGGTATTGATCCGCAGTGGTCTCGGAACAGGACAGCCGGATACAGCATATAGCCTCGGGATATCTGTTTTATCAAGCTCTGTCTCCCGTGATAATCAAATGTATGGTGGGATGTGACCAATTGCGGTATTCTTACAAGCTTAATGCCCTTCTTATAAAGCCTGATTGCCAGATCAAGATCCTGGCTACGTCTGTACTTAGTCCTCATCCCGCCTACCTGGAACCACAGTTCTCTCTTGATCAGAAAGATACCACCGTTTTTGTAGTCGTATGTGATAATGTCGGGCAGTTTATTCTGGAAGGTATGACCCCTGGATCCGACCAATGAATTGTTGGAATCATATATGTAATCAAAAATATGCCCGGAACAATAGCTATAGCTTAGCCCATCTGCTTCTGTATAAACTGCTGGTAGAAAGTCCTTGTTCAATTCCATATCCCCATCAATAAAGAATAGGACATCTCCCGTGGATTCATTCGCTCCGATATTTCTGGCAATGGCAGCATTGAATATGCCGGAAATTCTGAATACACTTATATCATTAAAAGACAAAGCTACCCGGATAGAATCATCTGTGGAGTTTGAATCCACATAAATAATTTCATAGGATGAGAGATTATTATGCTTAATCAGCTCAATAATCGACTTAAGACATCTGGTGAGTTTCCACCCCTCATTTCTGCCAATTATAATAAATGAAATCTTACTCATTGAATAACCATGCTAATCACTGTTTTTTTATGCCATGGAAGGGATTGTACCCATTGTTTACCCGCTTAAAGAGCATAATACCAAGGCCACTGAATGTTCCTCTGAGAACCGCAGAGCAATTCAGATCAGTTTTTCGCGTCAGGATAACTGAGCGCATTTGCTTTGCAAAGTTCTTCAATACCAGTTTGGTAAGTACAAAGACAAAAAGGGATTTTCCCATATGTTTATAGCGGTAAATCACTGATCCCTGAGATCTCCAAAACAAAACCTTCGGAGAGTATCTGATGGAATCACCAGTGGTCAAGCTCCCCTTGTGCCAGATCTTGGCTGTAGGAGTATAAACAAGCTTGAATCCTTTATCGACTGCTCTAAGGGCATAATCTGCTTGTTCAGAGTATAGAAAGAAGGAATCATCATACAGCCCAATCGACTCGTAAACAGACCTTGGTATCATCCACATTATGTCGTCAATCATATCGCGCTCAGCTACGTCATCACACTGACCTTCATCGATTTCATCCCGATGATACCTTGTTTCGGATAGTAAGCGCTTGTTCTTGAAGTAAGTCCCTACATACTGCAGCCGGTTAGGATCGTCGTAATGCAGTATTTTACCAGATACAATCGCATTATCCCCGTAGCTTTTACAAGTTTTCACCAACTCCAAAAAAGCATTGCGATCAACGATAGTATCATTGTTCATAACTACAACGTATTGAGCGGTTGAATCAAATGCAAGTTTCAGCCCGGTATTGACTGCTCTTACATAACCAACATTGTGTGGAATTCTTAGTAAATGAAGTTTATCATAGGCTGAACAGGCCCGGGCAAGGGATTCATAAGCAGATTCAGTAGAGCCATTGTCGATTAGGATAGTAGTCTTATCGATAGGCTCTGCCTTGGCAATGCTATCAAGACAATGCAGAGTGTAATCGTTCTGGTTGTAGTTAATTACTATCAATGCTATATTGGAAATCATACTTTTTAGCATCCATATTGAAGACTATTCGTGTGATAAAAAGCAACAACAATATCAGAAAGTAGTTCCTCTCATCATATATGAGATAACCAAATATCTGTGCCGAGCTAGAGTGGATAATCAGCAGGGCTCCGAAGACCGCAAGTAATGCTCCAAACTGCTTTAGTGTCAGAAGTCCACGAACGACTTGACCCGAAACCTTCAAAATGATAAGTAGAACAGCCAGAATATAAATTGCAGTTCCTAAGATTCCACCCTCAAGGAGAATGTTGTGGTTTCCTACATGACCATCATTGTACTCTAATCCTTCTTTTGAATAACCAAAACCTGTAATCGGGTTCTCCTTGAACTTGCCATACACGCGAGGTGCTCTTACCGTCATACGTTGAAGTGTTCCTCCGGCACTTTTATCACCCTCTATGTATTCGTTTACAGTTAAAACCCTCTGTATCACCAATGATGTCTGTTTTCTGATTAATGGACTAACAATCAGCATCACTGAGATCATCACAATCCCAGTAAAAAACACCCTGGATGTGCTTGCATTTGTAATAATCCCCATTATTATCAACATAAAGGCATAAGCAAGTATCCACCCTCTTGTTGCGGTCATAAAGACACTAACGATCGAAACCACAATTATTAGAGAGAGATAATTCTTTGAGTATCTTCTATCATTACCCAGCAAATAGTGAAAAGCTGTCGTAAGTGAAAACAAAGATAAGTAAGGTCCATAGACCACTCTGATAGCTTCCCGGGATTCTCTTATATCCAAAGCCAGATCGGTCGTCTGACCCCACATAGGGTCTGCTGAAAACGATACACCTAACATTTGAAAGAACTTCACAGGCATTAGGGTGTCAATAATCTGAAGTGCGCTTAACACAATAATCGCAAAATATCCTAGCCTAACAAGTCCGTTGAACTGGTCGGATGAACCAACTAGAATGGGGATCGAGATAAAAAGGGAATGTGCGGCAAGGTACATCGCTAAAGTATAATACGACTTCGTATTCATCCCAATAAGGGCAGATAGGATTATCAATACAACTACATATAAGAAAATCAGCATCGGCGCTTTTGTAAAGCCCCAGAAAGTTCGACTTCTTAAGCGAGGTACCACCTTTGCTAAAGCCACTAATGCAAAGGTAAATTCAAAAGGGATCCCGACTGTCTGTGTAATCGAGACGATCCACCCCTGCCTGTACAGAAACAAAAATCCAGGATTCTGTAAAAATATAAAAAGGAAAAGAATCCAAACGTAGTCTCTTTTTGAGAAATAGAAAAAAAACAAGCATAAAGCAAAAAAAGGTGTTTTCAATGCAGGTATCAAGTACACAGCTACTATGGATAAAGCCATTAAAACAAGTAAGGTTATTTTATCGCGATCCATTGATTCTCTTTTCAGATAAATTATTTCTTGTGAAATATTCTAGAAACATACAGCTGATCCAGCGCGATCCTAAGCATCTCAAAAAGCTCAACCACCTTGAGCAACCTTGCTAATATCATTACGGACAATAGAGCCAACACGCTTTTTCCGATGACACTGATATAGAGGTTTTCTCCCCATAGCGGTGTAGACGCTTGCATTATCAGAAGCATTGAACCCGTAATACCAATGATGGGGGCTATGTCAAACAATTGTTGTCGTAATTTGTATCCGATTAGATTGCCAGAAAAACTCCCGATGATCATAAGGGATACGGCTGAATGACAAACTATGCCATACAACAGCACTTTCATCCCAAAGAGGATTCCCATAGTGACCACTGGAATCATCAGAATTTTTGTGATCACCTGAAAACCTAATGATTGAGTGGGCTTGTTCTTTGTCAGCATCATATTGTTGTTCAAGGCCAGCACAGGATAAATAAGACCCGCCAGACAGAGTATATTCATATACGGTACGATAGATATCCACTTCTCACCAATCAAAATCAGTACAACCTCCCGTGATAGCCCTATTAAAAGCATCATGATGATCGAACTGGCTAAGAAAACACTTCTGACTAAATGTCTGTAGGCCTTGTTGAGCCGTTCACCTTCTTTGTTAATCGATACCAAGACAGGATAGCTCACTCTTTGTATCACCGTGGTGAAATTCTTAGATGGAAGATCAATAAACTGCTGGGCGCGCGTATAAAAACCAAGCTGAGTAGCAGAAAACCATTTCCCTATCACAATGTAAAGTATGTTCTTATATATGGTTTCTAAGAATCCACTTACTAATACTCTTGAGCCAAACCGAAAATGCTCTTTTAATAAGCTGAAGCTAAACTGAAGTTTGGGTTTCCATTTACTAAACAGCATCAACATTGATGACCTTGTTATGCTGAGAGCTAATGTTTTCCATACCAAACTCCATACTCCAAATCCCTGAAATGCCAGGATAATTCCAACAGCTCCCGATAAGATAGTTGAGCTCAAAGAAATGATTGTTTGTAGTTTGAAGTCGATCCTCTTCTTGAGTATTGCAGTTTCAACGACACCAAAGGAACTTATCACTATGTTAACGCTGAGCACTTTGGCAATCAATTTTAATTGGTCTTGACCATAGAATTCACTGACTATTGTGGAGGATAGGTACATTATCAAACAACAGGCAACCCCAATAGCAAGATTTGTAAAGAAGGCTGTGTTGTAATCTATATCCAAACAATCTGGTTTTCGGATTAAAGATTGAGTGAGTCCGCTATCGACAATTTCCTGAGATAGAGCCAAAAGCACTGTAACCATTCCGACAAGACCAAACTCAGCCGGACTCAGTAACCTGGCCAATATGATGCCAATGATAAAATGAAGCCCCATATTTACAGTAGTATCAATGAAGCTCCATTTGAACCCTTTGATAGCTTTATTCTTTAGACTTACTGCCATCTAATCTCTTAATAAATCTGGCAGGAACTCCTCCCACCATTGTAAATTCTTCCACATGTTTTGAGACAGCGCTATTAGGAGCTACAATAGAGTTCCTACCAATTATAACTCCTGGATAGACAGTACACAACCCACCAATATAGACACCATCAGAAATCTTAACATCTCGAATAGGTCGCGATTCTATCGTAGAGTTGCGCAAAGGTACCATATTGAAACACATAGGAGCTGAACTATGCGTCCAAATGCCAGATCCGGCACTAAAATGTACAAAATTGCCTATTTCAATAATACCACTGTAATCAAAGATGCAGTTTGATCCGATATAACACTCTCTTCCAATTCTTACAGATCCTTCACCATGACCCATAAATGTGACGTTTACATCTAACTGGCTATTTTCTCCAATATAAACATTCCGGAGAATTGTTAGCCCCTCAATTCTTGCTCCATTACCTATCTCGACTCTATCAAGAATAGTAGTCTTCCCGCCTATGTATACATTCCTCCCAATATGTGGGATACAATAGATGCGCGCACTTGAGGATATTCTGGCTTTGAACCTACTTCTGGCATAGTACTTCCAATACTCTCCTTTTACTAATAATACCAATCTTATAAATCGCCCTAGTATAGCCATTTACGAACACCTCCAATTAGTCTTGAAAAGGATGAGTTGGCGGAGTAGCTGTAGTAATCTGTTATATTTGAACAAATCCCAGTTTTGAAGGCATAAATACTTGGCAGGGTTTCTTTATCCACGACACAAAGATCATAGTAATGGACACCTATTTCAATCAGATGTCTGATAATCTCCCATTGTATCAGTTCTCCTTGTCCATCGTTTGGTGGATTAATCACCGAAGCACCTTTGTAGTAATGATAACAGAATGTATTTCCTATGACTAAAGCTCCACTTATCAGTCTATCATCATTGTAGGCCAAGCACAGCAAGAATCGATCAGTCCCTAGTTCTTTGAGTAATGCTCTATAATATTCATACGTCAGGGCTTTATAGCCCAGTCTTTTATGAAGGTCACTCAGGAATCCCCAAAGTTTGTCAAAATCCTCGAATGAACTCGATATTGACACACGGTAACCCTTTTTCTTAGCCTTGTTGATCATGTTTCTCCTTTTGCTGGATACTTCATGCAACCATATGTACTCCTCGCCTTGAGTCAAATCCAGTATCGGAGTTAATTTTGTGACGATTCTATTATTTTCAATCTTCGAATAAAACTGTGATAATGGAGATGTGACCAATCTAACATCTGTACTCAGTCCTATTTTTGGGACGGGTATTATACTGCTGATATCAACCGGAGTTACAGCAACTCCTGCACCATATGGCAAGTCGTAGGGTAATTTACCGTCCAGCGATCTCTTTAGACCTCGCTTTCTCTGGAATAATGGGAATATAAACTCAAGTCTATCTTGTTGATCCAGACCATAATATAAGTAGAGATCAGATTTTATCAGTCCGGCACAGACTTCAATAAACCCCCAATCGGAGAATACGAGACGATCCTTGCGATTGACAAATTGTCTCATCATATCAATCTCAGACTGGCTAAGCGATTTTGCCTTGGTCAGAATCATTCTGGGCATCCTATGTTAGCTATAATCTAACACTTTGCTCAAACTCAGCGATTGATTCACAAACATAATGAGCGTCGTCTACGTACATATGGGCATATAATGGCAACGTAATCAATCTATTATGTTCTTTTTCGATATACGGGCAGGAAAAACCCCATTGCTTGAACAAGGGTTGTATGCTCAAAGGTGTATAATGACAACCTGTAGCGATTCCCTTTGATTTCAGATAAATCATCAGTTCGTCTCTGTTGTCAGATCTGATCCCAAACATTTGATACACGCCATTCAGAGTATCATAAGGCAGTAGAATATCAATAGCATCAATTGGGGCTAATTCATCTATGTACTGCCGAATCAAGCCTGATCTACTCGCATTAAAAGCGGGCAGTTTCTTCAGCTGTTCCAAGCCTATCGAGGCAGCCAGATCGTTCATATTGTATTTGTAGCCGAGAATATTGAGCTCATAAAACCAATGCAAGGCATCTTGATTGATTTCTGTATATTTTTGGGCCGTTTTCCAGTTATCCTTATCAATTCCTACCCACCGCATTGCTTTTATATCTTTCAGGAGTTCCGGATCATTCGAGCAGATCATCCCCCCATCGCCAGTAGTCATACATTTCTTTTCTTCAAAACTAAAGCAGCCAATATCTCCCCATGTACCAAGATTTCTCCCCTTGTACTTACCTCCTGCAGTATGTGCGCAATCCTCGATAACCTTTAGATTTCTTTGCCTTGCCCAGTCCATCAATTCGTCCATGGGGACAGGATGCCCAGCGTAATGAACCGGGATCACAGCTACGCAATCTCGATCATACTTTCTATCCAGATCATCGAGACTCATACCCAAAGTAATAGGATCAGAATCCACAAAGACCGGAATCAAATCATTGTACAAAACCGCTGATGCTGTTGCTGAAAAGGTCAGAGATGGGACGAGAACCTTCTTTCCCCTGGCAAAGCCAAAGACCCTAAGAGCAAGATGCAATGCAGCAGTAGCAGAGTTCAAACCATAAGCTACTTCACATCCTATGAATTTCGCCCATTCTGATTCAAATTCTGATACTTTGGCCCCCAAACCGACCCATGATCTATCAAATGCACCTTTTACTGCTTGTAGTTCTTCATCTCCCAAGCTGGGTTTAAAAAGCCTGATGTTTCTCATAAACAAATTCCTTTATGTTGTGTTACAAACTGCTTTATGGTGAAATTCTGCGAATCTTTCACAGAAATAATTGGCTCAGTCACCGGCCAAGTGATACCCAAATCAGGATCATTCCACAGCAATCCAGATTCGGATTCCGGGGAGTATTCGTTATCTACCAGATAAATCACTGTGCTATTATCTGCCAGACTCGCAAATCCATGAGCGAATCCTTTGCTTATATATAGAGTGTTCATTTTCTCTGAATCAAGTACACGATAACCCCATTGGGCAAACGATGGTGAATTGAGCCTGAGATCTACAAACACATCAAACACCGCTCCACTTATGCAGGTAACCAGCTTTGTCTCGGAGGAGGGAGGAAACTGAAAGTGTAGTCCGCGCACTGTTCCTATACTTTTGCTGAAAGATATGTTCTCTTGCACCCAATTTGATACCAGCCCGTAATCTGCAAAGTGAGATGCATCAAATCTCCGACTAAACACTCCTCTATGGTCCTGAAATCGAGCCGGAGTTATCTCATATATTCCGTCAATTCTATCTGCTTCAATCTTCATAGCTAAAGAACTCTGATATCTGGCTCAGTGTAAATCTAAGGATGTCTGAATCATTACAATGGGCATACCAATCAGCCGTTACCTGGATGGTTTTACCAAAATCATACCTAGGGATCCATCCCATTTTGTTTCTTGCCTTGCTAGCATCCAGATATAGAAATACAGTCTCTTTCGGTTGGTCTGGGGATTTTCTTACCTCATAACCAAGCCCGGGGAGGAACTCACAGAGTTTGTTTATAAGAGCTTCAACATCCTGATAATTAGTGGGATTTGGTGCGAAATTCCAAGCTCCGGAGTATGACATATCGCCATAAGCTAGCATAGCCAGAGACAAATACCCCCATAGCGGCTCCAGGACATGTTGCCATGGTCTGATAGAGCTTGGATTGCGGATAATCAATTTCTCTCTTTTGATTGCTGCGCGTATCGCATCCGGTACTATCCTGTTCTTTGCCCAATCTCCACCACCAATCACATTACCGGCACGCACAGAACAGACACTGGTCCCGGCAGACTGAAAAAAGGAATCTCGGTATGAGGATATGACGATTTCCGCGGCCGCCTTGCTGGCACTATAAGGATCATATCCGCCCAATACGTCTGTTTCCCGATAACCCCAAGTCCATTCCTGATTCTTGTAGCATTTGTCTGATGTGACCATTATTATACTCTTGGCTGATGCGGCCCTGCGAACCGCTTCCATAAGATTCACTGAACCCTGTACATTGATCGCAAAAGTATCAGCCGGAAACTCGTAACTATCTAGTACTATTGGTTGTGCAGCCAAATGAAAGACCAGCTCTGGTTTGAAGTCATCAACTTCAGCATTTAACTGGTCGATATCTCTGATATCACAACGGAGATCGCTATCGATTATCGAGTTGATCTTACATTTGTCATATACTCCATCCGGATAAGCAGGATCAAGAGCGACTCCCCTTACAATCGCACCCAATTGATCTAAGACCAGACAAAGCCAGGCACCCTTGAATCCGGTATGACCGGTCACCAATACGCGCTTGCCGGAGTAAAACTCCTTAGCCTGTCTAAATGTTAATCCTGCCATAATTTCCACACGGCCCTATTTTCTTTCCATAGCTTGTTCAGATGCTCCAAATCACGTACTGTATCAGCGCATTCCCAAAAGCCATCATGCCTGTATGTCATCACTTGCCCGGCTTTAACCAATTGCTCCAACGGGCCAAACTCAAAATCACAATTGGGCTCAGGATTCAGAAAATCCATCATACCTTTGTTGAAGACCATATAGCCGCCATTGATCAAGCCCTTGCTTGTCTGTGGCTTTTCTTCAAAAGATAGCACCAGCCCGTCCTCTTCAATCATCTCTCCAAACATAGAAGGTGGCTTCACACCGGTAATAGTCACCATTTTGCCATGACTTTTGTGAAAAGCCAGCAATTGTGTTATATCCACATTTGCTACTCCATCACCGTAGGTAAGGAAATTAATCTCATCATCAAGGTATTTTTCTATCTGTTTGATCCTTGAGCCTTTCAGGTTATTCAAGCCTGTATCGACCAGAGTAACGGTAAAAGGATCCAGCGTGCTTTTCATATGGCATTTTATACTGTTCTCTTTCACGTCGATCGTAAAATCATTGTTGTAGTAATGGGAGTTCAGAAAATACTCCTTGATCACATTGCCCTTATAACCCAAGCAGAGCACAAACTCGTTGAATCCGAAATGGCTGTAGGTCTTCATTATATGCCAGATAATCGGTCTGCCGCCAATCTCAATCATAGGCTTGGGAATCAATTCGGATAGATTGCCCAAGCGCGATCCATAACCACCTGCTAAAATTACAACTTTCATATAATCTCCAAATTAGTCGTTTCTTATGCCCGCTTGCGATACTCTGGAAGTCTGCAAGGGTAAGTAATTAATATAGAATCTATTGAATCTGGGATCTGTCTCATCATTTTGATCTGTGATCATTTGTGGGATCAAGCCTATATCTGATAGCCCCAAATAGTGGTTGTTACGAAAGTCAAACTGATAATCCCGTAATGCCGGGTTGGCCCTGTTTGCAAAGGCATAAAGGGTTCCGGATCGCAGGTTATTATAATTCACTTTGTTTAGATCAGACAATACAGGCGAACCTATGAAAAAACAGGTTGAACCAGAAATATTGGAATAGCTTACCTGAAAGGTCTGTGGACCTTCAGTACTTACAGCTCTTGTCTGTGCACGCATTTCATTATATCGGATACCTGCTGTTGATCCGGTAGTGATTTCTATACAAATCACCGCATCAAGATAACTATCTTCACAAGATGCTGATGATTCCATCCTTAGCGATATTGCCATCGAATACGATTTGATTAGATTGTGTGTAAAAATCTGACTCGAACTATAAGCTCCAATAGCTTGTCCTGAACCATGAATTCCGGTGAAAACCGAATGAGTGATATCACCGGAGCAAGCACTCAATTCAAGAGCACTTTGGCATTTGTCAAATCTGCTTTCTGTCAGATGAACCTCCGAATTAGCAAACCGCATCCCATTGTTGATACCCCTTACTACTACATTGTTCAGATTATGAGATCCGGGGCCGTTTATATTGACTGAGGCAGGCATCGTTGCCTGGGGATCGTCTGCGCATATATAAAAATAGCCCTCAGATGGTTTGGAAATCGGGCCGTTCACGGTAAGTGAATTTGATGCACCCATCCGTAGCCAAACATTATCATTAAGGGTTAGCCCACCCACAAGAGAATTATCGTTGACCAGGTAGTGATGATCCGAGAGCATCTCAATAATCTCGTTTGTGTAGCTTGGAATAATCGTTTCGGGATACAGAGTAAGTTCGCAGTTCTCATTAATTCTCACACCGATCGAATAGATCCAACCCCATCCTTCCTTTTCGGCAACGATGTTATATAGCCCCTCGGTAATACCCTCAAATTTGAACCTACCGTTGCCATCAGTTTGTACCTGGGCAATCGGATTGTAGTAACGATGGTCAAATTCCGTATGCTGATTTGCCACAACTCCCAAACCCGGGAAATCACCAATAATTCTGATAAGGCTTGTATCAACCGGAGCACTCGAGTAAATCTGGACGTTGATACCGGTAGGATCGACAAAGCCCTTTTGCTCCGATCTGTCATCAAAGAGAAACACTGTTCCGGATATTGTACCTTTCTTGGGCTTGGTAGAATTGGTACAACCCACAAGACTCATTAGAATTATTAGCAAGATTATTAGACGTCTCATTGCATATTTCCTTTTCTATGTCGATGCTTGAGTAGCGAACCGACCAAGCGAATTATTTGATAGCATACGATCAGTCCATAAGTTACAAAGAAGGGGCGAAAGGCGAGCATCCTGCGCCCTTCATCTCCTATAGCCCAGAAAAGCACCAGATGGAATAGCATTACAGGAAACAGCAGCCAAGTGGTTTTTGCATAAACGATGGCACCAATAATACCAGCTAGACCCAATATTACGCCAAATATGATCCCTATCAACATGCCATGCCGGTGCTCTCCGGATAGAGATGCCGAAATGCTCTCTCCCTGAATAGTCCAAATTGGCTGCAAAAATGTCTTTCTGAATCTCATCATTAGTTCGGAGGAATAGTATGAAGATTTCTGCTTGCTGCCTGCCAGAAACTTGGCTGATAGCTCTCCCTTCAGTGAATCCGCTTGATGGGAGTAGTAACCACTAAAAGACTTGGTAAAAATTTCGCTTGCAGGCTGCCAATACTCAGCCACCATTCGATCCTGATAAAAATCTCTCCCCTTATGGTTATCAAGACGAAAACCCAGATACAAAGCATCGAGATAATCTTTTAGCTCGTGAGTATATGAAGTCCCCAGGGATTTTACTATTCTAATATCAGGATAGTGATTATATGTCCTCGAAATCCAAGGCGCAATAGTGAGACAAAAAGCTATGCCACTGAGTAACGCCATTACTATCACCCGTTTGAAATTCTTTAAATACAGTATAGATAGCACAATAATGAATGGGAGAAACACGACATAAAGCTGTAAGGTCAAAGCAAGCAGCCCGGACAACAAGCCAAGCGCAAGATACTTCAAAGTATCCGCTCTCATTGGGGTTTTTAAGCTAATGTATATCAAATTGATCGCCAATAATAGGAATGATGAAAGGGTTTCTCTTACCAGGCTCAGTGAAGCTATCGCATAGGGATAATATATTGCGACCATTAGGGAAAGGATGAAGGCTCTCTTGTAACCCAACCATTGCTTCAATATGAAATAGAAGAGCAATATGGATAAAGAGCTTACTATACACTGTACCACTTTGATCCAAAATATATCTTGTCGATATCCTGTCGTGGATTCCCTGTTTGAATCGAAACTATCAATATGACTGAGCTGATCTTTTGATAGCAATTCATATCCACGCAGGATCACAGACAAAAAGACAGGATAGCCAGGCTCCCTGAAAAAATATGGTGTATAGGGTTGATCCTGATCCGCGGAATACCCATTTCCAGATGCAAGATTAGTTGCTATCTTATGGTAAGTCAGGCCGTCACTACCGATTATTCTCTGATCTGAGTTCACCAGAAGAATCATCCTAAAAATGAATGCCACCAGAAACAAGATCAGGCAGTATCGTAGCTCGATTCTCATTTGTGATTGGATGGTATCGCTCAAGATAGCTTACTTATCCTTGATTATGAATCCGGGTCTTGCTTTTACTTCCTCATATATGAGCCAGATATACTCAGATATAATCCCCAGGCCAAACAGAGTTAGCCCGCTGAATAGTGAGCTGATGATCAGGATCGATGTCCAACCTGGCAGTGAAAACCCCATCAGCTTATATGCGCCCATGAGCTTTAGGATAATGGATAATACAATAAGGAATATCGAGAACAAAAAACTGGATAATCCAAGCATCGTTACAAACTTGATAGGAAAGTTTGAGCTGGAAAACAGAGTCTCCTTGAACAAACGCCACTTCTTCCTGAATGTCCAACGACTGGGAGTATTTACCTTGGGACGTTCAAAAGGCAGAAAAACCGGATCAAACCCGATGCGTAGCACCTCCACAGTTGCAGATGTATTGATGGGATGAATCTGCTTGTTTAGTATATTTATGATCTCACGGTCTGCCATAAACACATCGCATCCTCCCGGAGGAAACTTCACCATCGAAATTGCGTTCATTATCAGATAATAAGATCTTGAAAAGAAATCGGAGATCATACCGTCATTACGCTTTATCCTGTAAGGAACTATCAGCTTGGCTCCACTCTCCCAAATTCTGTACATTTGGACCAATGTCTCGTAAGGCTGTTGTCCATCATCGGGTATCATCACTGCCACATCTCCATTGCATACGGAGAAACCTGCGAAGATTGCGTATTGGGAGGTATAGTTCCGGGCTAATTGGTAAGCACGTACATTATCGTACTTCTCCTCCAGAGCCAAAGCTTGCTGAAACGAGTCATCTGCGGACCCGTCATCTATCACGATAAACTCAAATGGGATGCCTTCACCGGCCATAATCCCGGACAAATCCTGATATACTGAATGGATTCTATCTCCGCTATAATAAGAAAGGAGGATAATTGAAAGCATTTTTTATACTTTTCCTTTGAGAATTTTGCGTACCAGGAAGTAATTCCAAGTCAAAGTAACAGGTATCACCATCAGAGTCAAAACAAAGTTGTGTAAAGACAAATATCGTTTTAGCAAAATCAGAAGCATCGATCCTATCGCCATACCGCTGGAATATACCAGGTAGTACTTGAAAAGGTCATAGAGCATCAAAGTAGAATGAAAGACATACCTTGCATTCAGAAGATACGAGAGTGCTATGCAGATCAGATTTACCAAGATGTAGGAATAGAGCAAAGGAATACCCACCCAAACCAGACATATATATGACAAACCGATCGATACGAGGGTAACAACCAATCCCACACTGCTAAACCCGATGAATTGGGCAAGGATGGATTCCTTAGTGAAAGAGCTTAATTTTTTCAATGATATATTCACAATCCTGCTCGTTTAGATGTGGATTCATCGGAAGGCTCAATATGCTTGCGGACATCTCTTCCGCAATTGGGGGCCTTCCATAGCCATCAGATGAATATGAGAGCTGTAGATGGGGCGGAATTGGGTAATGGATCATTGTACTGATACCATTCGATTTGAGATGCTTCATAAGCTCATCACGCTTGCTGGTGCGTATGATAAACTGGTGCCAGGTAGAGCTGATTGTCGAAGTAGATTCGGGCATTAAAAAAGAAATTGACTGCCCATCAAACTGCTGTGATGCATGCAGATATGGTGCTTCTACAAGTGGGTTTGTAATGCCATTGTAGTATTGCAGCGCCAATCTCTGTCTCCTGAGATTCCATTCATCCAGATACCTGAGCTTTACTCGGAGAATAGCTGCTTGAATCTCATCTAATCTGCAGTTATACCCTTTTACAGGATGGTGGTACTTCTCTTTGGATCCGTAATTTGCCAGCATTCTTACCTTTTCTGCCAAGTCCGCATCATTGGTAGTGATAGCCCCAGCGTCTCCGTAAGCTCCAAGATTCTTTCCGGGATAAAAGCTAAAGGCCGCAGCATGTCCTAACGTGCCACATTTGCTGCCATCATAAGTAGAGCCATGGGCTTGGGCAGAATCTTCCAGTAC
The DNA here is from genome assembly GCA_964433815.1 of uncultured Candidatus Cloacimonadota bacterium. GTDB lineage: Bacteria > Cloacimonadota > Cloacimonadia > Cloacimonadales > Cloacimonadaceae > PHBP01. Next base: position 30,050 of record CAYSSP010000024.1, read on the forward strand.
CAGAAGGTTGTAATCATTGGCTATGTCCATTATTGGCTTCATATCTGCAGGCATTCCATACAAGTGCACCGGAATAATGGCCTTGGTTTTGGGCGTAATAAGATCCCTGATCTTTGATGGGTCGATATTCATATCACACCAGCGCGGTTCCACCGGTACAGGCTTCGCACCTGTATAGCTCACAGCCAGCCAAGTAGCAATATATGTATTTGAGGGAACTAACACTTCATCCCCTTCGCCGATACCCCAGGCCTTCAATACCAGAAACAGAGCATCCAAACCGTTGCTTACGCTTACACAGTATCCTGCTTGTAAATAATGCGCGAATTCTGTTTCAAATTGCTTGACCTGCTTCCCAAGAATGTAATCACCATCCCTAAGTACAGTTCCAATCGCTTTGTCCATTTCGATCTGCAACTCATTGTACGTGAGGGAAAGATCACAAAATCGTAGTTCTTTGCTCATCGATATAGCTGATGTACTCATCATATTCCCTTATATAGTCGTCTTCATTGTAAAGCTCAGATGCGAGAACCATAACTACGCAATCGTCCTGAAATTCTCCTAAATCCCGCCAAAGGCCGGGAGGGACAATCAGCATCTCATTTGGGTGGGAAAGCGTATGTTTCTCCTGTACTCTGCCATCGAACAGACAAATACTGAACGAACCATGCATTGCGATGAATGCCTGGTGTAGTCGTTTATGAGCATGCCCGCCCCGGGATGCCTCGTTCAGACCATACAAATAGTATATCCTTTTGATCGGGAATGATAAATCATTACCGACTTCAACAAAGGATAGCGAACCCCGGTTATCGGTAACCGTTCTGATCTTTCTTACTTTCATCAGTAATCAAAAGGTATCTACTCATCGTTTCAAGCTGGCATAGAGATCTACAAGATGGGTATAATAGATTTTGTACTCGCTTTCTGTGATACCGTAATGATTCATATAGTTCTCTTTGCCCTTGGGCCAGTCTTCGGATTTTATGAAATAGTAATAACTCAAGTCACTTTCGGTATAGCATGTTGGCATCTTCCAGGATTGGTTGTCGATAACGTGTTGATTCTGTTTTCTTACATCGAACAACATAAATGGTTTTCGCAGTACGGTAAACCCAAAATCGCTCATCAGAAGATCTACTATTTTTGGCATTAACCTGTGTTCGTGCTTGTCGAATACCCAACTGCCGATAGTAAAAGAGAAGCTATTTATGTTGACGATCCTATAGGTCCCAACCGGATGGCCATTTTCCATACAGATAAAGTAAAGCTCATTTCCATTACTTTCTCGAATCTTATACTCTTTTAACCATTCAATTTGCAAGTTCAAGTCGTCAGCATTGGCATGAATATGTTTGTTTAACTTGGGATTGGTTCTGAGTTTTAAAATGAACTCGGCATCACTAATCTCTGCTAATCTAATCTGAAAGCTCATATTGGTCTGCATATTAATCTCCCTGAAAAATCACTGTTTTGTCATTTGAAGCAGATATTTTGAGTAATCTGATTTTCCATATTTCTCTGCAAGTTTTCTAAGCTGGTCTTTGTCAATATAACCAAATCGGTAAGCAATTTCTTCGATGCAGGAGATTTTTAATCCTTGTCTCTTCTCTATGATCTCTACATAATTACTTGCCTGAATCAGCGATTCATGCGTACCAGTATCGAGCCAGGCAGTCCCCCTGCCCAGGAGTTGTAATTTAAGCTTGCTATTTTCCAGATATCTCTTGTTGACATCGGTTATTTCTAGTTCGCCTCTGGCTGAAGGCTTGTTAGTCTTCGCATAATGAACTACTTCATTGTCGTAGAAATAGAGCCCAACAACCGCATAGTTCGATTTTGGAGCTATAGGCTTTTCCTCCAAGGAAATAACATTGAATTGCTCGTCAAATTCAGCGACTCCGTATCTCTCTGGATCGTTTACGTAGTAGCCGAAGATCATAGCACCTGTATCTAACTTAGCAGCTTGCTGAAGTGTGTAGGTAAGATTCTGCCCATAAAAGATATTGTCTCCCAAGATGAGACATACATTGTCGTCCCCTATGAATTTCTCACCAATCAGAAATGCCTCTGCCAGTCCATTGGGCTGCGCCTGTTCTGCATAGCTGATCTTCAAGCCTAATCCGCTGCCGTCTTGAAACAGCATTTTGTATGCGGGAAGATCATGAGGAGTTGATATGATCAAGATGTCCCTAATGCCCGCCAACATCAATGTGGACAAAGGGTAATAAACCATTGGTTTATCATATATGGGCAGGAGCTGCTTTGAAACAGCTATAGTCAGTGGATGCAATCTGGTGCCTGCGCCACCTGCTAAAATAATTCCTTTCATCCTGCTCTACCTCCTTTGAATTATCTGATTCACTGTATATAGATGATTTTCATGATTTGATCCCCTACCTGCGGCCTGTAATGCGATGACTCATAGTAGTTAAAGATACTATCCGTAAATGCATTCTTCCCAGAGAAGTCATATACTCTATTGGGAAACAGCTCTTGCAAAAAGCTGACATCCTCCGAGGAAAAGGCTATCTGCTCATACAATGGGCTTAGCACAATACGGTAATCAGTATTGTGCCGAATAAAGACCTTTTTGATTTCTCGGAACCGCTGCTTATCATTTTCGGTAATCCTGCCTTGGGAATCCTTTTGAGATGGTCCTCTTTCGTAAAAGACCTTAGCCATACCCCTGTAGTATGATTCCGGATCTTTATCAATTGAGTCCTCGATATCCGGTAGCTCCATCTGGTTTGTCACGGGATCATAACTGACGTTGCGGAGCTCTATATACTCATTCATCCATTTGTAATAAATACCGGTGTATTTATATGTATAATAGCTGGCAAGAAACATTGGGTTTAGATATGCCCGGAAAAAAACCATGTGGAAAGCCATCCGGCTTTCCCCAGTCAAAGCAGGATGTTTGATCGAAAGATGCTGGATAGAATTCTTGTCCTGCCCAAAAGAGCCATCTCGGCATAGGACAATAAGTGCATTCTTTATATCAATACCCAGTTTATCCAAGTATTTTATTTTTAGGTGAATACCGTAGATTGTCTCACTGGATGCATCAAAGAGAAAAACCTGATTTTCCTTGTCCAGATAATCTTTCCATTTCTCGGGACGAAAAGCCACTGTCCTAGAGCTACCAAAAATAAAAGAATCATATTGATGACTCTGATATCGGTCGATAAAAGACTGGGTTGAAACGTAATCCCGATCTAAGATCACTCGTGAATTTGAATAGTTTTGATAGGACTTTAGAACGTAGAATGGATCATAAACCAGGTAGCCAAGTGTAATGACCATTAAAGGAGATAGGCCTATCAGTAAGATAATGAGTCTAAGACGAAGGTTGTGGCTCATCTAAAACCTGAAATACAAAAATTCCTGCCCGCCTGTATTACCGGCAAAAATCAATAACCAGATCATTACCACAATCAAAGCCCATCTATGAGAAGTGGTAGAATCCGAAAACAAATCGTAGCTGCGGGCCTTGGCATAGCTCGTTACAGCCGGGGTCACAAACAAGACTAAAAGGAAAGAAGCTATAATCAAAACAATTTTCTTTATTGAAACTATCCCCAAATCGCCGGGTATGGGAGCTGCGAAGAAATCCCCTATAGCCGATAATGGCAACCTAAAGAAGATCCATGCTAAAGTTACGGTTGAAAATGTTAACATAATCGAACCATACTTCAAGAAGCGATTATTGTATTGATTATTGCCCTTCTTCTTGCTTCGTTTCGCCAATGTTTGATAGATTGATAATGCCAGCCCGTGCCATATCCCCCATATCGCATAGCTCCAGGAAGCTCCGTGCCATATGCCGCATAAGGCCATCGCGAGTACTGGTACTGCGAAAAACTGCCAGAGCTTTTTTGAACTCATTGTAGAGAGCGGAAAGAATAAATAATCTCTAATCCAATCCGACAAAGAAATATGCCATCTGCGCCAGAATTGGCTGATGTTCGGAGCTAAATATGGATTGTTAAAATTCTCCATAATCTTAAGCCCAAAAAGCCTTGAAGATCCTATTGCAATGTCACTATAGCCGGAAAAATCCAAATAGATCTGCATTGAATACCCCAGAAGTGCAACGGCTCTGGCAGTATAGGCATAACTAGTGGGATGGTCCAGTACCGAGCCTATAGAGTAAGCCAGCCAATCCGCAATAACGAGCTTCTTGACCATACCGGAGAGGATGCGCATTATTGCGTAATCAAAATCCACCCAAGTAATTCTCTGTAATCGCGTATCAATCTGTGGTTTAAGGCGTTCAAACCTCTCAATGGGTCCAGCGACAAAGATAGTAAACAAGCTGCTGTAAATTGTAAGATCCAGAAGGCTGCCAGGTTTAACCAAGCCCCATTTTACATCGGTAAGATAGCTGATGTGTTTGAAAGTAATGTATGAAATACCCAAAGGAAGCAGCAGATGATTAATCCTGAAGCTTGGCAGATGAATAAAAAACTGCGTTAAACCACTAAACACACCCGCCAAAAGACCCAAATATTTAAATACAGCCAATATAAGTATCAATAGAATTAATCCAAAACGATATATCCAAGGCTCTTTTTTGTACTTATAAATGGCCAACCCAAAAGCATAAGTGGATAGGGTGAGTCCCAATACAACTAACATGCTCCACGGATCAAGCAGAAAAATGAAAAGCAGGCTGCTAAAGACCAAGATCAGTTTTCTATATGACTGCTGTGGGGCAATCCAATAGAATGCTACCGAGATAAATAGGACTAAAAAATACTCAAGAGATATCATGCTTTGAAGCCATTAACTCTGCCAAAAGTGATTTATAGTCAATGATTTAGACTCCTAATAAACACTATACAAATCATCTACCAGTCGGTCATACACTACGTGACATCGAAGCCGGTACTCGTAGAAATTCAACTCAGAACAATTCAATGCTTCCAAATACTAACACATACTCAATCGGATATTTATAAGCCCAGCCTCTGTTGCTGGTACTTATTGCTCTGAATATTCTGCCACCATTCTTTGTGGTCGAGATACCATTCGATTGTTTTTCGAATCCCAGTTTCAAAGTTCTCCCGAGGTTGCCAAGATAGTTCCTGTTGAATCTTTGTGGCATCGATAGCATAGCGCAGATCGTGACCTGGACGATCTTTGACATATGTGATTAGATCTTTATAGGATTGGATTTGATTCGGGGAGTCATTTGAAGCTGGTATGACTGGAACAAGCTCATCAAGGATATCGCATATAGTATGGACTATGTCTATATTACGAATCTCATTATTGCCTCCGATATTGTAGGTCTCTCCAATTGCTCCTTTTTTGATAATCGAAGTTATCGCTTCGCAATGGTCTGAGACGTATAGCCAATCCCGAACGTTCAACCCCTTACCATAGACTGGCAGTGGCTTGTGTGCCAGACAATTGAGGATCATCAAAGGGATTAACTTCTCTGGGAACTGATATGGCCCATAGTTATTGGAGCAATTGCTGATTGTTACCGGAAGTCCAAAGGTGCGATGCCAGGCTCTCACCAGATGATCAGAGGATGCCTTGGAAGCTGAATAGGGTGAACTGGGATCGTAGGGTGTCATTTCCGTAAAGAAGCCTTCCTCGCCTAGAGAACCATAAACCTCATCGGTAGAAACATGATGAAAACGGAAGGCTTGTTTGCCGGTTTCATCCAAGCTGCGATAGAGCTCCAAGGCATTCTGTAACAGCACCGCTGTACCCATTACGTTTGTATGAACAAATTCCAAGGGGCCATCAATGGATCTGTCAACATGCGATTCTGCGGCAAAATTGACTATTGTATCAGGACGGTAGTTCCTGAAGATTGCAGAAACAGCTTCCCTATCACAAATATCCGTATGTTCAAAGAAGTATCTTTTCCCGCCAACGCTCTCCCGGATATCTTCCAGGCTCTCCAAATTTCCGGCATAAGTTAGCTTATCAAGATTGATCGCTATACCATCAAAACCCGGATCCGTCATCAAATGCCGGATGTAATTTGAACCGATAAAACCGGCCCCGCCAGTGATAAGAACTACTTTCATAATTTTCATTCCCAATTAGTGCTTTTCAATTGATTTTCGGACTCATGTGGCTTCTATTAACTTATTCTCTATGATATGCTACGACTGTAACCAACATTCTATCTATTATGACCAGATTATCAGCTCTGGCCGGTTTTTCTTGCACTATTCAAGTACAGCTTCGCCCCGTGGCTTACCATAATAGTAGCACAAGATATTGCCATAGTAAAGCTTAAGCTACGTTATAGCTGTCGGATTATTTCTACATTGATAGTGTCAACATCGGTGATGGGAGAGGGAATCAAGGCAAGAGCTTCTTGGCAATCAATCGAGGGGGAATCGTTCTCTGTTAATGCGCTACGCAAATCTAAGGGCTTGTATTGAAGCCGCTTGTCATACCGTGCTTTTATCATAATCTCTCTCAAATTCCCTTTATTTGACGTTGAAGGCAGAATCCCTCGGCTTTCCTGATCTGTCAATCTTTTTTTCTGGGACTAGTATCCCTACAATACCGTAGAGAACTAGCATCATACACAGGATAATCAGTCTTGCTAACAATGCAAACAGTTTCTTTTAGTCTTACTAATTTCCATGCCTGTATGCTACTGCAATTAGGTTAGTTAACTGCTTTTTGCATACATCTATATAACAAAACCTGCAGCACCTGACCGCAAGTTATAGTTGGTTAATGTGATATCAGCTAAGTATCACTTGGAGATGTCCAAGTATAGATTCACAATTCCGCAATTCAAATGGAATAACTTAGTAAAAACCCTAAAACTGCTCGATGATCTGCATCATCTGCCGGACTGTATCAAAGGATTGGGCTGTTATTCTGGGGGCAGGTATCTTCTTGCCAAATTCTTGTTCGATAAAGCGTTGCAGCGATACCAGCGAAAAGGAATCGATCATCCCGCTGGAGATAAGCTTGGTATCCAGGTCAAGCTCGGTATCCGGATCATCCAAAAATTCGTCTCTGATGAAGTTAATCAATTTGTCTTGCATCTTGTCTCCAATTATATGCATAGTCCTCTGTTATGAGGCTGGGCGCAGTCTGGAGAAATGCTCTGTATTTGTCAAGATTCCAGTGATAATATCCCCCCTGGTTTTGGATTAATCCCCAGCGTTTTCAGCTTTTACTTGACGGAAAGCCGCAGAGCAAGCACTATGAATTGAGTTATAACTACCTACTATCGTACACACATAATCAGAGGAAGAAATGGAAGAGATCAAATCCAAAGCCTTAGACGTAAACTTGGCAGAAACCCGTGCCCTGCCTATAGATATTCCACAGGCAGATCAGAGCTTCATCGATCTTAGCAACGCCTATTTCGGTATCAACAACCGCTCTGCCGAATTTATCAGCGAGCTCAACCATCCATATTCCAATAGCGGGAGCACGATCTCGATGCTGCGAGAATTGGTCCTCTCCGATTTTTGGTTTTTCTCCCGCGAAGACAACCGTCCCTTGGCATTTCCCCTATTGCTTGATATCTTTACCCGGCTTTCAGGACGCGAATTGAGCCCGGAACAAGGCGAACTGCTCCTTACCACAGTCCTGGAATACACCGGGAAGGTAATGCAAATGACAGAACCGATGGAGGCTTATACCGAGCAGTTGATTGGTTTCCTACACGCATGGAATAAAAGCTCCCGGGATGTTTTCATTCGCGCCGGAGGCATCTACCGCGATTTGATCTGGCGCCGCAACAGCTCAAGTGAGGCAGAAGATCCAAATGATCTTGCAGAGATCCATCAGCTACTCAAGGATACTATTCATTACTGGCAGGAAACCGCCAATCTTGAGCTCTGGCTTGCAAAGACAGGCATTCCCAAACCGCAGACCGGGCAAATCCCCGATAGTATGTATTTTACTTCACTACTATCTCGTCTGGAGCAGGTGAGTAGCTTTGAACAAATCGCCAAAATCCCCTCCTATCACGAGCTTGCCGATCTATACAGAAGAGCGGTAATCGCCTTCCCATCAGATACACAGCGCATCCAATACGTCTTCTTCCTGCTTACCCTACCGGGTATGGCAAGCCTTTACAAACACCTCCTCTTTGATTTGAACCGCCTGCTCAGGGAGATCAGCAGTGAGCTTGCCCCGGCAGAATTGATAGATTTTCTCGGTACCTTCTTCCGACAGATCGAGCCTTACAAAGACAGTCATCGAGACAGTATCCTGGATTGTCTGTGGACGATCGGAAAGATCGTTGCCACTACTGCTGATAAGGCTTTGATGGATGCCTGGCTGCAAGCATTGATCAGCTTTGGCTTCGTCCACCCCTCCCCCATCCGCATACGGGATGACTGGCAGCTCGAGATCGATAAAAACCACGTGAAAAACATCCGTATCTGGCTCGATTTGATCAGCCTCGACCCCCGCCATTCAATGCGTCTGATGGCTGCCCTGATCGTCAATCTGAGGGTTGGAGGTGTCTTCATTGCCGATACAGATCTCTTTCAAAAGGATGTCTCTGCCTTCCTCAACTCGCGAGCTGTACAACATTGGAAACAGGTGCAACAACTCTTGCGCCTTTTCCCGGTATTCTTTAGCGAGATAGGAGCCGAGGGCGAAATCCGGGATGTCACGACCACTATGGACGAAGTGACCCATCGCCGCGACCGCCTCATCCACTTCCTGCGTAAACAGGTTCATACCGAGAGCAATAATACTCACATCATCCTGGTGGAAAAGATCCTGCGCTACTGGCAAGATTCCGATCTCAGCGCTCTCGAAGCCATCCTGCCTGCGGATGTTTATACTGAGCTTAGTGAATCCGATGCTGATCAGGAAGGCTCTGCAAAATTCGAGTCGAATCGCATGATCAATGCCTTAAAGCGTTTCGAACAGGATAGTGGATATACTATTGACCAGCTTATAGAAATGTCTTGGGATCAGATCGAGCCGATCTTTCGCCGCATTGACTACTCAAACGATGTACCGCTTTCAAAGCTTTTCAATATCCTGCGGCTGCACGACCTCCTGAGAGAAAAGTACTATTTCCATTCCTCAGACATCTGTCGTCAGCTCGAAAAATACACTTTCTTCGCTCCCAAGGAAATTCAACAATTACGTCGCTTGCTCAATCACAGCGACTTTGAGAATAGCATCCGCTATCTGATGTCGATGATTGAGCGGCTTACAATCCTGGTGCGCAGCCCCAAGGAAAGCCAGGGCTGGGAAAATATCTATTACAAACGCCATATAGCCGCAGGCATTCCCTCCATGTATGGACAATACAGGGAAAACAAGTTCGAAGCTCTGGGATTGATCTTCCGTCTCGAAGCAGTCGTAAGCAGCCTGATGTCTCGCGATATTGCCACTATAAATCTGGGATATATCACCGCTCGCACACTCAAGAGGATTGTTCGCACGCTCGAGCTCTTTAATATGGGACTCAAGCTGGATGGCATCTCCAATGAAGCTTTTGAAAGCGACCTGCAGATGCTGCGCTACTCCATCAGCAGCTCAAACTTCTCGATTGATCAGTATATCAACATCTTCAGTTTCCTGGAAGAGAATGTAAAGGAGATTATCTCCGAATACTTCTATCGCAGCTTTGATCGCGAACTGCATATCATCATTCCCCAGCTCGATCCCGATGCCGCCGAAGGTGCTGCTTACCAAAAGAAAGCAGAGGAATTTTACCGCAATATGCTCTCATCTGCCTTCCTGATCCAGGATCTGGACAACTTTGTTTCTCGCATTCTGGTTTCACTTCGAAATATGAAGCAGCTTTTCAAGCCGGAGCTCTTGATCAAGGTGATGAATTACGATCCCGACCAGGTGAGCACCCTTTTGCACAAAAAGGACAGCCGTCTCGATAATCAGGTCTTCCTGGGAGCCAAAGCCTATTTCCTGAAGAAACTCTCCCAGTTGCAATTCCCCATCCCGGGCGGATTTGTACTCACTACCGAGCTTTTCCGGCACCGGACAGCCCTCAATTCGCATCCTGAAATGAGCGAAGAGATGGATCGGATTATCAGGCAAAAGCTGGTAGCCTTGGAAAACTATACCGGACGCTACTTTGGTGATCCCTGTAAACCACTGCTGCTCTCAGTTAGATCGGGAGGCGCAATCTCTATGCCCGGGGCTATGAATACCTTCCTCAATATCGGGCTCAACGACGAAATCACCGAGGCACTCAGTAAACAGCACAATTTTGGCTGGACTGCCTGGGACTGCTACCGTCGATTACTGCAAAGCTGGGGTATGAGTCACGGGATCGAGCGTGACGAATTTGACCAGATAATGATTGAGTACAAGGAGCGTTACCAAGTAAACCTCAAGACTGCTTTCTCGGATGAGCAGATGCGCCAAATGACCTTTGAATACAAAGCAGTCCTTGCTCGCCACGGAGTGGAACTGGTGCAAGATCCTTTCTTGCAGCTCAAAAGTGCCATCGTTTCGGTGCTCGATTCCTGGGATACAAACCGAGCAATTTTGTACCGCAAAACCATGCAGATTGCGGATGAATGGGGCACAGCAGTCGTCTGCCAGGAGATGGTCTTTGGCAATATCAGCCTCCGCAGCGGATCAGGCGTGGTCTTTACCCACGATCCCGCCACCAAGACGCCCGGGATAAATCTTACAGGCGATTTTACCATCTGCAGCCAAGGCGAGGACGTCGTGGCCGGCCTGGTTTATACATTACCCATTTCCGAGAATCAAAGGCTGGCAGCAACCGAGCCCTTGGAGAGCTCACTGGAAAAGGACTTCCCCAATATCTACAACCGCTTGCGCCGCTATGCCCGCAGGCTGGTGGAAGATCTTGGCTACGCACATCAGGAGATCGAATTCACTTTCCAGGGAGACAGCGAGGATGATCTCTATATCCTGCAAATCAGGGATCAAAACATCAACAAGGAGAGGATGCTCAAGGTCTTTAACTTTGAACAGCACGCTCCTAAACAGATCGGTCACGGGATCGGAATCGGCAGTGGAGTTTTAAACGGCAGAATCGTCTTTGATGAAGATGATATCAGGGCGATGAAAGCAGAAGATCCGGGACAAAGCCTGATCCTGGTGCGCCCTGATACAGTGCCGGATGATATCGATCTGATAGTCGAATGCTGCGGATTACTCACATCCAGGGGCGGGGCCAGTTCCCACGCGGCAGTCACAGCCACGCGGCTCAACAAGATCGGAGTGGTAAATTGCCGCAATCTCCTGGTCTTTGATAAGGAAAAGTATTGCCAGATCGGTAGCACGAGACTAAATCTTGGCGAACAAATCGCCATCGACGGCCACAATGGCTCCATCTACTTGGGGAGCTACGAGATCGAGGAGATCTTCGTAAGCTGAGGTTTTTTTACAAGGAGCAAAGGAGTAAGGAGTTTTTCTACCACAGAGGAAGTGCATAGCTCAGTTAGAAGTTAGCAGTTAGGTAGTTAGCGCTGCGCATGGTTTCGAACCTGCCTCCCAACCTGTACCCCCTTCCGTCATTCCTGCGAACGAATCAGCAAAGCGTATGCTTTGGGGAGTCGTGTAGGCAGGAATCCATCCTATCAACTGCGCTAAGCGCATTCCGCAAGACCTGTTCACTGATTACTGATCACTGTTCACGGCGCTCTGCGCCTCCCCTAAGTCATTCCTGCGAACGAATCAGGAACGTTATCGTTACTCCTTTCTCTTTGAATCTCGCCGCGCTGCTGCCGCGCTCTAGCCGCGATCATGCCGCGGTGGCGGCATGATCGCGGCATGATCGTCCCATTATACTGGCAATATCCAAGCAGGGGATGTAGAGACATAACAACAGATCAAATGATTATCTACAAAGTGATGATAGTATTTGCTGGTATCAATAATGACCATTGGCATACCGATATCCTACAACTGATCAGCCCCATTACTCATCGAAACCTCTCATTATTACTTTACACCTTGTTTATATCAGATACATGCCTTCGAGACTGTGTGAAAACACATACAATACTTCTCTCTCTTTCTGATGGCA